>JAFPUM010000002.1 GCA_017395425.1 Clostridia bacterium | reverse complement strand
TCTTCTTTCTGTGGTACAATTAGTGCGGTCCATAGCGTGATCCTTTCGGTATGTTTTTTTTCGCACACTAATTATACCATTGATCTTCGCTATGGGCTATTTTCTTTCTCTATTTTTGCACGTTCATTTTACAACGCGCCTAAATTTTTTGTTAAGGAACTATGCAGAATTTAATCAGTCATTTTCTGCTTAAAAACACAGTTTACTTGCGTGTTTCAGCAAGTGAAATGTATTAATTATTTCTGCATAGTTCCTAAATAAGTCGGAAATTCAATTGCTGTTCATCTTTTGGGAAGGCTGCCCCAGCGCCTCTACTGCCTGCCGAACCGTGCGCACGCCATAGAGCGCGATGCCGTAATCACGCGGCGAACCGCTCAGGGAAGCGAGATTGTGATAGGGCATGATGCAGCGGGCAAATCCCAGCCGCGCCGCCTCGCGGATGCGTGCCTCCGCGTGGCTGACGGCGCGAAGTTCCCCGGCCAGACCGATTTCGCCGAAGGCAATGACGTCTTCACCCACACACAAGTCCTTCAGGCTGCTGACCAACGCAATCGCCACCGCCAGATCGGCAGCCGGTTCGGTCAGACGAAGTCCGCCCACGACATTGACATAGGTGTCCATATTGGCGAAGAAATAGCCGGAGCGCTTTTCCAGCACCGCGAGGATCAGATTCATGCGGCTGCCGTCAAATCCGGTTGCCATGCGGCGGGGGTTGCCGAAGCCGGAAGAAGCCGCCAGTCCCTGCACTTCCGCCAGAATCGGACGGCTTCCCTCCATCGTACAGGCGACGCAGGTGCCGGACACGTTGACCGGACGTCCCGACAGCAGCATCATGGAAGGATTTTCCACTTCACGCAACCCGTTGTCCTGCATCTCAAAGACGCCAATTTCGTTGGTAGAGCCGTAGCGGTTCTTGACAGCCCGTAAAATTCGGTAAGAAAGATGCCGGTCGCCTTCGAGATACAGCACCGCGTCCACAATGTGTTCCAGCACCTTGGGACCCGCAATTGCACCGTCCTTGTTGACGTGTCCCACCAGAAGCGTGGGAATTTCCAGTGCCTTGATCAGACGCATAATGGCGTTGGTGCATTCGCGTACCTGTACCACGCTTCCCGCCGAGGAACTCAGTTCCTTGATCATCATGGTCTGAATGGAATCAATCATTACGATATCGGGCTTGGTGACGCGAATGGTTTCGATCACGCGGGCGATGTCGGTTTCCGCCAGCACATAGAGATTTTCACTGTCCACACTCAGCCGCATGGCGCGCAGCTTGAGCTGCCGCCGCGATTCTTCGCCCGAGACATACAGGATTTTCAGTCCTTGCCCCATGTATTGACAGATTTGCAGCAGTATGGTAGATTT
Source organism: Clostridia bacterium (assembly GCA_017395425.1). Taxonomy (GTDB): domain Bacteria; phylum Bacillota; class Clostridia; order Oscillospirales; family Acutalibacteraceae; genus RUG762. Next base: position 136,022 of record JAFPUM010000002.1, on the reverse strand, counting down.
GCCGATGCCGGGGTCGCCGCCCAGCAGAATCAGCGAGCCTTTGACAATGCCGCCGCCCAATACCCGATCCAGTTCACCCATACCGGTGGAATAGCGCGGCTCATCGCGTGTGCTGATATCGCGGATAGGGGAGGGGAGGTCAGACGCGGCGAGGGTTACGGCGGGAATATCCCCCCGCCGCAGTCCCGAAGCGCCGGAAGAGGGGGACGGCGCTTCCCGGATCTGCTCTTCCAGCGTATTCCATTCCCCGCAGGAGGGACACTTACCGTACCACTTGCTGGATTCGTATCCGCACTCGCGGCACACATAGACACTTTTTGCTTTTGCCACGGTATTGGATCACCGTCCTTTTTATTCAAATTCCACGTCGTCCCAGCGGCGGTATTCCTTTACCCTGCGCCAGTATTTGAATGCCTTCCGGATGGCCGTGACTTTTTCCGGTGTGCGCCAGCCGCCGTGTACACAGTTGGGATTCGTGGTGTTGAGTTCGCAGTCTTCGGGAAGCCCCTGCATAAGCGTTTGCCTGTCCGCTGCCGAGAGACCGCAGTGCGCAATGTACAAACGGCGCAGGGAACGGCATTGTACCAGCTCAGTGGGATTTTCCAGCCCACCGTTGTACATGATATTCAGATCTTCCAGATAGGCGAGTTTTGTCAGCGGTGTGACGTCGGTAATCTGATTCTGGAACAACTCCACAAAGTTGAGATCGTGCAGTTCTTCCAATGGGGAGATATCCGAGATGCGGTTGTCGGCGAGAATGAGCGTTTGCAGCTTGGTGAGATGACGGATTTCGCTGATATCGGAGATATACTGATGCCCCAGATCGAGCGCCCGCAGTTCGGTACAGTAGCGGAAGATGGGCGCGAATTCCTCTTCCGAACCCCTCGGTTCGCCGCCTGCCACCAGCGTGGAGAAGCATTGTGCGTCAGTGCGCATGGAATAGATCAGAAAATGAATGGTCCATACAAAATGAACCTCGGGATAATCCTCCCGCAGCTGTCCCATGATGTCGTCGCTCAGACCGCACTCATTCATTTCGACGGTTTTCAGCCCGGGAAACAGTTCCAGTGCCAGCTTGATGGGAGTGAGATCGTCAATGGAAATGTTATCCAGTATAAGCGCCTCGGTTGTCTCATTCACGGGTACCCCGTAAACCGACGTGGCACATTCCAGCTTCACGCCGGGATTTTCGTCCCGGGCTGCCTGCACAAATGACATCAGCGAATCCGTGATGGGACTGTCTTCCACAGTGATCGTGTGCAAATGCGTAAAAGCAGCAATTTCATCGATATTCTGAGCGGTGGGTTCATGAGATAAGCGTACCGCCGGAGCGGTAGTGATGAGGTATTCTCCGTCAAACGGCGCGTTGCGGATGATTTCCACCTGACCGCCCAATGTCTGGTGGATGGTTTCATATTCCGCCGCGTCGAGTTGACGGATGGTAAGATCCACCGTCCGAAGCTGTCTGAACTGCCGCAGCGCAGCGTAATCCGAAAAACCGGGGTCGGTCTGCACCCATTCCCGCGTTTCAGCGGGATAGCGAACACCATCGATTTCGATCTGATCCTCCCACATACTGCCGCAGCCCGACATATTCAGCAGTACCGTACCGCAGAACAGCAGTGCCGCAATTCGTTTATTCTTTATTTTCCTCACATCCTTTCGTTCATGGAACAACCTGTTGTTCAAAAGTATAGCACATTCGGAGGTATGATGCAATCCTCTTTCGCGAAAAAAGCGCATGGCTTTTGGCAAACGACCTGTCAGGAACAGAATGTCTTTCGGAAACGGCTTGGCGTGCAGCCGTATTTGCGGGTGAACAGCTTGGTAAAATAGCTGGAATGATTGAATCCGCAGCGCAGGGCGATTTCGGTGATGCTATGCCGCGTATTTCTCAGTTCCAGACAGCTTTTTTCGAGGCGGTAGGAATTCACGAAATCAATGGGAGATTCCCCCAGAAATTTTTTGAAAATCAGACAGCATTTGCTCCGGCTGACCTTTCCTGACGCCGCGATTTCCTCCAGCGTGAGCGGATCGGCGTAATGGCTGAATATGTAGGATACCATTTCTCTCTGAACCTGCTTGTCTTCCTGCAGGATTCGACCGGTTTCCGTGGGAACTTCCTCGCATCGCCGGAAAACCACACGCCAGATTCGGTTGAGATGGCTCAGAACATCCCATTCGTATCCCTGTATGGCGTTTTCCCGCAGCACCGGCATCTCACGCACACAGGCGGATATGGTTCCGTAATCCTCGCTGTCGTTTTCTTCAAACAGCAGATATTCGATTCCCTCGTTGCCGATCATCGGTTCCACCATTGTCTGATACATCCAGCTGTTTGTCTGAAGCAGCGACGGATGAAACAGTACGCAAATAAAATCACAATCCGCGTAATTGACGGAAAAGCCGAAATGAAGCTGTCTGGCATTGACAAAGAGCAGACTGTGTTCCGGCAGTTGGATGGTCTTTCCGTTGATTTCATAGTGCATTTCGCCGTTCAGGATATAAATGAGTTCGATATCCTCGTGCCAGTGGCAGATGACCCCCATCCCGGGATAATCCGACAATCTGGGTTGGATGATTTTGACAGGAAGCTCGGATGTATTGTAAAAAATGATTTCCGAGGAATCGTGCATGACCTGTATGTCAATCACCGACAGTCACTCCCTCTGATACGATTGTTATAAAAATCAGCGACTATCCTTATAGCAATCCCGATTTTTTGATATTATAATAATACCATAACCAAAGCGGGAAATCAATAGAGGAGGGGTTCATATGCACGAAAAAACGCAATTTTACAGGAAACTGTTTTCGATGGTGCTGCCCCTGGCGCTGCAAAATCTGATGTCCGCCATTGTCAGCGCGTCAGACGCTGTTATGCTTGGTTTCTTAAATCAGGATTCCCTGTCGGCTGTTTCGCTGGCGACACAGGTGCAGTTTGTTCTCAATCTGTTTTTTGTGGCGCTCACCATAGGCACCACCATTCTGGCGGCGCAGTATTGGGGGAAAGGAGACATTGCGGCAGTGGAAAAAACGCTGGGCATTGCCACACGGTTTTCGCTGCTGATATCCTTTGTGTTCTTCACAGCAGCGCTGGGGTGTCCGTCACTGCTCATGCGGATTTTTACCAATGAAGCGGCATTGATTGCGCTTGGCATTCCCTATCTGCGTATTGTCAGCTTTTCGTATCTGCTCATGGGATTTTCACAGATTTATCTCTGCATTATGAAAAACAGCGGCAGGACACTTCGCAGCACGGTATACAGTTCCGCCGCCATGCTGCTGAATCTCCTGCTGAATGCCATGCTGATTTTCGGCTTTGCGGGCATTCCCGCGCTCGGTATTGAAGGCGCCGCCTACGCCACACTCATTGCGCGGCTTGTGGAAGCGGTGCTTGTGCTGCTGGAAAACGGTGGGAATGTGGCTGTCAGAATCAGACTGTCCTATCTCATAAAAGCAGATAAAATACTGCAAAGGGATTTCATAAAATACACCACACCCATGCTGCTCAACGAGCTGGCTTGGGGCTGCGGCTTTACGATGTTTTCGGTTATCATGGGGCATCTCGGTAATGACGCCGTGGCAGCCAATTCCGTTGCCAATATTGTCAAAAATATCATCGCCTGCGTCTGCCTCGGCATAGGAACGGGGAGCGGCATTATGGTCGGCAATGAGCTTGGCAGCGGTCATATGGAACGGGCGAAGCGCTGCGGCGACCGGCTTTCCCGGCTGTCCATCCTCGCCGGAGCGGTCACGGGCGGTATCATCCTGCTGTGTATCCCGCTGATTATGCGGATGACCTTCACGCTGAGTGAGACGGCAGCGGGATATCTTAACATCATGCTGCTGGTCTGTTCTTATTATATCATTGGCAAATCCATCAACTGCACTGTCATTGCAGGCATCTTCCCGGCAGGCAGCGACACCCGTTTCGGGCTGATCTGCGATACGGTCACCATGTGGTGTATCGTGGTTCCCGCGGGGCTGATCGCGGCATTTGTGCTCAAACTGCCGGTGATAGGGGTTTATCTGGTGCTTAATACCGATGAAATCATCAAACTGCCGGTGGTTTATTGGTATTACAAAAAATATAAATGGCTCAAAAACATTACAAGGGAGAGTATTTCACAATGAACAATATCGAAAGACGCGACGCAGGCATGGCTTACATCTCGGACGACAGCGTGATGGAGCAGCAGAAAAAGGCGAGAATCCTCACCCAGAAGCTCAACACGATGGACAGAAGCGACTTCAAAGGGCTTGGAGAAGTCGTGAAGGAACTGCTCGGCAAATCCGAAGGGGCATGGATTAATCCGCCGTTCTATTGTGACTATGGCTTCAACATTGAGGTGGGAAGAAATTTCTTTGCCAACTACAACTGCACCATGCTGGATGTTGCCAGAATCACCATCGGAGACAATTGTTTCATGGCGCCCAACGTGGCAATTTATACGGCAGGTCATCCCATTCATCCCGACAGCCGCAACAGTATGTATGAATACGGCATTCCGGTTACCATTGGCGACAATGTGTGGATTGGCGGCAATGTCGTGATCTGTCCCGGCGTCACGATCGGCAGCAACTGTGTCATCGGCGCGGGCAGCGTTGTGACAAAGGATATTCCCGACTGGTCGATTGCCGCCGGAAACCCCTGCAAGGTGATCAGACCCATTACCGACGCGGACAGACGGTTTTATTTCAGGGATATCCCGTTTGATGACGAAGCATGGAAAGCGGTCGCCAGCGGCGAACAAGCCACGGCACTTGGCAATTCACTGTAAACGCAGATGAAGGAGTGTGCCGGGTAAAATGATTGTGTATCTATAAGCGTTTGTCTCGTAAGATAAAGAAATCTTAAATCATACGCTCAAACGCTTGATTGCTTCATGCTCTTGTGTTACAATAACCTTGCAGGTTGTTGAAAAAACAAAAAACCCTTCGTATAACCGGTTTGGACTTTTGTGAGTGCGTCAATTTTTTGTGAAAGGATTTGTATGAAACATGAGCATGATTTCAGACACCACTTCTTATTTTGATGATGATGATAACATTGCCACTGATATTGCCGTTATGAGAAATACTCATTTTTCTGCAAAAGAAAAGCATAGGTTGACAAGAAAACGCAAAAAATCACATAGAAACAAACTTGTGAAAATAGCCAAATTAGGTTATTTTCCTTGCGGCGCATATGAGGCAAGAACCGGAAAAGAAGACCATTCGACATATATTAAAAGATGGTGGAAGAGCAACGATTCCTGCTACACATATTGTAAAGCGCAAAGCAATCGTTCCTTCAGACGGAATTTTAATTATGCTTCTCTGATACTTCGTAATATAAAATTGGATGAAAAGACCAGAGATGAATTGTATCTGTGCGATGAACCATATGCTGATTCTGTATTTGCTGTGCAGAATAATCAGTACAGGAAATTTTATGATCTCTGGTGGATCGTGTATTAATGGATCGGAAAAGTCATTGATTTCATAGTGTTCCTCTTGGCATTTCACGGGCGTCAGCCGCCTGTTGAAGTGCCATTTTTTTATCACTATCTATTGCAAACGCAAAACAACCATCGCCTGACCGGTATCACAATGATACCGAATCAGACGATGGTCGTTTATTTTATCTCAAAGCGAGATTGACTTTATGAGGATTTACTTGATCTTCATGTTGGCGGCTTCAGAAATAACCTGATCGCCATACTTGTCGGTCACGATGCAGCGGACAAATCTGCCGTTGTTCTTGTCGCTCATGGTCGTGGAGTAGACAGCTTCCTTGGCGGAGCTGTTTCTCCAAGTCTTGCCATGATCGTCAGAGAGCTGCCACTGATAGGTAAGGCCATCGCCTTCACAACCAACACGGCAGGAAACCTTGCCGCCAACCTTGGCAAACATATTGACAGGCTGATCGGTGATCTTCAGGTTAGAAGGAGCAACGATCATGCGTGCAGAGCTGGAATAGAGATAGTTGCCGAAATCATCGGTGACAAGGCAGCGGACATATCTGCCGTTGTTTTTGTCGCTGAGGATGGTCGAATAGGTGGCAATGGTGGTGGAGCTGTCTCTCCAGGTCTCACCGTTGTCATCAGAGAGCTGCCACTGGTAAACCAGGTTCACGCCTTCAGCGTCGAGCTTGAAGGAAACAACCTCGCCTCTCTTGGCAACCACATCGGTGATGGGGCTCTTGATCTTGAGAGCGATCAGACCCATCTGCACGGTGTCAGAGGGAAGCTGGTTGCCGTACTTGTCGGTGACAACGCAGCGGACATATCTGCCGTTGTTGCCCTTGTTGACAGACACGGTGTAGATATCGGCGTTGGTGCCGACATTGCGCCAAGTCTTCTTCTTACCGGCGTCATCGCTGACCTGCCACTGATAAGAGAGAACCTCGCCGTATTCACCTCTTGCATCGATGGTGAAGTGAGCGGTGCCATAGAGCTTGAGGATGCGATCCGTGGGCTGGGTCACAATTCTCAGAGCAGACTGTCTCATGGAAACAACATTTGAGTTCTCCCAGTACCCCACTTTGTCCGTGATCACGCAGCGGACGAGGCGATTGACGTTGGTGGGAGTGAGCTTGGTCTCGTAGGTGGTGGAAGTAATCTTGCTGTTTCTCCAAGTCTTGCCGCCGTCATCAGAGAGCTGCCACTGGTACTTCACATCGTCGCCCTGAGCCTTGATGGTGAAGACAACCTTGCCGCCCATCAGAACGACCTGATTGACAGGCTGCTCGGTGATCTTGAGCGGAACCTTGACCACACAGTTGTAACGGATGGTTGCCTTGTTGAGGAAATCATTCGCGTTATCAGCGTTGTTGATCTTGATATTCTTCCACTCGGTCTCGCTGCCGGTGTAGTAGACATTGGTCAACTTGAGGCAGTTGGCAAATGCATATCTGCCGATAGAGGTGACAGACTTCGGAATGGTGATGTTCTTGAGCTTGTAGCAATGTGCAAAGGTCAGATCGTTAATAGCGGGCAGAGAAGAGGGGAGAACCACGCTCATCAGAGATTCGCAGTTCGAGAAAGCACCCTTGCCCAGCGAAGTAACGGAATTGGGGAGATCAACCTTCTCGATACCGTAGCAGCCCATGAAAGCAAATTCGCCGATGGTCTTGACGGAATTCGGAATGGTCAGGCTGGTCAGACCCTCGCAGTTATAGAACGCATAACCGCCAATGGACTTGACGGAGTTGGGGATGGTGACTTTGCGCATAGCGGTACAGCCGTTGAATGCGTAATCGCCGATGGAAGTAACGGAATCGGGGATATCCATTTCCTTGAGGTTGTTGCAGCCGTAGAACGCGCCGTTGCCGATGGTCGTGACGGTCTTCGGAATCTTGGCATCCACGAGGGTGGTGCAATCCTTGAAAGCATAATTGCCGATGGCAGTAACAACATCAGGGATGAGAATTTTGCTCTCACTGCCCTTGTACTTTACCAGAACGCCCTCTTTAATGGTGTAGTCACTGGTAATCATGCTGACAGGCTTATTCGCACTGGGAGAAGCCTCCACATAAATGCCGCGAACCCAGCCCAGAACCTGATCAGCGGTGACGATGCAATACCAGCCGTCCTGCACATCCACATAGCGATAAATCTCGCCCTTGTGAACTTCCGTCAGCTTGTCGGCGGTAAGAGAAGCGCCGGCACGAACATTCAGGTTGTCCTCGATGACAACCAAAGCACCCTTGGTAGCATTGGCCTTAGCAGTCGTACTGATGCTTGCCGCGTTGACAACGGGCATCTTCGCGCCTGCTGCGGGAGCAGCAATCGTGAGAGCGGCAACCAGAGCTACCAGCAGAATCTTCTTCTTCATAGTTTCGATTCTCTCCTTAGTACAATTAATTTCTATCAATCCGGCAATAACCGACAGCCTGCCACCTCTTTTAGTGATCGGGGTGAGCAGCAGACACAAAAGCCGCGCTATGAAACGACGTCTTCTATGCGACCGGTTAATGCCGTATTAACAGCATGGTTATGACATGTGCTCTTCAAAAGATTTTGAAAGCGCATTGCCGCAAAGCAAAATACATATCTTGCTTTTGATGTTATGATATCTCATATTACATCAAATGTCAAGTGGTTTATTGAAATTTTTTCGTATTGCACACTTAAATAATAATTACACGTTATAAAATTGTCAATCGCAACGCTTATTTGTAAGATGAATGGTAATATATATTTAAATGAAAAAAATAACATAAAAACATCAATATGTTGTACAGCAAATTGCATTACAACATATTGAGATATCGAAGGGGGGGTAGCGCACAATGCATCAGGCGCTTCAAACAGGCGCGCTCAGCAAGGGAAAGGGGAAAATGTTTGGACATTATTATTATAAATATGTATAAAAAATGAATAATATTTTTGTCGATGGAATATAAAATTCTTGACTTTTTTTCGTTTTTATTTTATAATAAAAATAAAATATATTCTGGAGTTATTGTATCTGTTTCGGATATTTGTCGAAAATGCAGGAGACACCAGGCATACCGCAGACGTTTGCAACCGTTTCATTTCGTATGGGGTGGGAGAGAGTGCTGCGGAGAAAGGAGTGAATGCAGGATGTTGTTCAGAATCAGGTATGCCGTTTTATGGCGGCGCTGTGCGGTGTTGACCGTGGCAGCGGTGATGCTGGCTGCTTTCATGGGGCAGCATGTGATGGCGGCGCCGTCGAGTGCGCATACGCCATGGAAGTGCTATATTCCGGTCACGATGATTGACAAGGAAGGGTATATTCCTGCCAATGTGTCGTTTACAATTGTGATGCAGGCGGAGGCGAATCGGCCGGGGGGCATAGAACCGCCATCACCTAATACCTCTTTTTCGGTAGGCGGCAAGGGCAATTATCAGGTGGGACCGATTGTATTTGATGAACCGGGCGATTACGCCTATACGGTTTATGAGGTACCGCCCGAGAATGACAAGCTGCTCAAAGCGTCGGATGAGCGTGTGTATCATCTGAAAGTCAGCGTCACGGATGGCGACGGAGGCAAGCTTCAGGGAACGCTGGTGCTTCTGAGCGTCGATGGTGAAGACCCCGACGCGGATGACAGTCAGGGCGGTGAAGGAAGTCAGAACGGTCAAGGCAGCCAAGGCAGCTCCGAACCGGGAAAGCCCGAAGCGATTTCTTTTTCCAATCATTACGAATACATTCCCATGGAAGTCGCAGGCGGAGATGAAGGGCTCGGCGGCGGCGGCGCCTTTGACGGTTTTTCCACGCCGTTTGCCAGATGGCTGATGCGGAATTTCCGCATGATGCCGGAGGATCTGACCGACAAACAGCTCGAAGATCTGAAAAACAAGCTCAAACTCGCCTGTCTGCTCTACGGTATGGAATGGCCGGGCGACGACAACTGGATGGACGAGGCGTTTCTCAATGCCGCGTGGTGGCTGGATGACGAATGGTGGCTGAAGAATATCTGGTGGGTGAAGGGCGCTTCCACCGCCTTCCGGTCGCCCCACACCGGTGAAGAAGACTTCATGGTAGCGCCGGTGATCGGAATGATTGCGGCAGGCGGACTGATGGGGATAGCGCTTCTGCTCAGAAAAAGACGGAGCGGAGGCGATGAATAATGGAGCCGGAAAAGACGGAAATTCAGACCGGAACCGATGATTCGGAAAAAAGCACGCCGGCGGCAGCCGGTTCAGGGCGAACGCCAGCCGGGTCGGTTCGGTCGCTGATACTGGAACTCCTGCTGAGGGCGGGAGGAACGGTGCTGGCGCTGTGGCTGGTGCTGACCTTTATCGCGGGACTGTATGTCAACCACGGCAATGAAGGGTACCCGATGGTGAAGGACGGCGATTTGTGTGTCACTTACCGGCTTGCCGGGCTTCGTCCGGGAGACGCGGTGATGTATGTTGCCCCCGACGGACGGCGGCAGTGCGGACGAGTGGCAGCGCTGGCGGGCGATCGGGTGGAAATCAGCGGCAATACGCTGCTGGTCAACGGTTTTGCCGCGCCGGTGGAATCGTTTTATCCCACGTCTGCGGAGGACGGTGTGCTTCAGAGCGCCTACACGGTACCGTCCGGCTGCGTTTTTGTGGTGAACGACTGCCGCGTGGACGGGCAGGACAGCCGTATCTACGGCGGTATTCCGCTGGGAAACTGCCGGGGAAAAATCATTTTGGTGGTACGGCGGAGAGATATTTGAACAGATCAATAATCGGGGTGAGAGAATGAAAACCGTAAAAAGATCGGTCTGGCTGGCAGTCAGCGTGATGCTGGCGGCGTTGTGGGCACTGCCGGCAGCGGCGGCAGGATCCGACCCGCTCATAGGCGTTGATCCGGTTTCCTTTCAGGTTTGTCTGGCAGCTGACCGGGACGCGACGATTCCCGACGTGGACATCACGGTAACGGTGGAACCCGGCGTGAGTGTCGGCGCAACGGACTCCACGCTGCAGGTCTATCGCGGACCGGAGCAGGTGTTCTTTAAGGGAACGGCAAACAAGCGTTCGATAGTATTACGATTCCGGAACGGGGATGACAGCATCAGCGAATCGGCGGCGCGACCGTCGGATGGCGTGAACTTTGCGACCGGCGACGACAAGGATGATGAGAAATATATCGCCAAAACCGTGACGCTGGATTTCAGTCAGGTGAAATTCATTAATGAAGGCGTCTACCGCTATCTGATTACCGAAACAGCGGCCAATTGCACCGACGTAACGCTCGATGCGCAGCCGCAGCGGGTATTGGATATTTATGTGGCGGACATTGACGGCGCACTCACGTGTGTGGGAAAAATCCTCAAACTGGAGGCGGACAAACCGTCTTCGACCGGCGGCGTTGCCGTGAGCAAGCGTGCGGGATTTACCAATACGCTGATCACCCACCGTCTCGCGGTGAAAAAGTGCGTGGATGGCAACCAGGGCTCTTATGACAAATATTTTCAGTTTACTCTGAAACTGACAGCCCCCGTTCCTGCCAACAACAACTCCGGCGGAGAAGGCTCCGGCGGCGAAGGTTCGGGCGGTGAAGGTTCCGGCGGTGAAGGCTCCGGCGGTGAAGGCTCCGGCGGCGAAGGCTCCGGCGGAGAAGGCTCCTCCATTACCAATGCCGTTTACCCGGCGGACACCCCGCTCATTGTTTCGGGGCAGTTCGATCAGACTGCGTTTGACAACCGCGCCAATACTTACAGCCCGGACGACATCAACGCGGCAAATACCTTTGCCTATAACGAGGATACAAAGCAGCTTTACATCACGCTGGCTGATATGAAAAACGGCAAGACCTTCTATCTGCGTCACAATCAGACGCTGGAAATCGGCGGCATTCCCTATGGCATGGGCTATGAGGTGACAGAGGTGCCGGAAAATTACGATCCTTCCGCCTCTGTGGAAGGCGATACCGACGCCACTGTGAAGGATGTCAAAGTAACCGATCCCACGCTGTCGGAGAATGCAGCCGTGACCTTTACCAATACCCGCGAGGGCGTGGTGCCGTCGGGTGTGGTGAGCAGCGCGGTTCTGCCGGCACTGGTCTGTCTGATGGGCGTTGTCGGCGCGGGCGCGGTGCTGGCTGCAAGACGCGGACGGCACGGCGGGATAACGGGGTGACGGCATTGAAAAAAACGGCTTGGCTGCTGCGGCGCTTGTGCGGACTGCACGACGCGCTGCTGCTGACGGGGTTTGCGGTGCTGATTGTGCTGTCGGGCTATTGTGTGTATGACAGCATTTATGTGTATACGCATACGCTCGGAGAAGATCTGAAACAATACAAACCGGTCATGCAGGGAACCACCGTGCTGGATTCCCCTATTTCTGACGATATGGTGGGGTGGCTGACGATTGACGGCACCTCCATCGACTACCCGGTCATGCAGGGCAGGGATAATTTTGAATACCTCAACAAAGACCCCTACGGGAATTTTTCTTTCTCGGGCAGCATCTATCTGGACTGCCACAACAGCGGGGATTTCAGTGACGGCTATTCGCTGCTCTACGGACATCATATGGCATACGGCAAGATGTTCGGCGCGCTGGACGCGTATCTTGACCCCGATTACGCGCGGCAGCATACCCGCGCGCGTCTGGTTATCGGACGCAATGCGGAGCAATGCCGGGAACTGGAGATATTCGCGGTGATGACCGTGAAGGCAACCGCCGAAGAGATCTTCCATGTGGAAACCGAGAAGGATACGGCGGACTATGTCTGCCGCAACGCCGATTTACTGCTGTCCAGACCCGAGGGCGCGATACTGGCGCTCTCCACCTGCGCCGACAGTGCGCCGGATGACCGTGTGGTGGTACTGGCGTATTTCAAAGATGAAGCAGTGTCTCCGCCGCAGGATACGGAAGAACAGCCTGAAACCGACGCGTTAGGCTGAGACGATATTGTTGTATGAGATGTATGAATAGACATATATTTAGAAAGGGGGACGAAATGATGCTGTGCCGCAGTAAAGAAAAAACAGACAGGAAAGCACCCAAGACCAAGGGCGTCAGCCGTGTCATACGGGTTTCGGCATTATTCGTCGCGACGGTCTTCCTGATTCAGATGATGGTGAGGGAACCGCGTGCGATTCTCGCGCTGGCGGAGGAGATTCTGCCTGCCGCAGGCGTCACGCAGGACGCTGGTGATACGGAAGAGATTGTCTACGAGGATGAGGAAGGAACGGAAATGGTGATTCCGGGAGAAGAGGGAGAGCCGCTTTCCCCGGACGGAGAGCCGCTGCCGATGGATACAGACGGCGGGACGCCGGAAGAACCTTCGGATGAGCCGTCAGGGAATCCTTCCGAAGAACCTGCCGAAGAACCCTCCGGCGAGGAAGGCGATCTGTTGGAGGATACCGACCCGGATGTCACACCGAATGCCGTTGTGCCGGATATCACACGGAATTTCTTTTTCACAGCTCCTATCAGAAACTACGCCGAGAGTGTGAAAACCATCAAGGTGGAGAAGGATAAAACCTATACGATGGCGGAGATTTTTACACTTGCAGGCGTTAAGGGAAAGCAAGATACACCGTTGACACAGGATCATGTCACAGGTGTTGAAATTGACGGTGACACCAGCCCTTATTTTGAGGTGCAGAAGCAGACGGTGGAGGATCAGGAGCTTTTTACAGGTATTAAAGTCCTGAAAAATTTTGATCAGGCCAAGACAATTACCATCCAATATGATGATCCCGATGATGAAGATGATCCCCATAAATCTCTTATATTAGAGGTAAAAGACAGTCGCTATATCATCGACCTGAATCTGCTGCTGGATGAGCAGAAAATCCTCATCGACGGCGAGGGCTACGAAGAGTCCGGCAGCAATGTTCTTTATAATCCCAGAAAGCTGTATACGCTTCAGGCGTCGTTTATCGAAAATCCCTATCAGCAGTTTGCCAACTATGAAGATCTGATCTATCGGCTGCCGACGGGCTTTGTGCTGCCGGAGGATTTCAACGAAACCCACCAGACCGTCGATATCGACATGGGCATTAACGGCAGGCTCAAGGGTAATGAGGTGCTGGCAGGCGATACCCCGAGGACGGTCATCGTTCGCTGGAATCGGGATGACCCGAAGTTTGCGAATTTCATCGCGTCCAGTAACGCAAAATTTACGCTGCTGCTGCAAGGTACACTGGATCCCGAAAACGGACAGGTGGTGTTCAGTACCGGCAAGATTCTCAATCTCGAGCGGGAAGATCCGGATAACGCCGTGGTGACCAAGAAGGTGACAATTAACAACGCGTCGACCTCCGGCAGCAGACGTTATGTGAGATACAAGGTGGAGGTTTCTTCCGAGGGCAACACCGCCAACCTTACCCTCACCGACCGCATGGGTTCGGCGCTGATTCCGCCTGATGCTTCCAACGTGATGGTTTACTTTGAGGGTTACAATCATATGACATCTTCCGGCGGTTCCGGAGAAGATGTCACCTACACCTTTGCATCCGATTACCAGCCGACGGTTTCCGCCGACCCCAACAACGGGTTCGCGGTGACGATTCCCAAGATGGACGATTATGACGTTCTGGTCATCGAATATGACTGCAACGTGAACGTCAACAAGATCGAAAAGAGCGGCGCGGCAACCTTTGAAGAGATGGGCAATACCGCCGAAGTGACGGGCGACGCGCATCCGGAGGACAACGTCGCGACGGCGCATGTCAAGGACGTGGATTTCAACGACATTGACAAAACGGCGGTAAGCGTCAAAAACATCAGCGTTTCCGGCGACCCCTATGCCGAAATCACCTGGCGCGTCGTCACCAACCGCGACAAGAATATTTTTCTGGGCGGTTCCGATCTGACCGACACAATGGGTCAGATGACGCTGATACAGGATGTCAACAACGGCAACAGCGAAAATGTTCAGAGATTCGCTCCCATCGGATTGTATGCCGGGGACGGTATTTCCATCGAAATGGTCGACAAGAACGGCAACTCTTCCACGCGAGAGGTTTCGTGGGAAGCGATGGGCGTGGATAAGGGCACCGCCAAGACGTGGACCTATCATATTCCCGAAGAGGACGATCAGCCCTATCAATACACCGTTACCTATACCACGCGTCTGTCACGCACCGAGCTGCTCGGTCAGACTTCGATTCCCAATTCGGTCAGCGGCAAGTGCGGCGAAGATACCGCCGTCGTACTGGTGGATAAGCCCGGCGAGGGCGGCATCGGCGTCAGCAAGCAAGCCACGGAAATCCTCTCGGACAGCGTGACGTGGAATGTCAATGTGGATATCCACAAAACCAAAGTGGATGATACCATCAAGTTCTCGGAGGGACAGCCGGGCGATTCGGGCGTATTCGACAACAAGAACAAGTATTTTCTTCCCAGAAGATGGGTTACCAATAAGGATCCTTTTACCGGGGAAATACTGTATGACAGCGACGGAAATCCGGTAGGGGGCAAGAATTATCAGGAAACCCTGCAATGGGTGGAGATTTACGGTCTCAAAGAAGGCGAATCGGTCAAGGCGTTTTATTTCATTCAGGATAACAATGTGGGGAAGGACGAAGAATTGCTGGAATTCAACGGTACCCGTCCCTCTTTAACCGGCGTGATGACCGGTGCGGGACCGGTGAGACTGGATTTCTCCAATTCGGCGGTTAATACTTCCAACAGCGTCAACAAATGCTTCTATATGTATTTCTACAAAGATGCCGCACAGGAGCATCCCGGTCTTAACGACCCTGACACCGGTGAAGAGTACCGCAAGATTCAGGTGCGTCTCCACACCACCTTTCCCACCGAGTGGGCGCAGCAGGCACAGGCGGTCTGCGACGCCTCCTCCTACTATCAGCCCAAACTCTTTACCCATCAGAACTGGGTCATGGTCAACGGCGTGGCTGGCACCGATTCCTTCAACACGCAGAGCGTCGGCGTCTATAAGCTGAATTATGTCAACGGCACCAGCAAGACCATCAATGCCGTGAAGAAGGAAATCATGTATAAAGAGGATGGCTTCACGCCGGTATTGGACGCCAACGGTGAGCCGCGTACCATTGATGTGACGTATCCGGTGTACCGGTTCAGCATTTCGGTCAACGGCATCAATACCAATGAACCTATTGTGATCAACGATTATTATGACACGACACTGTTCAAGCAGTTCGATTTCATGTCGTATGACCATGAATACAATAGCATATCCACCGTACCCACGGAAGATGGCGACAACTATCTGGACTGGCTCTGTCCCACTTTTTCCGGGCAGAGTGAAATCAACGGCTGGGGCGCCAAAGCCAGTCTGGGTCCTCTTTGTCAGAGTGTAGGATATTTCAAACATCGCGCAGATTACAGCCAGGGCGACAGACGCGATACTGCCACGAAAGACGCGCAGGGACGGATGCACCTCACCTGTCCTGAGTTTGAAGTATCGATGGATGAAACCGAAGACGGCGCTGTCTTTACCTTCAATGACCCCTCGAAGTTCACGAATGACGCGGGTCAGTTGTGCAATTTCTATTCGGTGGACTATTATCTGGTGCCCCGGGACAGAGACGCGATTGCCAAGCTGGAAAAAATGGCAGCCGAGGCACCACTGGACGGTCCGATGAAAGGACAGGCAGTGTTCAGCAATACCGCCGTCTGCCGTGACGTTTCCGACAGCGCTATTTTCACGTATTCGCCGGGCAAGGCACTCAAGCCGGTCACGAAGTATTTCAGGAATGTGGATGAAAATGAAACGGCGCAGCATCCGCTGCTGAAATTTACCATCGACGTGAATCCCGGAAAGCTCACGCTCAACGACGGCAACGCGATGGATGTCATCGACACCTATTCCGACAGTATCTCGGTCGACTATAAGTCCGTCACCGTCGATACCGATCCTCCCAACGCACCGGTCACGTTTGATTTCCGCCAAAATACGGGTACCTTTACCATCCCGGACAATACCCGTGTGGTGATCAACTACGATGCCCGCGTGATAGCGGAACCCAAAGACGAGAACGGCAATGCCGTCACCGGCGATGTGTCCTTTGACAACACCGTTCAGGTGCTGGGATACGGCGCGGAAGTGAAAGGCAAGGCGACCGTTTCCATTACCAGCGGCGGTTCGGCGCCGACCCCGATGCTCTATCTCTTCAAATACAGCGACAGCCATATGGAAAAAGGGCTGAACGGCGTCTCCTTCACCATGTACGAAGAGTTTGACGATAAATTCTTCGTGGCGGAAGATGGCACAACCCTCTACCGTGAATCCGGGGATAAGCGTCTGAGATACGCGGATGGCATGTTTTACATCAATACCGCTCAGCCACAGTCAAGTTTAGAGGGAGAAGGCTATTCGGTGGATGACGGTAAGGTATATAAGCTGGTGGAGGGTCAGCAGGTATATGACGGACGCCGCGTATTCAATAATTATGTATATAATGTTGTGGATAACGCGGATGACAAATACCGTATGGTAGGCGACAGGATTTTTCAGAGGCATTCCACCAATAATATTGTCACCGACGGTGAGGGAGAAAACGGGAGAAAGTTTGTCCCCCTTATGTCGGATGGAAAAGAAGTGGTAGCGACCACTGCCGTGGATGGTGAAACGGGCAAGGACGGCTTTGCCAAGCTCGAACTCAAGGACGATGAGGGCGGCGCCAATCTTGAACTCAACCGTAATTACTATCTCCATGAAAATGAGCCTCTGGACGGATATATTCCCAGCGACATCTATTACAAATTCCATATTACCGACAGCGGCTCCGTGGATTACAGTCAGTATCAGTTCCTCGAAGGAGATGTGCTCACGGTCCGCAACACCCCCTACCGCACCAGCATGGAGGTCACAAAGAAATTCGACGGCAATCTGAAGCTGTCGGATACGGCGATGAGCAAGCTCAGCTTCAAACTGGAAAAATGGGTCGTAGACCCGTCAACCAATGAGGGCGATTGGGCAGTGCATAAACTGACGCATACCGAAAAAACGACCGATGAAAACGGCCAGACCATTATCAACACAATCGTAGACAAATCCTATGACAGCATTCCGTTTACTGCCGAAAATTTCACCGCTAACGATGACGGCACCTATACCTTTGTATTTTCCGGACTGGACGAAGGCAGCTACCGTCTGACCGAAAACGGCAATGATGACGTTGTGACTGCCTATGCCAACAATCAGGGATTTGAAGGGCAGACCGAAAGCGTTTCGGTGACAACCGGCAGCAAATACCGCCTCGATAACGGTACCGGCGGCAGCACTACCGTGGCAGAATTTACCGTTACGCAGGAAGAAGCCCGTTCCGGCAACCCCCGCACGATGACCTTTACCAACAGTTACAATACGGAAACGGTGTCGTATTATGTCAACAAAAAGTGGCAGAATCAGTCCGGCAGTGCGATGAACTGGCCGCAGAAAGCGGACGGTTCGGGCAACGCGGAAGTCAGACTGAGCGTCTATGTGTATGACACGAACACGCAGCAGCCTGTGGGCGAAGCGGTCAGAACGGTGACGCTCGACGGCGTGGAGGACGCAAACGGAGAAACACCGGCAGGACGCGCGGTATTCAAAGCCCTGCCCAAGAACCGTCTGGTGACTGTTACCACTACCACCGGCGAAGGTGAAGAAGCCGTGACGACGACTACGACCCAACAGGAGCCAATCCAATACATCGTCAAAGAAGAGAACTGTCCCAACGGGTATGACCTTATGACCGTCAGCAACAACAGTACGGTTTCGGCTGCATCGGGCGTTATTCTGACGAAAAACCTGACCGATCTCATCAATCAAAAGAAAACCGCGCATGACATCACGCTGACCAAGACGTGGGATACCGATCCCATTCCCACCGGCGTAAGTGCGGTGCTGACGCTGTATGGTTGCCCGATGAAAGCGGACGGAACCCCGCTTCTGTCCCAGTCGCAGGTGATGAAGACCGTCACTCTCGACGGCACAGCCGACAATAACGGTGAAACCGAAGCGTGGAAGTCGGTCTTTACCGGGTTGCCGCTGGTCAGCGACGACGGCAGTGAGATGTTCTACTATGTGCAGGAGAGCGAATGCACCCTCGGCTATGAGGCAGTGTATGACCCGAATGACAAAACCGCGACTTACGCGAAGGCAGTCAATAACGCGGTGACGGTTCACAACCGCAAGGCAGTGACGGAGTTCACGGTCAACAAGCAGTGGAAAGGCACCAATCAGAACAAGTGGCCGAACGATGAGGCACAGGCCATTGAGATCAAACTTCAGCGCCATGAGAAAGGTTCCGGAACGCTGGACAGCAACTTCCATCCGCTGCTGACCTTCACACGTACTGTTACGACGGACGCAACCGGAGATCAGGTTGCCACCTATCATTGTGATGCCAACGGCGGCGGCACAGAAGGAATGACCGTCAAATCAGATGTGGTGGAAAGGAAGGTAGGCAGCAGCATTGTGTACTACTACCGTCTGACCATCCAGGGACTTCCCAGATATTCGGAAGGTTCCGAAGGGAATGCCCCGCAGCAATGGGAGTATCTGGCAAAGGAACAGTCGGTGGATAACTACCGTCAGGAACACAGAGACAAGAATCACACCTTCCGCACAGACGGCGCTACGAATGGCGGCTATATCGTCAATGAACGTATCACCGCCACACTGGCTGTCAAAAAGACCGTGACCGGTGTCTTTGCCAACCGACACAAGGCGTTCCCCTTCACCGTCACCCTGAAACTGAACGGTGTGCCTCTCACCGGAACCTATGAGTGCGAGAAGCAAACCGGTATCGGCTCAGTGGACTATGATTCGATCACATTTAACGAAAACGGTACGGCAGAGGTGACGCTCAGCCATAACCAGACGCTCCGCATTCTCAAGCTTCCCCTCAATGCGACCTATACGGTGACAGAAAAACAAGAGGAAAATGAGAGTGAATATGCCGTCACAGCGTATGATGACACGAATAGCACTGTAACAGGAAACAGTGTTGCAGGTACGCTGAGCAACGGTGAGACGGACAATCAGGTGTCCTTTGTCAACCATCGCCAAACGTTTACACCGCCCACAGGCATCACGCTTGGATTTGGCGGCGCGGCGCTGGTGTTGACCGGATCGCTGGCAGGATTTATCCTGCTCCGGCGGCGTATGCGCAGACGAGCCCTGCATGACGCTGCATAGCGGTTCATCTTAAAAATTCCAAAAATCCCAAAAAGCCCCGCCTCGGGTCGTACAGACCGGAGGCGGGGCTGATTTGGCAATCGGGAAAAAACCGAAGGCAGATATTTATAATATCATGGAAGCGTGACGGGTGACGTGACAGCCGACATTGACTGCCACGGGCAGACCCGCGATATGGGTGGGAGCGGTTTCAATATTGACGCCGAGCGCGGTGATGCTGCCCCCGAAGCCCTGCGGTCCCACACCGGTTGCGTTGACGGCAGCCAGCGCGTCCTGTTCCATCGCCCGATAGTATTCGTCGGGATGGGGCTGTTCCAGACTTCGGCACAGTGCCATTTTCGCGAGCAGGGCGCAGCCTTCAAAGTCGCTGCCGATGCCCACGCCCAGCACCATCGGCGGGCAGGGATTGCCGCCGGCGATCCGTGCGGTTTCGGCAATAAAGGCAATGATGTCGTCCCGTCCATAGGAAGGGGTGAACATCCGCAGGCGGCTCATATTTTCACTGCCGAAGCCCTTGGGCGCCACCGTGATTTTCAATCGGTCGCCGGGAACGATGCGGGTGTGAATGACCGCGGGCGTGTTGTCGTTGGTATTGACGCGGCGAAGCGGGTCGGCAACCACCGATTTGCGCAGCAGACCGTCGGTATAGCCGCGGCTTACACCGTCGTTGACAGCATCCTCCAGCCATCCTCCCACGATATGTGCCTCCTGACCGACTTCCAGAAAGACGACTGCCATGCCTGTGTCCTGACAGATCGGAATATCCAGTGAAGCGGCAGCAGCGAGATTTGCCTTCATATCGTCAAAGACAGCCCGTCCCAGCGCGGAGGTTTCGCGATCCGCACAGGCGCAGATGCGGGCGGTCAGATCGTCAGACAGCACCTTGTTGGCGCGGATGCACAGTTCGCGTACCGCATCGGAGACCGCGTCTGTGTGAATGGTTCTCATGTTCATCAGAAGCCTCCCTTAAAAGCGTGCGTCGTGATAGACCTCGCGGCCATCGATGTAGACCGCCAGCGGTTTGGCGGCGAGGGTGAGGGGATCGGCATCAAAGACGGAAAAATCCGCGTCCTTGCCGACGCGCAGCGAGCCCACGCGGTCGTCAATGCCCAATAACTGTGCGGGACGGATGGTGATGCCCCGCAGGGCGCTGTCGTAATCCATCCCTTCACGCACCATCAAACCGGCGCAGACCGGCAGATACTGAATGGGAATGACCGGGTGATCCGTGACGAGCGCGGTGGGAATCCCCGCGCGATCGAGAATCCCCGCAGCAGCAGGGGAGAGGTTGCTCAGTTCCGGCTTGGAACGGTCGGAGAGCAGCGGTCCGGAAAATACCTTCGCGCCGCAGGCAGCCAGTTCCTCGGCACAAAGATGTCCCTCGGTTCCGTGAACGATGATATAGTCAAGCCCGAATTCTTCCGCGATGCGCACGGCGGTAAAGATGTCGTCGCGGCGGTGGGCATGAAAGTGTACCGGCAGTTCCCCGCGGATCACCGGAATGAGTGCCTCGCAGTCAGCGTCATAATCCGGCTTGTCGCTTTCCTCTTCCGCCTCATCGAGTGCCTTGGCGTAGCGCTGCGCTTTGATGAGCGCCTCGCGGATGATTCTGGCGGTTGCCATGCGGGTTACGGGGGTTTCGTCGCGCTGGTGATAGACGGTCTTGGGATTTTCGCCCAGCGCCATTTTCATGGATACGGGAAATTTCAGAATCATATGATCCACCCGACCGCCGGTGGTTTTGACGGCAGCCATCATGCCGCCGATGGGGTTGGCGCTGCCCGGACCGGTGACGACAGTGGTGACACCCGCGTTGTGCGCTTCCTCAAAGCAGCGGTCAAAGCCGTTGACGGCGTCAATGGCACGCAGCGCAGCCGTTACCGGTTCACCGATCTCATTGCCGTCGTCCCCTTCAAAGCCGAGACCGTCGTCCCACATCCCCACATGGGTGTGCGCGTCGATGAAGCCGGGATACAGGCGACGTCCCCGCAAATCCGTGACAACGCCGTTTTGCGGCAGCCGGTCGGGATGATAATCCGCCATATCGCCGAGCGCCGCAATGATCCCGTCCCGGACGGTCAGAAAGCCATCCGGGATGGGCTGACCTTCCGCCGTATAGATCCAAACGTGTGTAAAGGTAAAAGTTGTTACAGCATTTGTGACCATAAAGTAAAACTCCTTGTCATAGTTGTCAGCCCTGTAAAAGAGCTCATGCCGCATTCAAACAGAAGGGCGGCTGTCGCAGGCACAACGAAAAAAGCCGATACTGCGACTTTTTTCAGCGCTGTCACCCTGCGGCAACCGCCGGAGATGGTGTTCAGGTATTATGTGATGAAAAGGAAAAAACGCGGAAAAACAGCCGACGGAGCGACAGTTACCAGTCATTGCCGCCATTCTGACCACCGTTCTGACCGCCTCTGCGGCTGCGACGGTTGTCCTTTTTCATGCCGGAAATCTTTTCGTCGCTCGATGCCATAAATTTGGACAGCATATCGTCAAAGCTGTCGGAAGCATTCTGTCGGCTGCGGTTCCAGTCGTAATTGCCGGGGGTGCCGGAAGAACTGCCTCCGCCGTTTCTGCCCCCGCGGGGACGTCCGGCAGCTCCGCCGTTCTGAGCGCCCGTACCGCGACCGCGTCCATTGCTGCCCTGCGGACGCGGCATTGCCTGCTTGATGGAAAGCCCGATTTTGCCGCGTTCGTCAATGGCAATAATCTTTACTTTCACGTCCTGACCGATCGTCAGATGATCCTTGATCTCATTGACAAAGGTGGGTGCCACTTCGGAAATATGTACCATGCCCGACGCGCCGTTTCCCAAATCCACAAAAGCACCGTAATTCATGATGCCGGTGACCTTGCCCTCAACGATCTGTCCAACCTCAAATGCCATAATCCAATATGTTCCTCTCGAAAATATTTAGAGCCGAACAGGCTCTCAGCCGGTTCCTTTACAGGAGCCGGTAACAAACGAAAGATGAAAGGCGATCAATCCCCATTGGTGTTGATATACACACGTTCGCCCGGCTTCACCATATCGAGTTTTTCGCGTGCGTAAGCCTCAATGTACTGGTCGAGATCACCGTGAAGGCGCTCATCCAGTTCTTTATTGTCCAGCGTCTGCTGTGCAATCTGCCGATCCAGCTCCGCAAGCGTGCGTTCCTTTTCATTGACAGTCAACTGGGCTTTGGTGAGGGAGACCAGTGCACTGACAGCGATTACCATGCCGATGAGGCTCAATACAACCTTGGTTGTAAAGCTCATAGCATTTACGGTTTCAACCAAAGAGATGCGGTTGCGGCGAAAAAAATCGGCAGAATCATTCATTTTAGCTTTTGCCGTGGCAAAAAAGCGGCGTTTTCCAGACCTTCCGGAAGCCCGCCCACTGTGCTGACCGGAAGGAAGATGTTTCTGATGATATGTC
This sequence comes from Clostridia bacterium, assembly GCA_017395425.1. Classification (GTDB taxonomy): domain Bacteria; phylum Bacillota; class Clostridia; order Oscillospirales; family Acutalibacteraceae; genus RUG762. Next base: position 113,047 of record JAFPUM010000002.1, on the reverse strand, counting down.
ATATTTATTTCGTACCCCACATAATTGTTTCATTTGCAGAAAAATAAATCCATAAAAATGTAAAATAATATTTGCCAAATTGTAAATTATTATCCCGGTCACTCTTTTCCTTAACATTATAGCATGTTTAAAACTGATTGCAAGTGGATTCTCAAATTAATTTAAAATTTTTTATCTTTGTCATAATATGATAATACAACGAGAGTAACTATTTAATTATTTGGTAAAAACGCCGGACAGTGTGAATAATAGCTTCACGAATTTTCTCAAAAATGCGACAAATTGGTTTCTTTACACTATCTACCAACCAAAAAACCATTTGTCCCGCTGTGAGCAGGTACAGCAGCCAGCCAATCAACGTGAAGAAAACAAAATAAACACGTATGACGTCGGCATTCCAGCGCAGGCAGACAAAAAACAGCCCTACGGCAGCGCTGCACCAGAATAGAATGTCCTGCATGGCCACCGAAAACGCTGAAAAACGAAACAGCCGGCGCAGCAGTCGGAAGACGTCGTAATAGAGTCCGAGAGCGAGACCCGCCGCCAGTGCCTGCAGCAGGGAGAACAGTCCCGGGGTATAGGTATATTCCATTGATTCCATCATCTGATTCAACCTGTCATTTATCGGAATAATTTATCAAAGAGACCGCGCTGCCGGGTTTCGAGATCGGTGTAGACCAGTTCCTTGATGCTGCCGTCGAGCTTTAGTTCGCCGCTCTCCCGATCAAAACGTCCGATGTGCAGTTTGCTCCCGCTGACAGTGAGTTCTCCCATCACGGTGCGAAGCACCACAATTTCTTCATCACAGCTGACTACCTCGCTCACGCCGGCGACCGAAAGGGTGCGGCGGTCGTTCAGAATGAGGTTGTGGGGGAGACGGGACAGGTTTTTTTCATCGGTCATGTAGATGCATCCTCTCACAGCGGCGTGTATGTGTTCGCGCCGGACAGAACAGGGCGCCGTTTCACGCTGCTCATTCATCATGTTATGCACGGCGTCGGCAGAAAATGAATACCGCGGGTGAATCGGTCACGTTTCCGGAATCCGAGAAAAAAAAACAGGTGCATTTTGCAAGTCAATGTGATATAATACTTTTGCTATGTCAATCAGCGGAGGGATAGGAAGATTCCTTCCGTAAAATCCAATTGTCGTGCAAAGGAGATATTATGGCAACAGCTAGCAGTAAAAAAAACATTTATCCGCCGTTTCATATGGTGCTGATGGTCGTGACGGTTGCGATATTGATCAATGTGTCTCTCAAATATGTCGGGGGTCTCGGTCAGAACAACGCCGCCGAAAAAGAAATCTATGAATACGCGACCGAAAACGGCTTTCAGCGTTCGGACTATCCCGACGAGCTTGTCACCTTTTTCAAACACAACGAGGAAGCGAAGGAGTTTGTGCTGGCGTATCCGGGCAGGATTGTCAATTTCAGCGCCGACCTCACGGCGCTGACTGATTATGAAGATCGGAGCGTGCCGCCAAAATTGGTGCAATGGGATTTGCGATGGGGGTATCTGCGTTACGGTGACAGTGTGCTGGGACTGCGGGGGAGTGCGCCGACCGCGCTGTCGATGGCGGCGGTGTATGTGCAGAAGGACGATTCGCTCACACCGGTCTATACGGCGCAGCTGGCGTCGCGCTCGGGCTGGGAGGGAAAGCCGAAGAAGCTGCTTTCCGACGGTGCCCGGTCAATGGGTCTGACCGTGAAGGAACTGCCGGTGGGCGACCGGATGATCCGGGAAGCCGTGGGGGAGGCAGGCAGCGTGGTGGTTTGTCTCACGGACGGCAAGGTCTTTTCGCAGACAGTGGTGATACGCGGCGTGGATGAAGAGGGGAAATTTCTGGTCAACGATACCGTCAGCCCCAAGCGCTCGGAACAGAGCTTTACCTTCCAGGAACTGGGTTCCCATCTCAAAACGGTCTGGCAATACACCAAAACACCCTGAGCGGCGTGAGACGCCGGAACTTTTTGAAAAATGAGCGACATTTTTCTTTACATTTTGACCGGGATTATGTATAATAAAGACAAATCCTGCTGACGGAGGGCATGACACCTATGAGCGATGAAGTGAAAGGCTACGGCTGGAGGCCGGTGGTGAAGGCAGATTTGGGCAGCTATCGTCCCCAGTCCGCCAAAGTGATGAAAGGCGGGCTGTTTGTCCGCGCGGAGATCAAAAGTCATATGGAAAAATACGGCGTGACGCTTTCGGACTGTCAGCCGTCTGACGCGGCGGCATATGAGAGCTTTGCCGATTATCTGTCCCGTGCTTTTGCCGAAGGCGCACGACCCGTGGATATGGCTCCCAACAGCCTGATTGCGCCGTGCGACGGTTATATTACGGCACATTTTATCAACAGCATGGGACTGATTCCCGTGGGAAATCATATGTATTCGGTCAGGAAGCTGCTGGGCGGCGACAGCCGTGCCAGGGATTTTCATGAGGGAATGGCGCTCATTCTGCGGCTGGGGGAGGGGGATCCCCATCGGTTTGTGTATCCCGATGACGGCGCGTGCGGCGACCGTTTCACGCTGGCAGCCGAAAAGAATATGGAAGACAGCATGTTCTTTAACGCGCGGAGCTGCACCTTTATGGACACGAAACATTTCTTTGGCATGGCACAGGTGGAAACGTGCGGCAACGCCAAGGGCGTGGAGCAATTTGCGGGGGATGACAGTCTGGTCTTTGCCAAGGGACAGGAAAAGGGACGGTTTCTCTGCGGCGGCGCGGGGATTCTGATGCTGTTCAAGAAGGGTATGATGTTCCCCGATGACGAGATCATGGTCAATACCCGTGAGGGATTGGAAACCCGCGTGCATCAGGGCGAAAAGATCGGCATTGCTATTGCGATGGGATAAGGGAACGATTCATTCTTAAGAATTTTTTAAGACCTGCCATATTGATTTTTGTGCCGCTGTGCGATATCATACATATCGTACAGCGGTTTTTTCATTTTTCCGATACGATAGGAGTGACAGAAATTGACAGAACGGATAGTGACAGGAACATATAATTCCGCCAAGGTGTTTACCGACGTGGTGGAAGAAGAGGCGCTGCGTCAGATACAGACGCTCTGCGACCAGCCTTTTACGCAGGGCGCGCAAATCCGCATTATGCCCGATGTTCACGCGGGGGCGGGCTGTACCATCGGCACGACCATGACCGTAACCGACACGGCGGTGCCCAATCTGGTGGGCGTGGATATCGGGTGCGGGATGGAAGTGCTGAAGGTGAAAAACAAATTTATGGAGGTGCAGAAACTCGATAAGCTCATCCGTGCCGCCATTCCCGCCGGGTTTCATATCCGGGGCAGCGCTCACGCCTTCGCGGAGGAGATTGACCTCAGCGAGCTGCACTGCGCCGGAAAGGTGGATATCGGCAAGGCATATCGCAGTCTGGGGACGCTGGGCGGCGGCAACCACTTCATTGAAGCCGATAAGGATGCGGACGGCGGCATTTATCTGGTCATTCATTCGGGCAGCCGTCATCTGGGACTGGAAGTGGCGACATATTACCAGAAATGCGCGTGGAAAAGCCTGAATGCCGCGCCGCAGGACGAAGTCCGCAGGCTCATTGCGTCTTATAAGGAACAGGGGCGGGACACGGAGATTGAAGCGGCGCTGGAGGTGCTCAAGGGCGGTCTGACCGTCGATGTGCCGCAGTCGCTGGCATATGTCAGCGGTTCTCTTTTTGAAAGCTATATGCACGATATGGCGATTGTCCAGCGCTTTGCCATGCTGAGCCGTCAGGCAATGATGGACGAGATCATCCGCGGCATGAAGCTCAAAACCGACGGTCAGTTCACGACCGTTCACAATTACATTGATACCGAGAATATGATTCTCCGCAAGGGCGCTGTTTCGGCGCGGGCAGGCGAAAGACTGATCATCCCTCTCAATATGCGGGACGGGTGTCTGCTCTGCACCGGCAAGGGCAATCCCGATTGGAACCAATCCGCACCGCACGGCGCGGGACGCCTGATGAGCCGCAAAAAGGCACGCGAGAGCTTTACGGTATCTGCTTTCCGGAAGGAAATGGCAGGGGTCTATACCACGTCGGTCAGCGCCGAGACGCTCGATGAATGCCCCATGGCGTATAAACGGATGGAGGATATTCTGGACAATATCGCGCCGACCGTCACGGTGGATCGGGTGATCAAGCCGATTTACAGCTTTAAGGCGGGCGAGGAATACCGATAAAAATTCATGAAATTCCCCTTGTAAGTTGTGCGGGAATGTGCTATAATTACCGGCACGACACGAATTTACGGGGAAGGACGGAGACAGGGGGCAAATGAACGTGCTGAAAAAACCCAAATTCATTCTGTTTGACTACGGTCAGACGCTGGTCAGGGAAGATGCCTTTGACGGCGCGCGCGGTTACGATGAACTGCTCCGTCACGCCGTTTCCAACCCGCAGGGTGTGACCGGCACGCAGCTCCAGCACGACGCGGAGGAACTTAACCGGGAGTTGGGACGGTGCGATCCCGCCACGCGGCACAAACGCCTTACGGAATGCAGTGAGGAGAGCTTCATCCGCTTTCTTCTGACCCGCCGGTGCATCGGACTGGAAGGCGATCTGCGCGACTGGGAACTGCCGTTCTGGAATGCCGCCAATCCCTGTCAGGCAACTGACGGCGCGGCGGAATTTCTGGACTGGCTGGGAACGCAGGGCATCGGTACCGGCGTGGTGAGCAACCTTTCCTTCTGCGGCGAAACGCTGCGGCGGCGCATAGAGGGCTGTCTGCCCGGCGCGTCGTTTGCGTTTGTGATTTCTTCGTGCGACTACCTGTTCCGCAAGCCCAGCCCGCATATCTTTGAAGCGGCATTGGCGAAGGCAGGCGTACCGGCGGAAGATGTATGGTTCTGCGGCGATCAGTTCATCCCCGATCTGGAAGGGTCGGCAGCCGCGGGCATGACGCCGGTGTGGTATCGGGCGTTTCTGCGCTATGATCAGGAATGCGCGTTAAAAACGGGCTTGCAGGTGGATTCGTGGGAGGAACTGCGGGGCATCATGGAAGCGCTGGAACCGTAAACGATTATATTGAATGTGGGGAGACAAAAGCAAATGGCGATGGATTATGAAAAAATGACGGACGAGGAACTTTGCGAACTGGCGTTTGCGCTGCACGAAGGTTCGGACGGTGAGGAGCCGGATTACGCGGAGGCAGCCAAGGTGATCAAGATTGCCGCCGACAGAGGCAGTGCCGCCGCGCTGACCGATTACGGCGTGTATCTGATGAACGGCGACGGTGTGGAAAAAGACGAGCAGGCGGCTGTGGAATGCTGGAAGAAAGCTGCCCTGCAGGATTTTGCCCCCGCGCAGTATAAATTGGGGGTCTGTTATACGCAGGGTGTATGCGGTCTGGATAAGAATGAAGCGATGGCAGCCCGGTATTTCATTGAGGCAGCGGAAGGCGGTATCCCTGACGCAATGTTCAATCTGGCGATTTTCTACGGCAACGGCATCGGCGTTGCCGCGGACGGCGCCAAGTCCATGGAATATCTGCAAAAGGCGGTTATGCGCAAGCAGCCGGAGGCGTGTTATTATCTCGGTTCCCGGCTGGTGACGAAGGAAAACCGCACGGAAGAGGAAACGCTTCACGGCGCGGCAATGCTGCTGGAATCCGCCAAAAGCGGTTATCCGCAGGCACAGTTTATCTACGGTCTGTGCTGTCAGGAAGGACGCGGAGTGGAACAGGATCTGGCAGAAGCGGCGGGATGGTATCGCCGTGCCGCCAAAGCGGGGATGGCGGAAGCCAATCAGGCGCTGATGGCGCTGGGTTTTCCGGGCGTTATGTGACAAAATCGGACGGGAGGCATGACAATATGGCTGAAACCAGGTGGAAAAACGTCGGTTCGTCCGATGTGTCAGAAGGTTCCGAACGCATTCGCAACAATCTTCTTCGGATACGCGCGGCTGTGGCTTCCGCTGTGTATCTGATACTGGTATTTTTGGTAATATACGGTTTGTCCAGCGGTGTATATCAGGGATTTCCGAGGGTCGTACCCTATCTGATTATCCTGATTTTTCTGGCGATGGCGTTTATCCGGATGTATCAGGCGGTGGCGGGCATCATCTCCGAAAAGAAACCGAAGGAGCTTTCGTAATCCGCGGCATGTTGTTTTGGAATACGGCGATGCTTTTTTGCCGCAGACTTACGGGTCTGCGGCATTTTTGGCGTCATCCGCATATTCCCGCGCGGTGAGCAGGAGAAGCGGAAGCAGCAGGATACCCGCTGCGCCAAACAGCTTGCCGCCTGTATACACCGCCGCGAGGGTCAGGAACGGCGGCAGCCTGAGACGGCGGGCGATGAGTTTTGGCTCCAGATAATTGCGCACCAGACCGATGATAACCGCCATACCCAGCAGCATCAGACCGAGCGGCGGACTGCCCGTCAGGATTTCCAGCAGTCCCCATGGAATCAGAACCGTACCGGTTCCCAGTACAGGCAGTACGTCTACCAGTGAGATGACCAGAGCGGCGGTGAGTATCGGACCGGTGTCGTATCCCATCAGGCGGATGAGGCTGAATCCGGCGGTCAGCTCCGCCATGGTAATGCCCATGAGGGTGCCGTAGGTGCGCAGCAGGGCGGCGACTGTGCGGGCAGCGGCATGAAGCAGGCGGGAAACCGTGCGCGACGCTTCGGGAGGAAGCAACTCCCTGAACGTGCGGCGCAGCCGGGGCAGATCGCCGCAGGCAAAGAGTGCCGCCAATCCGCCGAAGAACACCGCTGTCACCAGCGACGGCAGGCGACGCAGCATCCCGCCCGAACGTGCCAGCACGGAGGGGACGTACTGCCGGTAATTTTCGGAAAGAAAATCCATGGTCCATCCGGCGCCTGTCGCCAGTGCGCCCACAAACCGTCCCCAGGAGCCGTCTCCGCCCGAAGAAGCCGCCTGCGCGATGACGCGGCGGGCATGTGCCATATGGGCGGGAATGTCCGGGCAGAAGGAGACAAAATTGCCCGCCAGCGAACAGATCAGTACCGACAGCAGCGCTGTGGCGATGAGCAGCAGCGCGGCGGTGAGCAGCAGACAGCAGGTCTTATGGGAAAGGCGGGGCAGCCGGGAAGAGAGCAGCGCGGCGGGACGCTGTACCAGTGACGCGACGCCCAGTCCGAACAGAAAGGGCATGATGACCGGCAGCAAATATCGGATGCCGAGAACCGCTGCGACGGTGAGTACGATGTACAGCAGCAGCGTGACAAGTGTTCTGAGAGGCGGGAGATGTTCTGTTTTCATCCGGTTCCTCCCGTTTTTATAAATTATTCATATATTTCTACTTGTAACTTGGTATAATATGCGTTATACTGATAGCAATACGGATACACAGGCGAAACCATGACACAATGATACAACCGTGCAAACGGATAGCTGATGTTATCGTGTCCCAAAAGGAGAGAAATATTTGCGTTTTTTTCAGATGCTTTTGACAGCGTGTGATGCCGGCATCCGCCGTTTGACCCGCATATGCCCGCGACGGGCAGCGGCGGGACTTCTGGCAGGCGGTTTCTGCGTTTCCGCAGTGCTTCCCCTTGCCGCCTGTACGCCGAAGGAGCCGATCACGGTATGGGTGTATTCGGAGGAGTACAAACGGGAGATGGAGGATTTTCTCAAAACGCTTCCCCTGCGGGTAAAATTTGCCGCGCATATCCGTGTGGTCAATGTCAGTGACTTTGACGCGGAGTTGACAGACGCGCTCGCGAAAAAACAGGGTGTTCCCGACGTCTTTATGCTGTCGCCTGACAATATACGCAGTTATGTGGAATCCGATCTCATGGCTGACGTGGGGGAGCTGGGACTGACGGTTTCGCCGGAGCGCTATTACCGCTGTGCCGTGCAGGCAGCTTCCGACAAGAACGGTGTGGTGCGGGCAGTAGGCTGGCAGACCGATCCGGGTGTGTTTCTCTACCGGCGCTCGATGGCGCAGGTTTATCTGGGCACCGACAAGCCTGACGAGGTGCAGGCGATGCTTTCGGACTGGGACGGCTTTTACGCGGTTGCCAAGAAGATTGACACGCAGTCGTCCGGCAAGACGCGGATGCTGGCGGGACAGGAGGATATGATGCGTCCCTTCCTCGCGGAGGACGACACGCCGTGGGTGGTAAACGATCAGCTGGTCATCAGCAACCGCCGTATGGCGTATGTCGGTTATGTGGGACGTATGGCGCAGGAACACCTGATCTACAATGCCGAGCAATGGTCGGAGGCGTGGCTGAAAGGCATCAGCGACAGCCGAAGCGTATTCGGCTATTTCACGTCGGGAATCGGACTGCTGTATGTGATGAAACCCGCCTGCGGGGGGGCGATCCCCGGTGAGGGGAGCTATGGCGACTGGGCGGTGATTCCCGGACCGGCGCGTTACAGCTGGGGCGGAAGCTGGCTGGCAGCATACAGCGGCAGCCGTCACAAGGATGCGGCAGGCGAATTCATTTCGCTCTTTACCGCCTGTACGGATGACCCCGACCGGCTGGAACAATCGGTCAGGTATTTCCGCACCACGGGCGAATTTGCCGCCAGCAGCGAGGTGGTATCCCAGATACGCTTTGACCCGCAGTTTGAGGATTCCTTTATCGGCGGGCAGAATTACTATCAGCAGCTTTCACTCGCGGCGAGGGATATCGATATGAGCCACATGACGGTGTATGACGGCGCGTTGGAAGCACTGTTCCGAACCGGTATGGATGAATACGCGGGGGGACTGAAATCCGCCGATCAGGCGCTGGACGATTTCAAGACCTCCGTGAGAGCGGCATTTCCCGATCTGGTGGTAGGGGAATTGCCGTAAAGTCAAATATCAATATCAAACAATGAGGAGAATGACAAATGAGCCAGTTTTGCAGCAGATGCGGCGCACTTCTGAGAGAGGACGGGCATTGCCCCAATTGCGACGCTTCTTACAGTGTAGACGGTATTTTTGACCAGCCGCAGGTGTACGGGTATGACAATTCATACGGTGACGGCAGCGACGGAACCGATACCCCCGCGTCTTCCGATATCACCGGTGAGACCGACGCCGCCATTCCCTATGCCGAAGAGGTGAAGGAGCCGGCTTATGCGCCGCAGCCTGCCGACAGCGGCACCGGTTACGACAGTTACAGCGGCGGTTATAACGGCGGAAGCGACGGAAGCTACGGAAATTATGGCAATTACGGGAATGATAACGGTTATGGCAATACCGGTTCTGCGGCGCAGCCCGCGCCTGCCGCGTCGACAGCGCCGCGCAAGACCGCGCCCAATGCGGGCGAAATGGCAAAGGACTGGCTGGACTGCGCCGTGACCTTCTTCCGGAATGAGCCGTTTGCGGCGGCGGACCGTGTGATGAAGGGCGACATGTACTTATGGGCGATTTTTGCAAGCCTGAATGGGGTGCTGGGAGCGCTTTGTCTGGCGGGTATGTACGGCAGCGGCTTTACATGGCTGGTGGAGAAGGTACTCGGCTCGTATGCGGTCATGCTGGTGAGCACGACCAACGGGTTGACCTTCGGCAATCTGTTCGGTCTGTTCCTCTTTTCGCTGCTCATGATGGCGGCGCTGTTCTGCGCGACGGTGGGCTGCGGCTACGGACTGCTGTCTATCAACCGCAAGAAGCCGCGGCTGGGCGCACTGGTGCGCACGGTGGCGATTGCCTTCTTTCCGATGACGGCTGCCTGCGCGGGTGCCTATCTGCTCTCCTTTATCATGATTCGCGTGGCGGGGCTGCTGCTGTGCGTGGGTGTAATCGCGAGTTTCCGGCTGTTCAATGAACTGGTGCGCCGCGAAAACGGTGATCTTCCCTTCTGGCATACGGTGCTGTGCAATGCCGCGCAATTGCTGGCGGCAACGCTGCTGGTGAGCTTTGCGACCACCGTGATCTGAGACATAATACATGCCGTTTTCCCAAGCGTTTTTTGGCGAAGGAAAACGGCGTTTTTGTATGAAAAATCATTCAAATCATGCCCCACAAACTGTCAACCGCGCTGCCGCCTGCTCACAGCATAATTCCTTGCTGCGCCGTGAACACTAGCTTCCGGAACCGAATGCTTTCGGAGAAACGGAGCGGGATGAAACATGAGGCGCGGCAAGAGCGAATATTTCCTATTCTTTCTGACAGGCGCGGTGTGTTACGGGCTGATCGAGATACTCTGGCGGGGGCGCACCCATTGGACCATGCTGCTGACCGGCGGACTGTGCGCGGCGCTGCTCCACCGGTGCAATCGGAGACATCATGCGCTCGACTGGTGGAGCCGCTGCGGGCTGGGCTGTCTGATTGTCACGGCGGCGGAACTGGCGGTGGGGTGGCTGGTCAACGTGCGTCTGGGCATGGGCGTATGGGATTACTCGGACAAATTCGGCAATCTCTACGGGCAGATTTGTCCGGAATACAGCGCCTACTGGTATTTTCTGAGTATGCCGGTGTTCGGACTGAGCAATGTGATGATTTATTTCGGCTCGTCTCAAAATAAAACTAACGCAATGCTCATTGACACCATGGACACCATTGATACCATTGACACCGGTGGAAAATCGTGCTAGAATAATCCTACCGACAAATTCTTCGGAAGGATATGATGATTCCCTATGAGAAACAAGGTTATTACGGAATATGACGAACTTCTGCGTACCGTTAAGCACATTCATTTCATCGGCATCGGCGGTTCGGGAATGTGTCCGCTGGTTGACATTCTGCGGGAGGACGGCAGCGGCAAGCTCATCACCGGCTCCGACGTGGACGACAATTCCGATACGGTCAAGCGGCTGCGTTCCTTCGGCATCAAAGTAGCCATCGGGCAGCGGGCGGAAAATATCGAGGGCGCGGAACTGGTGGTGTATTCGGCAGCCATCGCCAAGGATAATCCCGAACTGCTCGCGGCAAGAGAAGCGGGTATTCCCACCATTGAGCGTTCGGTGCTGCTGGGCGCGATCTGTCGGCGCTATCACAACGACATTGCGGTTTCGGGTACCCACGGCAAGACCACAACCACTTCGATGATAACGACCATTCTCATGGCGGGACAGCTTGACCCCACTGTGGTGATCGGCGGCAAGCTCGCGCTGATTGAAGGCTACGGCAGAGCGGGCAAGAGCGAGAATATGGTGTGCGAAGCCTGCGAATTTGTGGACACCTTCCTGCAAATCACGCCGGAGGTGGCGGTGATTCTCAATATCGACGCCGACCATCTCGACTACTTCGGCACGCTGGAGAATATCATCGCGTCGTTCCGTCAGTTCGCGGGACAGACCACCGGCGCGGTCATTGCCAACGGCGACGACCCCAACACCATGAAGGCGCTGGATACCACCCAAGCGAAAATCATCACCTTCGGTCTGGAACCCAAGAACGACTACTACGCCGAAAATGTACACATGGCAAGCGGCGGTTTCTGGCAGTTTGATCTGATGCACCACGGCGAAAAGCTCACCGATCTGACCCTCAAGGTGCCGGGCGAGCATAATATTCTCAACGCGCTGGCGGCATCGGCGGCGTGTCTGTATGTCGGCGCCAAACCGGAGGATGTGAAGAAGGGTCTGGGACTGTTCTCCGGCGCGTCGCGTCGGTTTGAGATTCACACCGTGCATAACGGCATTACGATTGCGGACGACTATGCTCATCATCCGACCGAAATCGAAGCCACGCTGCACGCCTGTAAGGAAATGCCCTATAAGCGCGTCTGGGCGGTGTTCCAACCCTTCACTTATACCCGCACCAAGACCCATCTGCACGAGTTCGCCCGCGTGCTGCAAATCGCGGACAAAGCGGTGCTGACCGACATCATGGGCGGACGCGAATGGGATGATCTGGGCGTGCATTCGGAGGACTTGCAGGCGCTGATACCGGGCTGTCATCTGGAACATTCCTTTGAGGACGTGGCAAATTATGTGCTGTCCCACGCGGAAGAGGGCGACCTGATCATCACGATGGGCTGCGGCGACGTGTATAAATGCGCCAAGCTGATGAAGGAAAAGCTGCTGAACCAATAGAGATACGAAGGCTGAAAGCCAGAAAACCCCTGAAATACGCGGGTTACGAAGGTTACGAGGAATTTGCTGTAAACTATATATTTTAAAATTTTTATTTTACTGTATTTTCCTCGTAACCTCGTATACCTTTCGTCTAAAATAATCTAAAAACCGCGTATTGTAGGGCTTTTTTAACCGAAATCAGGGTATACGAGGCACCGCTTTTTGCTCGTATACCCTTCGTATACCTTCGATTATTTTTTCCCCGGAATCCATGAGGAAAAGGGATGATATGCGCCTAATATGTGTATATCATCCCTTTTTGACTGTTAAGACGGTATATGACCGCTGTCCGCCGACCGTACCGCCTCTACAAACGCTTTCATTTTCTCTTTGTCCTTGCTGCCGTCGGTTTCGATGCCGGAGCTGACGTCCACCGCGAAGGGATGGAGTGTCCGTATGGCGGCGGCGACATTGCCCGCGTGCAGTCCTCCCGCGAGAAAGTAGGGGCGCTTCACGCCCGCAACCGCGGACCAGTCAAATGCCACGCCGCTTCCCATACCCGAATCCAGCAGGATGCCGTCCGAGGGATAGACTTCGGCGGGCAGACAGTCCGCCGGACTTTCCACACGGAAAGCTTTGATGAGGGGCTTATCGGTGAGTGACCTGAGCCGGTTGTAATAGTCCGTGTCTTCCTGCCCGTGAAGCTGGGCGAGGTCGATGATGCCTTGGTTCAGCAGATCGGCAATCACCGCAGGGTCTTCGTTTACAAATACCCCGACCGCCTTTACAGACGGGTCCAGCAGCTCTTTGAGCCGCGCCGCCTGTGCTTCGGTGACGCACCGTCGGCTTTTCGCATAAAACACAAAGCCGACGTAATCCGGGCGGAGCGAGTTGACCGTCCGGATATCTTCCTGCCGGGTCAGTCCGCAGAGTTTGATGCGGGTTCTGTTTGTCATAAGGCCATTCCTTTCAGTTCCCGGAGTTTGGCGGCTTTGTCGTGCGCCCGCATGAGGGTTTCACCGATCAGCACCGCGTCCGCGCCAATCTCCCGCAGCGCTTGGACGTCAGCGGCGTTCTTCACGCCGCTCTCCGAGACAAACAGTATATCAGGCGGCAGCAATGCCCGCAGCCGTCGGCTGTTCCCGGTATCCACGGTGAAATCTTTGAGGTTGCGGTTGTTCACGCCCACGATTCTCGCTCCGGCTTGCAGCGCGGTCTGGATTTCGGATTCGTCGTGGGCTTCCACGAGTGCCGACAGCCCCAGTTCGTCGCAGAGGGAGCGGTATTCGCTCAGCTGGGAAGGAGTGAGAATCGCGCAGATCAGCAGTACCGCCGACGCGCCGAGCAGCTTTGCCTGATAGATCATGTATTCGTCCACGGTAAAATCCTTGCGCAGGCACGGGACGGATACATGAGAAGCAATATCCCGCAGATACCCGTCGTTCCCCAGAAACCATTTGGGTTCGGTCAGGACGGAAATTGCGTCCGCGCCTGCCGCCTCGTAATCCTTGGCGATGGTCAGATACGGGAAATCCGGCGCGATCAGTCCCTTGGAGGGGGAGGCTTTCTTGCATTCGCAGATAAAAGCGATATCGGACGTTTTCAGCGCGTTCTCAAAAGAGAAGTCTCCTTTTGGCAGCGCGAAGGCTTCCGCCCGCAGGGTTTCGGTCGGAACTTTCCTGCGCGCCGCTTCCACACGTTCCTTGGCGTAATCCGCCAGTTGATCTAAAATCGTCATCTTTATGCTTCTGCCTCCGGACGGTTGCTCACCTCGATGAAGCGTTCCAGCGTTTGCAGTGCCGCGCCGGAATCGATGATATCCGCCGCCAGCACGACGCCCTTCTCCATCGAATCTGCCTTGCCGCCGATATAGAGTGCCGCACCGGCATTCAGCAGAACGGCGTTGCGCTTGTGACCCTGCTGACCGCTGAGAATAGCGCGGGTGGTGGCGGCATTTTCGGCGGGGGTGCCGCCCTTGAGGTCAGCCTTGCTGCACCGCTCGAATCCGAACTGTTCGGGGGTGATGACAGAGGTACGGAACCAGCCGTCTTTGATTTCGCAGATTTTGGTGGGGGCGCTGAGGGAGATTTCGTCCAGCTTATCCATGCCGTACACCACCATGCCGCGTTTCACGCCGAGGCTGACCAATACCTGCGCCAGCGGTTCCACGAGGTATTCGTCGTACACGCCGAGCAGCTGCATGGTGGGCGAACCGGGATTGGTGAGCGGTCCCAGAATATTGAAGACGGTGCGGAAACCGAGTTCCTTGCGAATCGCGCCGACATACTTCATGGACGTGTGGTACTTCTGCGCGAAGAAGAAGCACATACCCACTTCGTTGAGCAGCTCGACGCAGCGGGCGGGGCTTTGCTGGATATTCACGCCCAGCGCTTCCAGACAGTCCGCCGTACCGCTCAGGGAAGAGGCGGCGCGATTGCCGTGTTTGGCGACTTTCATGCCGCCTGCCGCGGCGACCAGCGCGGAAGTGGTGGAAATGTTGAAGCTGTGGGCATTGTCGCCGCCGGTGCCGACGATTTCAAAGATATCCATGCCGGTATCCACTTTGGTGGCGTGGTCACGCATAGCGGCGGCACAGCCGGCGATTTCGTCGGTGGTTTCGGCGCGTGCGCTCTTGGTGGAAAGCGCCGAGAGGAACGCGGCGTTCTGGGTGGGAGTAGTCTCACCGCTCATGATTTCGTTCATGACGGCATAGGCTTCATCGTAGGTGAGATCACCTTTGCTGACAATTTTGATAATGGCTTCTTTAATCATGTGGCATATCTCCTTATTTTATTCTTTTTACCGTTTGCTTTATGAAACCCGTGCTTCGCTAGCTGAGAAAATTCTTCATCATAAACGCGCCGTCGGGGGTCATGATGGATTCGGGGTGGAACTGTACGCCGTAAATCGGATAGTCGAGGTGCTGCACCGCCATGATTTCTCCGTCGGCGGTACGGGCGGTGATTTGCAGGCAGTCGGGCAGGTTTTCGGGATTGGCGGCGAGCGAGTGGTATCGCGCGACGGGAGCGGTGGCAGGACAGCCGCGGAACAGCGGGCAGTTCGTGTCAAACGTCACCTCGGACTGCTTGCCGTGCATGAGGCGGGATGCGTAGGTAATCTCGCCGCCGAATGCCATACAGATCGCCTGATGCCCCAGACACACGCCCAGCGTGGGAATCTCCTTGCCCAGTTCCTTTGCGGCTTCCACGAGAATACCGGCGTTTTCGGGTCGTCCGGGACCGGGGGAGAGGATCACATGGGAGGGATGCAGCGTGCGGATTTCGTCGAGTGTCATTTCATCATTGCGTATGACCCGGATATCCGGGTTCATACTGCCGATGAGTTGATAAAGATTGTACGAAAAGCTGTCATAATTATCAATCAGAAGAATCATTCTTCCACCTCCTGTGCCAGTTCCAGCGCACTCAGACAGGAACGCGCCTTGTTCATACATTCCTCGAATTCCTTCTCCGGCACGGAATCCGCCACGATGCCCGCGCCGCTGCGCACGAAGACACGACCGTTCTTGCGGTAGGCGATACGAATGGCGATGCAGGTGTCCATATTGCCGGTGAAGTCCACATAGCCGATGGCGCCGCCGTAAATGCCGCGCTTATTGTTTTCCAGTTCTCCGATGAGCTGGCAGGCGCGGATTTTGGGCGCGCCGGAAAGCGTGCCGGCGGGCAGTACCGCTTCAATCGCGTCGAGTGCGTCCCTGTCCTCGCGAATCTGACCTCTGACCGTGGAGCCGATGTGCATGACATGGGAATACCGCACGATATCGTGCAGCCGTTCGACCTCCACTGTCCCGAACCGGCTGATTCTGCCCAGATCGTTGCGACCCAGATCCACGAGCATATTATGTTCGGCGAGTTCCTTTTCGTCCGCGAGCAGTTCGGTTTCAAGCGCCTTGTCCTCCGTGTCGGTGCGTCCTCTGGGACGGGTGCCCGCCAGCGGGAAGGTGTGGAGTTCGCCGTTTTCCAGTTTGACCAGGGTTTCGGGGGAAGCGCCTGCCACTTCCACGTCGGTGCCGGAGAAGTAGAACATATAGGGCGAAGGGTTGATAGTGCGAAGAACGCGATAAGTGTGGAACAGACTGCCCTCAAAGGGTGCGGACAGCCGGTTGGACAGCACGATCTGGAAGATGTCGCCCTCCCGGATATACTGTTTGGCACGTTCCACCATGCCGCAGAAGCGTTCCCTGTCGAAGAGCGGGGTGATTTTGCCGGTCAGTTTTCCGGGCGGTTCGGTTTTGCGGTCGCCGTGCCGCAGCAGATCGATCATCTGACGCAGCTCCAGCACTGCCTTGTTGTAGCCGGTTTCCCCGTCCGCGAGCCGCATATTGACAATCAGAATGATTTTCTGCCGCATATGGTCAAAGGCGATCACCTTGTCAAACAGCATGAGATCCAAATCCTTGAACCCTTCGGAATCCTCGGTCTGACGGCGCGCGGTGGGTTCGCTGTAAAAGAGGTAGTCGTAGGAGAAGTACCCCACCAGTCCGCCGGTAAAGGAGGGCAGATAGTCAAGACGCGGGCTTTTGTAATCCGCGAGAATCTGCCGCAGCACGTCGGAGGGACGGTCGGTGGAAAGGCTCAGATGATTGACCTTCATCTGTCCGTCCACGCAGGTGATCTCCATTTGAGGGTCGTAGCCCAGAAAGGTGTAGCGTCCCCATTTTTCGCCCTGCTGTGCCGATTCCAGCAGATAGCAGTGCGCCGAGACGTTTTTGAGAATGCGCATGGCTTCGATGGGGGTGAGAAAGTCGGAGAGTATTTCGCAGCTCACCGGCATGACGCGGTAGTTTCCGTTTTCGGCTTCTTTGAGTACGGATGCAAGTTCCGGCCGGATGTTCATATAATCGCCTCCTATGGTTTTCAGGACACAAAAAATCCTTGACAGAAGCATGATTCATGGCTTCTGTCAAGGACGAATAGTGCAGTCAAAGCTGTAAATATCCGCGGTGCCACCTTGATTCACGGCATACGCCGCGCACTTTGCGGGATACCGATATATCCCCGGCAACTGACGTATGCCCTACGTCGCAGCATACTCTATGCCCTTCATACGGAACGGCATATTTCCCTGCGCCCTCCGCGGTCCATTTGACGGTGTGTTTCCTGCCTGACTTTCAGCATCACAGGCTCTCTGTAAGGGCATCGCCGCCGTTATCTCCGCTTCAACGGTTTAAATGGTCGATTTAGTTTGTGAGAAGTATAGCACGCCGATTCCGGATTGTCAAGACAATTGTGCGGTTTTCACAGATTGTTCATATATTCGCATTTGTGTCCCTGAAGGATATTGTTTTTTGCGGAAAAGTATGGTATGATGAAGGCAGAGCGTACCAATAACAAATTTCTGTCAGGGAGGATTACTCTATGAAAAAAACGTTCTTTGTCAAAAAGCTCGCAGCGTGTCTGCTGTTGCTTGCCATGCTGACTGGGATAACTGCCTGCGGCGGCAAAAAGAAGACCGATGTCAGTCCCACCGATGTCAGCCCCGAAATTGCCAACCTCGTGGGTACATGGTATGAAGACGGACTCAGTGTGCTTGACCCCCGCACGCTGACGGTCAGTGAAGACGGCTCCTATACCCTTGCTTACAAGGGCGGCGGCGCGTCCTATGGCACCGTGAAGGCGGAGTATGAGGAACACCCCGACGGCACCAAATCCCTGTGGTACAATTTCTATGAGGAAGACGGCACCTTCTGGGCAGGCTTTGCCGCCGATGAATCCGACCCGGTTCCGGGAGAAATCTATTCCGGGCAGGACGGCGAGATGCACTTCCTGCGGGAAGGCTACGTCAGAACCGCCGCGGAAGATTATCTCGGCGTGTGGGCGTGCGGCAGAATCACGGTTGCCATCACAAAGGAAAAGAAGTACTACGATGTGAATGTCAGCTGGGCGAGCAGCGCGGCGGAATATGACAGATGGAATTATCACTGTCAGTTCGACGAAGTGACCGGAACGCTGATCTGTACAAGCGGCGCCACCCATGTGAACTCCGTGGTTTCGGAAAGCGGAGAGGAAAAGGTCAAGGTTCTGTATCAGGACGGCTCCGGCTCGTTCCAACTGAAGAACGGCGTCCTCCACTGGTATGACGACCAGGACGGCACAGGCGACGGACTGGATCTTCTGAAAGATTCCGTCGGATAAGCACCGTTTTTTCCTGCCGTCGTCGGCGGTTACTCCGAAAAAATGAATGTTTCGCCCTGAAAAAATCCGATTTTTCGGGGCGATTCGCTGTTTTATGCAAAATTAAACCCGTGATTTTGAAATGTTTGGAGATATTTATTGCATATTTTCGTAAGGGTTTCTGTTGACATCAACCCAAAAATATGGTAAAATCCGAGAGTGACAATTTTGTAAAGCCTTCCGGACGGCTGTCTGCTGTCTGCGGGCAATCCTCTCCCGATCATGCGGGAGGTTTACTTTTTTGTCGTCTATCATCCGAAAGGAGCATGATCCATGAAAAAAGTACTGGTTTGTCGTGAGAAGGATCCGCGCGAAACGCGTGTTCCGCTGATTCCCGACGACATCAAGAAGCTGGGCGCCATGGGCTTTACCTTCAAGGTGGTCAGCGGCGCGGGCGTCAGGAGCGGTTTTTCCGACGAAGCCTACAAAAAGGCGGGCGCCCAGATCATCAAGAACGAGAAGGACGGCTATGCCGACAGCGAAATTGTGCTGCGCATTATGAAGCCCGAAAGCGCCGACGGTCTGAAGGTCGGCACGCTGCATCTGAGCTACCTCGATCCCTTCAACGAGAAGAAGCTCCTGCACGAGTTTGCCGACAAGGGCATTCAGGCGGTTTCGCTGGAAATGATTCCCCGCACCACCCTCGCGCAGAAGATGGATGTGCAGTCCTCCCAGACCTCGCTGGCAGGCTATGTGGCGGTTGTCAACGCGGCGGCGCGTCTGCCCAAGATTCTGCCCATGATGGTCACGCCGTCCGGCACCATCAATCCCGCCAGAGTGTTTGTCATCGGCGTCGGTGTGGCAGGCTTGCAGGCGATTGCGACTGCCAAGCGTCTCGGCGCGAGAGTGGACGCTTTTGACACCCGTCCGGTGGTGGAAGAGCAGGTCAAGTCGCTCGGCGCGAGCTTTGTCAAGATTGATCTTGGCGAGATGGGTCAGACCGATCAGGGTTACGCCAAGGAACTCACCCCCGAGCAGATTGCCAAGCAGCGCGAAGCGCAGGCGAAGGTCTGCGAGCGTTCCAACATCGTCATCACGACCGCCAAGGTCTTCGGCCGCAAGGCGCCCAGACTCATCGGCAAGGACGTTCTTGACAGAATGCAGCCCGGCTCCATCGTGGTGGATATGGCTTGCTCCACCGGCGGCAACGTCGAAGGCTCGAAGCTCTTTGAGGAAGTCGTGACCGACAACGGCGTTATCATCATGTCCGGCGACCTGCTCGAGAGACAGGTTCCCTATGACGCCTCCAAGATGCTTTCCGGCAACTTCACCGCCTTCCTGACCCATTTCTACAATAAGGAAGCGGGCGAATTTGAGGTCAATCTCGGCGACGAGATTATGAAAGGCTGTCTGCTCACGCAGAACGGCAAGATCATTCACGAACGTTTTAAGGAGGACTAAACCATGGCCACCATCGGCGAAATCATGCTGTTGATTTTTGTTTTCGTTATTGCGGGCTTTCTGGGCGTGGAACTGATCTCCAAGGTTCCTTCACAGCTTCATACCCCGCTGATGTCGGGTACCAACGCCATTTCCGGCATCACCATCGTCGGCGCCATCAGTGCCACCGCGCTTGCCGTCCATATCGGACACGGCTGGTTGGCGACGCTCTTTGGCTTCCTCGCGATTGTCTTCGCCACGATCAACGTGGTTGGCGGCTATCTGGTCACTGACCGTATGCTCGGTATGTTCAAGAAGAAGGAGGACAAGAAGAAATAATGAATACGCAGCTTTCCAGTGTTATCATCACGGTTCTCTACATGGTCGCGTCGGTGCTGTTTATCCGCGGCATCAAACTGCTGGGTAAGGCGGATACCGCACGCCGCGGCAACCTGCTTTCCTCCGTCGGTATGATGATTGCGGTTGTCACCGTGCTTGCCGAGAAGGAAGTGGTGGGTTCCTTTACTGCCAATCCCCTTACCAACGGCTATGTCTATGTCATCGCGGCAGTTGCCATCGGCGCCATCATCGGCGCGGTGTGGTCGCAGAAGGTTGAAATGACCGGTATGCCCCAGTTGGTCGCGCTGTTCAATGGCTTCGGCGGTCTTTCGTCGCTGCTGGTCGCGCTCACCCAGTATCTCAACTGTCCCCGGTCTGACGCGTTTACGGCTGTCACCCTCGGTCTGACCATCGCCATCGGCGCGATTGCCTTCACCGGTTCGGTCGTGGCATGGGGCAAGCTCTCCGGCAAGATGTTCAAGAAATCGGTTGCCATTCCCGGCAAGAATTATGTCAACGCGGTACTGGCTGCCGCCGGTCTGATCGGCGTGGGCGTGTATGCCTGCTCCGGCGCCAATGAGAAGCTCGGTCTGTACGGTATTGTCGCGGTGACTGCCGCTTATCTGATTCTCGGCTTTACGATGGTGGTTTCCATCGGCGGCGGCGATATGCCGGTTATTATCTCTCTGCTGAACGCTTTCTCCGGTCTGGCGGCTGCCTTTGCGGGTCTGGCGATTGCCAATTCCGTGCTGGTGGTGTCGGGTTGTCTGGTGGGTACCTCCGGTCTGATTCTGACCCTGATCATGTGCAAAGCCATGAACCGCACGCTTTACAGCCTGCTCTTCGGCAGCTTCGGCGCCAAGTCCTCCAAGAAGGGTGAGGGCAGCGGCAAAGAACCCAAGGCGATGTCCGTCGAGGACGCTTACCTCATTCTTGAAGCTGCCAGCTCGGTGGTCTTCATTCCCGGCTACGGTATGGCTGTGGCACAGGCACAGCACGCCGTCAAGGAGCTTGCCGACAAGCTCGAAGAGAACGGCGCGGAAGTCAACTTTGCGATTCACCCCGTGGCAGGCAGAATGCCCGGTCATATGAACGTGCTGCTGGCGGAAGCCAATGTCCCCTATGAGCAGCTCAAGACCGCTGATGAGATGAATCCCCAGATGCCCAATACCGATGTGGCGATTGTTATCGGTGCGAACGACGTTGTCAACCCCTCGGCTGTCAACGATGAATCCTCGCCGCTCTACGGTATGCCCATCATCAACGCCTATGAAGCCCGCACGGTCTTTGTCCTCAAGCGCGGCAAGGGCACCGGATTCTCCGGCATCGAGAATCCGCTCTTTACCAACGACAACACGGTCATGATCTACGGCGACGCCAAGCAGACCGTTTCCTCGCTGGTCAGCGAATTTGACGAAGGCTGATAGATCCTTGTTTATCGTTATAAAATTCGCAACTGCCTGAAAAAACACCCCGTGAATGATCAACGATCCTTCACGGGGTGTTGTGAGTGTGTCAAAAAATCAATTAAACGTTAAAGCGGTTGAGCCATGCCTCGGCGATTTCCAGCGCATCGGTGAAGCTGGCTTTTTGCGCGGTCTGCCGGATTTTGCCCTTGCCCTTGATATCAGGGTCGGTGAGCTGAAGTTCAATGTCGAACTTGGTGCCGATATCTACGTCACCGACTTTTTTGGTAGCGGTTTCACGAATCAGGATGATATATTTGTCGGTGATATTGCCGTAATAGATTTCATCGCCGCAGCGAACCAGCGAACGACCTTTATAAGTTAAATATTGGTTTTCCATCAATAGACAGCCTCCTTGGTAAATTCCGATAATACAGTTTATTCTACCACAATATGAGGAAAAAGTAATAAACAAATCTTGAATTTTAGTTGATTTTCAACTGTCCTGTTGAAGAAAACAAAATAATCCCGCCCGACCGTAATGTGCTTTAAATAACCTGCTACTAAAAGTAACAGGTGGGTGCCATCCCAACGGCTTCACGCTCCCTTCTTCCGTACTCAGCTCAGGGCTGCGGGAGGTCTGCAATCCACCGTCGAAGTGCTGGCTCCCTATGATCAAGTTGTAGGGTTATAAAAGCACAGTCCGCGAATCGGGCAGGATATTATGATTTCAATATTTTATGATCCAATGGCAGTGGGTGCGGTGATAGTATATGTGCGAAAATGTAAAATATGAGTGCTTATAAACCGTTATTACAATTCTTCACCTTCATAGAGCTCCTGAAACCGCTCCTGAAACACATCGGCGACAGCCTGAAGCAGTTCTTCGTCGTCGATCTCCGCCAGTTCCTCCTGGTTATCTTCGGTGACAACACGCAGAATAATATATTCTCCTTCGCCGGTTTCCTCGTTGAGCGAAGCCAGCGGCAGCAGTGCCACAAAACGTCCGTCTCTGGTGTCGATGGCGTCGAGCACTTCAAATTCCGACATACGTCCCTCGTCGTCTACCAGCGTAACAATGGAATCCGAGTCCTGCTCCTCATCAGGAGACAGAACATCGTCCGGATTCCCGGTTGGATTTTGTGAATTGATTTCGTCCTTCATGCATGGATCCTCTCTGTGTATATGGTACAAAACATCAGTCAAAGCGTTATTTCCGACAGAATCGCCGTCCCGTCGTTCTGCTGTTCCCTGACCGCTTAGTATTTTACAACCTTTTTTTTGATTAGTCAATAGGAATTTTGGAATATTCAAAATTTGATAATTTTTTTCAAGAATCTGAAAAAAACTCTTGACAAATGCACAATCATATGTTATAGTATAGGTGAGCTTAGGAAAGCAAAGCAAACAATCAAAAGAGATTCCGAAACCGCTGGAAAGCCGGATGCGAAGTGACAAAGAAAAAACAAATACAGAAGCTGAATGTTAAAGCGGATATTTGAAAAAAGCGAAAGCAGGTTTCAAAAGAAAAGCGGAAAAAGATTTGGTATCCTGTAAATGCCAAAAAGGTAAACCGAAAAGTCGGTTGAAAAAAGGAACCGAAATCCGAAACGGAACCTCCCGAAAACAGACATCATGAGCATCACTCGGTATGATCTGAAACTGATTGTAGGGCGAACAGCTTGCTAAGCAATCTCAACAGAATTGAGGTGTTTCCGATGGATGAAATATTGATCGCACAATACATCGGAACGGAAGCACAGGAATTCTATGGTGCTGAACAATAACAGATAGGCACAGCGCGTGATGAGCATTCCGTGGCAACCGATTCATAGCAAATCGGATGATGCAGAACGGAAGCCGACGCATAATTGATTGAAAATGATGCCTTGGGGATTGCTAAGTAACCAAAAGAATACCGCAAGGTCTTCCGAATAATCATGTAAGCCCGGAAACAGTACGTCAAGCTGTTTCAAAAAAAGACAATCTCTGCCGCACAGTGAAACATAGAAATGCCTGACGATAATGATTCAGGATGAAACGGCAGAATAATACAGCCGCAAACGAGCATAAATATTACTGCTGAGAGTGTGATAGGTGAGAACAGAAACAGCAGATGATGATGTGGCAAACGATATCTCAGCCAGTCGTGCAATAGGCGGGATGATCCGTACCAAACAAATTGTGGATACTCATTCGAATCGGTACAGCCACAAGCAGTAAACATTATGCCGGATACAATAGAATTAAAACTGAAAGAAACGAAAAGCGCATAACGCATTCGTCGCGGAATCAGTTTTTATATAACGGAAAGCCAACAAAAGGCTCAGAAAAAAGCGGCATTCAGTTCCGATGTATGACTACAACAGGAAGAAATTTCCAAAAACATAAAAACCCGGAAAGGACAGAGTCCGATGAAAGGGTAAATGCTTCAAAGAGCATGGCATAAAGAAGCAAAGCAAAGTTTAACCATTCGGCATCAGTTCCCGAAAAGAGTGAGCATCATGAAGACAGGCACGTCGATCAGGCTTACAGAAATTTAATCAGTAAAGGGTGAGTCCGAAGTACAATTAAACTTTCATAAAGTAGTGAATCATCATGATCACTGCCGAGGATTTACAAGTGAATAAACCAAACGGTGCGGATAGAAATGTCGGCACCGTTTTTTATTTTGCATGGGAAATGGCAGGGAGCCGGAGACATTTTGGCAGATTTGTCAGATTTGTCAAAATGACGAACCAAAAATAATCCCGACAGCCCTCTTGACAAATAAAATCACTTGTGATACAATATAAAAATAGCTTAAAATGGGTTAGAATGCCGTTGATGATGGTACAAAAATACAGCGAATTTGACGCATAAATGTGATGATTTTCATCTTCACAGTGGCGAATTGTCTGTATTTTACAAAAATCTGACGAATTTACCCAGACAATTTCTACTGGTGAAATTGCACAAATTTTTAGCTGTCAATGCGAGGCAATGGATTTTTCCGACGTTTATGTTTTGAATGGAGTGAAGCATTATCTATGGTGAACGTGACTGAAGTCCGAAACGGCAGAAATACCAGAATGACCTTCTCCAAAATCCACGAAGTGCTGGAAATGCCGAACCTGATCGAGATTCAGAAAAACTCCTATAATTGGTTTCTGGAATCCGGTCTGCGCGAGATCTTCGACGATTCCTCCGGCATTGAGGATCACACCGGAAAGCTGCTGCTGGAGTTTATCGACTACCGCATCAACTTTACCCCGAAATACACCATTGAGGAGTGCAAGCAGCGCGACGCCACCTATTCCGCTACCCTTTATGTGAAGGCGCGTCTGCTCAACCGTGAAACCGGTCTTTTCTCCGAGCAGGAAGTGTATATGGGAGAATTCCCGCTCATGACCCCCAGCGGCACGTTTGTCATCAACGGTGCGGAACGCGTGATTGTTTCCCAGCTCGTGCGTTCACCCGGCGTGTATTACAAAATGGAGCACGACAAGACCGGTAAGGAACTGTTTTATACGACCGTCATTCCGAATCGGGGCGCGTGGCTGGAATATGAAAACGACGTCAATGACGTTTTTTATGTGCGCATTGATAAAAACCGCAAGCTGCCGATCACTACCTTCATCCGTGCGCTCGGACTTTCTTCCAATGACGATATCTATGACTATTTCGGTCATGATGAACGTATCGAGCAGACCCTTCTCAAAGAAGCTACGATCACCAAGGATGGTGTGAAGAGCACCGAAGAAGCCTGGATTGAGGTCTTTAAGAAGCTGCGTCCCGGTGAACCGCCGTCGCTCGAAACCGCCCGCAACTATATTGAAGATATGTTCTTCGATCCCAGAAAATACGACATTTCCCGTGTGGGACGTCATAAGTACAATCAGAAACTGTGTCTGGGCTACCGTTTGGTGGGACATCCGCTCACCCAGCCGATTATCAACCGTTTTACCGGCGAGATTGTCGCCGAGGCGGGAGAAGTCATTACCAAAGCCAAGGCGGAGGAAATCAACAATTGCGGTGCGGCGTTTGCCTACATTCAGCTGGAAAGCGGCAAGGAAATCAAGGTCATCTGCAACGGCATGGTGGATATCCGTGAATATGTCACCGGTTTTGACGTATATGCCGAGTGCCATATTGACGAAAAGGTCAGCGCCGTGGTGCTGGAGGATATCCTCAACACCTGCGAGACGGATGACGAAATCCGTGACGCGATTATCGAGCGCAAAAACGAGCTCATTCCCAAGCACATCACCCGCGACGATATCTTTGCCACCATCAATTATTTCAACTGTGTGGCAAGCGGTGTGGGTACGCTTGACGATATCGACCATCTGGGCAACCGCCGCATCCGTTCGGTGGGCGAACTGCTCCAGAACCAGTTCCGCATCGGCTTTGCCCGTCTCGAAAAGGGCGTGCGCGAGAAGATGGGCATCAACGACGCCGACAAGGTTACGCCCACCACGCTTATCAACAGCCGTCCCGTGAACGCCGCGATCAAGGAATTCTTCGGAACATCGCCGCTGTCGCAGTTCATGGATCAGAACAACCCCCTCGCGGAGCTGACCCATAAGAGAAGACTTTCCGCTCTGGGACCCGGCGGTCTGTCGAGAGACCGCGCCGGATTCGAGGTGCGTGACGTACATTACAGCCATTACGGTCGTATGTGCCCGATTGAAACGCCTGAAGGTCCTAACATCGGTCTGATTTCCTACCTTGCCACCTATGCCCGCGTCAATGACTACGGCTTTATCGAGGCGCCCTTCCGTAAGGTGGATAAAGAGACCGGACGCGTTACCGATGAAGTGCGCTATATGACGGCGGATGTGGAAGATGAATTCATCGTGGCGCAGGCAAACGAACCGCTCGATGAGACCGGTCACTTCATCAAGCCCAGAGCCACGGCGCGCTGCCGCGGCGAATTCCTCGAAATTGAGGTCAATAAGATTGATTACATGGACGTTTCGCCGAAAATGCTGGTTTCCGTGGCGACGGCTATGATTCCTTTCCTGGAGAACGATGACGCCAACCGCGCCCTCATGGGTTCCAACATGCAGAAGCAGGCGGTGCCGCTGCTGCGCTGCGAGGCGCCGATTGTGGGTACCGGCATGGAATATAAGGCGGGCGTGGACTCCGGCAACTGCGTGCTGGCGGAAGAGGCGGGAACTGTCACCTATGTCAGCGCCAATGAAATCCGCGTCAAGTCCGACGCGACGGGCGAGCTGAAAATCTATAAGATCATCAAGTTCATGCGCTCCAATCAGGGCAACTGTTTCAACCAGACGCCTATCGTCAGCTACGGTGAGCATGTGGAAAAGGGCGACGTCATTGCCGACGGTCCTTCCACCTGCAACGGCGAAATTTCGCTGGGGAAAAATGTGCTGATCGGCTTCATGACGTGGGAAGGCTACAACTATGAAGACGCGGTACTGCTCAATGAAAAGATTGTGCGGGATGACGTCTTCACCTCCATTCACATCGCGGAATTTGAAACCGAAGCGAGAGATACCAAGCTCGGACCCGAAAATATCACGTCGGATATTCCCAATGTCAGTGATGACGCACTCAAAAATCTCGATGAAAAGGGTATTGTCCACATCGGCGCCGAAGTCCACGCGGGTGACATTCTGGTAGGTAAGGTGACTCCCAAGGGCGAAACCGAACTGACCGCTGAGGAACGCCTGCTGCGTGCCATCTTCGGCGAAAAAGCCAGAGAAGTGCGCGACACATCGCTCAAAGTGCCGCACGGTGAGAGCGGTATCGTCGTGGATGTGCAGGTATTCACCAAGGACAACTGTGACGAGCTGGCGCCCGGCGTAAATATGGTTGTGCGCGTGTATCTGGCGCAGAAGCGCAAGATCAGCGTCGGCGACAAGATGGCGGGTCGTCACGGCAACAAGGGTGTTGTGTCGCGGATTCTGCCGGTGGAGGATATGCCGTTCCTGCCGGGCGGTCAGCCGCTGGATATCGTCCTCAACCCGCTGGGTGTTCCGTCCCGTATGAACATCGGTCAGGTGCTGGAGGTTCATCTGGGTATGGCAGCCAAGGCGTTGGGCTACAAGGTTATGACGCCTGTCTTCGACGGCGCTCACGAGAGCGATATCGTGGATATGTTTGAAGAGGCGGGTATGGCGACGGACGGCAAGACCATCCTCTATGACGGCCGCACGGGTGAACAGTTTGACAACCGCGTGACGGTCGGCTATATGTACTTCCTGAAGCTGCATCATCTGGTAGATGACAAGATTCATGCCCGTTCCACCGGTCCCTATTCGCTGGTGACGCAGCAGCCGCTCGGCGGCAAGGCGCAGTTCGGCGGTCAGCGCTTCGGTGAAATGGAAGTCTGGGCGCTCGAAGCCTACGGCGCCGCCTATACGCTCCAGGAGATTCTGACCATCAAGTCGGATGACGTGGTGGGACGTGTCAAGACCTACGAGGCGATTATCAAGGGACAGAATATTCCCAAGCCGGGTATTCCCGAATCCTTTAAAGTGCTGATCAAGGAACTCCAGTCGCTGGGTCTGGATGTGAAGGTGCTTGACGCTGATCAGAATGAAATTGATCTCAAGCAGCATTTCGATGAGGACGACGACTTCCTGCCCAGTGAGGACA
Source organism: Clostridia bacterium (assembly GCA_017395425.1). Lineage (GTDB taxonomy): Bacteria > Bacillota > Clostridia > Oscillospirales > Acutalibacteraceae > RUG762. The sequence continues at coordinate 85,175 of JAFPUM010000002.1, read as the reverse complement.
GCGAACAGCTCACCTCCGGCGTGGTGGATGAAACCGAATTCGACGAAGGCGGCTTTATGGATGATTCCGAAGCGCAGCAGCAATATGACGCGGAACATCCCGAAGAGGAAGAGGATTCCTATATCTCGGACTACGACGACTATGACGACGAGGAAGAAACCGGCGACGACGATATCAGCCTCGACGATATGGACGAGATTTTCGCGGGCAGCAGCGATGCCGCAGCGGAAGAGAACGAACAGTTTTAAGGGGGTCACCAGATGGAATTCAATGAATTTGATTCAATCAAAATCGGTCTTGCCTCTCCCGAACAGATCAGAAGCTGGTCCTATGGCGAGGTAACCAAGCCGGAAACCATCAATTACCGCACGCTCAAACCCGAAAAAGACGGTCTCTACTGCGAGAGAATCTTTGGTCCCACCAAGGACTGGGAGTGCCACTGCGGCAAATATAAGCGGCTCAAATACAAGGGCAAGAAGTGTGAAAAGTGCGGTGTGGAAATCACCCGTTCCAAGGTGCGCCGCGAGCGCATGGGTTCCATTGAACTCGCCGCCCCGGTTTCGCATATCTGGTATTTCAAGGGCATTCCCTGCCGCATCGGCTTTATGCTCGACATTACGCCGCGTCATCTGGAGAAAGTGCTGTATTTCGCTTCCTATATTGTCACCGATCCGGGCAATGCGACCCGTCTGCAATATAAGCAGGTGCTCACCGAGGGTGAATACAGTGAGGCGAGAGAGATGTACGGCGACGGCTTCAAAGCCGAAATGGGCGCCGAAGCCATTCAGAAGCTGCTGCGCGACATTGATCTGGAACAGCTTTCCGCCGAACTCAAGGTGGAACTGGAAAATGCTTCCGGTCAGAAAAAGGTGCGTCTGCTCAAACGGCTGGATGTGGTGGAATCCTTCCGCATTTCGGGCAACCGTCCCGAATGGATGATTCTCAATGTGATTCCGGTCATTCCGCCGGACATCCGCCCGATGGTACAGCTCGACGGCGGTCGTTTTGCCACCAGCGATCTGAACGATCTCTACCGCAAGGTTATCAACCGCAACAACCGCCTCAAGCGCCTGCTGGAACTCGGCGCCCCCGAAATCATCGTGCGCAACGAGAAGCGTATGCTTCAGGAATCGGTGGATGCGCTGATTGACAACGGCCGCCGCGGTCGTCCCGTCACCGGTCCCAATAACCGCACGCTCAAATCTCTCTCCGAAATGCTCAAGGGCAAGCAGGGGCGTTTCCGTCAGAATCTGCTGGGCAAGCGCGTGGACTACTCCGGTCGTTCGGTTATCGTTGTCGGTCCGGAACTCAAGATGTACCAGTGCGGTCTTCCCAAGGAAATGGCGCTCGAACTTTTCAAGCCCTTTGTCATGAAGCGTCTGACCGAAACCGGCAAGGCGCAGAACGTCAAAACCGCCCGCAAAGCGGTGGAACGCGGGGAAGCCGCCGTATGGGACGCGCTCGAAACCGTGATTCAGGGACATCCGGTCATGCTCAACCGCGCGCCTACCCTTCACCGTCTGGGCATCCAGGCATTTGAGCCAGTGCTGGTGGAAGGTCGCGCCATCAAGCTCCATCCGCTGGTCTGTACCGCCTTCAATGCCGACTTCGACGGCGACCAGATGGCGGTGCATGTACCGCTCAGCTCCGAAGCGCAGGCGGAAGCGCGTCTGCTGATGCTCGCTTCCGGCAACCTGCTCAAGCCCTCCGACGGCAAGCCTGTGGCGGTGCCGACGCAGGATATGGTGCTGGGTTCCTATTACCTCACGCTTGGCAAGGACGGCGAGCCGGGTGAAGGCAAGTACTTCAAGGACTTCGACGAGGCACTGCTGGCATATGATGCCAAGGTCGTCACCCTTCATTCCAAGATCAAGGTGCGCCGTACTGGTGTGCTGAACGGCAAGAAGATTTCCCGCATGGTGGAAACCACCGTGGGCAAGATCATCTTCAACCGTCCGATTCCGCAGGATCTCGGCTTTACCGACCGCACCAAGGAGGAAACCTTCCTCAATCTCGAAATTGATTTTCTGGTGGGCAAGAAGCAGCTCGGTCAGATCATCGAGCGCTGCATCAAGGTTCACGGCGTCGCCAAGACCTCGGTAGTGCTCGACGAAATCAAGGCGCAGGGCTATAAATATTCCACCAAGGGCGCACTGACCGTCGCGGTATGCGACGCGACTATTCCGCCCCAGAAGAAGCAGATCATCGCGGAAACCGAGCAGCAGGTCGATCACGTCCTCAAGCTTTACCGCCGCGGTCTGCTGACCGACGAAGAGCGCTATCAGCTCACCATCAAAGCGTGGGAGAAGGCGACTACCGACGTCGCCAAGGCGCTTGACAGCAATATGGATCAGTACAATCCCATTCAGATGATGGCGCATTCCGGCGCCCGCGGTTCCGCCAATCAGATCAAGCAGCTCGCGGGTATGCGCGGTCTGATTGCCAACACCTCCGGTCGAACCATCGAAATTCCGATTCGTTCCAATTACCGCGAAGGTCTGAATATTCTCGAATACTTCATTTCGTCCCGCGGCGCCCGCAAGGGTCTGGCGGATACCGCGCTGCGTACTGCCGACTCGGGTTACCTGACCCGCCGTCTGGTGGACGTGTCGCAGGAGGTCATTATCCGTGACGACGACTGCGGCTGCACCCACGGTATTGAGGTCTATGCCATCAAGGACGGCAACAACATCATTGAACCGCTGGAAGAGCGTCTGTACGGACGTTATCTGGTGGAGGACTTCTGTGATGAACAGGGCAATGTGCTTGTTTCCAAGGACAAGATGATGGACGACAACGATGCCTCGATCATCGTGGGCTCCGGTGTGGAGCGCGTTGAAATCCGTTCCATTCTGACCTGTCTTTCCAAGCGAGGCATCTGCAAGAAGTGCTACGGCAACAACCTGGCAACCGGCAAGGTTGTCACCAAGGGCGAGGCGGTCGGCATTATCGCCGCGCAGTCCATCGGTGAACCGGGTACCCAGCTGACCATGAGAACCTTCCATACCGGCGGTATCGCGAGTGCCGAGGATATCACGCAGGGTCTTCCCCGCGTCGAGGAATTGTTTGAAGGACGTAAGCCCAAGGCGCTTGCCATTATCAGCGAAATCGACGGTATCGTCACGGTTCGCGAGGATAAGACCAAGAGCGTCACCAAGAACAACGTCGTCATCACCAATCCCGAAAACGGCGAAGAACGCACCTATCTCATTCCCTTCGGTTCCCGCCGCAAGGTGCAGGAGGGCGACTTCATCAAGGCGGGCGACCGTATCACCGACGGTTCGGTCAATCCTCACGACATTCTCGCCATCAAAGGCTCCAACGCTGTGCAGGAATACCTCATCGAGGAAGTGCAGTGCGTCTACCGCAGCCAGGGCGTGGATATCAACGATAAGCACATCGAGGTGATCGTGCGCCAGATGATGAAGAAGGTCAAGGTGACCGACCCGGGTGACACCATGCTGCTGCCTGATGTGCTGGTGGATAAGGCGGAATTTGAATATGCCAACGAGGAATTGCTGGCGCGGCGGGAGAAGGAGAACAATCCCTCTCTGCGTCTCGCCACCTGTACCCCTGTCATGCAGGGTATTACCAAGGCGTCGCTTTCCACCGAATCCTTCCTGTCCGCCGCTTCCTTCCAGGAAACCACCAAGGTGCTGACCGACGCCGCTATCAAGGGGAAGGTCGATCCGCTGGTAGGTTTGAAGGAAAATGTCATTATCGGCAAGCTGGTACCCGCCGGTACCGGTCTGATCGAGGCGACCGACCAAGTGGTTGAGGTGGAGCCGATTACCAGCATGGACGACTGACATTTATTCTGAAGAGGTAAAATGGAAAAAAACAGTCACATTCCGTCAGGACGCTGGCGGGTGTGGCTGTTTTGCCAGACGTGGAAACCTTCCGGCGTGCCAGGTTACACAAAAAAATTATATATTTTGTGTTGAAATCCGCAACGGAATCATATATAATGAGGATAAGGCAGGTTGGTTTTTCACCTGTTATCAATGAATCAACTGCTAAAGGCAGTCAATTTTTATGGAAAGTTGGAGAATAACACATGAAAGACGCAGAACAGAAAACAGTCTCCCCGTCCGCTGAGACCGAAGAACACAAGGACACCGCGGAAAGCGATATCGAAGCTCTCAAAGCCATTGCCGACAAATACGATATGACGGTGCTGGAGAAGAAGCTCATTCATAAGATCGTCTCGCTGCTGGAGACCGAGCAGATGAGAAGAATGCTTCCGCCGCAGAATATCGGCGATTCCGTTTTCAAGATGTATCCGAGCGACCCCGAACCTACCGAATTCCTCGTTGACCGTATCGAATTTGACGATTACGGCTGGACCCTCGTCAGCTATGAGAAGTTCGGCACTTCGGAGATGGAATTCATCTTTACCGAGAGAGATTATAAGCAGGTGTTTTTTGACACCGCTGAGGAAGCGAGAAAGCACAATCAATAATGCCGTTTGGCAGATATAAATGTTTGAAGCCGGGATGATGTTTGATTCACGGCGTCAAGGAAGTGATAAGATGGCTGAAATAAAGAAAGAGAAATTCTATATTACGACCCCCATTTATTACCCGTCGGGCAATCCCCACATCGGTCACTGCTACACCACCGTAGCGTGCGACACGCTGGCGCGTTACAAGCGCGCCAAGGGCTATGATGTGATGTTCCTGACCGGTACCGACGAACACGGTCAGAAAATTGAGGACAAAGCCAAAGAAGCGGGACTGACCCCGCAGGCCTATGTGGACGGCATTGTCGCCAATTTCAAGAAGCTGTGGGAGTTCATGGGGATTTCCTATGACCGGTTTATCCGCACGACCGACGATTATCATGTCGCGTCGGTGCAGAAGATTTTCAAGGAACTTCACAAACGCGGCTATATCTATAAGGGCGAATACAAGGGTAAGTACTGCAAGCCCTGCGAGAGCTTCTGGACCGAGACTCAGCTCAAGGACGGCAAATGTCCCGACTGCGGTCGTGACGTTACCGATGCCTCGGAAGAAGCTTATTTCTTCCGCATTTCGGATTTTTCCGAGCGTCTGGAAAAGCTGCTGACCGAGACCGATTTCCTTCAGCCCCAGACCCGCGTCAACGAAATGGTCAATAACTTTATCCGTCCCGGTCTGGACGACCTTTGCGTCTCCCGCACCAGCTTCCAGTGGGGTGTGCCGGTAGACTTTGACGAAGGTCACGTGGTGTATGTATGGGTGGACGCACTGTCCAACTACATCACCGCACTGGGATATCTTAACGACAAGTACAACGATTTTGACAAATACTGGCCGGCAGATGTGCATGTCATGGCAAAAGAGATTGTGCGTTTCCATTCGCTGATCTGGCCTGCCATTCTGATGGCGCTCGATCTGCCGCTGCCCAAAAAGGTGTACGGTCACGGCTGGATCAACTTCGGCGGCAAGAAGATGGGCAAATCCACCGGCAATGTGGTGGATCCCTTCATTCTCGGCGAACGTTACGGCGTGGACGCGGTGCGTTATCATATTCTCCGTGAAATGCCTTTTGGCGGAGACTGTGATTTCAGCAACGAGAATATGATCAAGCGCATCAACGCTGACCTCGCCAACGATCTGGGCAACCTCGTTTCGAGAAGCGTGGCGATGGTGCAGAAATATTTCGGCGACACCATGACCCGTTCCTTTGTGCCGGTTCCGGAGCAGGATGACGAACTGGTCAATCAGGTACGCGCGCTCCCTGCACTGGTGGAGAAATATCTCGACAATCTGCAATTCTCGGTGGCACTGACCGAAATCTTCAAGGTGGTTGCCGCCGCGAATAAGTATATCGACGTCACAACTCCGTGGGTTCTGGCGAAAGACGAAGCCAATAAGGGCAGACTGTCCACCGTCATGTATAATCTGCTGGAATCCATCCGCGTCATCAGTATTCTGCTGGCGCCGTTCATGCCCACTACCATGCCCAAGGTGCAGGCGCTGCTGAATCTGACGCCTGACCAGACCGCGTGGGATACGGCAGCCACATTCGGCGTACTGCCCGAAACAGTGACCGTAACCAAGGGTTCGCCGCTGTTCCCGCGCATTGACATTGATAAAGAAATTGCTTCACTCGACGCGCTGACCGCCGAGAGTGAGAAAAAGGCGCAGGAATCCTCTGTCGAAGAGGCAAAGGCGCCGGCATTTGCGCCCGCGCCTATCGGCGAGGAGATCGAAATTGACGATTTCTTCAAAGCCGATCTGCGTGTGGGAAAGGTGCTGGCGTGCGAAGCGGTCAAGCGCTCCAAGAAGCTGCTCAAATTCACGCTGGATGACGGCAGCGGTCAGCCCCGGACGATTGTCAGCGGCATTGCCAAGTGGTATCAGCCTGACGAGCTGGTAGGCAAGAGCATTGTGTTCGTCGCCAATCTCAAGCCGGTCAAGCTGTGCGGCGTGGAAAGCAACGGCATGATTCTGTCGGCGGACAACGGTACCGATGCCGAGGGCAATGAAAGTGTGAAGCTCATCACGGTGGATGAAAGCATTCATCCCGGAGCGAAACTGCGATAAATTTTATCTCCGATAAAAAAACAACAGCCACTGTCATTTCACAAATGCGTGAAACAACAGTGGCTGTTTTGTGTGAGCGGAACCGGAATTACAGAATTTCGCCGTAATAATTCAACAGCAGTACCAGAGTGAGAATTGCGGTAAAGGCAATTATGACGGTGCAATAAATACCGCGGGTTTTGGTGCGATGAAAGAAAGACTGAGAGAAGGCGATGATAATCGCGGAACCCGCTACCAGCGCGGCTACATCTACGGCGGTGACGATGGACATGGCAGCCATCTCCGGTACAATGGATTTTGTACGCAGCAGCAGGAGCAGCCGTCCGCCGATCAGATGACCAAAGGGTACCATCGCGACGGGCAGAATGCTGTATCCGAGTTTGTTATGACCGCGGCGAATGCACATAAATGATGAAATGAAAACCATAATGATGATAGCAACACAGGCGGTTATCATAAAACACAGCTCCTCTTTGTTCCGGATATTAACACGATAATACAGTTATTATAAGAAAATTCCCCATGAATGTCAAGGAAATTTTGCCGTGAGGGGCAAAAAGAAGCAGACAGCGAAAAAGCTAAAATCTTTCGCGAGAATTTTTTCTAAATTCCTCATAAAATAGTTGTTAATAGGGGAGACGTTGTGGTATAATGATGTCATTACCATCGGAAAGCTGTGAAACAGCAGGGGCGCAAGCGCCCGGGAAGGATTTGTGACGATGTCAGGACGTATATCAAGACGGGAAGCAAGACAGCAGGCTTTTGAACTTATTTTTGAAATGTCTTTCACTGATATGAGTGTGGAGAGCATCATTCAGCTCGCCGGTGCCGCACGGGATTTTGAAGCGAGTGCATATGCGCGTCATACAGCGGAGGAAGTGTATGACCGCCGGGAAGAGTTGGACGGCTATATTGCCCGTTTCAGCCGCGGGAGAAATTTCCGCCGACTGTCACGCGTTGTGCTGGCGGCGCTGCGTCTGGCGATTTATGAAATACTGTATGTCAAGGAATTGGACGCGCGGATTTCCATCAATGAAGCCATTGAACTGACCAAAAAATTCTCGGGTCAGGACGAGGCGAGCTTTGTTCACGGCGTGCTGGGCGGTTTTATGAAAGCCTACGAATCCGGTGAGATTGTACCCGTGGAGAAACAAGCCGCAAAGGATGGAGACAGTGCCGAATGAGCCTTTATCTGGGAATTGATACCAGCAATTACACCACGTCGGCGGCGGTTTATGACAGCGTAAGCGGTGTGGTCACGCAGGAAAAAATGCTGCTTCCTGTCAAATCGGGCGAGAGGGGTGTACGGCAGAGTGACGCGGTATTTCATCATACCCGGCAGCTTCCGCAGGTGATCGAGGCGCTGCGCCAATCGTGCGCTGATCAGGCGTTGACGGGAGTGACCGCTATCGGTGTTTCCACACAGCCCCGTCGGGCGGAAGGTTCCTATATGCCCTGTTTCACGGTGGGCAGCGGTACGGCACATATTCTCGGAAGCGTAACGGGAATCCCGGTACGGGAGTTTTCCCATCAGGAAGGACATATTGCCGCGGCACTCTATTCGGCGGGACGGCTCGATCTGATGGAGAGCCGGTTCATCGCGTTTCATGTATCGGGCGGCACCACGGAAGCGGTGCTGGCGGAGGGTGACGGCGCGCGCCTGCGGACACAGCTGCTCGCCTCATCGCTGGATCTCAAGGCGGGACAGGCGATTGACCGCACGGCGGTTATGCTGGGACTGCCCTTTCCGGGCGGCATACATCTGGAAGCGCTGGCGCGGGAGTGGCAGGAGCCGATCCGCTACAAACCCGCTATGCGGGGTGCGGATGTGTCGCTTTCCGGCGTGGAAAATCAATGCAGGAAGATGTGGGATGAGGGTCAGCCAAAAGAAAAAATCGCGAAATACTGCCTGACAGCTGTGATGAACGCGATCATTGGCATGACCGACGCGCTGCGCAATACCCATGGGAATCTGCCGCTGCTGTATGCGGGCGGTGTGATGTCCAACGGCATGATGCAGGCGTGCCTTCGGGAGCGCTTTTCAGACGCATCCTTTGCGGTGCCGGCATTTTCCTGTGACAATGCCGCGGGTGTGGCGATTCTGGCGGCGCTGGCGGATTAAAACCTATCACAATAACAGGGTGATGCACCATTGGAAGTACTTTCAGTCAGTCAGGTCAATCATTACATCAAATCCCTGATGGACCGTGACACTTTGCTCAGCGATATCACGGTGACAGGGGAAATTTCCAATTTCAAGCGACACAGTTCCGGTCATTATTATTTTTCGGTCAAGGACGCGGGCGCTGCCATTTCGGCGGCGATGTTCAAATGGGCAAACCGTTCGCTGCGGTTTATGCCGGAAAACGGTATGCGGGTACTGGTCAAGGGACGCATATCCGTCTACGAACCGTCGGGGCAGTATCAGATCATCGTGAGCGCGATGGAGCCGGACGGCGTGGGCGCCTTATATGAACAATACGAAAAAATGCGGCGGGAACTGGAACAGAAGGGCTATTTTGATCCTTCGCGCAAGAAACCGCTGCCGCCGTTTCCGCGTCGTATCGGCGTGATTACTTCGCCGACCGGTGCGGCAGTGAGAGATATCGTGACGGTTCTCGGACGGAGATTTCCGCTGGCGAAGGTGGAGCTGTACCCCTCATCCGTGCAGGGTGAGGCGGCGCCCGCCGAACTGGCGGCAGCCGTGGAAGCGGTCAACCGTGAGGGACTGTGCGACGTCATCATTCTCGGACGGGGCGGCGGTTCGATTGAGGATTTATGGGCGTTCAACAGCCGCGAGGTAGTGAGAGCCGTGATTCGCTCCCGCCTTCCGATTATTTCGGCGGTGGGACATGAAACCGACTTCACCCTGTGCGATTTTGTGGCGGATATGCGCGCGCCCACGCCTTCCGCGGCAGCGGAACTGGCGGTGCCGGACAGTGCGGGCGTGAGAAATTATCTCCGGCATTTTGAAGCCAAGAGTTACGCGGCGCTGACGCGCAAAATTCAGCTTAATGAGGCGCGTCTGGCAGCGGTCAAAAATCTGCCCGCCATGCGTCATCCTATGGTGTTTACCGAAAATAAGGCGCGGCAGCTCGATGAACTGGTCACGCGCATGAATACCGCGATGAACCAGACAATTTCGGACTGCGATACGCGTCTGCGCGAAACGGCGTCTCGGCTGGCGGCACTCAATCCGCTGGCGGTGCTGGGGCGCGGCTACGCGGTGGCATACCGGCAGAACGTGCCGGTGCGTTCCGTGACCGAAATGGGGGAAGGCGACGTGATATCACTGCGGCTGGCGGACGGTACTGCCGATTGTACCGTAAACCGTATCACAAGAGAGGGCGTGAAGGAAAATGGAAAATGCTCCCAAGAGCTTTGAAGAAGCAATGAAGCGGCTGGAGGAAATCGCCGGTCTGCTGGAGGACGGCGAGGCGGAACTGGCGCAGTCGCTGGCGTTATACAAAGAAGGTGCGGGTCTGGCTGCATGGTGTACCGAGCAGCTGGCGAATGCGCGGCAGGAAGTAGCGGTACACGCGGCGCAGTCCACTGCCGGTTTGCAAAGCGAATAACGTTCCGCACGACAGAATAAAACAAACAGAAAAAAGGTGGAAGCATTCATGGAGATTAAGAGGCTGATAAAGAATCCCGTCAAGGACGCACAGGAGTACTGGCTGCCCAAAATCGAGGCGGGGTTGGATGAATATACGGCGCGGTGCGGCGCACTGCACCCTGAATTGATGAACGCGATGCGGTACAGTCTGCTGGATGCGGGTAAGCGGATTCGTCCGCTGCTCACGCTGGAATTCTGCCGTGCGGCGGGTGGTGATCCGGAGAGTGCCATGCCGTTTGCCTGTGCGGTTGAGATGATTCACAGCTATTCACTGGTGCATGATGATTTACCCTGCATGGACGATGACGAAATGCGGCGGGGAAAAGCGTCATGCCATGTGCGCTTCGGCGAGGATGTCGCGCTGCAGGCAGGGGACGCGCTGCAGGCGCTGGCGTTTGACGTGATGCTTCAAAACGATACCGTCTCTTCCGACAGAACCGTGAAGGCGGCGCAGGTGCTGGCACATTCCTGCGGTGCAGCAGGCATGGTAGGCGGTCAGGTGATCGACCTTCAGAATGAAGGCAAGCAGGTGGATATCGAGACGCTTCGCCGGATGGACGCGGGAAAAACCGGCGCGATTATCAAGGCTGCGTGCCTGATGGGAGTAATTGTCGCGGGCGGCGACGATTCACTGATGAACGTGGCGGAAACCTATGCCGAAAATATTGGCATTGCTTTTCAGATCACAGATGACATTCTCGATGTCGCCGGTGACGCAATGACGCTTGGCAAACCGGTACAGAGTGATGTGGAGAATAACAAGTTTACGTATGTATCCCTGCTGGGACTGGATAAGGCGCGCGCCGAAGCGGCTCGTTACACCGCGCTGGCGGTAGAGGCAGTGGCGCCGCTGGGCAGTCAGGGCGAATTTTTTGTGGCGTTTGCCAAGATGCTGGCAGGCAGAATCAACTGACGGGAGGGCTTGACGTGAGCGTTTTCAGCGAACTATTTCACAATTATGTGATGGTTGCCTCTATGTCATCGTGGGCAACCGCGCAGTTTCTGAAATTTCTCATTAATTATCTCACCAGCAAAGAACTGAAATTCGAGCGTCTGGCAGGCGCGGGCGGTATGCCCAGCGCCCATTCCGCCACAGTGACCGCTCTGATGATTTCGGCGGCGCGGTTTGAAGGGGTGGGGTCCACCTTTTTCGCCATTGCGGTGGTTATTGCGGCAGTCACCATTTATGACGCCATGGGCGTCCGTCATGAGGCGGGCGAACACGCGAAAATCATCAATCAGATGCTTAAGCAGTCCTCCGAGGAAAAACGCATGGACGAAGCCGAAGAGGAAGAAGAGGATCCGGATTTCAAGGAACTCAAGGAAATGCTCGGTCATACCCCGCTGGAAGTAGTGGGCGGCGTGTTTGTGGGCATTCTGGTTCCGCTGATTGTTCCGATGGGATGAGAGGATTGACGGAATGGCTGATTCATTGCTGGATAAAATCAATTCCCCTGACGATATCAAGGGATACAGTCAGGCGGAGATCAATACGCTCTGCGACGAAATCCGGGAACGGCTGATCGAAACCGTTGCGCTCAACGGAGGACATCTTGCCTCCAATCTGGGCGTGGTGGAATTGACGGTGGCACTTCACCGTGTGTTTCATTCGCCGCACGATCAGATTATGTTTGATGTTGGACACCAGTGCTATACGCACAAGCTGTTGACCGGACGGCGGACGCAGTTTGACACTTTGCGCACTGAAGGGGGACTGTCGGGATTTCCCAAGCCGAGCGAGAGCGAACACGACCCCATGATTGCCGGTCACAGCAGTACGTCGATTTCCGCAGCCTGCGGTCTGGCAGCCGCCAAGAAACTCAGCGGCGACGACGGATTTGTGATTGCGGTGATCGGTGACGGCGCTTTGACGGGCGGTATGGCATATGAGGGTCTGAACAACGCGGGACGTTCCCATGGGCGGCTGATTGTCATTCTCAATGATAACAAGATGTCCATCTCCAAAAACGTGGGTTCGATGGCGCGGTATCTGACGGCGATTCGCACCAAAAACCGCTATATCCGCTTTAAGACGAAGCTCTCGAGAGCGCTTCGCAGTGTACCGCTGGTAGGAAGTCATATCAACAATATTCTCTTCCGTTCCAAAAAAGCACTCAAGGGCGCGATTCTGCACCGGCGGGGTACCATTTTTGAAGATATGGGCTTTCTCTACATAGGTCCGGTGGACGGGCACAACGAGAAGGTGCTGGAACGGACGCTCAACGTGGCGCGTTCGATGGTTGACAGACCGGTGCTGATACATGTCTGCACGGTCAAGGGCAAGGGGTATGAACCGGCGGAGCTGAAGCCCAAAATCTTTCACGGTATTTCGGGATTTGATGTGGATTCGGGCGAGCCGAAACACGGCAGCACCACATTTTCGGATGTGTTTGCCCAAAGCCTTTGTGAATTTGCCGAGAGTGACCCCACCGTTTGCGCCGTCACAGCCGCGATGAAGTCGGGAACCGGGCTGACGGATTTTGCTTCGCAGTACCGGCGGCGCTTTTTTGATGTGGGAATTGCCGAGCAGCACGCGGTGACGTTCTGCGCGGGCATGGCGGCAAATGGCATGAAACCGGTTTTTGCGGTCTATTCCAGTTTTTTGCAGCGCGCGTATGATCAGGTGATCCACGATGTGGCGATTCAGAATCTCAACGTGACGCTGGCAGTGGATCGTGCGGGCATTGTAGGGGAGGACGGTGAAACCCATCAGGGCTTGTTTGACACGGCGATGCTCTCTACGATTCCCCATGTGAAAATCTATTGTCCGGCGTATTTCGATGAGATGAAGCCCATGCTGCAAAAATGTCTCTACGACTATCCCGGCGTGACGGCGATCCGCTATCCGCGCGGCGGCGAGAAGTACAAACCGGCAGGATTTACCGCGGCGGGAAATGATTACGATACCTTTCCGCGGGAGGGAGCCGATCTGCTTGCCGTGACCTACGGGCGCACGTTCAGCAATCTTTGCGAAGCGGCGGAAGGTCTGAACGGATGGGGTCAGCCGGTTTCTCTGCTGAAACTGGGCAGGGTCAAGCCGCTGGCCGAGGACGCTGTGCGCTTTGCGTCGCAGTATTCCCGTATTGTCTTCTTCGAGGAAGGCGTGCGGCGCGGGGGCATCGGGGAATATCTGTGCAGCGAACTGGAAGCGCAGGGCTGGATCGGTCAGTTCCGGATTGTGGCGGTGGAGGATACCTTTATTCCTCACGCGCCGGTCGCTTCGTCTCTTGCCCGTCTGGGGCTGGATACGGAGGGTATGCGCCGCACGCTGGCGGCATATTTTGACAATAAGGACGGTATGGTTCATTGAGCGGAAAAATCAGACTGGACACAGCGGTATTTGAGGCGGGACTTGCGGAGAGCCGTGAAAAAGCCAAAGCCATGATTATGGAAGGCATTGTGTATGTCAACAATCAGAAGGAGGATAAACCCGGCACGTCCGTCAAGCCCGATGCTAAAATTGAGGTGCGCGGCACCAAGCTTCCCTTTGCCAGCCGGGGCGGTCTCAAACTGGACAAGGCGGTGAAAGCTTTCGGACTTGCCTTGGAAGGAAAAATCTGCATGGATGTAGGCGCTTCTCACGGCGGTTTTACGGACTGTATGCTGCAAAACGGCGCCGCGAAGGTCTACGCGGTGGATGTGGGATACGGGCAGTTGGTCTGGAAGCTGCGCAGCGATCCCCGCGTGGTCAATATGGAGCGTACCAATATCCGTTATGTCACCCCCGAACAGGTTGCCGATCAGCTGGATTTTGCCAGCGTGGATGTGTCGTTTATTTCGCTGACGCTGGTGGTACCGGTGGTGCGGCAGCTGCTCAGGGACGGCGGCGAGATCATGTGCCTGATCAAACCGCAGTTTGAAGCAGGCAAAGGAAAAGTAGGCAAGAAAGGCGTAGTACGTGACCCTGCCATTCACCGTGAGGTGATCGAAAAGATACTCGCGCTGATGGAAGAACAGCGCTTCCGTGTGCTGGGACTGGACTATTCGCCTATCAAGGGTCCGGAGGGCAACATTGAATACCTGATTTACGCACGAAAAGAGAATGAATCGGAGATACCTGTCGGCGTGGAAGAAGAAAACCGATTTGATGCGGCAGCGCTGGTTGAGGCATCTCATACAGCGCTGGGGTGATAAAAAAGGCGTTTAAGGAGAAAGCGTGTCAGAAGAGAGGGGGGACACACAGAATGAATCTGCTCATTACGCCCAACAACGACAAGCCGGATATTTATCAGAATACGCTGCGGCTCTGCCGCAAGCTGCATGAATTGAAGTGTGCGGTCTGGATGACGTCGCCTGACCACGAAATTTACCGCTATCATTGCGATCGGTGGAGTGATGATATCGGAGAACTGATGACCGACTGTGATGCGGTGATTGCAATCGGCGGAGACGGAACCATCCTGCGAAGCGCCACGAGCGCGTCGGTGTACGATAAACCGGTGCTTGGGCTGAATCTGGGACGGCTGGGATTTATGGCGGGTCTGGAATTTTCGGAACTGGATCTGATCTCCCGGCTGGTGACCAAGGAATACGCGATACAGCGGCGTATGATGCTGGATGTGACGGTCAATCAGAACGGGCGGTGCCAATACCGCAATATTGTACTGAATGACGCGGTGCTTTCACGGGGAACAACCTCCCATATCATTGATTTCAGTGTGATGCACAACGACAACGTCTGCCTGCAATACCGCGCCGACGGGCTGATTTTTTCCACACCCACAGGCTCTACGGCGTATTCGCTGTCGGCAGGCGGTCCGGTGGTGGACCCGGCGGTCAAGAGTATTATTCTGACGCCGATTTGTCCCCATTCATTGTGTGACCGTTCCATTATCTTTGCAAGTGACGCGACTTTGGACATCGCGCCTATGATTACGCGGGATAACGAGGTTTTTCTGAATATGGACGGGGACAGCTATTATCAGTTGGAAGCGGGCTGTACCATTCATATTAAGAAATCTCGTCAAAGCGCTAAATTTATAATTATCAAGCAAAACAGCTTTACAAGCGTATTTACGCAGAAAATGTCACTTGAGTGAGAGTGACGGTGAAGGACGGGATCGTTTTTTGAAGAACGCAAGACACAGAAAGATTCTGGACATCATAAGAGAGAACGATGTGGACACGCAGGAAAAACTCATGGCGCTGCTGGCGGAGCAGGGCTATCATGTGACGCAGGCGACTATCTCGCGTGACATCAATTATCTGAGACTGGTCAAGATTCCTTCTGGAACGGGAACCAGCCGCTATGCCGAAACCGGTGGGGAACACACGATCAATTCGGAAAAATTTTTCCGGCTTTTCGCAGATAATGTGGCTTCCGTGGCACGTGGGCAGAATATTGTGTGCGTGAGATGTGTGACCGGCATGGCGCAGGGCGTGTGCGCAGCGTTTGACAAGCTGGCGTGGGAGAATATTGTCGGCACACTGGCGGGGGAGGACACGATCTTTGTACTCTGCCGCACCGACAAGGACGCGCAGGCGCTGACCGAAGAGATGGAAAAGCTTCTGGGCGTGTCGATCCGATAACGAACAGCAACACAATATATGATGCAGAAAAATATCAGGTGAGAGAACTTCATGATCAGTAAACTGTATATTGAAAATATCGCTGTGATCGAGCGGGCAGAAATTGATTTTCACAAGGGCTTTAACGTGCTGACCGGCGAAACCGGCGCGGGCAAGTCTATTTTGATTGATTCCATTCACGCCGTACTGGGTCAGCGCACCAGCCGCGAATTGATTCGCACCGGGGCGGACAGGGCGTTTGTCAGTGCGACATTTGAAGGCATTTCGACCGCCACGGCGGAAGTGCTTTCCACGCTGGGCGTGGAACCCAGCCAGGAGGACGGCGGCTGCCTGCTGCTCCAGCGGGAAATCCGCGCAGACGGTCGGGGCAGTGTCAGGATCAATGACCGTCCCGCCACGCTGTCGCTTCTGCGCAGTGTGGGACGGGAACTCATTCATATTCACGGACAGCATGAAAACCAGGCGCTGCTGTCTACGGAGCGCCATATGAAATATCTCGACAGTATGGGCGGCTATGCCGACAAGCTTGCCGCCTATGCCGCTCTCTATCGGGAATACAGTGATACACTGCGGGAATGGAAGCAGTCCCGTGTGGATGACGCGGAAAAAGAACGGCGTATGGATATGCTCCGCTATCAGATTGAGGAACTGGAAAGCGCGTCAGTAACGGTGGGGGAGACAGAATCATTAAAGCAGCGGCGGGAGAGAATCGTGAACGCCGAACGGGTGGAACAGGCACTCGGCGCAGTCTCCGCGATGATCGGGGGGGGAGAGGACTTCGACGGCGCCCAGTCGATGATGGAACGCTGCTGTGAGGAATTACTGTCGCTCTCGTCGCTGCTGCCTGCTGCGGCGAATTTGTGTGAACGGCTGCGGAATCTGGGATATGAATTGGAGGATGTGGCGGCGGAGACGATGGCGCTTCGGGAGGACAGTGAATTCAGTCCGTATGAGCTGGACGAAATCGAAACCCGGCTGGAAACGCTCGCGAAGATACGCCGCAAGTATGGTGACGAGCAGGAAGCGCTGGATTATCTGGCGCGGGCGCGGCAGGAACTTGACACGATGGAGCGTTCGGACGAACGGCTGGAGGAACTGGCACAGCAGGCAAGATCGCTTCACCACGATACCGCACGGGCTGCCGCGGAGATCACGTCGCTTCGCCGTGCGGCTGCCGACCGGTTCTGTGAGGCAGTGGGCAGAGAACTCACCTTTCTCGATATGCCCCGTGTGACGCTTGCTGTGGATATTCAGCCCTGTGAACTTGGTCCCAACGGAGCGGACACGGTGGAATTCCTGATTTCCGCCAACCCCGGCGAACCGCCCAAGCCGCTGGGCAAGATTGCGTCGGGCGGCGAACTCAGCCGCATTATGCTGGCAATCAAGACCGTGCTGGCGGATATTGACGACATCGACACCATGATTTTTGACGAGGTGGATACCGGCATCAGCGGACGCGCCGCGCATAAGGTAGGCGTGAAGCTGAGGGAAGTGTCCCGCAGCCGTCAGATCATCTGTATTACCCATCTGGCACAGCTCGCGGCGCAGGCGGATACCCATCTGCTGATTCAGAAAAATGTGGAGGGAGGACGTACCTTCACTTCTGTCCGTCCGCTGGACTTTGCCGAACGGCGGGAGGAACTGGCGCGGATCAACGGCGGCGACGTGATCACCGACACCATGCGCCGTACCGCCGAAGAACTGCTTAACAACGCGGGATTTTATGATACGTCGCCATAATCATTATCAAGGCGGTCATGTCAAGTCATTATTTTTTGGATAGGAAAGGACGGAATTCACACTATGACAGACGGATTTATCAAAGCCGCCGCAGGTGTTCCCGAAATCGCCTTAGGCAACCCTGCCGTCAATGCCGACCGCATGATTGCCATGCTCCGTGATATGCACGCGCAGGGCGTCAAAATCGCGGTCTTTACGGAACTGGGTATCACAGGCTATACCTTAGAAGACCTTTTTCTTCAGCAGGCATTGCTGGACGCAGCGGAAACCGCACTCAGGCGCGTCGTTGCCGCTACCGCAGACATGGACACGCTGGTCATCGTGGGTGTTCCGGTACCGTGGGACGGCGCGCTTTACAACTGTGCCGCTGTTATCAACCGCGGTCGGCTTATCGGTCTGGTTCCCAAAACACATATTCCCACCTATGCCGAATTTTATGAAGGGCGCCGCTTTTCTCCCGCTCCCCGGCAGGAAACCGTTATCCGCTATCTCGGGCAAACCATTTCTCTGGGTCAGGGCTATTTCCGCTGCGCTGAGCTGCCGGAACTGGTGGTGGGAGTAGAAATCTGTGAGGACGCATGGGTACCTTTTCCGCCGTCCGTACATCTCGCGCTGGCAGGCGCCAACGTTATCTGCAACCTCTCATGCAGCAATGAGGTCATCGGAAAGGCGGCTTACCGCCGGGAACTCGTGCGCCACCTTTCCGCCAGTCAGGTGGGCGCGTATGTGTACAGCAGCGCGGGGGGCGGTGAATCCACCACCGATCTGGTTTTTTCGGGTCACGGCATGATTGCGGAAAACGGCGCAATGCTCGCCGAACAGCGCTGGTCTACCGGCACCTTTATCACGGCGGATATCGACGTTCAAAAGCTCAACGCCGACCGCCGCCGTATGTCTACGTTTGTGAGCAGTGTCTCCGAGGAATACCCCTTACTTGCGCATTTCCATCTCGATATTACCGAAACCAAGCTCACCCGCACCTTCCCGAAAGCGCCGTTTGTGCCTTCCTCCCGCGATCATCTGGAGGAACGCTGCCGCGAAATCATTCACATTCAGAGTGCGGGATTGCAGCAGCGATTGAAAGGCAGCCACTCCGATCACGCGGTCATCGGGCTTTCCGGCGGACTGGATTCCACGCTTGCCTATCTCGTGACCGTGGACGCGTTCCGTCAGCTGCACTACCCGATGGAAAATATTATTGCGCTCACCATGCCCTGTTTCGGTACGACATCCCGCACCAAATCCAACGCTCAGAAGATGGCGGAGGCACTCGGCACCTCTTTCCGCGAAGTGGATATTCACGACGCCGTACAGCAGCATTTCCGCGATATCGGTCATGACGGCGTGACCACTGACGTGACCTATGAAAATTCGCAGGCGCGTATGCGCACGCTGATTCTGATGAACACCGCCAACCTTCACGGCGGTCTGGTCATCGGCACCGGCGATCTCTCAGAACTGGCGCTGGGCTGGGCTACTTATAACGGCGACCATATGTCCATGTACGGCGTCAACGCAGGCGTACCCAAGACCTTAGTGCGCTATCTTGTGGATTACTTTGCCTCCGTTTCTCCCGAACCGCTGCGCTCCGTTCTCTATGACGTGTTGGATACCCCCGTCAGTCCCGAACTGCTCCCGCCGGAGGAAAACGGCGAGATTGCGCAGCGCACCGAGGATTTGGTGGGTCCCTATGAACTGCACGATTTCTTCCTTTATTATTTCCTGCGCTGCGGCTTCTCTCCCCGGAAAATCTACCGTCTCGCCTGCCTCACCTTTGATGGGGATTATTCTCCCGAAACCATTCATAAATGGCTTCAGACCTTCCTGCGACGCTTTGTCACCCAGCAGTTCAAACGAAGCTGTCTGCCCGACGGTCCCAAAGTGGGCAGTGTTGCCGTCTCTCCGCGCGGCGACTGGCGGATGCCCTCCGACGCGGGCAGTTATCTGGCGACGTTGCAGGATTTTTAACAAGCTTTGATGTCAAACGCCTGATAGAGAATAAACGGGTCAAAGAACATTTGTCATATCTCTTCCCAAAGATATATGACAGCGGTTCCCTGACCCGTTTTTGGCGTGTTTGAAAACTTACAGCACTAAATCCTTTATTTTGGTAAAATCCCCGTCCATGACTTTGAAGGTCGCGGGAATGTCCGCGCCGGTCAGGTCGGTGAGCTTCGGAGAGATGTCCGAGTGTATGTAGAGCGAATCCATACCTATATTCCTTGCGCCTGCGATATCAGTACCCGCGTCGTTGCCGATCATAAGGCATTCGTCGATATGCAGCCCGTAACGCTCCACTACGGTACGGAAAAATTTCTCTTCCGGCTTGCACAGTCCCTCATCCGATGAAAAGACAATGCCGTCGAACTTGTCGTAAATCCCCAGCGAGATCATTTCGTGCTTGGTGAACATCTCCTGTGCATTGGAGAGCAGATAGACCTTCTTGCCCGCCGCGTGAATCGCGTCCAGCAGTTCCGGCACGCCTTTGTAAAGACAGAGGAATTTGGTGGAAATCACCCGGAACGCCTGTCCGATGGTGCGGATGATCTCCATTGAAACCGTCACGCCTTTCTCGGTAAAGAGATCCTGAAAGACATATTCGAGCTGGATTTCGGGATACTTGGCACCGTTTTTCGCCCGCAGCGCTTCGGTATGCGCCGCGCAAAGGCGCAGATATGCCTTCCGGAATTCCGATGGGGTATAGTGTGCGCCGTAATAGGCATACATCTCCGTCACTTTTTTCCACAGATACGGCTTGCCTTCATTGGTATTGATATCCACCAGCGTGCCGTACAGATCAAAGATATAATTCCGGTACTCTTTCATGGATTGACTCCCTTCCGTGTTCAATAAAAACCGAGCGGGCATTTGCTTCTGAAAGAGAGTATGCCCGCTCGGTTGCTGTTTCTATATCATTACAATTCCGCTGAACGGTCTTTCGGGGCGGAAAAATTATCTGGCAATCAGTGATACACCGGTCATTTCCTTGGGCTGTGCCAGTCCCATGACTTCGAGAATGGTCGGAGCGATATCCGCCAGGCAGCCGCCTTCGCGCAGACGGCAGTGATGCCCTACCACGCAGAAGGGAACGGGATTGGTGGAATGCGCGGTAAAGGGCTTACCCTTGTCATCCAGCATCTGATCGGCATTACCGTGGTCGGCGGTAATCATGACTACGCCGCCCATCTCATCGACAGCCGCACGCACGACATCACCCACGCAGGCATCCACCGCTTCCACTGCCGCCACGGCAGCGTCAAAGATACCGGTGTGACCCACCATATCGCAGTTGGCGAAATTCACGATAATGACGTCGTACTTCTTGGAGCGAATGCACTCCACCAACCGGTCGCGCACCTCAAAGGCACTCATCTCCGGCTGGAGATCATAGGTTGCCACAGCGGGGGACTTGACCAGCACTCTGTCTTCGCCCTCGTACTGGGTTTCCACACCGCCGTTGAAGAAGAACGTCACATGGGCATATTTTTCGGTCTCGGCAATACGGAGCTGCTTGAGTCCCAGATCGGAAATGTATTCGCCCAGCGTGTTTTTAAGCGACTGAGGCGTGAAAGCAACCTTGGCATTGGGCATGGTAGCGTCATATTGGGTCATGCAGACATAGTAAAGCCTGAGGAAGCTGCGGCGGGTAAAGCCGAGAAAATCGGGGTCTACCAGCGCGCGGGTGATTTCACGGGCGCGGTCGGGGCGGAAATTGAAGAAGATGACCGAATCGTCGTCCTTGATATTGGCGCCTTCGAGACAGACCACCGGCACCACGAATTCATCCGTGATGTGCTTGCCTTCCTCGTCAATCTGCTCATACGAAGCCTTGATCGCCGCTACCGGGTCAGGATTCTGAATGCCCTCGCCGTAAACCATTGCGTCATATGCCTTGGAGACACGCGACCAGCGGTTGTCTCTGTCCATGGCATAATACCGTCCCATGACAGTGGCAACCTTGCCCACGCCGATTTCCTTCATTTTTTCCTGAAGCTGTGCCACATAATCCGCGCCGGAAGCGGGCGGTACGTCGCGTCCATCGAGGAAGCAATGCACAAAGACGTCGTGAATGCCGTATTTCTTCGCCATTTCCAGCAGCGCGTAAAGGTGGGTGATATGGCTGTGAACGCCGCCGTCACTCATGAGCCCCATGAGATGCAGCGCGCCGCCCTTGATCTTGCAGTTGACCATTGCGCCTTTGATGGCTTCGTTCGAGGCAAAGGTGCCTTCGTTGATGGCTTTGGTGATACGGGTCAGTTCCTGATAGACAATGCGGCCGGCACCCATATTGGTATGACCGACTTCGCTGTTGCCCATCTGACCGTCGGGCAGACCCACCGCCATGCCGGACGCGCCGATCGTGGTGTAGGCGTTTTCTTCAAAGAACCGATCCAGATTCGGCTTTTTGGCGGCAGCGATGGCATTGCCGAAGGGATCCTTGATGCCATAGCCGTCCATAATACAAAGTACTACGGGTTTCTTCATATTGTTATTCCTTCCTCACAATTAGCTTCCGGTGGTCAGCGGCTTGCCGGAAGCTGACCACTGACCACTAATCACTAATCACTAATCACTAAATTTATCGGCTGGCAGCCGCAACGATCGCTGCAAACTTGGTTGCCACAAGAGAAGCGCCGCCGATCAGACCGCCGTCCACATCGGGCTGATCCAGCAGTTCCACGGCGTTGCTGTCGTTCATGGATCCGCCGTACTGAATCACCATCTTGTCGCCTGCTTCGGCGCCGTAAAGCTCACCGATGAGGGTGCGGATGATCTTGCAGACTTCATTTGCCTGCTCTGCCGTAGCGGTCTTGCCGGTGCCGATCGCCCATACGGGTTCATAGGCAATGATGATTCTGTCGAGCTGCTCGGCGGTGACATTTTCGAGCGCCTTGGTGGTCTGCTCGCGCACGAGCGACTCGGTAATGCCCGCTTCACGCTGTTCCAGGGTCTCGCCGACACAGACAATCGCGGTCATACCGGTTTCAAGGGCGGCTCTGGTGCGGGCGTTGACCGTCGCGTCGGTCTCACCGAAATACTGTCTGCGCTCGCTGTGACCGATGATGACATATTCCACGCCCATAGAGGTGAGCATATCCGCGCTCACTTCCGCGGTGAAAGCACCACTCTTTGCCCAGTGGCAGTTCTCCGCGCCGACCTTGATATTGGTGCCCTTGGTAGCTTCCAGCGCGTTCCAGAGATCGACATACGGAACGCACACCAGCACGTCGCAGTCCGCGTCCTTAACAAGGGGAGCGATCTCGTTAATCAGTACGGTTGTCTCAGCGGGAGTCTTGTTCATCTTCCAGTTGCCGGCGATAACCGCCTTACGAAGGGATTTATTCATAATATTTTATTCATTCCTTTTTGGTAATATTTGTACATAAAGTATACGGAACTGACCCCTAAAAGCAGTCTAAAGCCTGCACGGAATCAGCCCCGCTTGATTTCTTTATTGGATTTTCCTGAACCGGGAAAACTTATTTCTCGTTCAGGCAGGCAATGCCGGGAAGCTCCTTGCCCTCGAGGAATTCAAGGGAAGCGCCGCCGCCGGTAGAAATGTGGGACATCTTGTCGCCGAAGCCGAGCTGGTTGACAGCCGCCGCAGAATCGCCGCCGCCGATAATGGTGGTAGCCTCGGTCTCCGCCAGTGCCTTGGCAACCGCGATGGTGCCCTTGGCGAGAATCGGATTTTCAAACACGCCCATCGGTCCGTTCCAGACAACGGTCTTGGCGGACTTGACTTCGCTCGCGAAGAGTTCTGCCGTCTTGGTGCCGATATCCAGACCTTCCATGTCAGCCGGAATGGTATCCACCACGGTGACTTCGATTTCCGCGTCGATGGGGTTGGGGAATTCCTTGGTAACGGTGGTGTCGATGGGCAGGAGCAGCTTCTTGCCGAGCTTCTCCGCCTTTTCCATCATTTCCTTGCAGTAGTCGATCTTGGTGTCGTCCACGAGGGATTTACCGACTTCCTTGCCCTGTGCCTTGAGGAAGGTGTAAGCCATACCGCCGCCGATAATCAGGGTATCGCACTTTTCGAGCAGGTTGGAGATGACGTTGAGCTTATCGGCAACTTTAGCACCGCCGAGAATTGCGACGAAGGGACGCACGGGATTCTCTACCGCGTTGCCGAGGAACTGGATTTCTTTCTGAATGAGATAACCCACCACAGCGGTATCCACCTTGCTTGCCACGCCGACGTTGGAGCAGTGCGCTCTGTGAGCGGTGCCGAACGCGTCATTGACAAAGATATCGCAAAGGGAAGCCAGCTCTTCGGAAAAAGCGTCGCCGTTCTTGGTTTCTTCTTTTCTGTAACGGGTGTTTTCGAGGAGGATCACATCGCCGTCCTGCATTGCTTCCACCGCTGCCTTGGCGTTGGGACCCACCACTTCGGGATCGGCGGCAAACTTGACTTCCTGACCCAGCAGCTCGGTGAGCTTGGCTGCCACGGGAGCCAGCGACAGTTCCGGCTTGGGCTCGCCCTTCGGCTTGCCGAGATGAGAGCAGAGAATGACCTTCGCGCCGTCAGCCACCAGTTTCTGAATGGTGGGGAGCGCGGCTGTCAGACGGTTGGTGTCGGTGATGACACCGTCCTTGAGCGGCACATTGAAGTCGCAGCGGACGAGAACCTTCTTGCCCTTGGCGTTGATGTCGTCAACAGACTTTTTGTTAAGCAAAGAACTCATAGGGTATTACCTCCGATAATGAGAATGAACATTTGAACAGTGATGAACCCCCGACTATTGATTGTCGCCCGGAAAACGCCGCTTCAGCGCTTTCCCGACCGACCGCCGTTTGCCCGCCACACATTACGCATTGATTTTACCACAAATTCCCCCGCATTGCAAGAGGTCAACGGGAGATTTGCCGGATTTTTTTATTTTTTTTGCATGAGGTCATGCTTGCTTCCGGATCACCGCTTCGGCGCATTTGATACCGTCCACCGCCGCCGACATGATGCCGCCTGCGTAGCCAGCTCCCTCACCGCAAGGATACAGTCCCTTCGCGGCTGGCGACTGTAAATCCTCACCGCGCAAAATACGCACGGGGGAACTGCTGCGGGTTTCGGGCGCGGTCAGAACCGCGTCGGGCAGCGCGAAGCCGTGCAGCTTTTTGTCCAGCAGCACGATTCCTTCCCGCATGGCATTTGTCACAAAATCCGGCAGGCAGCAGCCGATTTCTCCCAGCGCGACCGAAGGTCGATAAGTGGGGGTGACGCTTCCGAACGTCGTAGAGGGCATATGATTGAGAAAGTCCCCCACCAACTGCGCCGGTGCCTTGGCACTGCGGGTGCCATCATACGCCGCACGTTCGATCTTCCGTTGGAATTCCACGCCTGCCAGCGGGTGATCGCTGCCGAAATCCGAAGGGTTCACGCCTACCAGCAAGGCGCTGTTGGCGTTGCGTCCGTCGCGGGCAAAGTAACTCATACCGTTGGTGACAACGGTATTTGGCTCACTCGCCGCCGCCACCACATACCCGCCCGGACACATACAGAAGGTATACACACCCCGTCCGTCGGGGAGATGCACCGCCAGCTTATAGTCTGCCGCTCCCAGCGCCGGATGATTCCAGAAATTGCTGTACTGCGCCTTGCTGATGAGTTCCTGCGGATGCTCAATTCTCGCGCCCACCGCGAAGGGCTTTTGCATCATGGGAATGCCTTTCTCATACAGCCGGGCAAAGGTGTCACGCGCGGAATGTCCTGTCGCGAGTATCACACTGTCCGCCGCGAATTCCTCCGTCTTTCCGTCGCAGACGGTTACGACGGAAGTAATCTTTCCGTTTGTGACAGCCGTATCCACCAGCTTCGTGCAGAACCGGTATTCTCCTCCCAGCGCGGTAATCTGGGCACGGAGATTGGTCAGCACGGTCATGAGTATGTCGGTGCCGATATGAGGTTTTGCGTCGTACAGAATGCTTTCGTGTGCCCCCGCACGCACAAATTCCTCCAGCACGAATCGAATGCGTCTGTCTTTGGTGCCGGTGGTGAGCTTTCCGTCCGAAAAGGTACCGGCGCCGCCTTCGCCGAACTGAATATTGCCGTCCCCATCAAACGCACCGCCCGTGAAATAGCGTTCGACTGCCGCGCGCCGTTCCCGCAGTTCCTTCCCGCGTTCCAGAATGATGGGCTGCTGTCCCGCACGCGCCAGCAGCAGTGCCGCAAACAGTCCCGCCGGTCCGCTTCCCACCACGACGGGACGCAGGGGAGATTTCGGCGCAATGGGTGGTTCGTACAAGTACGGCATTGCTATGGAAATATGGCTGTTTTTTCGAGACAAAACCAGCTTTTCGGTCTTGGGACTTTTGAGCTGGCATTCTATCGCGCAGACAAAATGTACGTCTTCCTTCTTCCGTGCGTCAACGGATTTTTTGACAAGCCGCAGCACGGCAATTTCCTCCGGCGCAATCTTCATCTGCTGCGCCGCTGCTTTCCGCAGATACGGCTCATTCATGCCGTCCAGCGGAATTCTGAGATCGGTGATCTGAAGCATGATTTCCGTCTCCTCCCTTTACCTGCCAGATCGTGCATGACTTTCCGCGGCGCTTCTTCCCGCCAGTATGCCGCTGCTCCACGCCCATTGTAGGTTAAAGCCGCCGCAGCGTCCGTCCGCGTTGAGCAGTTCACCCGCCGCGTAAAGTCCCGGCTGAAGGCGGGACTGCATGGTCATTCCGTCGAATTCCGACAGCCGCACACCGCCGCTTGTCACCTGCGCGCTGTTCCACGCTGCCGTGCCGCTGACCGGGAACCGCCAGCTTTTGATAATACCAGCCAGACGGCGGATATCGCCGTCGGACAGTTCCGACACCGAACGGGAAAGCGGCGTCAGTCCCGCCTGTTTGAGCAGGCACATTCCCACCCGCTTGTTGAATACGCCTGTAAGATAATTTTCCAGCGTGAGGTGCGGCAGAATGGCACGCCGTTTGATGAGCAGCGCCACAATGCCGTTTTGATTCCGTTCCGGAAGCATATCCAGCGTCACGCACAGGTCTTTCCCATGCGTCACTCCTGCCGCTTCCGACGAAAGCTGAAAGATGACAATGCCCGAAAGCGCTTTGTCGCCGAACTGCACTTCTCCCTCGTCCGAAGCAATCTCGCCCCGACTGTCTCCCACCGCCGCTTTGACATGGGCGCGAATGCCCTTGAGCGAGCCGAGATGGGGAGAATCCACCGGCAGGGGTGACAGCGAAGGGCAGAGCTTGGTAGCGGTATGTCCGAGTGGGCGAAGCAGGTCATAGCCCCAGTTCACGCCGCCCAGTTGGGGCGCCGCCATACCGCCGCACGCCACGATCACCTGTTTGGTATGAATGGCGCCAAGCGGCGAACGCAGCACAAAGCCGTCTTCCTGCGGCGATATGCGTTCCACCCGGCAGCCGCACACCTCCGCCGCGCCCAGACGCATCAATTCCAGCCGCAGCAGATCCAGCACGGCGGACGCCTGTCCGCAGGCGGGATAAATGCGGCCTTCCTCTTCCTCTCGCCAGACCAGCCCCAGCGATTCAAAGAACGCCAGCGTATCGTCCACATTCACGCCGCTGAACACCCGGCTCACGGCGCGGGGGTCATCCGTGTGATAATCCGCCGGACCGGCGGTCCGGTTGGTGAGATTGCACCGACCGTTGCCGGTGGCAAGCAGTTTTCTGCCGCAGCGCGGCTGCGCGTCAAGTACCGCCAGCTTGGCTCCGTCAGGCAGCGCCCGTCCCGCCGCAATCGCCGCCGACAAACCCGCCGCTCCGCCGCCGATTACCGCGATATCCAGATCATATGCGTATGTATTTGTCGTTCCGAATGTTTCCTTCTGCTTCATCGTTACCCTCTCTTTACCATACGGAAATCCTGATCCAGCACCACCAGCCGCGCGGACTTGCCCACCGCAACCGAACCCAGCATCGCATCGATTCCCAGCGCCCGGGCGGGGTTGATTGTAACGGCTTTCAGCGCGTCGAGCGGCGGAATGCCGAAGGCAACCGCGTTTTCAAATGCCTGCATGAGATCGGTAACGGAACCGGCAAGCGTTCCGTCCGAGAGACGTGCTTCATTGCCGCGCACGGTGACGTCCTGACTGCCCAGTTTGAAAGAGCCGTTTCCCAACCCCGTCGCTGCCATCGCGTCGGACACCAGACACAGCCTGTCTGCACCGATCAGCCGATAGGTCAGCAGCACCATCGCGGGATGGACGTGCAGTCCGTCGCAGATCAGCTCACATATCACGCGCTTGTCTTCCATCAGTGCCGCGACGCCGCCCGGCGCACGGTGCGAAATGGGATTCATGCCGTTGTAAAGGTGGGTGGCATGGGTCACGCCTGCCTCGATTGCCGTCCGAAGGGTATCATAATCCCCAGCCGTATGTGCCGCGGAAACCCGGCACACCGCCGCGGCATGATGTATGAATTCCTCAGCGCCGGGGAGTTCCGGCGCGACACATACCACGCGGATCGCATCGCCGCTCAGACGGCGCAGTTCATTGAATTCCGCGATATCCGGCAGCCGCAGACAGGACGCGGGTTGTGCGCCGCACCGCTTCGCCGACAGATACGGTCCTTCCAGATAAATTCCTGCCGCAGCCGCTCCCGCCAACGGATTGACCGTTGCCTTCTGATACCGCTTCATCAGCCCGCGCAGTTCCTCCCCCGGCATGGTCATCACCGTCGGCGCAAAGGCGGCAATGCCCCGTGAACCCAGATAGTCACTCATACGGGTAAGACAGGCTGCCGTATCTTTGTCCGCACTGAAATCCGCACCGGCGCAGCCGTGAATGTGCATATCAATCAGACCCGGCGCCAGAATGCGTCCCGTCAGGTCGATTTCTCCCTCCGGGTCATGGAGCGTACCGCGCGGCACGATATCCATAATGCGCCCTTTGGAAACCCTTACATCGGCTTCCTCCAATGTAAAATCCGAAAGTACTGTCAAACCGTTTTTGTAAAGCATATGTCAATCTTTCACTGTTCCTTGTCGTTGTCTGTATAAATTTACCCGCCACGGTGCATACTATCGGTTGTAAAATGAAAATCATCCTCCGAAAGAGACGTGACAGACCATGAATACCCGTACCGATCTGACCATTGAACTGGCGGAAACTGTCGGCACGCAGGACGGCATTTCCTCCGAAACCCGCACGGTCGACGGCGTGACCATCACCCGCACCGTCATCACCGACGAAGCTGCTTCCAAAGCCGTTGGCAAGCCGCAGGGAGAATACTATACCCTTGAAATGCTGCCGTTCTCCGACGCGGCGTTTGAGCCCGAAAGCTGCTTCGAAGCCGCCTCGGACATCCTGCGGGAATTGCTCCCCCGTCACGGCGGCATTCTGGCGGCAGGTCTGGGCAATACCGCCATTACCCCCGACGCGCTGGGTTCCAAGGCAGCTTCGCGTATTCTCGCCACCCGCCACATTTCGGGAGAACTGGCGGAAAAATGCGGTCTGGCGCCGCTGCGTCCCACCACGGTCATTGCGCCGGGCGTACTGGGTCAGACCGGCATTGAAGCAGCAGAGTATCTGCAATGTCTGTGTGCAGGATTGCATCCTGCCGCCGTGATTGTCATCGACGCGATGGCTGCCCGCAGTCTTTCCCGGCTGGGACGTACCATACAGATCAGCGACAGCGGCATTTCTCCCGGCGCGGGGGTAGGCAACAACCGTCCCTGCATTGACAGCGCCTTTCTCGGCACCCGCGTTGTATCGCTGGGCGTTCCCACCGTAGTGGATCTGCGCACGCTCTCGGATGATCTCTGCGGCGGAAACTGCCCTAAAACCATCGGAGAAAACCTGATCGTCACCCCGCGCGAGATTGATCTGCTTACCGACCGCGCCGCCCGGTTTATTGCCATGACAGTCAACGCCGCGCTCCAGCCTCACCTTCATCCCGACGAAATCGCCAAGCTGTTTTGAATTTTCACTATTTCCTGTATAAATATGTACCTCCCTGTCCGACCGTAACAGCCGGGCAGGGAGTATTTGTTTCAGACAATATTCTAAGAGCGAGGTTACTTCTCTACCCGGAGCTTCCGCTCGGCGGGGACGGTACGTTCCTGTCTTCCCTTATTCTGGGACATATGGCTGACCCGCGACGCATCCGCTCCCAGTCCGAAGCTGATGGATATGGCGCGGTCAACCCGATCCATGGTATGACCGTCCAGCCGTCCCATACACTCTTTGAGCCTCCGTTTATCCAGTGTGCGTATCTGTTCCAGCAGCACCACGGAATCCTTGTGCAGTCCGCACTCTACTGACTGCACATAAATATGCGTGGGCAAATGCGTTTTTTCCGTCTGACTGGTGATCGCCGCCGCGATTACCGTGGGACTGAATTTATTGCCGACATCATTCTGTACAATAAGTACGGGTCTCACGCCGCCCTGTTCGGAACCTACTACGGGACTGAGATCCGCATAATAGATGTCGCCTCTCTTTACATTCATGGCTTAATCGTCCTTTCTGTTTTCTGTGGAAAATCTTTTGTTTTGGATTTCCGGGTTGTCATACACCGTTTCCCGACACCCGCATTGATATTTTTGCCATAATCGCCGCGTATAATCACCGAATCGGTATTTTTCCCGGATTTTTTTGAGAAGGGAGAAATGCGTATGGCATTTCGGTATGTTCCCTTATAATATACTATGCCGATTGTGTCACAAATGCGTGAATTATGTCGAAGCTTTGTTTTTTTCTGATTTTTCCACAGATTCACACCCTCCGTTCCGGCTATGAAACAGATACGGGGGAAAAAAATAAAACGGTCACAAAAATGACAGGTCACTGATTCCAGTATTCCCTGTCCAAAGAACGGTACTGCACCGCTTCGCTGATATGCGGGGATGAAATCACGTCGCTGCCATCCAGATCGGCAATGGTTCTCGCAACCTTTACAATTCTGTCATACGCGCGTCCCGACAGGTGCATACGGTCAAAAGCCAGCTTGAGCAGCCGGGAAGCATCGTCGGTCAGCACACAGGCTTGATGAAACAGTTCCGGCGTAATACGCGCATTGCAGGAAATACCTGTTCCCGCAAACCGTTCCTGCTGCCGTCCGCGCGCCGCGTCCACCCGCTGTTTGATAAGCGCCGAGCATTCGGACGGCGTCGCGCGGGAAAGGTCGCTGTAATCGACCGGCGGCACCTCCACATGAATGTCGATACGGTCGAGCAGCGGTCCGGAAATCTTGCTCAGATACCGTGTTACGGCTCCCTTGCGGCAGGTACAGGGACGCGTCGGATGTCCGAAATAACCGCATCGGCAGGGATTCATCGCCGCGATCAGCTGAAAATCACAGGGATATGTTACCCGTCCTGTGGAACGGGAAATGGTTACGACATGATCTTCCAGCGGCTGCCGCAGCATATCCAGCGTTGCCTTGTTGAATTCCGGCAGTTCATCCAGAAACAGTACGCCATTATGCGCAATGGACACCTCGCCCGGTCCCGGCACATGACCGCCGCCTACCAGCGCCGCCGACGAAGCGTTGTGATGGGGCGAACGGAACGGACGGCGGCGAATCAATTGCACGCCCGGCGGCAGAATCCCCGCAATGGAATGGATTTTGGTGCATTGAATGGATTCTTCAAAAGTCATATCCGGCAGTATGGACGGCAGCCGCTTGGCGAGCATACTTTTCCCCGAACCGGGCGGACCGATCAGCAGGACATTATGACCGCCTGCCGCTGCCACTTCCAGGGCACGCGCCGACATTTGCTGTCCCCGCACATCTGCAAAATCCGGTTCGTTACCTTCCGTATCCACGCAGGGAAAATCTGACGCTCTGACCGGCGCCAGTTCCTTCCGTCCGGAAAGATGCGCAATGATTTCCTCCAGCTTTTCCACGGCATACACCGTTACGCCGTTTATCACAGAGGCTTCCGCGGCGTTGTCTCTGGGCACAAAGACAGGACTCAGTCCCATATCCCGCGCCGCAATCACCATTGCCAGCACACCTTTTACGGCGCCGATGTTTCCTGTCAGCGAGAGTTCGCCGATAAAGGCACTGTGTTCCGGCACACCGTCAATCTGACCGTCCGCGCAGAGAATCGCCATCAGAATCGGCAAATCGTAGAGCGAGCCTTCCTTGCGTATATTCGCCGGCGCCAGATTCACCGTAATTCTGGCGTCAGGAAATTCAAAGCCCGTGTTTTTCATAGCGGCGCGCACCCGGTCACGCGATTCCTTGACGGAGGCATCGGGTAATCCCACCACATCAAAGCCCGGCAGATTGTTGTCGAGATCGGCTTCCACTCTGACACGGTAGGCGTCAATTCCCAGATATCCCATACTGTTCACGACTGCAATCATGCGCCAAGCTCCTCTCTTTTGTTTCGCGGGTCAGGCAGGAATAACGGCTTTCCGTTTTTCATTCCAGCGCACCCTGTCCGATAAATTCCCGCAGCAACGAATCAGATGGGATCAACCGTTCGTCCAGATTTTCAAATTGTCCCAGTTTTTTTATGTATTCCTGTGCCTCCTGATAGTAAGGGCTTTCCTCACTCATGGAACGCAGCAGTTCGATAGCCTTATCCGCGATGGCGTTGACCTCATAGATATGCAGCGAATTAATTGTCACATTCACCAGCCGTTTATAGGGCTGGATATAGAGTTTTTCCCCCCGCACCACCTGCGGCCACATTTCAAACGTGCGCTCGGGATCGCTGCTGCGGAACTTGTAATCCCGCACCAGACGCCGCAGAAAACGAATCTGCTTGGCGGAAATAACCTCCTCTTCTCCTTCCTTGATGCCCTGCTTGACGCTGATATAGATTTTCACCATGTTTTCTTCCGGCAGGCAGTCGGTCACCACCGGATTGAGCGCATGAATCCCTTCCACGATAATCACGTCGTTATCTCCCACCGTCAGCGGATAGCGCTCCTGCGCGGGACTTTTGGACGGGAAATCAAAGCGCGGCATCAGACAATGCCCTTCCGAAAGCAGTTGGGTCAGACAAGCACGCATGAGCTCAATGTCCAGCGCATACACGGATTCATAATCATAGGTTCCGTCGGGCAGCAGCGGCGCCTGTCCTTCCCCTTTGAAAAAATCGTCCAGTGACAGACGCACCGCACCCGCGCCTGCTTCCTTCACCCGTGCCACGATCATATTGGCAGTGGTGGTCTTGCCGGAACTGGACGGTCCGGCAAGCATGATGAGCTTGCGCCCGCTGCCGATGGACATTACGAAATCGGCAATCTCATTGATGCGTTTGCGGTATTGCACCTCCATCTGACGGATCAGCTCGTCAGGTGCAATGCGGACTGCGTTGTTAATATGGCGCAAACGCTCGGTGTATCGGATGTAGTAATCAACAAAATTGATCATAAAACGCGATAATACCCTTCTTTCTGTCGATCATTTCATCAAACCGCGAAATATATTCATAAGGATATTTGAAATTAAAGATGCGCTCAATGTGATTCACGCCGGGCTGTTTGAGTTTGGTGACGGCTCCGCCGCCCACCGCGAGAATGGTATGGGTTTCGTCCATGATGAAAACGTTGTAGACGCCCTCACTGCCCGGACGGGACCAGCCTACGTTTTCCAGGTTGCCCACCATGCCGGACTGCCGGTAAAGATAATACGGCTCATAACCGCAGGCGGTGAGGGTCTGCTCTCCGTAATCCAGCATCTCCGCCGCCAGCGCACCTTCGGCGTTGTATTCCGCCAGATGCCCTGTCACCAGTCCTGCGGCGCGTTTCATAGCGAGGACATGTACCGTGACCGATTCGGGATGCAGCGCCATTACCTCATCTACCGTGCGTCGATAGGATTCGATGGTGTCTCCCTGCAAGCCCGCAATCAGATCCATATTGATGTTCTCAAATCCCGCTGCCCGTGCCATGCCCATTGCCTCATAGACCTGCGCCGCCGTATGACGCCGACCGATAGCGCTCAGCAGCTCGTCGTTGAGCGTCTGGGGATTGATGCTCACGCGTCCCACGCCGCTGCGACGGATCGCCGCCAGCTTTTCCGGGGTAATGGTGTCGGGACGTCCCGCTTCCACCGTAAATTCGTGTATCCCCGATACGTCAAAATACCGCGTCACCGCACTCAATACCGTTTCCAGCTGTTCCGCTGAGAGCGTCGTCGGCGTACCGCCGCCCATGTAAACCGATTCCAGCCGCAGTCCGAGTGAACGGGCAATCCCCGCCGTCACTTCAATCTCCTTCACCAGCAGTTCCACATACTGCGGTATGAGCTTGGCAGCGTGTTCAATGGACTGTGAGACAAAGGAACAATAGCTGCACCGGGAGGGACAAAAGGGAACCGAGAGATAAAGGCTGAAGGAATTGTCCCGCGAAAGAGCGAGAATTCTGTCCTCATTCTGTACCGTTCGCCGCCCCAGCGCCAGTTTCCTGTCCGACACCAGATAATCCTCGCGGAAACGCCGGTCTGCCTCCGTTTCGCCGTAATCCCGGGTGAGCATACGCAGCAGTTTCATGGGTCGGATGCCGGTCAGTAGTCCCCATGGGGGATTGAAGCCTGTCAGCCGCGTGAACTGACGGCAAAGCAGCTGCGCGGCGGTCAGCTCACAGGTGTTTTTATCCTCTGCGAGAGGTGCCTCTACCGTCACCTCATCATAGGCTTCCCAATCCCCCAGCCGGAGCAGAGAGGAAATCAGGGTTTCCCGCCGCCGCACTTCGATACGCAGTGCGGCGGGATCGTCCGCTTCCCGTTCGTTCATCTTCTGATCGGGAAAAAACACCCGTGCCAGCTTTTCATATTCATATCGCGACTTGATGCCCTCGGTAACAATATACATAACACTTCATTCCCCAAAAAACGTTTTCCTGCAAAGAATCCTGTCACCAATTGATATAAGGATTGAATGCCCGCTCGTGAGAGAGAGAAGTGCGCTCATAATGCCCTGTATAGACACAATAATCTCCCTCCAGAGCCAGAAGCCTCTCCAGTGAATCGTACATCTGCCGCGTATCGCCGCCCGGAAAATCCGTGCGCCCGATTGATTCATAAAACAATGTGTCGCCCGCGAAAATGATGCCATCAGTACAATAGCAGCAGCTGCCGGGGGTATGCCCCGGCGTATGCAGTACCGTAAACTCCGTTTCGCCCAGCCGGAACGTCTGCCCGTCAGTAAAGAGGATATCCGCCGGAGAGTAGATGGTTTTGCATCCTCCCATGGTGCCGGAAAGATTCACATACGGATCGCGCAGCCCCGGCGCATCCGCCGCGTGAATCGCCACCGGCGCGCCCGTCAGTTGCTTGACACGGCTTACGCCGCCCACATGGTCAAAATGGCAGTGAGTCAGAAGGATATAATCAAAGCTGTCGTATCCGGCTTCCTCAATAGCAGCGCTCAATGCTTTATTCAGCGCGCCCGGATCAATAATGGCACAGCGACCTGTTGCCTCGTCACGTATGATAAAGCAATTGGTTTCCATCGGCGTCACCGGAATTCTTTTGATGTGTATCATTTCACACTGTCTCCTTTAGATGAATTGTCACCCAATTGGCTGGATGTGTGCCGTGGGCGGTTCCAATCGGCTGAATCCAGCAGAATCGTCACGGGACCGTCATTCAGAAGCGCTACTTTCATATCTGCCCCGAACCTCCCGGTCTGTACGTCCGCAATCTGATGTTCCTGCCGCAGCAGCGCGACAAAATATTCATACAGTGCTTCCGCCTCGTTGGGCAGAGCGGCGCCCGTAAAACTGGGACGGTTCCCCCGCCGACAGTCTCCATACAGCGTAAATTGTGAGACGACCAACACACTGCCGCCGACATCCTTCAGCGACAGATTCATTTTTCCGTCCCCGTCGCAGAAAAGACGCAACCCCGCTGTTTTTCGTGCCAGAAGGACAGCGTCCTCGGGGGTATCGCCCTGCCCTGCGCCGAATAATATCAGAAAGCCCTGTCCGATGTGTCCTTGCACGCTCCCGTCAATCGTGACCGAAGCCGATGTGACACGCTGAATGACCGCTCGCATTTGCATTCACTCCTCCATTCACAAAGAAAACGGGCTGTCTGGAGCATTCTCAGACAGCCTATTCCGGCATTTACTGTTGCATTCCGTTCTTTTCGCTTTTCAGCTTTTCATACTGACGCTTAATTGCCTGAAAGGTGTCATTGCTCAGGATATGCTCAATTTTACACGCGTCCCGCTCTGCCGTATCGGTAGGAATTCCCAACAATTCAAAATACTCTGTCATGATACAGTGGCGTTCGTATATCTTATCCGCAATGCCATAACCCGCGTCGGTCAGCGTGATAAAGCCGCCCTCGTCCATGTGAATATATCCGTTTTCCCGCAGGTGCTTCATTGCCACACTTACACTGGGCTTGGAAAAGCCCAGTTCATTGGCAATGTCAATGGAGCGCACCGACCCCTTTCGTTTGCCGATCATCAGGATTGCCTCCAGATAATCCTCGGCAGACGCTCTGATATTTATGCCCAATGCAGTAACACCTCTTTCCCCGCTGTCAACCGTTCATACGGCTGTTTTTACCATTATACATCATGCCTGCGGCAATTACAACAACGGCGACAGTTAATTTTTCATGAATGACCCATTCCGCCAAAAGGAAACAATACCACAGCCAAAATCCGCATACCCGCAATGATACGGCTGATTACTTAAAAAACAGATACAACCGGCATTGCAGCATACCGTTGTAGAGTTTGCGCTGCTTGTCACACTTGCGACCGAAGAAATGCTCAAATTCCTCCTCGGGCGTTATAATCGCATAGCTCCACCCGTCGCGGCGTTCAAATCGTTTCCCCATCGTCTGGTAAATGGCACGCGCTTCCTCCTGCGTAAGCAGCCGCTCACCGTAGGGAGGATTGCACACCACCACACCGCGTTCCCCATCGGGGGTAAAATCGGCGATATCCCGCTTCTCAAACGTAATTCGTCTGGACATCCCCGCCTGATAGGCATTCCGACGCGCCAGTTCTATCACATTTTCGTCAATATCATAGCCGCAGGCACTGAACTGTGCGTCACGATTGATGAGCTCCTTGGCCCGTTCGCGCTCCGACCGCCAGACATCCGGGGAAACCTGCCGCCATTGTTCCGCTGCAAACGACCGCCGCAGTCCCGGCGCAACGTTAAGGGCCTTCATGGCGGATTCGATCAGTATCGTACCTGAACCGCAGCAGGGATCTATGACATGGGAATCCCGCCGCACAAACGCGATATCCGCCATCGCCGCTGCCAGTGTCTCCTTAATGGGAGCAACCGCACCGTTGGGTCGGTAGCCCCGCTTATGCAGTCCCGCGCCGGAGGTATCAATCATCAGCAGCACCTGATCTTTCATCAGAAGGAACTGTATCCGATGCAATGCCCCGGTTTCTTCGAACCAGTTCAGGGCGTACTTCGCTTTCAATCGCTCCACTATGGCTTTTTTGATGATTTTCTGACAGTCAGGCACGGAATGCAGCCGGGAATTCAGTGAACTTCCTTTGACCGGAAAGGCATCGGATTTGCTAATCCAGCGCTCCCATGGAAGCGCCTTGGTTTTCTCAAATAACTCGTCAAAGGACACGGCTTCAAACCGTCCCATGACAATCCCGATTCTTTCGGCATAACGGCAATTCAGGTTGGCACGCGCCAACATACTGCCGTCGCCTTCAAAAAATACCCTGCCGTTCTCGGCCGTCACATGCTGCGCATCCATACGGCGCAGTTCTCCTGCCGCGAGTCCTTCCAGTCCCAGCAGACAAGGGGCTGCCATTTGGAAGATATTGCTGTTATTACCGTTCAACTCTGTAACCCATCCTTTGACATATGACTGATCTGACATCCGCTGCTGTTATGAATCATAAGCAACCACATAGCCTTCTGCTTTTTCCCTGCTCAAGTGAAACGTATCCGCTATTTTTTCAATGATTTGTTCTCTGGAAAATGCCAAAGACCTCAGAATGGACACCGTACCGCAAATGCCCTGCTCGATGCCCTGCTCGATGCCCTGCTCAATGCCCTGCTCGATGCCTTCCCGCCTGATATCCTCAATCGCTTTGCACATATCCACAACCTCCTCATTCTGGTCAATGTCAATGGCGGAACCTGTTACGGCTCTGATCACATTGGCCGTTTCACGGTCAATCGACTTAAACTTGGGATTTTCCTCCATCAGTTGCCGTAATTGCTCTTTGTCTTTGGAATATTTGATGAAAAGCAATACCTCTTTCAGATCGGAAGTCAGCTTTTCGGCTTCATCGCCCGTCAACGCAGCGGGCGTGATCAGATTCATCCGGTAATCCGGCACATATTTCAAAACATCGGAATGAGATACCGCCATCATCTCATGCAATGATGCAGGTCCGTCCCATTCGTTGGCGCCAAAGAAAATCACCAGTGTCACCACCGGAATCAACCGATCTGTCTTGTAAAAACCCGATAAAAATTCCCCCGCCGTTACACCGGACAGTGATTTATCCCTGCGATGGGATTTCGCCGCTTCGTCTATCTGCATGGAGTATTGAATCGCGTCATACAGCATATTTCTAGCCGGCATCGCATAGTGAATTTCCGACTGGTTCTCTATGCCCAGCAGAAGATACGCGGCTTCCTCATCACGTTTTATGACCCATGCCTTAAACACATCCCGTATCTTCTGCACTGGCATTTGTGCGGAATCGCTGCCGTAGGGTGCCGCTATTGCTGTGGTATCCAACGGTTGAAGTGCCTCGGGTCGGATTACTTTTCTGCCGCCGTAAATCAGGAAATTAAAAGCATCCGCAAATACGTCCCGCTTTTCCATAAACGCCTTTGTCAGCGTATCTTTCTCTCCGGTCATCCCTTCCTCCTAAAAAAACTTCACTCACTTGTCACGACGTTATTCCAGCGATAGATCACGCTGTCGGTGTTCAGTATCATCAGACATTCCCGGCTATAAGGCCGTTTTTTGAACCAAAGTGCACATTCAAAAACAATCGTATCTTTATTGCGGTATGCCGTGATGAATTCCAGCGTGCGCCCCTTTTCATTGATTTTGCGCATTAGTTTTTTCAGACTGAATTCCCTGCGAACTACTTTACCGTGTTTTTTGGGTATAAACACATAGAACGTAAATGCCCATGACGGATCATCCGCCGTCATACGAATATCCACCCTGGACTGATCGGTGGTCAGCACCCGTCCCTTTCCGCCGGGTCTGTCGTTGTGATAAATGCGAAAGCCGTCAGGGAATTCAAACTGCAATACGTCCTTTTTGATATATACCTTGGCAGCCTTGCAATCGTGCAGACTGATTTTGTCTTCCTCATTGCGGTCAAAAAATTTGTACATGGAAAAATTACCCCTTTATTCTGACGAAGGACCCTTTGGGAATCAGCTCTCCGCCGTATGGTATTTTGACGGTCATAGCGGCATGAGGTGCGGATGTAATCGCATTGCCGTCTCTGTCATACATTTCTGTCACAGACAGCAAAAAAGGGCGCTGACCCGGCGGCATGACATCAAGCGTGTCGCCCACGCAAAACTTATTGCGCTGACTGAGCGTCACAAATCCCTCTCCGCAGCCTTCCACCATACCTGCTACCTTATACGCGCGCACATAACCGCCGTTTTGCAATACCTGCCCCGGTTCACCTCCGCCGTAAAAGCCGATGGAGTATTCACGATGACTGACCTTCCGGAGTTCCTCCAGAATCACGGGATCGGGACAATAATCAGGCGTGGGACAGGCATAATAGCCGTCGATTGCCTGCCGGTAGGCATTGGTCACCGCAGCCGTATAATAGGCGGATTTGG
Organism: Clostridia bacterium; assembly: GCA_017395425.1. Lineage (GTDB taxonomy): Bacteria > Bacillota > Clostridia > Oscillospirales > Acutalibacteraceae > RUG762. Next base: position 46,056 of record JAFPUM010000002.1, on the reverse strand, counting down.
CACGCCCTTCCAGCTTGAAGGAGGTAATTCCGCACGCCGCCAGCTGCGGAATATATTCGATCATGCACAGATCGCGGGAATTGAGAATGTGAGTGCCGTTGTCCTCAAAAATCTCAAATTGCTGTCCTGCCCGTTTTTCCTCCGTAAGATAGTATTTCCAGCGGCAGGGCTGGGCACAGTCACCGCGATTTGCGTCACGTCCGGTCATGTAGCTCGACAGCAGACACCTTCCCGAAAAGGATACACACATCGAGCCGTGAACGAAGGCTTCGATTTCCAATGCTTTCGGGGTTTTTTCCCTCAGTACGGCAATCTCCTCAAAGGAAAGTTCCCGTGCCAGCACCACACGCGCCGCACCCATATTGTAAAATTCGCAGGCTGTCGCGTAATTGGCTACACCCGCCTGGGTCGAAATATGAATGGCTACGTTTGGCGCCACTCTCTGCGCCGCACGCATCACGCCGATGTCCGCGATGATGAAGGCATCTGTTCCGGCGTTTGCCGCCATTTCCAAAAAAGAGGGAAGCTGTTCCATTTCACTGTTATGCGGAATGGTGTTGCAGGTAAGATATACTTTCACACCCGCGTCATGCGCCAGCTTTATGCCCGCCGCCAGCTGTTCGGGCGTAAAATTATTTGCACCCGCGCGCATACCGAACATGGTTCCGGCGAGGTATACCGCATCCGCCCCGTACATCACTGCGCTTTTCAAGCGTTCCATATCGCCTGCGGGGGAAAGCAGTTCGATCAATTGTTTCTGTTGATCCGTATCCGACATCACTGTCGTTTCCTCCATTCGCTCTGATCCTTTACCATAAGCATAACACCAAACCGGAATTCTGTCAAGTTTTTGAAGATACATCCCCCATCACAACCCGAATAACATCCGAAAAAAATCAAAAATCTCTTGATTTTCACGAAAAGCTATGCTATAATAAATTTCCACGGAATCCGATGATTCCGATGTATGCCGGTGTGGTGGAATTGGCAGACACACGGGACTTAAAATCCCGTGATGGAAACATCGTACCGGTTCAAGCCCGGTCACCGGCACCATATTATGAATGAAGAGCGAATGGTGAATAATGAATAGTGAATAGTGAACAAGTTGAGCTTGGTGCGCTGTTGTACTATTCACTATTCACCATTCATTTTTTGAATTCTTCTTTGGAGGGAATCACTTGAAAAATCTGATATTGCGCATCATGAAGTACGGTATGCGCTTCCTCTATTTCTTTATCAAGCTTTTTACACCTGTCCAGGATAAAGTAGTTTTCCTGAGTCGGCAATCTGATAAACCGTCGGAGAATTTCCGTATGCTCGCACAGGAATTCAGTGAATACGCGCCTCACATGACAAGTGAATTCTATTGCAAGCTGGGTCTGAAAAACAGCATGGGACTGGGCGATATTGCCATGATGCTCCGCCAGATGAAAGCGCTTGCCGGCGCACGCGTCTGTATTACCGAAAGCTACTGTGTACCTGTCAGCATTCTCCGCCACAAGCCGAACCTCAGAATCATTCAGATCTGGCACTCGATGGTTGCTGTCAAACAATTCGGCTGGCAGACCCTTGATATGCCGGAAGGCAGTTCTTCCGCTGTGGCTGAGATCATGCAGATGCATGCGGGTTATGATCATGTCATCGTAGGCAGTGAATATATGCGCCCCTTTTTCGCGGAAGCCATGCGCACACCAATCGAAAAAATCCTGCCGCTGGGTATGCCCATTGCCGACAGAATCCTGAGCAGGCGGAATCAGGATCACAAGGATCTTCTTGCCGATTTTGAGGAAACGTATCCCCGTGCCGCCGGCAAAAAACGCGTGGTTTATCTGCCCACCATGCGGCGCGGCGAAGCGGTGAACTGTGCGGAACTGGTGGAACGCTTTCCCTATGAGGAATTTGCACTGGTCATCAAGCTGCATCCGCTGGATCGCGACACGGAGATTTTTAACACGCATGTCATCATTGACACCGCGTTTTCCACTGAGCAGATGATTACATTGGCGGATGCGGTTATTTCTGACTACTCCGGTGCGGCAGCCGAAGCGGCACTGCTGGATAAGCCTGTCTATTTTTTCACACCCGATATCGTTCGTTATGCCAAACGCTGCGGACTGAATGTTGATCCGCTCTCGGTTTTTCCCCACATATCCTTCGCGCTGGCGGAAGACCTGATTGACGCCATACGTGAAAACCGTGCCACGGCAGAAGATATCGCTCTGGTCAGGGAATCCCTCTGCGGCGGCTGCGACGGTCACTCCACAGAAAAAATTGTGGAGCTTGCCATGCAGTAACAGCCCGCCGACGTATCAGATCAGCCGCTTATAATTTTCCAGCAGCCACCGTGCCACGCCGTCTTCGTCATTGGATTCAATCACATCGTCCGCCACTACTTTGAGCGCGTCCACCGCGTTCGCTACCGCATAGCACTCGTCCGATACTTCAAAAAGCGGCACATCGTTGATCGAATCGCCGAAGGACACAACGCGGTCGATGTTCATGAGCTTCTTCAGATCGTCAACCGCATGTGCCTTGCTGACGCGGTAATCCATGATTTCCAGCCAGTATTCCGGACGGTTCAGTTCCTGTTGAAGCACACAACGAAGCGAATCGCTGCATCTCAACTCGTCATTCAACATGGCAAGGCGTTCACGATGATCCTCAATGCAGGTCACATAAAAGATTTCACCGCAGAAGAGGTCTTCAAAGCAATCCACGGGAAGCATTCTGTCATCTTCTGCGCGGCTCTCCAGATAATGCAGCATTCCCAGACTCTCCGAGCCGCGCTGCCAGAGAACCTTTTCCTCACCGTCCAGAAAGGTGTATACCAGCGGCGATACGCCAAAGTGCCGCAGTCCTTCCCTGATAAGATCAACCTGATCGTCATCCAGCCCTTGGATTTCAATAATTTCTCCCGTTTCAGGGTGTTTGATACAGGCACCGTTATACGTAATGACCGGATATTTGAGGGTCAGACCACGGGTAAGCGTCATGGCGGAATTCAGCGACCGCGCGGTCGCATAGGTGAAGCTGACGCCGTTTTTCACCGCAAAGTTGATGGCGTTGACCGTAAATTGGGACAATTGCGTATCGGAATCAAACAGCGTACCGTCCAGATCCGATATAACGATGGCTTTCAAGCAATATCACTCCATTGCATTTTTGTTTTTTTTCTAAGGAACTATGCAGAATTTAGTCAGTCAATTTATGCGGAAGAATACAGTATGCTTGCGTGTTTCAGCAATTGAAATGTATCAATTATTTCTGCATCGTTCCTAAGGAACTATGCAGAATTTAATCAGTCATTTTCTGCCTGAAATTACAGTATGCTTGCGTGTTTCGGCAAGTGAAATGTATTAATTATTTCTGCATAGTTCCTAACATCGCCCAGACAGACAACAGCACGAGGAAAGGAACCGGACGTTTTATGATAACATTAGGAAATATCACTATACAAGGCAAAGCAGTTCTCGCTCCCATGGCAGGGGTGACTGACCGTGCCTTCCGCGAACTCTGCATGGGCTTCGGAGCAGCTTTCTGCGTCAGCGAAATGGTCAGTGCCAAGGCTCTGACGATGGGCGATAAAAAGACGGCCGGACTTCTCGGCATCTCTCCCGGCGAACAGCCTATGGCGATTCAGCTCTTCGGCTATGACCCCGCCACGATGGCGGAAGGCGCCCGCATTGCCGTTGACAGCCTGCCGGTGGCTCCCGCTGCCATTGATATCAATATGGGCTGTCCCGCGCCCAAAATCGTCAATAATCACAGCGGCAGTGCCCTGATGAAGGATCCCGCGCTCTGCGGCCGCATTGTGGAAGCCGTTGCCCGCGCGGTTGATCTGCCTGTTACGGTCAAGATGCGCAAAGGCTGGGACGCCGCCAGTGTCAACGCGGTAGAAGTGGCAAAAATCTGTGAAGCCGCCGGTGCAAAAATGATTGCCATACACGGACGCACCCGCGAGCAGATGTATGCCCCTCCTGCAGACTGGAACATCATTGCCGCTGTCAAGCAGGCGGTTGACATTCCTGTCGTGGGTAACGGCGACATTTATTGCGCGCGCGACGCCATGCAAATGATGGAACAAACCGGCTGCGACCTCGTGATGGTGGGGCGCGGCGCCATGGGAAATCCCTGGATATTCCGTGAAATCAACGCGCAATATGCACTCGGACGCCCGGTTTTTCCACCCGGTCTTTACGAGCGGTTAAATGTAATGAACCGCCATATCATCCGTCTCTGTGCCTGCAAAGGCGAACCGATCGGCATGAGAGAAGCCCGCAAACATACCGCGTGGTATATGAAAGGCCTGCGCGGTGCGGCACGGCTGCGCGTGCTTTGCGGCGAGCTGCGCACCCTTGACGATATGAAGCGGCTGACGCAGGCTGTCATCGAAGAAAACGACCCTGACGCTGTCTCTGCTTTCTCCTGAATCCGCGCAATGACAAAGGATAAAAAATGCACTGCACTGATCTGCTTCCCAACCGATCGGTACAGTGCGTTTTTTCTGCGTCTGTCAGTTTCGATCAATCATCCTTGTGCTCGGTCACTTTCACCACGGCAAACGACGCCACGATGACAGCCATAAATACGCCGGCACCGATAATGAAGATCTGTGAATCTTTCAACATATGAATCTGGATTTTAGAGGAGTCATTCTCCAGTTCCTGCGGGGATTCCTCATTAATGTATCCCACATTCTCTGATGCAGAATTGGACTGCGCGTTGACATCCACCACATCCGGTTTGATTTGTTTCGTATACGTATAGATCATAATGACCGCCACCAGCATGATCATCGCCGAAATCGACGCCAACACCGTAAACATCTTCTTACTGCTGTTATTCTTCTTTTCCTCCATAGCTGTCACGTTCCTTTCCATATCCTAATCTATGAGATAGTATAACACATCTCCCGAAGGATTTCAACTGCTTTTTTGAATTGAATCGCTGAATTATCGCAATATTTTTTAGGGGGAGTGAACAGTCCGACCTCCTTCCGTCAGCATCGGCAGTGCGGGCACCTATTACCATCTGTCAACGTCTTATGATTCCGGACGTTCCCCCTTTTGACGCTGCTCACGGATTTGCATATAGTTGTCGTAATAGTCGTTCATACTTTTCTGCATTTCGTCTTCCCGACGAGCGGTACGGGACGGTCTGACGGTGCGTTCAACGCTTCGGTGTCGCTGTCCCTGCCGTGCTGCCTGACGTTTCCGCCGTTCTTCCATCAGATAACGTTCTTCCTCTGTCAATTCATCATCCTCTTCTATGCGCTGACGCTTTCTTCGCGCACGTTCCTCCGATTCCCACCGGTCATCCTCCGATTCCTCCCGGCTGCGTCTTCTTCGCGGACGTTCCTCCGATTCCCGACGGTCATCTTCCGGTTCCTCCCGGCTGCGCCTGCTTCGCGGACGTTCCTCCGATTCCCGACGGTCATCTTCCGGTTCCTCCCGGCTGCGCCTGCTTCGCGGACGTTCCTCCGATTCCCGACGGTCATCCTCCGGTTCCTCCCGGCTGCGCCTGCTTCGCGGACGTTCCTCCGATTCCCAACGGTCATCCTCCGGTTCCTCCCGGCTGCGTCTTCTGCGCGGACGTTCCTCCGATTCCCGACGGTCATCCTCCGGTTCCTCCCGGCTGCGTCTGCTTCGCGGACGTTCCTCCGATTCCCGACGGTCATCCTCCAGTTCCTCCCGGCTGCGTCTTCTGCGCGGACGTTCCTCCGATTCCCAACGGTCATCCTCCGGTTCCTCCCGGCTGCGTCTTCTGCGCGGACGTTCCTCCACGTCCCACCGGTCATCCTCCGAATCCTCCCGGCTGCGCCTTCTGCGCGGACGTTCCTCTTCGTCCCGCCGGTCATCCTCCGAATCCTCCCGGCTGCGCCTTCTGCGCGGACGTTCCTCTTCGTCCCACCGGTCATCTTCCGATTCGCCAACCGACGCAATACCTGACCGACGATGTTCTCTTTCCCGCTCCATTTCCTCGGACATAGCAGTAATATCCAGTCCCAGTTCTGCCGCCCTGGTCATTTCATCGTACTTTTTCAGTCGCCCCTTTACCGAACCGCCCCCCAGACGTACTTTTTCACTGATGGCTTTTTCGGTTTTTGCCAGTGACGCCGCGATATTTGCCGTGGGAATTTCCACATACTCACTGGCATGTGCCAACAGCTTGTTAAAAGCCTTCATCTCTTTGGCGTAATCCAGAAAGAACAGCACCCACACACCGTAGAAGGTACACACCGAGATTCGCTCCCACAGCCGATGCACCATCATCCTGCGAAGCAGTTGCGGTGAATCCAGCGGAATGGCGCGAAACACCCACTTGGATTCCTGCATCATGTTCCGCGAATCTATCCATTCACCAAAACTCGTCCAGTCAAAATCCTTCTCCCACGCAAAAAGCATCTGACTGAAGGAATCCACCGTGCGAAACCCGGTCAGCAGCAATGCCGTCGCCGCAAACAATGCGCCCAGATAGCCCAGTAACGGAACCAGCCGGTATTCCATGCAGGACAGCGACAGATTGACAAATACAGCCAGTGCCAATACAAACGCCAGCCATTCCCACACACTGTCCGCCAGCATTTGTTTCAGTGTGTCGTGTTTCATCCACGAAATGGCGTTGAATACCATCACCAGCAATCCCAGCGACGCCACCGACAAACTGATCATCGTATATGCCATACCCATAGAATCCGTGCGGGAAAATACGCCTGCCGTCAGGATTCCCAGCGGCACAATGACACAGGCGATAAACATCATGGTGCTGCGCAGTGAACCGCCAAGATTGGTATGCTCGTAACCGTTCATGCGGAAGGCGCACACACTGTAAAACAGTGCGCCCAGCCCCAGCAGCATAATCGAAGGTCTGAGCAAAAAACGATGTACGCCGTCCGACGGCGCTATGACATTGCTGTAATTATTGTCTGCCATGCCATTTCATTCCTCTCTGTATGATTTTTACGGAAAGTCCTTGCAAGTCGGGAATGTCCCTAACAAAAACAACGTCAGTGCGGGACTTGACGTTGTTTTTGTTCCTTGTTCAGCAAAAATGTATCTTAGGAACTATGCAGAATTTAATCAGTCATTTTCTGCCTGAAATTACAGTATGCTTGCGTGTTTGAGCAAGTGAAATGTATCAATTATTTCTGCATAGTTCCTTACATTCTCAATTTTTTTCTTCTTCCGTATCTGCGTTGACAAACACCGCGTCGTTTGCCTCTACTACGTCGAGGGTTTCAAATAATTCCGAGGTCAGTTCATCCATTTCCTTTTTGGAGGCTTTGACCTTGGTTGTCTCTTCCTCAACCTGCGTAAGGCGGTGCTTCTTTTTGGGACGCACTCTCTTGGCACCCGCTTCTTCTTCCGTATCTTCCGCCGACGCATCCGACGGTACCGACACAGAGGATTCCGTTCCGCCCGCCTGCTCTGCCAGCACTGCCGCAAAGAAAGATTCAAAGGTAGCTGTCTGCATCGGTTCCGGTTCTGTCGGCACAGGTGCGGATTCCTCGGAGGGCTCTGTGGATTCCCCGGATGGCTCTGCGGGTTCCGTCGGCTCTGTGGGTTCTGTGGGTTCTGTGGGCGCTGTCGGCTCGATCACGATATCGCCCACCGCTGAGGGCATTTCGCCCACCGCTGAGGGCATTTCTTCCGCCTCAGAAGGAGGCACAACGGTATCCTCCGGAGCGGAAACCGGTTCTTCCTCTGCCACAGGCTCTGTCGGCTGCGGCTTCTCTGCCACCGGAGGTGCAGCTTCTTTGGTCTTTTTTCTGGCTTTCTTGTTATCCGATTTCAGCTTTTTACGGCGATGTTTGTCCTCTTCTTCGTATTCAATGCGATAGCGTTTGTCACGAATCGCACTGTCCACCTCGTTAAAGACCTTCTCCACCTGATCAATGGCGTTCATAAAAAGGAACCAGACAGCCGCATAAAAAATCGGCGCCAGTGCCAGACGAACGAAATCACACAGTCCCGCACTGTAAAAACCGTCTCCGCCGCCTCTGACCCAGATGCGGGTGATAAAGTAAGCGAGCGGCAGCACGACATTGCATCCCAGTCCGATCAGTGACAGCCATTTGAAAGACTGCGCATAGCTTCGGCGAATGACGTTCTGATGCAGGACCGTGAGAATGAACATCGCCGCGCACACACAGCAAAGCAGCCACGCGAAATAAAAAATATAGAATATCGGTATCGCGGCTGACACCTTGGAATCAGGCTGCCATGCCTTTGCCATGCGATACAGTACTTCATAGGCCAGCGTCACATAATAGCCCAGACGAAGATATTCCAGATAGATCAGCGGCTTGGTGCCGAGCTTGGGAATATTTTCACCGCAGTGCATAAAATACACATAGTAGGTCACTATCACCATGCTCAGACTGCACACCAGATCACAGAGAATCAAGCCGTTTGTGAGCGGACTCAAGGCATGACTGCTCTGACCGAGCAGCTTCATGATGTCTCCGGCTGCTCCCAGAAATCCACTCAACAAAATGCTGTAAATAAAAAATACACCATCACTCAGGCAGTCCGTAATAAAAATTCTGCCATCAAGACCGATTTGTCTGTTGTTTTTCAAGACCAATCATCCTTACACAAGATATTTACCGTATATCCTTTCGCCGCCATAAAACAGCGATCTGTCTGTTGTTTATCATAGCACAAAACCGCGCGCCGTTCAAGATGAATTTCCGCTGCTGCCGAAAAATTTACCTATCGTTTATATTTTTATTGTTGCGGCGACCATGCCGTCCGCCTGCTGTTTTGCCTGCTTTGGTGCGGGAACGGCGCCGCGATGAGGGTTTCGGAACCTTTCCTTCAAAATACCGCTCAAAGTCGTCCGCCAGTTCTTCGTCATAGGATTTTTCGGGTGTGGTTCCGATATCTTTTGGCAGTGTTTCCTCGTCGATATCGCCCAGATCATCGTCCCATTTTTCAGGCGCTTCTCCGTCGGAAACGGCAGCCTCCGAAAAAGGTTCCGCCTCATCTTTCCTGCGTGAAAAACGGTTTTCTTCGGAGAAATCTGCCGGTGAATCGGCGATGAATTGCTCTCCGCCCAGCGCATTCCATCCGTCGGATTCCCCGCCGTCTGACGGTCGGGTGCTTATCTTGCGCTGCGATTCAAAATCCATCTGAGGATCCAGCGAAAAGGTAGCGGCTTCGATATCGTCATAATTCTGCCGGTTATCGTTGATGCCCCGGTAATTGTAGGGATCCTGTTCCGGCGCCGTTTCATACACCCCGATGCGTTCCCGCTGTTCTTCATTGCGGCGGCCGATTTCGTCGATCAGGTCGAACAGTTCCTCCTGCGCGGCTGCCACCTGATGCAGATTGGGCGGCGCCTGTAATTCCTCGCCGGTGAGCTTGGCGTCGGTGCTGACCGACAAGATAAAATCCCGCATACGTTCATAGGATGCCTGCATTTCCCCCAAATCGGTTTCACGCGCAATATACGCCTCGATTTCTTTCACCAGCGTGGGTGAATGGAACGTATCATCCTCCGGTACATAATCGGACGGCGGAATGGTGTAGACCTTGGGCTTGAAGCTGGGCAGACGGCGGCGGAGATCGGTCAGCCACTCGGTCAGCCATTGCGGCGCAAGGTTCCGTCGGCGCGATGGAACGGGAACCGGCTCATCGTCAGGAAGCGTGCCGTCCGGTTGGTCTTGATCCGGCAGCGGTTCCTCTCCGCCGGAAACGGTGCCGCCGGGATACAGGTTCTCCGGCAGTACCGCAGATCTTTCATCCCATGCGTCCTCCGTTTCCGTCGGCTGCTCCCACTTGTCCTGCGGGTCAGGAAAAGCGGTAAACGCGTCATCAGGCAATCGGAAGGAATCCGCGTCTCGTTGCTCCTTCCCTTCGAGAGAAGCGTCATCGGTCGGTGACGGTACGTCCACCAGACGCACGGTGTCGGAGACATAATCCGGGTCGCTCCCACCGGTGTCGTCGAAGACAAGCGGTGACGGCGCAGCCGACGTCACGGTCTTTTTCGAGGTACGCGCTCCCAGACGTTCCGTCAGTTTGCGGAATCCGTCCACAACCGACGCGCTCCACAGCGAGAGCTTGGTACCGATATCGATGGACGACGTCTTCCGGGCGTTTTTCGGTGGCTTTTGGGACTTTTTCGGTTGATTCGCCGAACCCTCCGGTACTCCGAACGTATCGCCGAAGACCTGTGCGTACAGTTCGTCCGGTATTTTGATCGGGGGCTCTTCCGGCGTGGGTTTAGGCATTTCTTCAGGCATTTCTCCCGCCATTTCTTCAGCGATTTCTTCCGATGTCTCGTCCGGGAGTTTTTCCGGTATTTCCTCTTGCGATTCCGTGAGGATATCAGGATAATCCCACGAAAAGGGTTCCGGCTCCGATGGGGAAGCAGTCGTTTGCGGAGACGCTTCCGCCAGCGTTTCCGCAAAGGTCAGACCGTTGTCCGGCAGTTCAAACGGCGACGATTCCTCCAGCGATGCAAATCCATCCAACGGTTGAAATCCATCCGTGGACAAAGCATTCTCCGGCAACAGGGCGTTATTAGGTGACTGCCCGGACGCCTTGTGAACCGAAATCCGTTTTCTTCGCGCCGACTTGGGTCTGTCTTTTTTTGGGGGGTTGCCCAACCTGCTTCTGCGGCGGGGACGAACCTTTTTATCGTCCTTCACAGCTGGCACATTCATCGCTTTCTCCGACACTCGCAAAGGCACATCGGATTTACGCTGCGGCGTGTCGCTTTCCAGCAGATCGGCGAGTTCTCCCAGATCCAGATCGTCGGTCAGACCGTCGTCTTCCCAATCGCCGTTCTGCCATGAATGATCTGACATTTTCGACAAACCTCTCTTCCTTTCCTCTTTTTCAGTCATTTCAGTCTCGATAGTTATATTACATCATACCACGTTCATAAAAATAAGTAAATCCACATTCGGTGAATTTTTTGAGAAACGTACAGAAAAAACAGAAAAAACAGAAAAAACAAAAAAAACTGAAAACACAGAACGGAAGCGATAACCGCATGATGAATCATATCTTTGCGTGGCTGATCATTGTATCGGCTGTCTGGGGAATCTGTCAGGGGCGCAGCGGTGAAGTGTCGTCCGCGATTCTCACCAGCGGCGGGGAAACGGTGCAGCTGCTCATCACACTCACCGGCGCGATGGCAGTATGGAGCGGTCTGATGGCGATTGCGGAAGCATCCGGGCTGACAGCCCGCATTGCCTCTCTGCTGCGACCTGTTACCCGTCGGCTGATGCCGGGTCTGCGGGAAGGCGGTGAAGCCGAACAGTATATCTGCCTCAACATTGCTGCCAACCTGCTGGGACTGGGCAATGCCGCCACGCCGCCGGGGCTTCGCGCCATGCATGCCATACGGCGGGAAACCTGTCCGCGCGGAACATCCGCCAGCGCCGACATGATCACCTTTGTCGTACTCAACACCGCTTCGCTCCAGCTTCTCCCCACCACCCTGCTGGTGCTGCGCACCGATGCCGGCGCGGCACATCCTACTGAAATACTGCCCTGCGTATGGCTGTCTTCACTCGCGGCGCTCACTGCCGGACTGACCATGTCTTTCATCCTGCGTTCCATAGGCGGAAACGCACCGAAAAGACTGTCTCAACAACCCCCCTCCCGCCCGCAAAAGAAAGGAGTGCTCCCGCATGGGATTTTTTGACACATTCGGAAATATCGCCGTCATCACAGCTGCCGCCGGCATGATACTGTACGCCGTGATCAAGGGCGTACCGGTTTTCGACACCTTTCTTGACGGCGCACGCGAGGGATTGCAGACTGCTTTCCGCATTGCACCCGCTCTTGCGGCGCTGATGCTCTGTGTTTCGATGGTACGTGCGTCGGGACTTCCCGACGCGGCGGAACAATGGCTGTCGCCGCTGACCGGTACTCTCCGTCTGCCTTCCGAAACCGTGCCGCTGATGCTCCTGCGACCCATTTCAGGAAGCGGCGCGCTCGCGGTGGTACGGCAGATTTTCACCGATGTGGGACCGGACAGCTATGCCGGGCGCGTTGCGTCAGTCATGATGGGTTCTACCGAAACCACCTTTTACACCGTCACCGTCTATTACGGAAGCGTGGGTATTCAGAAGACGGGATGCACGATTCCCGCGGCACTGACCGCCGATCTCACCGGTATGCTCTTTGCCGCGCTTACCGTCACGCTTTTATTACAGGCATAATCATTCGGGTATAAAGCAAGCCGGACGGTTTGCCGCCTATTCAAAGCGGCTGTCGTCCGGCTGTTTTTGTACGTGGGAAACACGAAACCGTCATCATACACACTCGTGGTATTACTGATGCTGCCCCCACGATTTCAGCAGGCTGACACGGCGGATTCCCTTGAAGGCGCGCCAGTCGTCATAAATCTCCTCGTACCGTTTATAAGCGGCGGCTACCGCGTCGTCCCATGAGAGATACACTTCCTGTGACGCCAGTTCTCCTGCCTGCGCCAGAAATTCACGGTCATGTACCGCGTTGATGATGGCTGCCGCAAAGGCGTCGGGATTTTCCTCCGCGATAAAGCCGTTGCGTCCGTCGGTTACGATTTCCGACGCGCAGCTTCCCTGCACCAGCACGCTGGGCGTGCGGCAGGCTGCCGCCTCCATGACTACCAATCCTGCCGTGTCGTAAGTCGAAGGAAAGAGAAAGAGATCGGCGCGGGTGAAATAGCCCTTGAGCAGTGCGCGGTCATGAATCGGTCCGGGGAACATGGTGGAAGTAAACAGTCCCACCTTCCGGGTGTAGTCTATCATTTCTTCCCGTTCGGGACCGCCGCCCACGAAAATCATCTTGAACCGCACGCCCGCTGCCTTTACCTTCACCAGCGCGTCAATGATGAGCCTGATATTCTTATACCACTGCATTCTGCCGCAATACATAAACACCAACTCATTGGAAGCGATGGCAGTCTCCGCCTGCACCCGGCGCATGATTTCAGGGGAAGCGGGGTCAAGTGTGATATCCGCGCCGTTGACCATTACGCGGCTGGGACCGGTATACCCCAGTTCCCGCAGTGAATCCGCCGCGCCTTTGCTCACCGTCCAGACTTCGTCGGCGTAATTGAAATTATTGGTGACAAACTCCGCCGCCACCTTGCAAAGTGCCTTCTTTTTGAGCGTAAATTCAAATTCGCTCGCAAATTTGGTGTGATACGTCATCACGACCGGCAGCCGATGACCGATATTGACATTCCGCGCCAGCAGTGCCGCGGTAAACGGACTGTGAACGTGAATCAGATCGAGGTTCTCCTTCTGAATCTGGCGGATGGACGGCACCGAAAACGGGATACCGGCGCGGTAGCGGATACGCGTCTTTTCGGTAGGCAGCGAGGTATAACGGATTACCTTGAACGGATAATCGTCCACCACATTTTTATATCGCGGCGTCACCACCACGCTTTCCCCGTATTTTTCGTGGATAATGCGGGCATAGTTGACCACTGTATTGGAAACCCCGTCGATCGTGGGGGGAAAGGATTCATTAAAAAGACCGATTTTTAACTGTTTCATGTGAACTGTCCCATCGCCTTTCAGAGAATGTCAGAAATAACACCGACGCTGCCTGCGTCGATTGGTGTTATTATATCATAAGGAATAGTTGATTGCAATGATTTTTAGGAAAAATGTTTGACTGAATCAACAATTTTCAGAAAAGGATGGATGTATTGCCTGTTTTTCTTCCCACAAACCGAATTTTATGCAAAATGTGGGTTGCATTTATCGGCAAATAGGATTAAAATGGAACCAGCAGAAGTTTCTTCGCTTCCTGCAAGTTTGATGTAACAGGAGTTTTGATGTATGAAAGTAATGGTTGAAACCTCCGCACGCCACGTTCATGTGACCGACGCCGACCTCGCGGCACTCTTCGGCGAGGGCTATCAGCTCACCAAGAAGAAGGATCTCTCCCAGCCCGGTCAGTATGCCAGCAACGAGAGAGTAGACGTCATCGGTCCCAAAGGCGTGATGCCCAACGTTTCGATTCTCGGTCCCACCCGCAAGGAATCGCAGGTGGAGCTCTCCCTCACCGACGCCAGAAAAATCGGCATCGCCGCGCCCATCAGAGAATCCGGCGATCTCGCGGACACCCCCGGCTGCACGCTGAGAGGTCCTGCCGGTGAAGTCACGCTTGCCAACGGCGTTATCGCCGCCAAGAGACACATTCACTTCACGCCCGAAGACGCGGAGAAGTTCGGCGTGCAGGATAAGCAGATCGTTTCGGTCAAAATCGAAACCGCCGAAAGAACCTCCACCTTCGGCGACGTCGTGGTCAGAGTCAGCCCCAGTTACGCCGCTGCCATGCACATCGACACCGACGAATCCAACGCTGCCGGCTGCGCCGGTTATGTCGAGGGCGAAGTCATTGTAGACTAATCGTCTGTTGTTTTTTTCTTTCTCTACCGCAACATAAAACGCCGGGACATTCCCTTCCGTTTGGGAACGTCCCGACGTTTTTTATCTGTCATCCGGAATCGTCAGACGGCTTCTGTTATTTGAAATATTTTACGCCCGAGAGGAAAATCTTCTGGTCTTTCTCGCCGGGAACATTCTTGTAAAGGTTGGTGCCCATGCGTTCCGAGTGACCCATCTTGCCGAATACTCTGCCGTCGGGCGAGGTGATGCCCTCAATCGCGCAGACCGAGCCGTTGGGATTCCACTCGATATCGGAGGACGGCATACCGTTCGGGTCCACATACTGCGTGGCGACCTGACCGTTGGCAATCAGCTTGCCCAGCATCTCGTCGTCCGCCACAAAGCGTCCTTCACCGTGAGACACGGGAACCGTGTGCATCTCGCCCACTTCACATTCGTGCAGCCACGGGGATTTCACGGAAGTCACGCGGGTATAGACCATGCGCGAAACGTGTCTGCCGAGGGTATTGAAGGTAAGGGTCGGATCGTTCTGTCCGATATCGGTGATTCTGCCATACGGCACCAGCCCCAGTTTGATGAGCGCCTGGAAGCCGTTGCAGATACCCAGCATCAGACCGTCGCGTTCTTCCAGCAGCTTGGTCACCTGTTCGGCAATCAGGGGATTGCGGAAGGTGGTGGCGATGAACTTGCCGGAACCGTCCGGCTCGTCGCCGCCCGAGAAGCCGCCGGGCAGCATGACGATCTGCGCCTTGGCAATGCGCCGCGCCATCTCACGGATGGTTTCCTCAATCGCGGCGGGGGTGAGATTCTTCACCACCAGAATATCGCTCCTGGCGCCTGCCTTTTCAAACTGCCGCGCCGTATCCAGTTCGCAGTTGGTGCCGGGGAACACCGGAATAAAGACACGCGGCTTCGCGTCGAGTTTGGGCATAATGCTCGGATAGCGGGCGCGGGAGGTATTCATCGGCACATTCTTGACCACCGATCTTTCCTTCGGCGATACCGGGAAAATGGGTTCCAGCGGCGTCATCCAGGCGTCCCGCAGCTTGCCCAGCGCCACTTTGCTCATGCCGATGCGCACCAGCGGATTGGCGGTGGTCTTGCCGAGCACCGTGTACTTCATACCGCTCAGCATATGCGCGCCGTCCCTGAGTTCCAGTACCAGCGAACCGGAGAGCGGTGCGAAAAGTTCGGTGTCGGTGACGGATTCGTCAAACGCAAATCCCAGACCGTTGCCGAAGCACGCCTTGATGACCGACGCGGATGCGCCGCCTTCATGCACCACGCTTGCCGAAAGCACATCGCCCGAACAGATCATATGGTACACGCACTCGTACATCTGACGGAGCTTCTTCCACTTGGGCATATGCGAGCGCTTCTTATGATAGGGAACCGGCACCAGTACGACCGTGGAATTGGACTTGGTAAAGGCAGCCGACAGCGTCCGTTTGGCACTGGTCATTGCCAGCGCGAAGCTCACCAGCGTGGGGGGGACATCGAGATCGTTGAAGGAGCCGGACATGGAATCCTTGCCGCCGATGGAGGGAGTACCCAGCTTGAGCTGCGCGGTCAGCGCACCCAGCAGCGCCGCCGCGGGCTTGCCCCAGCGGGAGGGTCTTTCGCCCAGACGCTCAAAGTACTCCTGGAAGGTCAGACGGGCTTCCAGCGGATTGGCGCCCACTGCCAGCAGACGCGAGAGCGATTCCACCACCGCGAAGGCGGAACCGTGATAAGGGCTCCACTCAGTGTGACCCGGCACATAGCCGAACGCCATTGCCGTGGCGCAATCGGTTTCGCCCCTGTCAACGGGCAGTTTGGCGACCATCGCCTCTTCCGGCGTGAGCTGATTCTTGCCGGCGAAGGGCATCAGCACGGTTGCCGCGCCGATGGAAGCGTCGAAGCGTTCGGAAAGTCCCTTCTGACAGCAGACGTTGAGCCTGCCCATATTCTTGACCAGTGCCTCGGTCACGGGCAGACCGCGCAGTTCGTAGGGAACCGACACGCGGTAATCGTTATAGGGATAGACCGCCTTGATCTTGGCGGAAGCGTGCTGCCGCACGCCGTTGGTATTGAGGAAATCGCGGGAGAGACTCACAATGGTCTTGCCGCGCCATACCATCGTCAGACGGGGCTGCTCCGAAACCACTGCCACTTCATAGGCTTCGAGGTTTTCCTTTTCGGCTTCCGCGATAAATTTTTTGACGTCGGATTTGTCCAGCACCACCGCCATGCGTTCCTGCGATTCGGAAATGGCAAGTTCGGTGCCGTCGAGACCCTCGTACTTTTTGCGCACGTCGTCGAGACGGATATCCAGACCGTCCGCCAGCTCGCCGATTGCCACGCACACACCGCCCGCGCCGAAGTCGTTGCAGCGCTTGATCATCGCGGCAACTTTGCCGTTGCGGAACAGGCGCTGAATCTTGCGTTCGGTGGGAGGATTGCCCTTCTGCACTTCCGCGCCGCAGGATTCCAGCGAGGTGCTGTCGTGCGCCTTGGAGGAACCTGTCGCGCCGCCGCAGCCGTCACGTCCGGTTCTGCCGCCCAGCAGTACGACTACATCGCCCGGTTCCGGTACGCCGCGCACCACGTTCTTCTTGGGAGAAGCGCCCACCACCGCGCCGATTTCCAGACGCTTGGCGGTGTAGCCGTAATCGTAAATTTCCGTGACCTGACCGGTCGCCAGACCGATCTGGTTGCCGTAGGAGGAATAGCCTGCCGCCGCGCCGGTCGTAATCTTGCGCTGGGGCAGCTTGTTTTCCATCGTCTCGGAGACCGGTACCCGCGGATCCGCCGCGCCGGTTACGCGCATCGCCTGATAGACATAGGCGCGTCCCGAAAGCGGGTCGCGGATGGCGCCGCCCAGACAGGTTGCCGCGCCGCCGAAGGGTTCGATTTCGGTGGGATGGTTGTGGGTCTCGTTCTTGAACTGCACCAGCCACTGCTCGGTGCGTCCGTCAATCTCCACCGGCACCTCGATGGAGCAGGCGTTGATTTCGTCGCTCTCGTCGAGATCGGGAATCAGACCGCGCTTTTTGAGTACCTTCGCGCCGATGGTTCCCATGTCCATCAATGTGACGGGACGGGTGGTATCGCCGCCGTAAACTTCGGCACGAGCCGCCAGATAACGGGCAATGCCCTTGCGGATTTCCTTCTCATAACCGCCGTCTTCCACTTTGATGTCGCCGAGTTCGGTGAGGAAGGTGGTGTGGCGGCAGTGATCGCTCCAATAGGTGTCGATGACCTTGAGTTCGGTGACGGTAGGATCGCGCTTTTCCTCATCGCGGAAGTAGTCGCGGCAGAACTTCAGGTCGTCGAGCGTCATGGCGAAGCCCATAGAAGCGTAGTATTCGTGCATTTTGTCGTCGTCCCAGACGGTAAAGCCCTCGAGAACCGCCACATCCTCGGGAACGTCAAATTTCTGTTTCAGCGTGCGGGGCTTATGCAGCGACGCCTCGCGTGATTCCACCGGGTTGATGATATAGCTCTTGACGCGTCCGAATTCCTCGTCCGTGATGCTGCCGCGCAGCACATACACCCGGGCGGTCAGCACATCGGGACGTTCGCCCTGTGTGAGCAGCTGGGCGCACTGTGCGGCGGAATCGGCACGCTGGTCATACTGACCGGGCAGATACTCGGTCGCGAACACACGCACGTCTTCTTCGATGGGAAACACCTCGTCATAGACGATATCCACATTGGGTTCGCTGAAAACGGTGGTGCGTGCCTTGCGGAATTCCGCCTCGGTCAGTCCCGACACGTCATAACGATTGAGCAGCCGCAGTCCCTCGATATCGGTCATGCCGAGATTGTCTCTCAGGTCGGAAAGCACGTGCTTCGCTTCGATGTCAAAGCCGGGCGCCTTCTCGACAAATAATCGCATAACAGCCATGATGTATCAAATCTCCTTAGAAAATAAAATGCCAGACAGGTAAGTTGCTGAAAAAACCATATACCTTTTTACATTGTAACACACAGGAGAAGAATTTTCAAAGGATTTTTTATCAAATATTGCAAAATTACTGTGAATATCCCGCCGTTTTTTCATCCAGTTGTAAAATAATCGTAAATAATCCGCTCTCGGTTGACGGCGGGAGGGATTTTCTATATAATATACAGGTTACCGTTTGATTTTATCCCATTTGCAGCGCTGAGAAAAACTCTATCCATTATCAGGAGCGTGACCTGTGTTATGAATTCCAATTCCGGTCTTGCCGAATATCTCAAACTGTGTATGCAGCGAATCGGACTGCTGGTGCTGTCGGCGCTGGTTGTCTTTGTGGCCGTGCTGCTGACCGTGCGGCTGATGACGCCGGTGCGGTACACGGTGGAAGGCACCGTGCGAATTCAGTCCGACGTGGAAGGCGAAAGCATTTCCGATCAGTACAATATCTCCGAACTCAGCCGTGCGGCGGCGCTGACCTCCATTTCCCTCATCGACAACAGCGACACGGTTTACCGTGCCATTGTGGATACCACCGGCGACCGTGACGCTGACCCGGTGGAATACCGGAAGTCCGCCAAAGTGACCCAGCGCAATGTGACCGTCCGACAGATCGATCAGTCCAACGTGCTCAAAGTCACGGTGGTCTATGCCGGCAACCGCACCGAAGCCGAGACCTTCACTGCCAACCTGATCAAAGAAGCCAATGTGTCGGTGAAGGAGAGCTTTGCCATGTCCAATCCTTCCTTTTCCGTTGCGGTACAGGACGCGGGACGTACCGTCGGGGTCAATCACCCGTGGCTCATCGCGCTGGGACGGGCGCTGGAAGGCGCGGCGCTGACGGCAGTGATCTTCTTCACAGTCAATATCTTTTCGCTTGCCGGTGATAAAACCCTTCGCACCAGCGCCAAATTTGAAACCATGACCCGCGTGCCGGTCATTGCCGCCATTCCCCCCATTGCCCATATCATCGGAACCGAACGCAGCCAGAATCAGGTCAGCAGCGCCTACCGCGTGCTGCGTTCCACCATCAAATATTCCAAGCGCGGCGTGCGCACCATCGCGGTATGCAGTCCCTCTCCCCGGGACGGACGCACGTCGGTCGCCATCGGTCTGGCGCGGGCGCTGGCGGATTCCAACGCGATGGTACTGCTCATTGAGGCGGATATGCACCGCCCCAGTATCAGCCGGGAACTGCGCTTCGATTCGGTTTTCGGATTGGGCGATCTGCTGCTGGGCAAAGCCAATATCGCCGCCGCCATCAACAAAACCTCCAACCGCAATCTTTACGTCATCACCGCGCTCAACAACGTCAATATGAACAGCATCAACGTCTGCGATCTGCTGGACAGCGACGTGTTCGGCAAAATGCTCGAAGCCGTCGAGAGCGAATTTGAATATGTCATCATCGACACCCCCGCCATTGAACTGCTGCCCGACGCGTCCGCCGTTGCGGGCAAGGTGGACGGCTGTCTGGTCGTGGCGCAGTACGGTCACACCCGCACCGATACCATGAAATATGCCATCGACGTGCTGGAAACCCTCGATACCGACGTGCTGGGCATTGTCACCACCAATTCCCCCCGCCGCAGCGGTATGTTCGGCGCGGTATCCCACTATTACCGCAGCAGCAACGCCCGTCCGAGTGAGGGCTTCCTCACCGATCTGGTGGACAACTTCTTCGGTATGGTCAACCTCATCCGGGAAAAGCTCCCCGGCGGCAAGAAACCGGAACGTTCTTAATTATCATAAAAAAACTAAAAAATCGTCCCTGCCGTGATACAGCCGCTGCGCTGTCACGACAGGGACGGTTTTTATCTGTGGGAAGACATTATATTACAAAGGCAGATTTTATCTGCTCCAGCGCGTCGGGACGGAGACGCAGCGCGGGGCGGACGCCGACCTCGTCGCAGCCCACCTTCATCCCCTGCACGTCCACGCTGCCGTCCGCACACACCACCATGCGGTATTCCTTGTCCACTCCCGGCGTGCGAAGCCACCATTCCTTCGCCTCGTAGGAAATCTCCATTGCCCGCTTGTCCTGATAGGACGGCTGCACAAACGGAATCACGCCCACCGCGTCCCGATGACTGACAGGGTAATGATCGGTGTAACGTTCAAACAAAAACCGACGCACGTTCTTCCACGCTTTGCCGGGACCCTTCCCGCCGAAGTATTGCAGCACCTCGCTGAAACTCAGCAGAAACAGCCAGTCCTCGGTGGTTTCCTCGTCACTCACGTCGGAAATCTGGTTTTTTTCGGGACGGCAGACAGTACGGCTCATCAGTATGCGTTCCTCCTGCGCAAACCAGTCGTCCAGACAAGCGCCGTTGAGCCACTTGCGCAGATAGGACGCCTCCCAGCTGCACGCGCCCATGTCGCCGTAAAATTCCCAGTCAAGCGACCGTTCGCTGAGCAGCAGCAGACTCCCGTCGGTGCGGTCGTTTTCCAGCACCAGCCAGACAATCGGCACCCGGAGCAGGAGTTTGATGGGCTTGATGTCGTTGGCGACAAAATAGCTGCCGAATTCCATTCTGTCGCCGGGCTTCAACTGTCCGAGCGCGTGGCGGTAATCTTGCAGCATGGTCAGCGCGCGTGCCAGATGTTCGTGGTCGCCGCGCTCCTTGCCGTCCTTCGCCATACTGACGGCGCATTCAAAGTCGTATTCCCGCAGATACAAGCGGCAAGCCCCCTTTTGATTGATTTGTTTGTTTTGTACAGTTTTATTGTAAAACAAATCGGCGGATTTGTCAATCCGGAAATAGGACAGGGCAACCGCTTGAATGAAAAAAATATGAACAAATGACGATATGAATTTGTAGGGGACGGCGTCCTCGACGTCCCGGCGAGAAAAGCCTCCATAAATAACAGGGTCAGGCGAATTCAGAAAAGTGACATTATCACAATTCGCCCAACATATTTTGGCATCTTATAGTTTACCTTGCAATTTGCCGCCGGGTGTGATATAATCATCCCAATACATACGAAAGGAAGCGACAGCCATGAGAATCGGTCACGGCTACGACGTACATATTCTGACAGAAGGACGCAAATTGATTCTGGGAGGGGTAGACATTCCCCATTCCCGCGGGCTGCTGGGACATTCCGACGCGGATGTGCTGGCGCACGCGATTTCCGACGCGCTGCTCGGCGCCGCCGCGATGGGCGATATCGGTCATCTCTTCCCCGACGATGACGACCGCTTTCTCGGCGCGGACAGTATGCTGCTGCTGACGGAGGTCTGCCGCGTGGTGCGGGAACAGGGCTATGAGATCGGCAATATCGACAGCACGGTTCTCGCCCAGAAGCCCAAACTCGCACCCCATATTCCCGCCATGCGCCGCAACATCGCGCTTGCCTGCGGCATTGACGTCACACAGGTCAGTGTCAAAGCCACTACGGAAGAACATCTCGGCTTTACCGGACGCGAAGAGGGCATTGCCGCTCACGCGGTGGTACTGCTGGAGAATACGAAACACGCCGTTCATTTTATATAATCGCCGAAAGGACACCTCCGCCGGATGGCGCATATACTGTGAAAGACAACAGTATGTGCGTGACCCGGCTTTTTTTGTGCCGCAGAAAAGCCTTTCCGGAAACGCGCAAAGCAAAGGAAGGGAATCAAAATGAATCAGGCAATCATCAAAATCGGCTCCTACACCCTCGCCATGAGAGGGTGTGAGCTGCTTCGCCAGCACGGTATCCCGTGCGAATGGCGCAAATGCGCCGACCCAAAAGGACAGGTCGGCTGTCTGTACACGCTCTCCGTCGCCGAGCGGTATCGCTGGCGCGCCGAAAGCATTCTCCGCAACGCGGGCATTATGGTTCTTCCGTAAATGCCTTCTATATCGGACTGTCACCCGAAAGGGGGTTTATACCCATGATTTATCTTGACAACGCGGCGACTACCTGGCCGAAACCCCGCGAAACCGCGCAGGTTGTCGCCGACACGATTCTCCGCCGTGGCGCCAATCCCGGTCGCGGCAGCTATCCGATGGCACGCCGCGCCACCGAAACGGTGTATGAATGCCGCCGCCGTGCCTGCGAATTCTTCGGAGCGTCATCGCCCGAATCTGTCATTTTCACACCATCCTGCACCGTTGCCGTCAACATGGTGCTGAAGGGCGTTCTGGGCGCGGGCGATCATGTCATTATCTCCGACATGGAACACAACGCCGTCACCCGCCCGGTCAGACAGCTCAGTAAACGCGGTGTGACATTCAGTACGGCGAAGGTGGTGGAATGTGACCCCGAAGCCACACTCGCTTCCTTCCGCCGTCAGATTCGTCCCAACACCAAGCTGATTTTCTGCACCCACGCCTCCAACGTTTTCGGCATCCGGCTCCCGGTGGAAGCCATCGGAGAGCTCGCGGCGCGCCATCATATCCTGTTCGGTATCGACTGTGCCCAGAGCGCCGGAACCATGCCGCTCGACCTGCGCACGCTGCACGCCGATTTTCTGTGTATGCCCGCTCACAAGGGACTGTACGGCACGATGGGGCTGGGGCTGCTGATCGTCAACACCCACACGCCGCTGCAAACCGTCATCGAAGGCGGCACCGGCAGTCTGTCGGGGCTTAACACCCAGCCCGACTTCCTGCCCGACCGCTTCGAAAGCGGAACGCTCAATCTGCCCGGCATCGCGGCGCTCGACACGGGACTGCGCTTCCTCCAGAAGCTCGGGCGGGAGACCGTCGCGGCGCATGAAATGTCGCTCATGCAAGCCGCCTATGATACACTCTCCGCCCTGACCGGCTGCCGGCTGTACACGGCGCGCCCGCAGAGCGGATTCCATGTGCCGCTGCTCTCCTTCTCGCTTGACGGCATTCCGTCGGACGAAGTCGCCCACCGGATGGGCGAACGCGATATCGCCGTGCGCGGGGGTCTGCACTGCGCCGGGGAAGCCCATCGCAAATTCGGAACCGAAAAGACCGGCACGGTGCGCATCTGTCCGTCGGCATTCACCTCACAGGACGAAATGGCACAGTTTTTCCAAGTGCTGCAAGAGGAATTTCCGGTTTGTCGCGCCTGAAAAATATCAGCGGTATTTCTGGGATTCCGCCACTGCCAATTGATCGCAGATTTCATTATAATAATGCCCGGCGTGACCTTTAATCCACGCGATTTCCACTTCATGTTTTTCCAGCAGAGGCAGAAGCCGCTGCCAGAGATCCACATTAATGGCGGGCTTGCCGTCGGATTTTTTCCAGCCGCGCTTCTGCCAGCCGTACACCCACCGCTTGGTCACGCTGTCGGCAACGTATTTGGAATCGGTGGTGAGCAGCACCTTACAGGGACGGTTGAGCAGGGAAAGCGCTTCGATTACGGCGGTCAGCTCCATACGGTTGTTGGTGGTATGGGACTCGCCGCCGGAAATCCGCTTTTCATGCCCGCCGTAGAGAAGCACCGCACCCCAGCCGCCGGGACCGGGATTTCCTGAACACGCGCCGTCGGTATAGATTTTCACAATTGTTTCTGCCATCGGTTTCTCTTCCTCTCAGGGGTAATGAAGGAAGTATAGCATGACGCACGGCAGATTGCAAGCGTAATCTTTTTGACGGATATTTGCCTAAGAATTTCCTTGCAAAACCATAAACAATATGCTACAATGAATCCATATTATTTGCGACAGAAAGGTTTCCCTCAGAAACGGGCTGTCAACAGTCGAATACGGTATTCAAATCCACAACAAAGGATGGTTGCATATGAATCACGCGGAATTAAAACAAGCAATTCTACAGGCAAAGCAGGAAACCGGTACGCTCGTGCTGGCTCATACCTATCAGGATCCCGATATCATTGATATCGCCGACATCACCGGCGACAGCTTCGCCCTCTCCAAGGCGGCGGCGCAGGTCACGGACAAGCGTCGCGTGCTGATGTGCGGCGTGCGCTTCATGGCGGATACGGTCAAGATTCTCTCCCCGGATAAAGAAGTGATTCTTTCTCACAGAAAAGCCGCCTGCCCGATGGCGGAACAGATAGCGCCTGAACGTGTCCGCGCCTTCCGGGAGGAACATCCCGACGTCTGC
This sequence comes from Clostridia bacterium, assembly GCA_017395425.1. Lineage (GTDB taxonomy): Bacteria > Bacillota > Clostridia > Oscillospirales > Acutalibacteraceae > RUG762. The sequence continues at coordinate 21,713 of JAFPUM010000002.1, read as the reverse complement.
GTTTGCGCCTATATCAACACCACCACCGCGCTCAAAGCCGAATGCGACGTCTGCGTGACTTCTTCCACCGCCGTGAAAATCGTCAAGGCGCTGCCCGCCGAACGCATTCTCTTCATTCCTGACCAGAATCTGGGCGGCTATGTGCGCCAGTTCGTCCCCGAAAAAGAGATCATTCTGTGGGACGGCTGCTGTCCGACTCATCACAGCGTGTCGGTGGGCGACGTGGAAGCCGCCAGAGCGGCGCATCCCGGCGCGAAGATCGCCGTGCATCCCGAATGCCGCAAAGCGGTGGTGGAGCTGTGCGACTTCATCGGCTCCACGTCAGAGATCATCTCCTATGCCAAGAGCGTGGACGGCGACGTGATCATTGCCACGGAGCGCGGCGTCTGCGACAAGCTCCGCCGTGACTATCCCGAACGCGGCTTTTATCAGCTCGCGCCTCACAAGCTGGTCTGTCCCAACATGAAGATGACCACACTCCAGAATGTCTATGACGCGCTGCTTGGCAATTTCGGCGACGTCATCGAGATTGAAGAAGAACTGCGTCTCAAAGCCAAGCGCAGCATTGACAATATGCTCAAATACGGCGGCTGAGAATAATTCGGAATGCGGAATTCGTAATTCGTAATGATTTGATTCAGAAGGGTGTTTTTCTGAAATGAAACAAAAATATGATGTAATTATCGTCGGCTCCGGCGTTTCGGGACTGTATGCCGCGCTCCAGTTCAGCGAGGATATTCATGTGCTGGTGGTCAGCAAGCGGGAACTGTCGCTCTCCAACAGTTCGCTCGCGCAGGGCGGCGTGGCGGCGGTACTCGATACCGACCACGACAATTTCAAGCTGCACATTGCCGATACGCTCATCGCGGGCGGCTATAAAAACGATCTCTCCGCGCTGGAAGTGCTGGTGACGGAAGGTCCCTCCGATGTGCTGAAACTGCGGGAACTGGGCGTGAAATTTGACAGCGACAGCGACGGCAACCTTCAGATGACGCTGGAAGGCGGTCACAGCCGTCACCGCATCGCCCATCACAAGGATTCCACCGGACGCGAAATCGTGCGGCAGCTTCTTGAATTGGTTGCCCAAAAGCCCAATGTCGAAATGGTGGACAATACCACGATGTGTTCGCTCTCGAAGGACAGCGGCGGCGGCTTCTGGGTGGGTCTGATGGACGACTCGGGCATTCACGCGGTATTTGCGCCCTATGTAATTCTCGGCACCGGCGGCATCGGGCGGGTTTTCAAATACACCACCAATTCCGCCATCGCCACCGGCGACGGCATCACCATGGCATACAACCTCGGCGCCACCATCAAAAACCTGTCCTACATACAGTTCCATCCCACCGGCTTTGCGCCGAAGGACGCGTCCCGCGAACGCTTCCTGATTTCCGAGGCGGTACGCGGCGAAGGCGCGGTTCTGCGCAACGCCGAGGGCAACCGGTTTGTGGAAAATTATGATTACCGCGGCGAGCTGGCTCCGCGCGACGTGGTCTCCCGTATCATCATGCAGGAGGAAGAACGGCTCGGCAAGAGTGAGTTTTATCTGGACATCACCCACGAGGACGCGGATTTTGTGCGCAACCGCTTCCCGATGATTTACGAAAAGTGCCTCGAAGAAGGCATTGATATGACCAAGGAATGGATTCCCATCTATCCCACCCAGCACTACCTGATGGGCGGCATCAATGTCGATACCAAGGGGCGCACCTCCGTTCCGGGACTTTATGCGGTGGGCGAGTGTTCCCACACGGGCATTCACGGCAAAAACCGTCTCGCGAGTAATTCGCTGCTCGAAGCGCTGGTATTTTCCCGCCGTGCCGCGACGGATATCATTCTCAATCTCTGTGTCAACGGCAGTCCCGCCCCCAAGGACGAGCCTGTGATGCCTTCCGCGGAGGGCAGACCGCTTCGCAGCGGCATCCGCACGGCTATCCGCGACATTCTGCAGGAGTGCCATTTCGTCCGGCTCAATACCGAAAAAGCAAAGGAAAAACTGCCTGAAGTGGAAGCGCTCATTAAAGAAGTCTACGACGACGGCATCGCGATGTCCAAGGATTTGATTGAAGCCCGCAGCGCCGCGACGGTGGCGTATATCGTGCTGAGTGAGGATATCGCCAACGCACAGTGACAGAAAGCCAAAATCCAGGGAGATTTTTGTCATGAAAAAAACCGCTGAACTTATCAGCCTGCTTGTCGCGGCAGCCATACTGTCCTGCGGACTTTCGGCGTGCCATCCGGATACACATGCCGCGGCTGAACCCGGCACATCCTCGTCCGCACCGTCTACAACGCATAAATTCTGCCCGGAGGACGCGGTGGTCAACGGAATGCAGCTGGGCGTTACAACACTGGAGCAAGCCAAGGAGATACTCGGCGAATCGGTAGAAATAGGCACCGCTGTATTTCTATGACCCCGAACACTTTCATCATTCACCAAATAAGGAGAACACACACCCATGCTTCTGGATTTTTATGTGGACGACGTAATTAAAAACGCCGTCAAAGAAGATATCAATTACATCGACACCACCGCCGATATCGTCATTCCCGCCGACCAGCGGGGGAGCGCCTACTTTGTCGCCAAGGCGGACGGCGTGCTGTGCGGCATTGACATCGCCATGCGGGTCTTTGCGCTGCTCGACGACAGCTTTGCATGCAAGGTGCATTTCCACGACGGCGACAAACTTAAAAAGGGCGACGTGATCTGCGAATTCACCGGCAATATGCGCTGTCTGCTCAAGGGCGAACGCACCGCGCTCAACCTGATTCAGCATATGTCCGGCATCGCCACTGAGACTGCCCGCTGTGTGGATATCGTGAAGGGAACCCGCGCTGCGATTACCGATACCCGCAAGACCCTTCCCGGTCTGCGTGCCTTGCAGAAGTACGCCGTCACCGTCGGCGGCGGCAAAAACCACCGCTACAACCTCAGCGACGGCGCGATGCTCAAGGACAATCACATTGACGCCTGCGGCGGTATTGCGGAAGCGGTGGAGACCCTTCGTGTCAGACTGGGACATATGGTAAAAGTCGAAGTCGAAACCCGCGATCTCGACGAAATGCGTCAGGCACTCGCGGCGGGCGCGGACATCATCATGCTCGACAATATGGACTGTCCCACCATGCGGGAGGCAGTCGCTATCGTCGGGGGAAAAGCATTGCTGGAAGCCTCGGGCGGCATCACGCACGATACGCTGCGGGATGTTGCCGAAACCGGTGTGGATATCATCTCTATCGGCGCGCTCACTCATTCGGTGCAGGCGTTTGATATTTCCATGAAAATCGCGCTGCAATAACCCCTAACCCCACACAGAATTGAGGCTGACAACATGAGAACCCCAAAATCGGGTGAAGAAAAAGAACAAGCCATCGAAACCGGCCGCCGACTGCGGGAGCTTCGCAAAAGCGCCAAGCTCTCGTTACAGGAGATTGCCGACCGGCTTAACCGTGAATATGGCGCCAATACCAACAAGGGCATGATATCCAAGTACGAAAACGGCATTCATGAGCCTTCCGCCGGAACGCTGTTTTTTCTGGCACGCATTCTGGGCGTATCGGTGGACTACATTCTCGGCAAAACCGACGACATCACCGGCATTCCCAGCCGTTGTGAACCGGGAGGAATGGGCAGTGTGGTCAACGTCTATTCCCGCGTCAATCCTACGGACGGTAAAATTGCCCCCTGCGGCATTGAACTCATCCCCAGCGAATGGCTGGTGGGCGGACGCGATTTCTTCGGTCTGCGCATCGAAGGCGGGCGGCTGGCGCCGCGTTATTATGACGGAGACATCGTACTGTTTGAACGGCGGGGGAGGATTGCCCGCGACCGCGTCGCGCTGGTCAGTGTGGGTGTAGAAGACGCGTTTCTCTGCTACATCGTCAAAAAGCGGGAGGGAAAGCTCATCCGCCCGCTTGACCCCGCTCATCGGGAAGAATATTTCACCACTGCGGAACTGGCGGAGCTTCCCGTCCGTATCATCGGCGCGGCAGTGCAGGTGCGCCGCATGGAATCGGATTCTTTTTAATTGCATAAAAACGTCTATCCAAAACGCCCGGACGTTTTTCCGTTATACAGGGAAAAGCGTCCGGCTTTTTTATGCGCTGTGTGCGTGCGCAAGACGCAGCAGCAGCGAAAACAGCAGGGTAAGAGATAATCCCAGCAGCGTAAAATTATATCTCGAGCGGAACAGCACCGTCACGCCGACCAGCGAGATGACAATCAACGTCAGCAGTGAGACAGCAGTCAGTACGGCTTCGGCAGCCGCTTCCCCCATCCGTCGCCGCAGCACCAGACGCAGCAGACCGCCGCCGTCGAGCGAATCCACCGGCAGCAGATTCAGTGCGCCCATGACAAAATTGAGTGCCGCCAGACGGGGGAAAAACGGCAGCAGCACGCCAGCCGCCAGCCAATTTGCAGCACTTCCCGCCGCCAGCACGATGAGCCGTCCGTCCATACACTCCGCCAGCGGCGCACCGTGCAGCCGCAGTCCGAAGGGCGTGACATCCATCTCCGTCGGCGCCTGACCCGGCAGCAGATACATAGCAGTCAGATGACCCGCCTCGTGCAGCAGCGCCGAGAACAGCGACGGCAGCAGCAGACCGCTCCGGTCAAAGAAAGACAGCGCGCACAGTACCGCGAAAAAGAAGAAATCCACCCGTATGGTTCCATGTTTCAACGCAATTTTCATATTGTTTCATAGCCAATTCCGGATCAGCCGTCATTCCGCATTCCGAATTCCGCATTAATACACCCCGCCGATGACCCATTCGGGGTCGCAGCGGAGGCCGTCCACCCGGAATTCGAGATGGAGGTGAGGACCCGTCGAATGCCCCGTGGAACCGACCAGCGCGATGACCTGTCCCTGCCGCACGGTGTCTCCCGCCGATACTTTCCGCTTCTGGCAGTGCGCATAAAGGGTGCGCACGCCGTTTTCGTGTTCGATGATGACAAAATTGCCGTAGCCGCTGTCATAGGCGGAACGCACCACCTTTCCGGCTTTCATGGCATAAATGGAAGAACCCTGCGGCGCCGCGAGATCAATGCCGGTGTGAAACACATACCGCCCCGTGACGGGGTTGACACGGTAATCAAAGCGGGACGTCACACGGGCGGTACGCAGCGGTTTGGCAAAGTCTTCGCCGAAATCGAATTTATCCAACCGCACATTGGCGGGGATATCCAGCTTACCGTCATAGGTCGCGGACACGCCCGAATCAATCTCTTCCCCGTCCAGCAGCAGGTCAATGTCGTCGTCCACGGTCAGGCTGACCGGCGCCTCATGCTGTGCCGCCGAAACGCTCAGCGGAAAGGAAATGCTGTGTGTCATTCCCGTCGGATGGGAAACAGCAGGCAATCCCGCACTCACATGAACCGCCCCTACCAGTGTTCCCACACTCATGAGCAGCGCGGCGGTTTTATGGGGAAAGCGCCGGTGCGCGGGCGATTTTTTACACCTTCCGAATACAATTTTCAAGGCAGAAATCCCTCCGTCAGTTCTACTTCTGTCTGATAGATATGCGGCAGGGCGTTGATGTATGACTGACTCTCTTCCGGGGGTGCAAACAGAGACGCTGCTAATGTTTACATCGTAAAATGTATCATTTGAAACATTTTATCGCGCTGCTTTTTTCACTTTCTTTGTGAATTTTGGATAAAATTTACAGATTCATTTGGGTTTTCCGCGGTGTAATTTTGACAAATCTGTAAAATTTGACAGATTTTTACAAAAGAAAAAAATAACAGTAGACAAAGAAGTGAGAAAATGATATAATTGAAACGTTGAAGGCTGTGCTTTTTTGGGTATATCCGGTCATGCTGCCGCTTGACCGGAGAAACCTGCAAACCCCGCCTTTACTATGTTGTCATTCTTAAAACATCTCGTCGGTGCCGGTCTTTTCGGTGAGAAAACGGCAGGACGAAGTTTTGTTGCAGGGAGGAAATTTTTCATGCAGAAGCGAATCAGTACGCTGCCATTCAATGGCACTGCGGAGCAGAAAAGCAAACTGATGGCCGTTATCGCTGAACACAGAGATCAGCGCGGCGCGGTCATGCCGGTGCTTCAGGCTGCTCAGGAAATCTACGGCTATCTGCCCATTCAGGTGCAGGAGATGATTGCCGACGGTCTGGGTGTGCCGCTGGAGAAGGTTTACGGTGTGTCCACCTTCTATTCCCAGTTTGCGCTCTCGCCCAAGGGCAAGTACAACATCTCGGTCTGCCTCGGCACCGCCTGCTACGTCAAGGGCTCAGGCGATCTTCTTGACAAGCTGGTAGAGGAACTGGGCATTCAGCCCGAGGAATGCACCAGCGACGGACTGTTCTCTCTGACAGCCTGCCGCTGCATCGGCGCGTGCGGTCTGGCACCGGTTCTGACGGTCAACGACGACGTTTACGGTCGTCTGCTGCCCAAGGATATCCCGGATATCATCGCCAAGTACAGACAGTAATCTCTGCCGTGCTTTCCGCTTTTGAAAATAACCTATGGAGGTGCCATCAATCAAATGGAATCTTTGACAATCAAGTCCGCGTCCGATCTTCAGGCCATCAAAGCCCGCGAATATGTCCACGTTGCCATGCGTGAATCGGCGGAAGAAGCCAAAAAGTTTGAAGGTCAGACCTATCGCAAGAACGTGCTGATCTGCGGCGGTACCGGCTGTACCTCGTCCAGCAGTGAAGTGCTGATTGCCACCATGAGAGAAGAACTCGCCAAGAAGGGCGTCAAGGACGTCAACGTGGTTCGCACCGGCTGTTTCGGTCTCTGCGCCCTCGGTCCGATCATGATCGTCTATCCCGAAGGCAGCTTTTATTCCCGCGTCACGGTGGAAAACATTCCCCGCATCGTAGACGAGCATCTGATCGGCGGCAACGTCGTCAAGGAACTGCTCTATGATGAGACCGTGGACGGCGACAGAATCAAGAGCCTGAACGAAACCACGTTCTATGCCAAACAGAAGCGAGTCGCGCTGCGCAACTGCGGCGTGATCAACCCCGAAGATATCAAGGAATACATCGCGGTGGACGGCTACAAGGCACTTAACAAGGTGCTGACCGAGATGTCCCGCGACGAAGTCATCAAGTGCGTCACCGATTCCGGTCTGCGCGGCAGAGGCGGCGGCGGATTCCCCACCGGTCTCAAGTGGAAGTTCGCGGCAGCCAATCAGGCGGATCAGAAGTACGTCTGCTGCAACGCCGACGAAGGCGACCCGGGCGCATTCATGGATCGTTCGGTTCTCGAAGGCGATCCCCATGTGGTCATCGAAGCTATGGCGATTGCCGGTTACGCCATCGGCGCCAGCCAGGGCTATGTCTACGTCCGCGCGGAGTATCCCATCGCGGTCAAGCGTCTTTCCATCGCCATCCAGCAGGCGCGTGAATACGGCATGCTGGGCAAGAACATTTTCGGCACCGGCTTCGACTTCGACCTCGACATCCGTCTGGGCGCCGGCGCGTTCGTCTGCGGCGAAGAGACCGCGCTCATGACCTCCATCGAAGGCAACCGCGGTGAGCCGCGTCCCCGTCCTCCGTTCCCGGCGGTCAAGGGTCTGTTTGCCAAGCCCACCATCCTCAACAACGTCGAATCCTACGCCAACATTCCGCGCATCATTCTCAACGGCGCCGAGTGGTTTGCCGCAATGGGTACCGAGAAGGCGAAGGGTACCAAGGTCTTCGCACTCGGCGGCAAGATCAAGCACACAGGTCTGCTCGAAATCCCGATGGGCACCACCCTCCGCGAAGTCGTCGAGGAAATCGGCGGCGGCATCCCGAACGGCAAGAAGTTCAAGGCGGCGCAGATGGGCGGTCCTTCCGGCGGCTGCGTACCGGCGGAGCATTTCGACGTCCCGCTCGACTATGACAACCTCATCGCCATCGGCGCGATGGTCGGTTCCGGCGGTCTGATCGTCATGGACGAAGACAGTTGTATGGTCGATATTGCCAAGTTCTTCCTCGAATTCACCGTTGACGAGTCCTGCGGTAAGTGTACACCCTGCCGTATCGGCACCCGCCGTCTGCTCGAAATCCTCGAGAAGATCACTTCCGGCAACGGCACGATGGAAGACCTCGACAAGCTCGAAGAACTGTGCTACTACATCAAGAACAACTCCCTCTGCGGTCTGGGTCAGACGGCTCCCAACCCGATTCTCTCCACTCTCCGCTATTTCCGCGACGAATATGTGGCGCACGTTGTGGATAAGAAGTGTCCCGCAGGCGTCTGTAAGGATCTGCTCCAGTATGTCATCGATGCCGACAAGTGCAAGGGCTGTACCGCCTGCGCGAGAAAGTGTCCTGTCGGCGCAATTTCCGGCGCTGTCAAGCAGCCTCATACCATCGACCCGAACAAGTGTATCAAGTGCGGCGCCTGCATGGCGACCTGTAAGTTCGGTGCGATTTCCAAGCAATAAGAAAGGAGTGTTGCCGAAATGGATATGGTCAATTTGAAAATCAACGGAATGGACATCTCCGTTCCGAAGGGTTCTACGATTCTGGAAGCAGCACGCTATGCCGGCATTGAGATTCCCACCCTTTGCTATATGAGAGAAATCAACGAGATCGGCGCCTGCCGCATCTGCGTGGTAGAAGTCAAGGGCGCCCGTTCGCTGGTTGCCGCCTGCGTCTATCCCGTCAACGAGGGCATGGAGGTCTTTACCAATACCCCCACCGTCCGCAACAGCCGGAAGATGACGCTGGAACTCATTCTCTCCAATCACGACAAGAAGTGCCTCTCCTGCGTGAGAAGCGGCAACTGCGAGCTTCAGAAGCTCTGCAAGGAATACGGTGTGGACGAGAGCCGTTATGACGGCGCTATGACTCCCTCCGAGATTGACGATTCCGCGCTGCATCTGGTCAGAAACAACAAGAAGTGCATTCTCTGCCGTCGCTGCGTCGCCGCCTGCCGTGAGCAGTATGTCGGCGTCATCGGCGCGAATGCCCGCGGCTTTGATACCAATATCGGCTGCGCCTTTGAAAAGAAGCTGGCTGACGTTCCGTGTATCTCCTGCGGTCAGTGTATCGTGGAATGTCCCACCGGTGCGCTCACCGAGAAGGATCAGATCGACGAGGTCTTCGCGGCGATTGCCGACCCGACCAAGCATGTCGTGGTTCACACGGCTCCCTCCGTCAGAGTCACTCTCGGCGAATGCTTCGGTATGCCCATCGGCTCCAACGTCGAAGGCAAGATGGCTGCCGCGCTGCGCCGTCTGGGATTTGACAAGGTGTTCGACACCGATTTCGGCGCCGACCTCACCATCATGGAAGAAGCCAACGAGTTTGTCGAGCGTGTCAAGAACGGCGGCGTGCTGCCGATGATCACCTCCTGCTCGCCCGGATGGGTCAAGTTCGCCGAGACCTTCTATCCCGACTTCATTCCCAACCTTTCCACCTGCAAGAGCCCGCAGCAGATGCAGGGCGCTACCATCAAGACCTGGTACGCCAAGAAGAACGGCATCGACCCCAAGGACATCGTCTGCGTTTCCATCATGCCCTGTACCGCGAAGAAGTTCGAGGTCAAGCGTGACAATCAGAGCGCGGCGGGCGTTCCCGACGTCGATATTGCCCTGACCACCCGCGAGCTCGCGAGAATGATCGACCGCGCCGGCATCAAGTTCGACCTGCTGCCCGACGAGAAGTTCGATCCCATTCTGGGTGAATCCACCGGTGCGGCTGTCATCTTCGGCACCTCCGGCGGCGTCATGGAAGCGGCTCTCAGAACCGCTGCCGACTGGCTGGAAAACAAGGACCTCGAAAACGTCGATTATCAGGAAATCAGAGGCATGGCGGGCGTGAAGGAAGCAACCTATCATGTGGCAGGTATGGACGTGAAAGTGGCGGTCTGCTCCGGTCTCACCAACGTTGCCAAGCTGCTCGACGCTGTCAGAGCCGGTGAGAAGACCTATCACTTCATCGAAGTCATGTGCTGCCCCGGCGGCTGCATCAACGGCGGCGGTCAGCCCATCCAGCCCGCTTCCGTCCGCAACTTCGTGGACGTCAAGGGTCTGCGCAGCAAGGCGCTCTACGCTGCCGACAAGGATATGCCGGTCAGAAAGTCTCATCAGAATCCCGCCATCAAGGTGGTCTATGATGAGTTCTTCGGCAAGCCCGGCAGCCATGTGGCACACGAAGTGCTGCACACCGCCTATGTGAAGCGCGAGAAGTATTAATCTCTTTTCCGGCGCTTTGCACGGTAAAACTCCGTAAAGCAATAGAATCAACCGTCCGGCGGTTCCTTCCCAAGGAGCTGCCGGGCGGTTTTGTTTTTTCTGAATGATACATATCCAACGCCCTTTCCGCACATACTATTGGCGGAAGGAGAGGTGGTAAGACATTGAGCCGAAAAAAACCGACGCACTGGGGCGGACGCCCTACAGAAATCCCCGGACAGTATCCGCGGGAATTTCCCGACAGTGAAGAAGCCGATTGGGACAATCTGGACAGCGACGCGATGAATGTGGTTTCCGGCGCGGAATGCACCGGCATGGTGCCGTCGGCACCGATTGGTGACAGTCAGGCAAATGCCTATCGCGAGATTTACGATGTTCCCGTGACACAGGAGCCATATCTGTTCGACCGGGGGCAGAAGCGACCGTAACACATTGCGCATCATGGAATCACACAAAAAGAGCAGGGTGCGTTACCGGGACAACCGGACGCACCCCTGCTCTTTATTGTATAAAAGGAGAGAGTAGATGTCAAAGAAACATTAATCTCTTGTTTCACCCTGATAGACACGATACGTACCCTTGGTGGATTTCTTGACCACATACAAGGCACTGTCAGCATTTTTCAGGGCTTCCGTGACGGCATCCATCGTGGAGAGAGGAGAAGTGGCAATACCGATGGAGCAGGATACGCGGCGGTTCTTGGGCACCACAAAGTTATGTCCCATCTTGGCTTTGATGGCGTCTTCGAAACCGTTGGTATCATCGAGTTTCTTGTAAATGCTCATGGCAACTTCCACACCCAGATCCTCGGTGGCATTGGGCAGAATGACAAGGAATTCGTCACCGCCATAGCGGATACTGTAACCGCCGCCTTCCTTGATGATATCCTTGAAAAGACTCGCAAAGGATACCAGCAGCACGTCACCGATGTCATGACCGAAGGTATCGTTGTAATACTTGAAGTTATCCAGGTCGATATACAGCACGGTGGTGGGAATCTCATTGGTCTTGTTCTTGACAGCCAGCTTCTTGAATTCCGCCTCGAGATAGCGGGCAAAACCGGTACGGTTGAGCAGACCGGTGAGCTTATCGGTTACGGACATCTTTTCGAGCTGGGCATTCATCTCTTCGATTTCGAGACGTGCCTTCAGACGGCGGGTGGCGTCGATGAGCTGTCGGAACGCAAATTTGAGGATACTCAGATCGTCCTCGTCCAGCATATCATAGTTATGAACGAAATTATCGCAGGACTGCACATAGGCAATGAGAATATGCGTCAGTTCATCGTGCTGATAGACCGGGACGCCCACCATCGAAAAGACGTCGTTCAAGCCGAAGTTTTTGATAAAGGTGGCATAATCATAGAACCGCTTCTCGGTGCGGGTGACAACAAAGCTCGCCTGCGGATGATCTAGGAAGCTCACAATATTGTTGACCTTCTCGCCGTCAAGCTCCACCTTGCCCGCCGCGCAGTCGAGACTGATGTTTTCCTCGTCAAGACTCATCATATACACATTGTCGGCACAGAAATAGCGCTTGATGAGTTTCACGGATTTATGGAACAGCGTACCCACATTATCCACTTCGCTGTTGTTCATCAGCTTCTGCCATTTGGAAAGGAAGCTGATATTGCGGTTCTGGGTTTCGAGTTCCTTTTCGGAACCGACGCGGCGCGCCAGCTCAATCAGTTCAAACGGCGTAATCTTGGTGAGACCGGAGTCAATCTTCTTAGTGGCAATGTTTTTGCCGTTGAGCAGTGCAAACAGGCGGTCGGCTTTTTCATTGCAATTGTGATTCTTGAAATGATCAATACATTTGCGAAGCACTGCCTTGAATTCCTGCGTTTTTCCCTGCTCCTTGAAAAATGCCGACTGCTCAATGGCAAACAGCATATAGACGAAGAAGAAGAGGTCGTCGGCACGTTCCATATGATAGCGTGCGCGGTCGAAATACTTCTGCGCTTCTTCGGGGTTGACTTTTTTGTAAAGCAGCGCACGGTTAAGAAAATAGAGGAAGAGCTCGTTATCCCATGAGTTGTAGTCCGCCTTACCCTCGGCGTGGAGCAAATGGAAGAGAACGTACTCCATTCGGCCGAGATAGAACTGCGCGTTGTATTCAATATTGAGCTTATAGCTGCAATACACCAGCATACCGTAGAGTTTGGAAACGTTACAGTATTCCAGGTTGATCTGGTCGAGATACTTCATGATACGGAGCGTGGTATTGATCAGCTCAATGGCAACGCTGTATTCCTCCATCAGAATGGAATTGATCGCCATATTGTAGAGCGTCATACCCACTTCTTCCGCCATACCGAGGCTGTACCACACGTCAATCGCGGAATTGAAGTACTCGCTGGCATAGTTGTAGTGACCCATGATAATGCGGTTGTAGCCCAGACCGTTATAAATCACGCCCACTTCGCGCATCTGACCCGCCTGCTCAAAAATCTTGAGCTGACATTTATAGTAGTAGTCCGTCACGTTGAAGTAACCGTAACGCATGGTAAAGCGGATGTGCTTTTCCCACATCAGCAGCAGCAGATAGTCGTTGCGAAGCTCCTTCGCCAGCTTGGTACTGGTAACAACGTGATCACGGCTCTCGCAATAATTGAGCGAATCACGGTAATAGGTCTGGTCGTTGCCGTAGCCGAACGCGATGACATAGGCGAGATTATTGATATAATCATACTTGCGGGCAAGCGAAAGGAAATCGGGGTCGATTTCGTACATCACACCGAAGGCAGACACAAGGTATTGCTCGTTCCAGCCGCGCATAAGCGCTTTGTAGCGAAGCAGATCTGCCTGGAACATCAGGAAGCCGTCGCCGCTGCCATAGGCAATGCGCTTACACTCCAGCACATAATTCATCGCGGTTTCCTCATCGAGCTTGTAGATATATGCCAGACACGCCAGCTCATTAAAGTTGTATTCGTAATTAACCTCATGCAGTTCACGGTTGGCGTTATAGACGTCGTGCATGAGCTTGCTCATCTCAATGGCTTCATCATAGTCTCCGTTGAGGAAGAAGGCGTTGCCGTAGATATTGTAGAAAATGTAGCGTTCCTTACTGGTAACAAACATATCGCCCGATTCCAGCTTTTCGCGGATAATGGCGAAATAGGCAAGCGCCTGTTCGAGGCAGAGCGTATTGATCATGTTGTTGAGCATGATCAGATAAACGCCGAAAAACGCCTTGTCGGGACGGAAGGGAACGTTGCGGTTATCAGAGATAATCATGCTGTCAAATTCCCAGTACAGCATCATGTTATAGGTTTCGATGTTGTCGGAGAATTTGTACCAGTTTTCCTGCATATGCTCGGCCACTTCATACTTTTCATTGTAGTCAGCCAGCACGGAGAATTTCTTGTCGGTATCCTCAAAGGTCAGCTTGTAGAGGAATTCGAGCAGTGAGCTTTCACAGTACTGGAGATTTTCAAAGACGAAGAGCAGCGGCACCACTTCTGCAACCGTATTGAAGACCTTGATCATGTCGTTGATGAAGATCGTGTGTTCATATTCCGCCTCGTTGCGCACGATGGTTTCCACGCGGCGGCAGGTACCGCACTCAAAATAAGTCTGGAAAATACCGATGTGCAGCGGATAGACGTCGCAGCTTTCCAGAAATTCACGATACTCGATCTTGGAAAAATACCGCTTGTACAGCGCACCGATCCAGTCCATCAGCGGCGCGTAAGCGCCCTGCATCTGCCCCGGCTTCAGTTCGTGAAAGAGTACCTGTACCGTTGTCTCGTTATTGTTGGATGCCACGAGGATATCTTCATATTTAATGGTGAAAGTATTACTGTACTTGATAAAGAGGAGCTTTCCGTTTCTTTCGTTGGCGTCGGTAATCATGGATTCAACCATACTGGTGACATCTTTTTTGGAGGTAGCTTCCATTCTCGATCATTCCTTTACGCTCTTGATAACCATGAATATCATGTCGTTCCCGGGGAAATCCATGATATTGACTATTCATAGGTTATTATATCAATTCCTCTTCAAAATTTCAACATATTTTTCAAAAATATTCGGTCGATTCTGAAAAAACTTGAACCCTATTTCCATGCAGTCAAAAAAGACAGTTGAAATGGCGGCAAAAATATGAGATAATAAACGATAGATATCAGCGCAAAGGAGGGGGAGCAGTATGCTTCAATTTGTATGCGGTACGGCAGGCAGCGGCAGGACGGCATATGTGAGACGGCAGGCGGCGGCATTGGCGCGGGAGGGAAAACGCACGGCGATTCTGGTGCCGGAGCAGTTTTCGTTTGAAACCGAGCGTGCCATGCTGATGTGTCTGTCGCCTGCGGAAGCCGACCGGGTGGAGGTGTTCAGTTTCACCAAGCTGGCAGCGCGCCTGGCGCGCGAAGCGGGCGGTCTGGCGGGACGCAGACTGGATGAATGCGGAAGGGCGGCGGTGATGAACGTAGCGCTGTCGTCAGTGAGAGATCATCTGGTGCTTTACGCGGGACGGCGGGGGCAGGATCTGGTTGCCGGTCTTCTGGCAGCGGTGGGAGAATTCAAAAGCTGTGCCATCTCACCCGAACTGCTCGATGAGACTGCCAAAGAGATGGAGGAATCGGTGCTGTCACAGAAGCTGACGGAACTGTCGCTGATTTACGGTGCCTACAACGCGCTGATTTCGCAGATCGGTTCTCTCGATCCGCTCGACGACCTGACGCGGCTTGCTGCAAATCTCGATGAGATTGCGTATTTCGACGGTATGACCGTGTTTGCCGACAGCTTCACGGGCTTTACGCGGCAGGAATGCAGCGTTGTGGAAAAAATAATCCGTCAGTGCGATACATTCGTGATGACACTGTGCGGGGATGAATCCCTGCGGCGGCGGCAATCCGACCGACTGTCGCTGTTCGGGGATGTGCAGCGCACGGCGGCTCAATTGAATGCCATGGCAGAGGAGGCAGAGTGGATCTTTCTGCCCCCTCATGCCCGGTTTGAGAGCGAAGCACTCAAGTGGATGGAGGCAGGCGTGTTCCGTGCGGGACAGACGGAGGTTTATCCTGAAGCCACGGTTGATGTGAATATTTATGCGGCGGCTGACAAATATGACGAAGCGGAATTTGCCGCGCGGGAGATACGGCGGCTGATCCGCGAAAAAGGCTGGCGGCGGAGGGACTTTGCGCTGATCTGCCGCACGGCGTCGGACTATCAGGAACCGTTGCTGCGAGCGCTGGCGATGCAGGGGATACCTTGCTTTTGCGATAAAAGGATTCCCGTTACCGATCTGCCGGTGGTGCGGTTTGTGCTGGCAGGGCTGGACATTGCGGCGGGGCGCTGGCGCACTGAGGACATTCTGCGATGGCTGAAGACCGGTATGGTAGACGGCGTGAGTGTGGTGGATGTGGCACGGCTGGAGAACTATTGTTTTATCTGGGACATTCGTGGCGCTCATTGGCGGCAGCCCTTCACCCAGTCGCCCTACGGCTGCACGGATCGTGAGCCGGAAGACAGCGGCACGCTGCTAGCGCAGATCAACGCTGTCAGAGAGAGAGTAGAGGGACTTTTGTCACCTTTTATAGAGGTCATGAAATCCGATGAAGCCACCGGTCGTGAGAAAGCGGCGGCAGTCTGGCGATTGCTGGATGAAGCCGGCGCGGCTGCCTGCATTGAACGAATGCTGCCCCGGTTGTCACCCACTGACGCTGACGCGCAGGGACAGGTGTGGAACGCCCTCATGAACATACTCGACCAGCTCGCCGAAATACTGGGGGATTCGCCAGCCGGACTGCGGGAATTTGCGGAATTGCTGACCCTGATGGTGGGACTGTGCGATATCGGACGTATTCCGCAGGGATTGGATGAAGCCGTCTTCGGTGCGGCGGACAGAATCCGGACCGCAGCGCCGAAGGCAGTGTTTGTACTGGGCGCGAATGACGGAATTTTCCCGCTGGTGCCGACGTCGGGGGGCGTATTTACGGACAGTGAACGGCGGCTGCTGATCGAGCGGCAGCTTCCGCTGTCAGGGGATATGGATGACAGCGCCGTTTCAGAGCAGTATCTGGCATATGCTGCCATGACATGCGCGTCAAAGCGTGTGTATGTCACTTATGGCAAAGCAGACGGGGGAGAGGGGATGTATCCCTCCGAAATCGTGACGGAACTGCGGCGGATCGTTCCGGGATGCCGCGAATGGCGGACACATGAAAACGTGACGCTTGCCGACATTGAAAGCGAAGAAGCGGGATTTCTGCTGGCGGCGGGCTGTACATCGCAGGAAGATGAAATATCCCGCGCACTGACCGAATGCTATCGACGCCGACCAGCCTATGCCGACCGGCTGGCAGTAGTGGAGGCTGCCAGACAGCCTGTCCGGCGGGTCTTGCGGGATACGGACACGGCTTGCGCGCTGTTCGGGCGGAATCTGCGGGTGTCCGCTTCCAAGGCGGAATGCTTTTATCAGTGCCGTTTTGAATACTTCTGCCGCTACGGCATGAAAGCGCTGCCGCCCAGACGGGCTGCGCTGGATCCGCTGGAATACGGCAGTGTGGTACATTATGTGCTGGAGCAGCTTCTCCGCCACGACGACGCTTCGTCACTGGCGACGCTCGCGCAGAACGGTCAGCTCACCGACCGAATCAGACCGTACCTTGAAACGTATCTGGATGACGTGATGGGCGGTTCCGAGAAAAAATCGGCACGGTTCCTGTATCTGTTTCATCGGCTGGCGGACACATTGACCGCGCTTGCCGTTCAGTTGGGAGAGGAATTTGCCAAAAGCCTGTTTGTGCCGGAGGCGTTTGAGATGCCCATAGGCGGCGAGGAGATCAAGCCCCTGAAACTGACGCTGGCAGACGGTACGACGCTGACCGTGGACGGAAAGATCGACCGCGTGGATCTCTTCACCAAGGACGGTGTGCGGTATGTGCGGGTGGTGGATTATAAGACCGGAAGCAAGGAATTTGTCCTCAGCGACATTCTGGCGGGACTCAATATGCAGATGCTCATCTATCTGGATATTCTGTGCGACCCGTCGCTCAGCGGGAAAGATTACGCACCGGCGGGCGTCGTGTATTCGCCCGCCTCGCTCCGCAAGGCGGCGGGCGTGCGCGGAGAAACCACCTTCGACGGCGCGCGTCAGGAAATGCTCCGGAAGAACGGTCTGATTATGGATAACGACGATGTGATAGACGCGATGGAAGTCGGTATGGAGCGCAAAATCGACAAAAAAGAGAACGTCAGTATCAAGGGTGCGACGACCTTCCGTTCCTCGGCGACCTATGTGGCGGATGCGGCGCAGTTTGAAAGGATACGCGACTATATCCGTTCGCTCCTGCGGGAGATGGGTCTGGCGCTGCATCAGGGTGACATCGAAGCGCTTCCCGTGAAGGGAACCTATGACGCCTGCGCCTACTGCGATTACCGTGCGCTGTGTTCGCAGGAATGTAAGAACGGCGGAAGGGAGATTCGCAAGCGGAGTATGAGCGAGGTCATGGAAACGCTGGCGGATGAAGAAGCGGTACGCAATTAGCCGCGCAGCGGCGCGGGGTGCAGGGGGTGAGCTCCCTGCCGAAGTCAAGGGCGAGTAGCCCTTGCAGGGAGTGGGACAGCGTCCCACAAGGCAGGCTTTAGCCTGCCGAGCGCAACGAGCTACGACACGCAATAGGGTCGGGCGAATACAGATAACGAACACTATCCGAATATACCAACCCCGTATTGAATGAATAATGAATAATGAATAGTGAATAGTGAATAGTGAATAATGAATAATGAATAATGAATAATGGACAGAGGAGGGAGCACCATGGGGGTTCGCATGTGGACGCCCGAACAGCAAAGTGCCATTGACGCGCACGGAGGGACGCTGCTGATTTCGGCGGCGGCAGGTTCGGGCAAGACGGCGGTGCTGGTGCAGCGGGTGATCGAAAAACTGACGTCGGAGGACCCGGCGGTACATTGCGACGCCGACCGATTGCTGATTGTCACCTTCACGCGTGCGGCGGCAGCCGAAATGAAGGAGCGCATTGCCGCGGCGCTGCAGGCATTACTCGCCGAAAATCCGTGGGATACAGAACTGCGGAGGCAAATGATGCTGCTCAAAAAGGCACAGATCAGCACGATTCATTCCTTTTGCAGTCAGCTCATACGGGATCATTTTTACCGTCTGGGTATTTCGCCCGACTTTCGCATTGCCGACACCGCGGAACTGAAAGTGCTGCAAGAGGAATGTGTCAACGAGGTGCTGGAAAAGCGGTATGAGCAGGGGGACGACGGTTTTTTTGAACTGGTGGAACAGCTCATCGGGGACAAAAACGACGGAGAACTGTCGGAGTTGGTGAAAGTGCTGGCGGAGGAAGTGAGTGCCTGTCCCTTTCCGGAAGATTATCTCGCATGGCTGGAAGCGGTTTATGACGCCGACTCACCTGAACATACACTTTGGGCGCAGGCGGTGTTTGAAGATGTGGGACGCGCGGTTGCCTATGCGCAGTCCTGCAACCGTCTGGCGCGGGAAGCTGCCGCCTGCGACGAAAAGCTGAGTGAAAAATATCTGCCCGCTTTTGAGCAGGATGCAATGACGCTGGAATCTGTCGCCTCTGCCGTTCAGGCGGGGGACTGGGAGGCGTTTTTCCGCGCCGCCTCTACTGCCGACGTCGCGCCGCTGGGACGGGTCGCAAAACTTCCGCCCGAAGCGGCGCTTGCAAAGGCAGCCCGTGCGGAAGTTAAGGCTGTGATGGAGGATATCCGGGCGAGTGTAACCGCCGACGTGTCTCTCTTTGCCCGTGAAATTGCCTTTACGGGGCGCATGGCGCATCAGTTGACAGACTTGCTGCGGGATTATATGCGTACAATGGAGGCGCTCAAAGAGCGTCGACGCGTGCTGGATTTCGGGGATCTGGAGCATCTGGCAGTGCGTCTGCTGCTGGAACGGAAGCCGGGGGTTACTGCGAATCATATAGGGGCAGCGGACTGGCGGTTTCCGGGTGAGCTTTACCGAAAGACCGACGTGGCGCTGGCGGTGACGGGGCAATACGATGAAATTATGCTGGATGAGTATCAGGATACCAACGCGGTTCAAAGTCTGATTTTTGCCGCTATCGCCCGGAATTCCGAGGGAGCCGAGCCGCGTGAACTGACCGACGGAACCGATCTCTTTATGGTGGGGGATATGAAGCAGAGCATCTATCGGTTTCGCAAGGCGGTTCCGGCACTCTTTTTGGAAAAATTCAAGCGCTACACACCCTACAAGGCGGAAGCGCCGCAGTATCCCGCCTTGATTACGCTGGGCGCCAATTTCCGCAGCCGCCGCGAAGTGACCGATTGCGTGAATTACATCTTCCGTACATTGATGTCGGAAGAAATGGGAGACGTTGTTTATGACGATTCACAGGCGCTGGCGGCGCGCGCGGTATATCCCGACGCCCCTGACCGCATAGCGGAACTTCATTTTCTCACCCGTCCCGAAGGCTGTCCGCAGAGCGGCGCGGAATGTGAAGCAGCCTATCTCGCCGACTTGATCGGACGTATGGTGGCTGAGGGTTTCTCCGTGACCGACAAGGAGACGGGTCAGCTTCGCCCTGCGCGGTACAGTGATTTCTGCATCCTGCGGCGCAGCATGAGCGGCTCAGGCAGCGAGTATGTAAAGGCGCTGGAAGCCGACGGGATTCCGGCATGGGCTTCGACCGACGGGGGATTGCTCGATACTGACGAAGCCAACGTCTTACTCTCCTTTCTGCGTGTACTGAACAATCCTCTGCTCGACATTCCGCTTTTATGCGTGATGCTGTCGCCCATTTATGGCTTTACGCCTGATGAGATGGCAGCCATACGGGTGGGGGAGAAGGGCGCACCGCTTTACGGTGCCGTCATGACGGCAGCCAAGGCGGGAAATGCCAAATGTGCTGACTTTTTGAAGAGTATGGATCAATTCCGTCTGATGGCTGCCACGATGGCAACCCACCGCCTCATGGAAGAAATTGCCTATGATACGGGTTATCTGGCAGCGATCCGGTCGCAGCCCAATGGCGCCCTGCGGCTGGCGGGTCTGCGGCTGCTGTGGGAGTTTGCGGCAGGCTGTGAAGGATCCGGCACGTTTGGGGCGGGCGCCTTTATCGCCACGGTGGATCGTATGCTGGCGCAGGGAGAGGATTTGCCGGGCGCTTCGTCCGTGACAGAAAACGCCGATGTGGTGCGGGTGATGACCATTCATAAATCCAAGGGGCTGGAATTCCCGATCTGTATCGTCGCGGGACTGGGGTCGGCGTTTCAGAAGGACTCCGACGTGAGCGGCGTGATGCTGCACAATGATCTGGCGCTGGGCATGAAGATGAAGGAAGACGGGGTGTATTATGACACGCAGCTGCGGCGTGCCATTCTCGATCGCGCGGCGCTGGAAAGTCTCAGTGAGGAAATGCGGGTACTGTATGTGGCGCTTACGCGGGCGAGGGAAAAACTCATCATGGTGGGAACGCCGCGTTCGGTCAAGGCGTGTCTGAACAGCGCGGCACTGGCGGCTTCTCAGGAAGGCGGCATTCCGCCCTACGCGCTGGTGCGGAGCGGGAGCTTCGCCGTGTGGCTGATGACGGCGGTGCTGCGTCACCCTGACGGCCGGGAACTGCGGGATCGGCTGGACGTGTCGGTTCCCGTGACGGATGACGGTTCGCGTCTGAAGATTGTTCTGCCCGTCGCTGCGTCAGAGGATGATTTGCCTCAAGCCGAAACGACCGCCGTTCTGTCCGAGGAACTTCCCGCGCCATCCCAGGAGACGGAACCGCCGGAGCGGGAAATTGACGGAGATTTGACCGCCGCTATGGAGGAACGGCTGAACTACCGCTACCCCTATGAAGCGCTGGAGGGAGTTCCGAGCAAAGTAACCGCCTCGGAACTGACCAAGCGGGAGCATTCGAGTACATCCATTGATCTGCTCCGTCCGTCCTTCCTGATGACAGGCGGGCTGACCCCCACGGAACGGGGACGTGCGCTGCACAAATACATGGAATTCGCTAATTTTCACGCCGCAGCCGAATCACCGGAGACGGAGCTGGAACGGTTGACCCAACGGGGCTTTCTGACCGGAACCGAGGCGGCGGCGGTGGATCTCGAACGGGTGCGTACCTTTTTTTCGCAGATGGAACCCATGCTGACCGGTGCGAAGCGGATTCTGCGGGAGCGGGAATTCTCGGTGCTGCTTGACCCGGCACATGTGTCCTTTGTAACCGATACGGATGTGGGTGACGAACCCGTTGTACTGGAGGGAGAATGCGACTGTGTCCTGCAATATGACGACGGTGCGGTGATTCTCGACTACAAAACCGACCGCATCCGTGACCCGGATACGCTCGCGGCGCATTACGCCACGCAGCTGTGGCTGTATCGGTACGCGATGGAGCAGGTATTGGGCGTTCCGATCAAGGGACTGTATCTGTATTCCTTTTACACGGACAGTCTGATTGAAATTGAGTAAGGAAGTTTGAAACAAAGAAGTTACGATGACAGCTAAAAAAGGGTACACTGAAAAGACCGTCATGGCGGCGGCGAAAGAGTGAATAAAAATAACAATCAAGTAATAGCAGGAAGGTCATCTTTGATGACATATCC
>JAFPUM010000023.1 GCA_017395425.1 Clostridia bacterium | reverse complement strand
GCGACCCGCTGCGTGTGAAATTTATGGCAGAGACGTTTCTGGACGATGCCGTGGAGTTTAACCATGTCCGTGGTATGCTGGGATATACCGGCACCTACAAGGGCAAGCGCGTCAGCGTGATGGGACACGGCATGGGTGGTCATTCCATGAATTCAGGGCGTTTTCCAGATTCTGGACAACCCAATTGTCAGACATAATACATTCCTCCAAAAAAATAACGGCGGGAGAATTGGCATGAACGCGGCTTCTCCCGCCGTCTTTTGTGATTGGTTCAGACCGACGGTATTCATCAGCCGCCAGTGATGAGGTTCAGGATTTCACGCGCAAAAGTGATGACAACACCGCCCGCCAGCGTCAGGAAGCCGTTGGCTCTCTGCGACGGGTCGTGCGATTTGAGCGACAAGCCCACCTGCACGATGCCGAAGCCAAGCGTAATCATGCCGACGGCGCGAATGAGTCCGAATACGAAATCCGACAGGTTGTTGATGACCGTCAGCGGGTCGTTGGTGGTTTCCGACGCGAACACCGGCATCGCAAGGCTGCACAGCATAATGACAATCACGCACATCGCGCAGTAGAATTTGAAGCCGCGTCTGACGTCGCCCGTCATGGGCAAACGGTTGGTCGGTTTGGGTTTGCTTCTCTTAAAAATGCTCACGAATAATTCCTCCTTGTTTTAATCGGCGTTGTCGCCGTAAATAACTTCCGCTTCTTCCTCCGACAGCAGTTCATAGGTCGTGCTGACCGGTTCCAATTCCACCGCGTTGTCAGGCACACCGCCCGAAAATACCAGCGTACCCACCGCCTCGGTCGGTTCGCCGTGAAGGTAGGGCGGCTGTCCTCCGTCCTCGGTGAGTGCGATGTTTGGGTGCTTCATGATGTCGTACTTCAAATCCATCACGGGACGTTCCCCGCGAATAAATAAAAGTGCGTATCGGTTGTCGAGCATCCGCACTTCGTCCGGCGTGAGCAGCTCACGCCCTGACAACTGATAATTGGTGGAATAATTGCCGTTGCGCCCCGATGATTTGCCGTAGGAATTGGTGTCGATGGTTTCCTTGCCCAGCAGTTCCGACACATATTTGTGCGTACTCTGCTCGTTGCCTCCCAAATAAAGGAATTCATCACAATTGCCCACCACGGACTCCCATTGCTTTTCAAACAGTGCCTTCAACTGCGCCAGATTTTGCAGGATAATCGACACCGAAACGCCGCGGGAACGCATGACGGATAGAATCTTGTCAAAATCGTCCGGCAGGCTAACGTTGGCAAACTCGTCCATCAAAAAATGACAGTGAATGGGCAGGCTGCCGTGATACTTGTGGTCAGCGAGATAGAAAAGCTGCTGAAAGAGCTGCGTGTACAGAATGCTGACGAGAAAATTAAAACTGGTGTCGTTGTCGGGAATGAGCGCGAACAGCGCCACCTTCTTTTCTCCGAGGCTCGGCAAATCCAGTTCATCGGTCACGGTGAGCGACGCAAGGCTTTTGAGATTGAATTTCTCCAACCGCGCCGCCAGCGTGATCTGTACGCTCTTGAGCGTCTTTGCCGCGCCGGAGTGGTAGTTGTGGTAATATTTCAGCGCGATGTGTTCGGGGTTGGTGATTTCCAACCGTTCAAACAATTCATCCAGCGGGCTGACATAATTGTCATCGTCCTCCTTTACGTCTCCTGCCCGCAGCAGTTCCATGACCATCGGAAAATTCTGCTCGTCGGGCGGTGCTTCGTATTTCAGGAAAAAGATCAGTGCCAGCAGCAGCATACTTGCCGCAGTGTCCCAAAATGGCTCCGTTGATTGCGAACCTTTCGGAGTGGTCGCCTTGAAGAGATTCGTGACAAGCCTTTGCACGTCGTTGTCGTCGTGGAGATAGACAAAGGGATTGTAACAATGGCTGCGGTTCATATTCAGCAAATCAAGAACGCGCACGTCGTAGCCTTTCTTTTTGAGCAAGCCGCCAACCTTGTGAACAATCTCTCCTTTGGGATCTAAGACCACAAATGACGTGTTGCACTGCATAGCGTTGGGTAAGCAATAGAACCTTGTCTTGCCCGCGCCGGAACCACCGCATACCAGCACATTCAGGTTGCGGCGGTGCTTTTTACCGTCCAGTCCGATTCTCACATTTTGCGTCAGGATTTTGTTCTGAAACTCGTGCCTGTCGCGGTACTTTTTGTCAAGCGCACTCGTGCTGCCCCATTTCGCCGAGCCGTGTTCCTCGCCGCGCCGGTAGTTCCGGCGGCTGGAAAAATAAATGCCGATTGCCATGCCGTATGCCAGCAGACACGCGCCGATGACGCGCGGACTGTCGCCGCACCATTGGATGTGCAGCGGGTGTTCCATGAACTTCGGAAATTCCGACAGCATGGCAACCAGTCCGCCGTCCGCATACGGCGCGATCAGCAGTGCCAGCCATATCACCGGCACAATGCCGATCACGGCGAGAATCACGCTCGACTTGAAATCATTGGCACGTTTCACTGGGAACGGTTATCCTTTTCGCCGGACGCGCCGATTTTAATGATGAGGTCGTCAAGCTCGCGGGTGGGGCTGCCTCGCTGCTGCCGTCTGACCTTTTCCTCACGGAGCGCGTTGAGTGAAATGCCCTTTTCGTAATCGTCCATTGCGACGGGCGT
>JAFPUM010000022.1 GCA_017395425.1 Clostridia bacterium | reverse complement strand
GGTTTTTTTAAATACCGAAATGAATCATGGAAAGGGGGTGCTGCATCATGGAATTCTACTTCCTGATGGCACTTTTGATGCTCATCGTCCTTGAGAGAATTCTCAATGGACGTGATCACAGAAATTAACCGCCCTGGTCCTGAGAAAACTAGGCGGTTAAATCCGTTCTATTAGTTTTTGCTTAGGAGACCAACCGTCTGTGCAATTTTTGGAAAACCGCACGCAGTGTCGTCTTCTGTATTTATTATACCCCGCCGGGATCCGTTTGTCAAGGGCAGTGCTATCAAAAAACTTGACAAAATCCGACAGGGCTTGTATACTGTTCCTTGGAAGGCGGCATTTGTGTCGCGGTTTCTTTTCAAATTGCATATGTCAAATACGGCAGGCGGTTGGTCTCCTTTTCCATTTGTTCATCGGATTTTTAAAATACCGAAATGAATCATGGAAAGGGGGTGTTACATCATGGAATATTATTTCCTGATGGCACTTTTGATGCTCATCGTCCTTGAGAGAATTCTCAACGGGCGTGATCACAGAAATTAACCGCCAGGTCTGCACACCTAGCGGTTAATTATTCCATAATTAATCTAAAGGTTTTTAGGAGACCGACCGTCTGTGCAATTCGAGGAAACCGCACGCAGTGTCGTCTTCTGTATTTATTATACCCCGCCGGGATCCATTTGTCAAGGGCAGTGCTATCAAAAAACTTGACAAAACATTCCGCTTGCAAATCTGCGCATCATATGGTATAATATAGTATAGAGAGAACGAGGGTGGGAGGAACGACGTATGTGTCAACTTTTGGAAGAATATGTGCAAGAAAGAAACCAGATGTTTATGGCCAAAACCGCCGAAGCCGAAGCCAGAGCCGAAACCGCCGAAGCCGAAACCGCTGAACTGAAAGCCAGAACCACGCAAATTGCGTTCCAACTTGTGAAAAAAGGCTTTTCGGAGGAAGAATCCTCAGCCATAACGGGCGTTCCGGTGGAAGAAATCCGGAAAGCGCTTCAAGCATAAATCTCCGAACCACCGCCGCGGCAATGGTTCCCTTTCCAAAGGGATTCCCGCCGCGGCTTTTTTCTTTTTGCCATTCCTCATGCCGCACGAAAAAAAAAACCGCAGTCCGGATAAATCCAGCCTGCGGCTCTTTTTGATTGTCAAGTATCTAATTACTTAGGGATTGTGTCCTATCCGCCGACCGATGCGGGGCGAAATCCGCACCGATCAGCGAGACAAATGATTAGTTACTTTTCAGGGTGTGCTTTGAAAATTACGAATTAAGAAATCCTAATTGTAATTACTCAGCCTTTCTCTTCTTGTAAGCAACGAAACCGGTTGCGCCCAGAGCAGCAGCAGCGAGCAGAGCTACAGGAACAGCGGAGAAGTCACCAGTAGAGGGGTTGGAAGCATCAGCAGCGCCAGTGGAAGCAACGCCGTCACCGAGAGATACTACATAGGGGCTGAACTCGTCGTTCCAGAAGTAAACTTTATTGCCCTTGGTGTAAACCTTCTTAATCTTTTCAGCGCTGCACCAACCCTTGATGTGGTAAACGCTTACGCCAAACTTGTTGAGATCAGCATCTTCGCTCACTCCTGCAAGGGTGAGGCAAACTCTCTGGTTCTTGCCAGCATACAGCTTTTCGCCGTTAACCATCTTGACATCGAAGACCCAAGTCTTCACGCCGTCGTCATCCTTGCTTTTGCTTACGCCAGCAACCTCAGCTGCATGGGTGAAGAAGTCATCCATATCGCCAGCCAAATTGTTTTTGGTTTCATCCTTCGTATAGCGCTTAACAGTAACTCTGCCTTCAACATCCGTCTTATCAGCATCGTAGGCATTCTTGCCATCAGCATTGTACTGCTTGTCGAGTTCTGCGAGCTTGTCTTCAAGAGAAGTATCTTTGTTGCCGAGATTCTTCATGTTCTCCTTGATGGCATTGTCATCAGTGGTGTAGGTGTAGATAGCCCAAGTCTTTACCTCTACAGGGAACTTACTGCCAGAAGTGGCAATGGTGGCATCCTTTTTCAGCCTCTCAGCGTCACTAACTGTCTGACCGGGAGTAACGGGTTTTGCTGCCGTTGCAGAAGCGGCACCCGAAGTGGCAGCCCAAGTCTTGAAAGTCTTGGTGGGAGTATTCAGATTGCTGTAAGAATAATCCAGAGCTTCTTCAGCGGTAACTTTACCGTCGCCGTCGAGATCCATCTTCGTGAATTCTTTTGCATCAGCAATTTTGATGGTAGCGCTCAGCTTGTCGATCTTATCGCCTTCACCGCCGCCGTTGTACTTGGTCTCAGCGAAAGCGGTCATGCCGATAGCGGAAAGGGTCATAGCTGCTACGAGAGCAATAGACAGTGTCTTTTTCATAAAGAATCAATCCTCCAAATTAAATGAAATGTTTACTATAACAGCCGCGGTCACAGACAATCAAAAGACCGATCGGCAAATTATACGGGCTTACAAGTGATTTCCACGCGGTCATCACTTTCCACAAATCCCACTCACTGTGTGAACTTTTTGTAGTGGTTTTCGTTGTCTTTATTCTATCACGTCATCTTCACAATTGCAAGTACTTACAACGTTTTGGAGTAAAAACTTTTTATTTGTCAAGATTTTGTGATGGAATCGGTGTGGTATCGTTCTTTTTATCGATTTCACACGGTCAGTGATGCCTTCGGAAATTCCGGAATTCACATCACTTTCCACAAATGTCAATCACTATGTGAAGTTTTTGTAGTGGTTTTTTGTTGTGTCTGTATTGTACCACGGCTTTTCGCAGATTGCAATAGGTTACAACATTTTGGAGTAAGAAAATGGAGATTTTGTGAGGGAGAAAATGATACGATATTTTGATGACGGAATGCCCCCATTTTCTATTGTATTTTGCATTGCTTTGTGCTATACTATAATCAGGGAAGGAATGATATCATGATGCAAACAGTTACACGGCGGAATTCAAAAGACAGCGTGTTTGTTAGGCTATTTCAGGACAAGAAGAATGTCCTGAAGCTTTATAAAGATCTGCACCCTGAGGCAACAGGCATTACCGAGGATGATATCCAAATAGAAACACTCCAGTCGATGATGGTCAACGGGCTGTACAATGATCTAGGATTTCTGGTTCGAGATCAATATATCCTGTTGGTAGAGGCGCAAAGCGCGTGGAATCCTAATATGCCAATCCGTATGCTGATCTATCTGGCGGAAACATACAAAAAATATCTTCAGGACACACGGCAAAGCCCGCATCGTTCGTGGCGCGTTCATCTTCCCCGACCGGAGTTGTATGTGGTTTACAGTGGTTCTCAAAAAGTGCCGGACATGATTTCGCTCCGGAACGATTTTTTTGACGGTAATTCGGACGCAGACTTGAAGATTCGTATTTTGTACGCTGCCGACCAAACCATATACGGACAATATGTCCGATTCTGCCAGATTTTCGACGAAAATCGTCATCAATATGGCAACCGACTCCAATGTGCCAAATTTACTGTGGAGCAGGCGCTTGAAGAAG
This sequence comes from Clostridia bacterium, assembly GCA_017395425.1. Taxonomy (GTDB): domain Bacteria; phylum Bacillota; class Clostridia; order Oscillospirales; family Acutalibacteraceae; genus RUG762. The sequence goes on along the minus strand of JAFPUM010000022.1, from coordinate 25,472 downwards.
GTTGTTTGTCAGAGTTTTTATTGAAGCATAGATCGGAGGTTATCACTATGATGGAACAGTTGTTCGATGAAGAAGCTGCACGAGCCGCTTTTTTGGAAGACGAAAAACAACACCAGTTTAAGGAGGGCGAAGCAAAAGGTCGCGCAGAAGGCATTCTCAAAATTGCCATCAATATGCTACAAGCTGGTATTTTTACGAAGGAAAGCATTGTCATCGCCACAGGTCTTCCTATGGAAACGATTAATGAACTCGCTGCACAAGGCGTGTAAGATAACAGGTAAGTCACAAAGCACGGTTTTTCCCGTATATCAACGAGAAGAACCGTGCTTTTTTGGCGGCATTTATTAAACCGTGCATCATGCACTAGAAAAAAAGCCCGCAGTCACGATTCCCGATGGGAACCATGCCTGCGGGCTTGGTCAGATCATGTTTGTATCAGGGGCAAAGCCCCGGGACGTCAAACATTCAGTCTGCGAGCATTTTCAATTCCGCATTACGCATTCCGCATTACGAATTGTAATTACTCAGCCTTTCTCTTCTTGTAAGCAACGAAACCGGTTGCGCCCAGAGCAGCAGCAGCGAGCAGAGCTACAGGAACAGCGGAGAAGTCGCCGGTAGAGGGGTTGGAAGCGTCAGCAGCGCCAGTGGAGGCAGCGCCGTCACCGAGAGATACTGCATAGGGGCTGAAATCGTCGACCCAGATATAAACCTTGTTGCCGCTGGTGTAGACGTTCTTAACCTTAACAGCCTTGCACCAATCCTTGATGTGGTAAACAGTTACGCCGAACTTAGCAAGATCAGCACCGCCGTCTACGCCATCAAGTTCAAGGCAGACTCTCTGAGTCTTGCCAGCATACAGCTTATTCTTGTTAGCCATCTTGACATCGAAGACCCAAGTCTTCTCACCGTCAGCATCGCTCACGCCGGCGACCTTAACAGCATGGAGGAAGTAATTCTCAAAGCCGTCGCCTTCCTTGTCCTCAGTCTTCAGATGACGAGTAACAGTAGCTCTGCCAGCGATGTCCTTCTTGGTCTCGGTGTTGTAAGCGTTGTTACCATCAGCATTGTACTGCTTGTCGAGTTCAGCCAGCTTGTCTTCGAGAGACTTGCCGTTGTCGCCCATAGCTGCCATGTTTTCTTTGATCTTGCTGTCATCAGTGGTCACTTCATAGACAGCGGGAACATAGAAAACACCAGTTGCAGCAGTAAGAAGATCCTTGTTGCCCTTCTTCTCAGCAGAAGTTGAAGCCGAGCTAGGAGCGCTGTTCTGGGTAGCTGCCCAACCCTTAAAGGTCTTGGTAGGGGTGTTGAGCTCGGTGTAGTTCATGTTGAGAGCTTCTTCATAAGAGATCTCGCCATTTGCATCTCTGTCGAGTTCCTCGAACTTACCAGCATCGGAAACATCAACTTTAGCATAGAGCTTATCAAGAGAGGGATCAACCTTACCGGCATTGTAGTCAGTGCCTGCGAAAGCGGACATACCAACAGCGGAAAGGGTCATAGCTGCTACGAGAGCAATAGACAGTGTCTTTTTCATAAAGAATCAATCCTCCAAATAATTAGATAAAAAGTTTATAATTTGTGACACCGGCCCGCGACAATCAAAACGAGCCGCACGTCAAATTATACAGGGCTTGCCAAACAACTTCATGATTTTCGCCTCCCACTCAACCGGCACTGTGTTTTTGACCAGTTTCCGTGGGAATCATTTATTGTTTATGTCAGAATTATACCACCGCAATTTGCGGTTGTCAAGTACTTTTTCAAAAAAAAACTAAATTTTTTTCAAAAAATCTTCACCTAACGAAAAAGCCTTCCGAATTTATCCTTTTTACTTTAATTTTAGCTTGTAATGTATCAAAAACGGGTTTTGTTTCCCTCACAATCCTCACAATTCCCCGATGTTTCCCACATTTTTTCAAATTTCTGTCATTTCTAAATTTTTCCGAATCGTTGAAATTAACGCAATTCGCGGTAAAAATGTGGTTTTTCTTGACATTATTTCATCCAAGTGATAAAGTATTAGTATATAATTGTTTTTGTATGATTTTTAACCGCATATTGCGGTTTTTTGCTTTATAAAATATCCCTCTCCATCCATCCTGTGATGTACGGAGAGGGATACTGTTGAAAAAGATACCCAAAACGACACACAATTATACATCCGCAGATTGCATAAACCGGCGCGCTTCTTCATCCGTAAGTTCATACTGCGTCATAATTTCGCTCCTGATGACATCTTCCTCAAGAGAAAATTTCCGCAAAGCCCTAATCAAGAGGCAGATACCTTCCATCCGGCCTTCCATCCGGCCTTCTTTCCAGCCTTCTTTCCAGCCTTCTTTCCAGCCTTCTTTCCAGCCTTTTTGTTCAATTTGCTGTAATGCCAGACACATATCTATTGTTTTCGCTCCTCCATCTGCATAAACCGACGCGCTTCCTCATCCGTAAGTTCATACTGCGTCATAATTTCGCTCCGGATGACATCTTCCTCAAGAGAAAATTTCCGCAAAGCCCCGATCATGCGGCAGATACCTTCCATCCGGCCTTCCATCCGGCCTTCCATCCGGCCTTCCATCCGGCCTTTTTGTTCAATTTGCTGTAATGCCAGACACATATCTATTGTTTTCGCTCCTTTCGGTATTTCAATATGGGAATTCGTAAGGACATTCAACATCACTGTGGTTTCCGTACTCAGTTCCCTAAAACGCGGGTCGCGCTGCACTGTTTGACGGAGCTTCTCGCCGTCCCTGTTATACTTGATATACAGCATTACCTCGCGCAATTCCGACACCATATCTGTCAGAAGTTCCTCCGACGCACTATACGGGCTGATCAGGTGGATCTTATAATCCTGTATAAACGGTTTTAACGCATCATCTGTGTCGGTGAGCATATCATAAATGCTGATCGGTCCATCCCACTGCTTATCCCCCAAATACACTACCAATGTAATCACCGGCTTGATTCTGTCTTTCCTGCCAAATCCCGAAAGATATTCCCCATGCCGATCATTCGCTTGTACTGGGTCACCATGGCGGCGTAAAGCCTCTTCCGCATCCTTTACCTGATTTTCATATTGAATCGCGTCATACAGCATATTTTTCACAGGCATAGCATAGTGAATATGCGATTGATTCTCTATTCCCAGCACCACATAGGACGTTCTGCCGTCTGTCATACAGACCCATTCTTTCATTACGTCCCGGTATTTCTGTATCGACGCCTTCAGTTTACCTCCCTGTGCTGTCTGTTCAAGATACGGCGCGGCAATGGCGGTCGTATCCATCTCCCGCAAATCTTCCGGCTTAATCACCGGTCTGCCTTCATAAATCAGGCAGTTAAACGCATCGGCAAATACATCCGGTCTGCTCATAAACCGTTTGGTTAAGCTGTCTTTTTCACCCATCGGTCATTCCCCTCTTTCCTTTTTTCATTATAGCACCGTTCCGTTTAAATTGCAATCCTCTTCTCATAAAGCATCGTTACGTGAAGATTTTGTGGTAGTTTGTTATTCTTTTTTTGATATTTCTCTTGACATTCCCCTTGTCAAATGCTATAATTTTTACATAGGTGAGAATTGTTTTTTATTCTCTTTATTCCCTTTGTACCTTATATATGCTTTAATGAAGATAGAGTTAAGGAGGTTTGATCGGATGAAATCCAAGAAAATCGCCGCGTTTGCCGCATCCCTGCTCATGGCGTTTTCGGTGGCGGTCACGCCGGTCTTTGCCGCCGAGTGGAGCAAGACCATGATCCGGGAAACCAAGTCGGTTTCCGACGACGGCACCAAAATTACCAGATGTGAAGTCATCAAGTTTGACTATTCCTATTATACCACACGCAACGCCTCTGCGGACAGTAAAGTGACTGATTCGTATATCTATAAAAAAGCCACGGAAACTGCCAGCGAGGAAGTCATTCCGGGAGACAACGGTAAAAAAGCCGTGGAAATTTCTTTGAAATTCACCAAAGAGGAGCTTGCCGCATTTGCCGAAAACGGCGTAACCGTCAGACTGAAAAATCTGACACTCCCCGATGATCTGAAAGATGCCGATGCCATTCTAGCGGGCTGGGCTTCGGTCAAGAACGACAAAGTGTTTGAATCGCAGACCAAAGCCGAAAAAGCCAAATGCTTCCTTCACCCGGATGACGAGATCATGGATCTCTTCACCCGCAGTAAGGGCTGCACCCTTTATCCTGTGTTCCGTGCCAAAACAAAAGAGGAACAAAAAGCCGATGCGTTGGTGGAACAGAAAGCCGAAAAAGTTGCCGTGGACAAAAAAGGCAATGAAATCTCATCCGCGAAGGTGAATGTCAATGTCAAGGCACTTGCTCAAAAAGAGGTTGCAGGCGCATTGAAGGCTTCGGGCGCAGACGCCTCCGCCGCAGCGCTGTATGATATCACCGTAACCGATACCAACGGCGACGAAGTCAAGATCATTAAAGGGAAGACCGTCACGGTACGACTGGATCGTCCCAAGATCGACGGCAACGTCAACTTCCGTTTGTATCACATTGACGGCAGCAAGGCTGAGGAAATGGAAATCACCGTCAGTGACGATGCCATCACCTTTGAAAGCAGCGAATTCAGTCCCTATGTGCTGACGTGGACAATCTCATCCGGCGTGTCCGACGGCAGCAACCCCGCCACAGGCGATGACTTCAATGTCGTGCCGATTCTCATCATCGGCGGTCTGGCACTGGCGGCAGGTATTGTGGTTGTCATCCTCCGCAGGGGAAAATCCTCCGGTGATGATGACGGACAGGAATAAGGGTTCAGGCTCTATCCATTCATACAAATTATAAAATTCCCCGCTGTCATCTTGACAGCGGGGAATTTTGATTTTTATAAGGGATGTATCCTTTGGCGAACCTTCTGCTGAAAAATGACGCAGCTAATTGGCTTCGTTCTTTTTGATGTCGTTCGCCTGCTGCTTGCCTTTTTCATAGGCACCGGCAGTGACAGCGCAGCTGCCGAACCGCAGCTTTTCCTCCACCTTCCGGGAGAGCAGCCGTCGCGCGTCATAGGACGACTGTTCCCGGATCGCGCTTTGCCGCAGCTGGGTTCTGTCCACAGCGTGAAGCGGCGGAAATTCCGCTATGGGCGTGCTGTCGGCGTAGTCCACCTGAATGAAGCGAATGAGTTCCCGTGCCTTTGCGGGACTTTCCGCCTTAAAAATGTAAAAATAATCGCCGGTCATTTCCATATCGGTATAACAGCGTCCGTAACGCCGCAGCATAGGACGCAGCTTGCTCATAATGCGGTCGTGCGAATAGCGATAGCTTCTGTCAAAACGCCGTGTGGCAAACACGGTGGTCTCGTCGGTCACATGATAATCCATATTGATGCCGACTTTATCCGCCGCCCACATATGGCATACATCGCTGCTGCCACTGCACGCCATCACGTCGGCAAAATATTCCTCCGGCGGCAGGAAGGAAGCGTCCGCCAGCAAAATGCTGTCCTGAGCCTCGTCTACCATAAAGGTGAAAGTGAAAAAGCCGCCGCGGATTTTCATAACATCCGCCGTATGCAGGGCAATGTCCTTCAGATTATGGCTGGCGGTATTGCACTGTTCAGGGGAAATGCTGAAAAAAGAGAGCTGTTCTTTGTGAGCACGGATACGTGAGGGCAGGTCGGAGAATTCGTAGGTGCAGAAGCCTTTGATATGACCGTAACGGTCTGCCAAACCGCTGCAGCGGATGATGCGGGCATGTTCGGGCATAATGAGACAGCCCAGCGCATCCCGCTGCGCGAGCGCGATATGCGCGCTGTGCAGTGTATCCCAGACCCGTTCGCGGTTAAAGACCCGCTTGGCATAGTTGACGTCAAAGCCCACCACATTGAAATCGCGGCGCAGACTGGCTTCCAGCATGGACCAGTAATCATTGAGAGATTCGATCGCATCGGCGCGTCCGTGCTGATAGGTCAGATAAGCAACCGCACGGTAAACCGCATCGTAATCGTGGAGATCATCCACACGGTAATAGTCGGTCAGACAGCCCTTGAGCCCATGGGGAAAGGCTTCTTCGGCAGCATCGCCGATACCCAGTACGTTTACACCCAATCCGCGCAGGGCATGAATATATCTCCAGCGGTCTTCGGGATAGTTGGGCGAAATAAAAATCACGTTCATAAAATTGTACCTCTCCTCAGATCTTCACATCGTTCTGACCGTCGCCTCCGTCGGCGCCAGCCAGCAGCAGTTTGCCGCCCGCCGCTTCGGTCAGCGCACCGATGGCGGTCACGGTTTCACGGCAGCGCTGCCACTGGGCGTCGTCGGCAAACAGGGCGGGACGTTCCTCAGCGGAAGCATACCGCGCCGCCTCCAGCACCATATATTTCATCGGAGCGTTTTCTTCTCCCGATAAGGTGTTTTTGAGCAGGAAAAGGGGATAATATTGTCCGCTCTCTACTTCAATCGAACCGTTTTTTGCCCTTACCAGCTTCAGGCTCACCGTCATGCTGCGGGACATAGCCACATTGGCGGCGGTCGCCTTTTTCTTTTCGGCAGAAAGCTTCTTCTTCTGCTCGTCTGAAAGCGACTTGGCTTTGCTGAGTGTTGTAAGCGTTTTGCTGGTATACTGATTGTCACCGCATAAGACGCCAAGAGAATAAAACACATAACAATCCCTGTCTGCCGCACCCTTGACAATTTCCATTTCCATGGGTACACGGGAACCGAAGCCCACCACTACGTCAGCGCCTGCTTTCGCGAGTTTTTTCGCGGCGTCGCGCATAAAATCGCTTGGCGACAGACTGCCCGCACTGCCCCAGTTGACGCAGATGACAAAGAATTCCGCACCCGAAGCGCGCATTTTCGCAATATCGGAAGCTGCCCGTTCCGCCAATTCGTCCGCGTCCGCATCACACTGGGAGATATAGGTTTTCTGTTCGGCAGTGAGGAACGGCAGGTCATCATTTTCCGCAAGTTCCCGGCAGTTGTATCCCGCCAGTCCCACGCAAACACCCCCGCGCCGTATCACACCGGTATTGAGCCGTCGGGGGTCGTTGCGGGTAAGCCCCGTCACACCTATGGAATGGGTATGCAGGTTGGCAATGGACTGGCACATACCGTCATAACCATTGGCAAAGGCATAGGCATTGGCACCCATCACGTAATGAATCCCTGCGTCCGCCATTGCCTCCGCCAGCGCCTCGGGATAATTCATACCGGTATCAAAACCGCCCATAGAAGAAACGCGGCTGTCCTTGCCGTAAGCATCAATCTGTCCGCAAAGTCCCGCCACGGTGAGGTCTCCGGACAGAGCGCCCGAGAGTTCGGAAAGATAATGATGATAATTATACCCGTTGTCACCGGCGGCACAGTCCGTCATATCCTGCGTGGGCATGATATCGCCGCCGAGGGTAAGGGTCAGACCGTCCGGTGTATCGTCGGCGGGCAGGTCATCCACATTGATCTGGCGGCTGCCCGAATGCAGTGCCGCCGAGACGAGTATCGCGCCGATCAGGGTCGCGAAGCCCACCACCAGCATCACGCAGAGCCGCGTGAAGCGGTCGGCATCCACACCGTCCACCAGCCGACGACGGGGACGCGCGGCATTGACCGTTCCCTTACCGGCGGGATTTTCAGACGAAGCGTCATGGCGGAAAATCCCGCCGAACGCGGCAGCGATGCGAGCCGCGCCGCGAACAGGAGCCGCCGCTATTTTTTTGAGTAACATTTTCATGCTGTATCACTTCCTCAGATTGTGCGCGAATTCCGCTCTCACGATACCGTCACGGAATGATCGGAGAGAAGAGACATCACATAGTCCCGTATGCCCGCCAGAAAATCGCCCAGCATCTGCAATTCTTCAGGCCATTGTCCGGAGATCAGTCCGTCCACAATCATGGAACCCAGCGTCATAATCAGCGCCGCGCAGATCATGCCGAAGAGAATCGTGAAAAAGGCGCTTTTAACCTTCATTTCCAGCAAAGCGGCAATCAGAGCGCCTGTCCACGCACCCGTGCCCGGAATGGGAATGGCTACGAAGGCAAACAGTCCCCATTTGCTGTATTTGAGCACCTGATCCTTCTTCTTGTCGGCTTTCCGCTCGATCCACTCAGCAAGAGGATGAAAGAGCTTTGTGGTTTTGAGCCACGCAATAACAGGACGGATCAACAGCAGAATAAAAGGCACGGGGAGAATATTGCCCGCAATGGCGATGGGCAGCACTTCCCACATGGGCATTTGCAGCACCACCATGCCAAAGGGAATAGCGCCTCTGCATTCAATAAGGGGAATCATGGAGATGAAGAATACCGCCAGCTGGGGCGGGAAATTCTCCTGAAAGAAGGTCTGTATGGTTTCTATCATATGTGACACGCTCCAAACCGATCAAATATAGATACTCATTGTTATTATACTATATGAGAATGGGAATTTCAACACAAAATCAAGAAATAAACAAAAATCAAAGAGCCGCTGGATGAATGCTTCTTGGTCACTTCGCACATATCTGTTTTCAAACGGGAACGGGTTTTTTCTACAAAGAACCCCGTTTTTGGTCAATTGGCTGAATCTCTAAGATTGTGAAAAATGCGGGTTGACAAAGCCCCGCCGCTGAGATATAATCTTTCAAATACCAGTCGTTATTTTCATTACTTATCTTTTTATCGCCATTTTACGCTATCCGATGAAAGGAAGGTTGTTTGTATGCTGAACACCAATCAGGAGACAAAGTTTGTCAAAGAAGGTCTTACATTCGACGACGTATTGCTCATTCCCGCACACAGCGAGGTGGAGCCGCGCAATGTGACGATCTCCTCCCACCTGACCAAGAAAATCAAGCTCAATATCCCCATTATGACCGCCGCGATGGACACCGTCACCGAAACCCGCATGGCAATTGCCATTGCCCGTGAAGGCGGTATCGGCATCATTCACAAAAATATGTCCATCGAACAGCAGGTCGATCAGGTCGATCGCGTCAAGAGAAGTGAAAACGGCGTCATTGACAATCCCTTCCACCTCAGCCCCGATCATCTCGTGGGTGAAGCCAATATGCTGATGGGCAAATACAAGATTTCCGGCGTGCCGATCTGCGACGAAAGCGGTCGTCTGGTGGGCATTATCACCAATCGCGACCTCCGCTTTATGGACGATCAGGACTTCTCCCGCCCCATCCGCGATTTTATGACCAAGGACAACCTTGTCACCGCTCCCGTCGGCACCACGCTCGAACAGGCACAGGAAATTCTCAAGGAACACCGCATCGAAAAACTCCCCCTGGTGGACAAGAATTTTATCCTCAAGGGTCTGATTACCATCAAGGATATTGAAAAATCCGTGCAGTATCCCAATTCCGCCCGTGACAAGGCGGGTCGTCTGCTCGTCGGCGCCGCAATCGGCAACACCCCCGACGTGCTCGAGCGCGCCGCTATGCTCATCGACGCGGGCGTGGACGTGCTGGCGCTGGATTCCGCACACGGTCATCATATCGGCATCATCAACTGCGTCAAAAAGGTCAAGGCGAGATATCCGGATGTAGACCTCATTGCCGGCAACGTCGCCACTGCCGCCGCCGCGGAAGAACTCATCGACGCGGGCGCGGACGCGGTCAAGGTGGGCATCGGTCCCGGCTCCATCTGCACCACCCGTATCGTGGCGGGCATCGGCGTACCGCAGGTCACCGCAATCTACGACGTCGCCTGCGTCTGCGACAAATACGGCATTCCCGTGATTGCCGACGGCGGCATCAAATATTCCGGCGACATCGTCAAGGCACTTGCCGCGGGCGGCAATGTGGTCATGGTGGGTTCGCTGGTAGCGGGCTGTGAGGAATCGCCCAGCGACACCGAAATTTATCAGGGCAGACAGTTCAAGGTCTACCGCGGCATGGGCTCCATCGCCGCGATGGGCAAGGGTTCCAGCGACCGTTATTTCCAGACCGGTCTCAAGAAGCTCGTCCCCGAAGGCGTCGAAGGGCGCGTGCCTTACAAGGGACCGCTCGCCGACACCGTATATCAGATGATGGGCGGTCTCCGGAGCGGCATGGGTTACTGCGGCTGTCAGACCATTGAGGATCTCCACCGCAAGGCACAGTTTATCCGCATCACCGGCGCCGGTCTCAAGGAAAGTCACCCCCATGACATCTCCATCACCAAAGAAGCCCCCAACTATTCCAGCAACATGTAATGGTTTAATTCGGAATGCGGAATCCGTAATTCGGAATGATTGTTGATAAAAAGCACTGCCGAGGGTACTTTATCAAAGTTCCCTCGGCAGTGCTTTTTGATTAGTGATGATGGCCTCTCTGCATGGAGGAATTGGGATTGGTGAAGGACATACCCAGCGCGTTGGCAACTGCGTCGATAATGCCGTTGCTGCTCATGGTTGCGCCGCTGACGGTTTGCACATTCAGCGACTGGCTGTCAATGATCTCGCCGATCACGGTATCCTTCGCACGGTTGAGATAGGGTGCGTCCTCATTGGAGCTTTCAAGCGTGATAGATGTCACTTTACCGCCGGAAACCTTCACCGACACCTCGATGCTGCCGTTTCTGCCCTGTCCCTGACCGGAATAGGTGCCGTCCTTCAGTCCCGCAAAATCGCTGCCGGCAGTCTGGGTCTGACTGCTGCCGGTGTCAGGCGCGGTCTGATTGGCGCTGGAATCGCTGGCGTTTTGGGAGTTGTCGGACGCTTGCGAATCATCGGAGGAACGGCGGCGCTGTCTGCCCTTCTGCGAAGAACCGTTTTCGGATTCGGAATTTTCATGACGGGGCAGTTCGGGAAGATCATCAGAGGCTTCCGCTTCGACAGAAGCACGTATGCCCAGCGCGTCGGCAACGGCATTGATAATGCCGCGGCTGCTGTACGTCGCGCCGCTGACCGTCGATACCCCGTCGGTGGACTGACGCGCCAGAATCTCGCTGATCACGGAATTCTTCGCCCGCTCAAAGAACTGGTCGTCGTCACGGTAGCTCTCGACGGTAATCGATTCTATCGCGCCGCCCGCGACAACCACCTTGACGGTCACCGTGCCGCGATAGCCCTCCGCACTGCCCTCATAGGTGCCGTCGGGATACTGTCCCTGCGACAGCGCCGTCAGACCGCCGGTCATGCGAATCGGAGAAGATACGGCAATGGTGCCCACCTGATACAATCCCGCGATGGCAATTGCCGCCGCACTGCCCGCGACGGCTTCACGCGGCGCGGTATAGAGCGCCTTGGCGCCGCATTGGGACACACAGCGGAAACAGTCGATACATTCGGCGGAGGTAACGCTGCCTGCCGCCGCTTCGCGGGATACGTCAATCCCCATCGGACACGCCGCGTCACATTGACCGCAGCCCACACAATTGCCCTTTTGCTTGACCCGGAACAGCCGCCAGCGGGAAATGCCCGCAAAGATACCGCCCAGCGGGCAGAAATACCGGCAGAAGCCCCGTTCCGTCACCAGCGACAGTCCCATCACCGCCGCCAGCAGCACACCGCCGACGGTCAGCCATCCGCTCAAGTCCGACCAGCCGTCGTAGCGCGCATACCGCCCGAATACCTGCCACGGGCTGGCGGATTCATAGGAACCCCCGAACGTCCAGCAGACCACCAGAGCCGCCAGTACGACATATTTTGCCTTGCGAAGAATGCGGTCGGCACGCTCCGACAATTGGATCGTGGGCAGTCCCAGACGGTCGGCGACAGCGGACAGCAGCTCCTGCATACCGCCGAAGGCGCAGAGGTAGCCGCAGAAGAACCGTCCCCAGAGCGCCGTCACCGGCAGTACCGCGAGCAGCGTCAGCAACGGCACGCCCAGCGCGCTCCATGTGAACTGTCCGCCGAGTACTGCCTGCCACACACCGCGAAAGGCGTCCAGCGTGAGCAGGAACAGTCCCGGCAGGAGCAGGAATCCCGCTATCTGCACCGCGTGGCGGAGCAGTTGGGTGAGGGATGTATCATTTTCCCGTTTTTTTCTTTTGTTTCGTCTGACAATGGTCAACCATTTCATATTGGATACCTCTTTCTGATGTGTAATCGTTGGGATAATCTATTTGGGAGGGTTCTTTTTCTGGATTCGCCCTTCCCCGTTGTTCATCTTGGCGCGATTCGCTCGGCAGGCTTTCGCCTGCCTGCCGGGGCGCTGCCCCGGTCCCCGGCAGGGCTCCTGCCCTGCACCCGCCAAAGGGACTCGTCCCTTTGGAATCCCCGCCGCTTCGCGGCTAATTACGCGCCGCTGATCAGCTTCAACCGCGATTGCAATGCCGGCGTGACAAATACCCCTCCGTCCCGCCGGATCAGCAGTCCGTCCAGCTTCATTTTTTTCAGCAGCGCGGCACTTCTCCGGCTGCCGAGCACCAGACACGCTGTGGCTGCCGCGTCGGCAGCAGCGCCGTTGGACCCCACCACCGTCGCGGACGCAAGATCGGTCACGGCAGGATTACCCGTGATCGGGTCAAAAATATGGCTGCCGCGCTCATACAGTCCCGACGTCACAATCGACTCGTCCGCACTTTCCAGCACCGCCGCCACGCGGTCGGGGTCAAACGGATGCCGGATACCCGTGGACTGAGGTCTGCCGATATGCCGCACCGTGCCGCCCAGATCAATGGTTGCCTCGGTAATGCCGGCAGCAGTCAGCAGCGCGGCGATACGGTCGGCGGCATACCCCTTGGCAATACCGCCCAGATGAATGCCCTGTCCCGCGTAGCGCAGTCTGACACGGCGTTCCCGACGGTGCAGCAGCAGGTCGCGGTAATTGACCCTCGCTTTTCCTTCGCTGCCTGACAAATGCGTCAGCGGCAGGGTAGTGATATCAAAGGCGCCGCCGGTCATGGTACCGTAGGTTTTTGCCAGTTGCAGCAGCGTAAAGGTATCCTCGCTCACCGACGTATCACACTGTCCCGCACAACGGTTGATCTGCGATATTTCGCTGTTTTCCTTAAAGACCGACAGGCGGTCATCCATCTCCATCAGATAGCGCTCCGCTTCCGACAGCGCCTTGCACGCCGCCTCCTGCTGCGATTCCGTATAATACGCCGCGACGTAATTGACCGTTCCCAAGGCGTTCCACAATACTTCTCTGCTTTTGGTGTGTTCCATGCGGATTGCCCTCCCTTCTGAGTACAGTATGATTCTACACCCGTTAATTAAAACCTACTTGAAAACACAAAATATTCACCCATGCGTTTTTTTCAACTTATCAATAAAAAAGACGACAGGAATCATGAAAAACCTATCGTCTTTTTTATATGAAAAAATGAAAAAAATGGAAAAAGATCAGAAGAATTTGATATTACCCGTTTTGGCTTTATCCGTCACGAAATGCACCTCATCGACGTGTTCGATGTCCGCGTCAAATGACGGGTCGCCGAAATGCAGATCACCGAGTTCGGCAGGCGGCGGACATTCCTTCGGACTTTCCAGCGGCACCGGCGCGATAAAGCGCTCGCCGTGCCGTCCGCGTTTTGCCTGACCCTGTTCCAGCGTCAGCGCGTATTCCCATTCCTTGCGCACCTCGGAGGATTCCTTGGAGTGACGCGACCAGAACAGCAGGAAGACGTCGGCGCTCTTGATGGCGGAGAGAATCGCCGGGCGCCACTGATCGCCCGCCATCATGCTCTGGCTGTCCATCCAGAAGCGCAGCTTGGGCGCGACGGACTGAATGGCGCTGAGCTGTTCGACCACCTGCGCCCTGTCCTTGCTGGAATAGGAGACAAACGCCCGTCGGCTGTCCTTGCGCGTAAACTTCACAGGCACCCGCTTGGCGGTATTGACCAGCACCGAGAAATACAGCCGCGTCACGGGAATGCCGTCAAACCGCACATGACAGGCAAAATCCAGCTGCTTTTTGCGGTTTTTGTCCCACGTTTCGGGCAAGGAAAACCGGAACTGAAAATCCAGCGCGTCGCCGTTCCACTGCAGGGTTTCCTGCGGCTCGGCAATCACCGCGTCCTCCGACGTGATTTCCACCGTCACGCTGCTGCCCTGACGCACCGACACACTGCTGCCGGTACGCGCCGATTCCGTCACCTTTTCCTTGGCGGCTTTGATCGCCTTATCGACAATCTTGCGCTGGCTCTTGGTGTACATATACACGTCCACCACCGATGTACTGCCCGGCTTGACCGCTTCGGGAGAGACCACCGAAAAATCCACCTTGTTCATCTTCGCGGGCTTGACCACCTGCGCAATCGGTCGGTTCAGGTCGGACGGTATCGGCATGGACGGCACGGGACGGAGTTTCTTGCCATTCTGCGGCTGGGACGGAAGCGACGGCGCGGCAGGCAGTGAAATCTCACTGTGCGGCGGTTCTTCCATTTCCTCCAGCATCATTCCCTGACGGCGCGCCCTGCTGCCCTGCCGGATGGTGGGCGACAGATTCTGCGCCGGAAACAGTTCATCGGACGGCGGCAGGGGATCCTCCGTCGCGGATTCTGCCGCCGCGGACGGATACTCTTCCACGCTGACCGACTCTTCCTCCGCGTCGCTCACACAAGCCTTCGGCGGCTGGGCAGCGAGCTTCTCCATAATCCATGTGACCAGTTCGTCTTCCTGCAACCGGTCAAAGCTGCGATGCTCGCGCCACGCTTCGGGCAGTTCATCAGCGCTCATGCCCGACAGGAATGTGACAATGCGCCACTTTTGCTTCTGTTCCTCGTACACTGCCTCGCGGAACGCGTCGTAGTCGGCTCGCACCTGCGCCGAACCGAGAGATGCCGGGTCAGTTCCCGCCAGCACCAGAATGGTTGCTTCCCGCATGGCAAGCCGTTCTTCCTCGGAAATTTCCGCCGAACCGTCGTGACTACTCCGCAGATAGGCGCGCACGCCCTGCTGTGCCAGCCGTCTGGCAAGCTGCTTTGCCAGAATCGAATCGCGGGTGCGTTTGCCGGTTTCGTCCGCCATCAGACAGGAAATGACCACCTGATAGGGCGGACAGACAAATGCGCTCTGATTTTCAGCCATATGACAACACCTCTTCACTCGAATAATCGTGCTTTGCTCATTTCATTTATGCTTTGCCGTGGTCGCTGTCGCTGAGAATTTCCTTGGCGGCGGTACGGTAATGCTGCTGCGCCTGTCCGATACCCTCGCCCGTCAGTTTGACCGTGCGGTTATACGATTTCTCCATGAGATAGGTCGTGGAATCGTTCACACCGAAGGACTTCTTCCAATCCTTGGTTTTGTCCAGCGGCAGGATTTCATAGACCTTCTTGCCGGTCTTCTTGTCGGTGCGAAGGTTGACCCATGTGGGAAGCAGATCGGTATCCGCCACCACCACGCGCCCGTCGCTGAATTTCCGGAACGTCACCTGCAGCAGGCAGCCGTCCTCCGTGTGTCCGGTTTTGAGGGTAGAGCGTTCCTTGCGCTGATTGGACACGGCATTGCCCGTGGAATACAGACAAAACGTTTTATGCGCCGGGTCTTTTTTGGACGTGAGCAGCGTCGCGGGCTGGATCACATGGGGATGCCCTCCCACAATCACGTCGAAGCCCATATCACAAATCGCCTGTGCCATTTTCTTCTGATACTGGTTGGGAACCAGCTGATACTCGGTTCCCCAGTGAATAAACAGCACATTTACTTCCGCGCCTTCGTTCTTCATCTCTGCCAGACGCGCGGCGAGTTCCTCATAGAACGCGTCGAGTTTGGTGTAACGGAACGAATCCACCAGCGCGCCGGCTTCGGCACTCAGCGGAATGCCGTTGAGAGATTTTTTGGCGCTGTTTTTGGCGCTTGTCTCGTAGGTATAGCAGGTCATACCGATGTGAATGCCGTTGACCTCCCTGACCAGATACCGCTTGTCCCCCGCCTTCCGTAACGTGCCGATATGGTCAAAGCCCTTGTCATTGAGTACGTCAAGCGTGCGGGTCAGCCCCTTCATGCCGGAATCGTAGGTATGGTTGTTGGCAGTCAGCAGCATATCAAAGCCCGCCTTTTTCAGTGCATCGGCGATAGCGTCGGGCGTGTTGAAGCAGGGATAGCCGCGGTATTTGTCACCGCCATCGGTGCCGCGCAGGGTGGTTTCCAGATTGGCAACCGCGTAATCCGACGCGGACACATAGGGCGTCAGATAGGAAAAATAATTGGTAAAATCGTAGGTTTTGGTTTTTTTGTCATAGGCGGCGGTCAGCATGGGCGCGTGAACGATGATATCCCCCGTCACGGAAAGGGTCGCCGACGACGTGACGTGAAGCGGTTCCGGCTCTGCCGAAGAAACGTCAGACGGCGAGATGCCGGAACGGTCGCCCGACGACACCTTGTTCCCGGAAGCCGCCTGCGGACGGCGGTTCATCACCACCACCGCCAGCAGGCTCACGGTCAGAATCAGCGCCAGCACCGGCACACTGACAATCGCCGTGGATTTGTGAAAGTTTACAAAGTCTACTCGTTTTTTGGTCAAAGTTTCACCTCATTCGGGGAAATCCATTTCAACAAAACATCCGCGCGGCGACAGCACGCGCATATCACAACACAGTGGAATCTCCGTGACAGAACCCATCGCGCGAAGTACGCGGGCGGCGTAAGCCGTATACGCCCCCGACGCGCGCATCGGGACAAAAGCCCGGACGCGGGAATTCTATTTGCAAATTTTGAAATAATAAGGGCGTTGATTGACGTCAGCCTTTATCCAGCCGCGCCCCCGCGCCGAAGTCGGTCATCCGGGTACCCGGTAAACGAGCGGCAGAGGATTCCTTTTCCGGATTCGCCCGACCCCGTTTCAAGAATTAGCGCGTTTCGCCCGGCAAGGGCGTTGCCCTTGCCTTCCGGGACTCTGTCCCGGTCCCTGCCGGTGGCGCTGCCCCCGAACCCCTGCCAAAGGGACTCGTCCCTTTGGAATCCCACGCTTCGCTAATTCGCCTTGATTCTCATGCGTACAATCTCGGACGTGACTTTGTTGCCGTATTTATCGGTCACGACACATCTGAGATAGCGGTTATGGTTCTTTTCGGAAAGCGTCGTGGAATAGGCGGCGGTCGTATTGGAACTGTTCCGCCACGTCGCGCCGTTATCGTCGGACAACTGCCACTGATAGGTGATACCGGGACCGTTTGCCGTCACGCGGAAGGTCACAAGGTCGCCTTTCTGTCCGCTCGCACTGACCGGCTGACCCGTAATCGCCAGCGACGAAATCTTCATATACGCCGCATCCGATGTGATCACAATCCCGCTGCCGTCCGTGACAATACACCGCACATAGCGCTGATGGTTCTTCCGGCTCAAGGTCGTGGCGTAATCGGCGGTTTTCACCGAACTGTTCCGCCACGTCTTGCCGAAATCGTCCGAAAGCTGCCACTGATAGGTCAGACCCGTACCGCTCGCCCTGACACGGAACGACACGGTATCACCGTCGAGTGCCGTCACCGGCGAGGGGTGCAAGGTGATGACCGAGCCGGCAATACGCATTTGCGCCGCCTGCGAATTCACCGACGCGCCGCTGCTGTCGGTCACAACGCAGCGGACATACCGTCCGTCGTTGGTTTCGCTCAGCGTAACGGCATAGTCGGCAGTTCTGACCGAACTGTTACGCCACGTCCTGCCGGCATCATCCGAAAGCTGCCACTGATAGGTCAGCCCGCTGCCGGTTGCCTTGACATGGAAGGTCGCCTGACGTCCCGCCAAGCCCGCGTAATCGGTCGGCTGCGAGGTGATGGCAAGCGGCTGACGGGCGCTCACCGTAAACCGGCACACCGCCGCGTCGCTCAGTCCGAATACGTTCACGCTTCGCACCGACAGAGAGTAGCTGCCTGCCGCCAGCGGAGAAAAGTCCGCCGACGTACCTCCACCGAGATCGCCTTCCCAGCATTCCTCACCGTCACGGGTCAGGCATCCCCAATAGCTGTCAGCCTCCGTCACGCCCTGCCACATCACGTCCACGTCCTCGTCCGGCGTGTAGGAAGCCTTACCGCTCTGGAGATTGGTGGGCGCCGCGGGCGGTTCGGCGATTTCCGGCGTTTCATAGAGCGGCGTGCCATAGCCGATGACATAAGCGTCGGCAAGCAGACGGTTGCTGCTTTTGGTGCGGTGAATCACCTTGTAGGTCTTGAAATCGGAGGTGGTATTGCCCTCCACCACCTGCAGATACTTTCCGGACGTTCCCGTGACGATGCCCACATGGGTGGCATGGGTGGGAATATGATCCTTGCTGAAATAGACGATGTCTCCGCGGCGCGGCGTATAGGCTCCGCCGTAGAAGGCGCTGCTGTACCACAGTCCCTTCTTCTTGAACCAGTTCATGCCGGTGTCGCAGGACGAATGCTTGGGCACCACAGAAGTGGGAATCTCCGCCTGATTGGCGCACCAGCTCACAAACATCGCGCACCACGCCACATCAACGGCGCCTTTGCTGTACCACGCGCCGTATTTGGTGCCGGTGCCGTCGTTGGTATAACCCACCTGCGTGAGCGCTACGGCGACGATGTCCTCCGCTTGGTCGTCGGTATTGACATGGGTGTTGGGATAGCCTTTGGAGTATGCCGCGGCGGTCAGTCCCCCACGCGGCAGGCAGACGGTCAGTACCGCCAGCACAAGAAGAAACGATGCTGCTCTTTTGGTCATGACAAACACCTCTGTTTCGGAAAG
Organism: Clostridia bacterium; assembly: GCA_017395425.1. GTDB lineage: Bacteria > Bacillota > Clostridia > Oscillospirales > Acutalibacteraceae > RUG762. The sequence goes on along the minus strand of JAFPUM010000022.1, from coordinate 6,948 downwards.
CGATTCTCTGATGGAAAGGGGAAAAGAAATGGGTTAATCGGTCACGCTCACAATCTTATAGGGGAAGTACGTCGTGCTGTCGGCATAATTCTGGAGAATGATGCAGCTGAGTTCGGGATAGGCGTCGTTGCGGTTGGCTTCAATGATCTTGCCGCCGCCGACGTACATCGCCACATGATGGATTTCGCCGAGGAAGCCGCATTGGTCGCCGTGACCGCAGTCGAGCGATACATAGAAGACCAGATCGCCCGGGCTGGCATACAGAATGCTGTCCACGGTGGGATTTTTCCGCGCCAGATTGAAATACTGCCGGTAACTGCTGCCCGCCAGATCCACCCCGATGGCTTTGTACATCTGTCTCACGAAACCGCTGCAGCTGAGAATATCGTCCTCGCCCGCGACTTCCGACTTATAGGGACGTCCGAGATATTCCATACCCGCGCGCAGCAGCTTCGCCTCATCGGAATCGCCCAGCACCGTCGCCGAACCGTCGTCCGCCAGAGAGAAGGACAGTCCGTCCACCGTGACGGTCTGAGCGGTAAGCATACCCTTGGTCGGATGGAAATAATAGAGCTTGCTGCCGATGGATTGCAGTCCGTCCACCTTGACGCCGTTTGCGGGATAGAAATAATACTGCTTGCCGCCGAACGTCTGCAAGCCGCGCGCCAGCGTTCCGTCGCCGAGGAAGTAATGAACGTTGCCGTTGGGCTTGGCGAAAATGCCGGTCAGACTTTCACCGGTCGTCTCGTCGAGATAATACTCTTTGTCCTCATAGCGGCAGTAACCGGTGTAAACCGAGCCGTCACCGCTGATAAAGAGATAGGTCTTACTGTCGATGGTCACTTTGCCCTGCGGGAAGCCCTTGGCGCTGTCGTCATAATAATACCGCCTGCCGCCGTAGGTGACAAATCCGGTCTTGCGTTCTCCCGTGGCGGGGTCAAAGTAGCAGGCGCGTTCGCCGACATACACCTTGCCGAATTTCTGTTCACCGCTGCTCAGGAAGTAATACTGCTTGCCGCCGATGGTCACCAGACCGGTGGCAATCGCGCCGTCCGCGTCGGCATAATAGCGCCGGCTGCCGATCGAGAAGAAGCCGTTCCGCTGCATCACACCGTTCTGATCGAAATAGCAGACTTTACCGTCGAATTTGACAAAGCCGGTCTGCCGCAGTCCGGTACGCACATCAAAATAATACCGCTTGCCGCCGATATCCCGCAGACCCGTCACCATCGCGCCGTTTTCGTCAAAGTACGCCGTGCCGCCGTTGATGCGCTGGAAGGTGGTAAGCGGCGCGCCGTCGGCATCGAAGCAATAGAGACTGCCGTTCACCGCCGCCGGGGCTGCCACACGGTTGCCGTGGGTATCGAGATATACCTGGAAGCCCTCGCTCGCCTTCGCCCAGCAGTTGGTCTTGCGGCTGCCGTCGGTATTGAGCGAGAGATCGGGGCGCACGGCTTCATCGGTCTGATAGCCGTAGTACCACTTGCCGTTGATATAGACGTCGCCGGTCACCATCACGCCGTTGGAGAGGAAGCAATAGGTTTTGCCGTCAATCTGTCTCACGCCCGTGACCATTTCGCCGGTACTCTCGTCAAAATACCGCAGATCGCCGTCCATGATGACAAAACCGGTGGTCACCACGCCGTTGGGGTCGAGATAATAGGTCTTTCCGCCGATACGGCGCAGACCGCTCAGGCGCACGCCGCTCATTTCGGAAAAGCCGTAGCGGATGCCGCCGACGGTGACAATGCCCTTGGCAAACGCCCCGTTGCGGACGTAATAACGCCGCGAACGCACCGTATGCCATCCGTCGGACGAAAGGGCGCTGTTGAGTTCGTTCTGAATGGCGGTGAGTTCCTTGCCGCCCATGACGGTTTCGCCGTCGTCAAAATAGAAGGTATAAGATGTTCCCTTGCTGGTATAGGTGATCAGTCCGAACTGCCGTTCGCCGTTTTCATCGTAGTAGCACATCACGCCGTCCACCGTCTTGGTGGTAGAGGTGCGCAGCACGCCCGCGTCTCCCGCGAAATACTCCGCGCCCGCATAGCGGTAGGTGTTGTTGACCACCTCGCCGCTGCCCGTGACAGCAGTGAGATAGCCGCTGCGGGGATTGATTACCACGCCGGTCATCTCCGCGCCGGTGTCCGCGTCAAAGATATGCAGCCCGCCGTCCACGGTGAAGGAGCTGCCCTTGCGCGCGCCGTACCGGTCGAAATAATAGCGCTTGCCGTCGATTTCCACGATGCCCGCCGTACCGGTATACATTCTGCCGTCAGCGTCGTAATAGTTGATATTGCTGCCGTTCGTCACAAAGCCGGTGACAGCCTGACCGGTGACGGGGTCGAAGTAGTAGCTGCTGCCGTCATCCGCCACATACACGCCCGAACGCATCACGCCCGCGCTGTTGAAGCAGTAAAGGTTCCCGCCGATGGTTTGCAGCCCCGTGACCAGCGCGCCCGAGGAATCACCGTAATAGACCGCCGTGCCGCTGTCGGTGAGAGCGTGGATAAAGCCGCTCTTTGCCGCGCCGGTGACAGGGTCAAAGTAATAATAGGTGCCGCCGATGTTCTGATAGCCGGTCATGCGCTTATACGATCCGGCGAAAAGATAGCGTTTGCCGTCGATGGCAACCAATCCGGTCACCGCCTGACCGGTGGACAGATCAAAGTAATAGGTGTCGCCGCTGTCCACATACCATCCTCTGACCGGTTCGCCGTCCGCATCGAAGGCATAGAGTTTGTTTTCGCTGTCGCGAATCAGACCGGTCTTGAGGGTGCCGTTGCTTTCAAAGAAGAAGGTCGCCTTGGACTGGTCGATATACTGCCAGCCTGTGACCGCCTGATGGGTCGCCGGGTCAAAATAATAGCGTGCGCCGTTGACATAGGTGTACCAGCCCGCGTAGGCACGACCGTTCTCATCGAAGCAGTAGATCGAACCGTCGTCAAGAATCACACGTCCGGTCTGCATCACGCCGCTTGCGTCGAAGTAATAGGTGTGGCGGGTACCGGAACCGTCGTCGAGAGTCTGCATACCGGTGAGCATTTTGCCGTCGCTGCCGAAGTAATAGCGCGCGCCGTTGTAATCCACAAAGCCGGTGAGCGCCTCATAGGAGCCTTCGGCAAAGCAGTACTTACTGCCGTCAATTTCACGCATTCCGCTCAGCGCCACACCGTTTTCGGAGGCAAAATCATAGAGTGCGCCGTCCACAGCGGTCAGACCGGTAAAATAACCGCCTTCCGCCTTGATATACATGAGCTGATTCATGCCGATCCACACGAGCGAATTGGTGCGGATAGCGGCGCCGGTGTCGAATCCGAAGTAGTACCGCTTGCCGCCGATGCTGGTCAGTCCGCGGCTCATGGTGTAATCAGAGAGGAAATAGTAGTTGTCGCCGTCGATGTTCTGCCAGCCGGACACAGCTCTGCCGCTGTCATCAAAATAATAGGTGTCGCCGTAATCGGTGGTATAGAAGCCACGCTTGGCGGCGCAGGAATATTCGTCGAAGTAATAGAACGAACCGTCGAACGTATAGCCGCCCGTCTTGGCGACATAGTAGTCGTTAAAGTAATAGATTTCGCCGTCGATCTCGGTCAGACCTTTGGCGGCACCGTCCATGCCGAGGAAATAGTAGGACTTGCCGTCCTCGGGATTGTGGTACCAGCCGGTCTGCATCAGACCGGTTGCCTTGTCGAAGCAGTAGTACCTGTCGTCGATGGTGCGCAGACCCGTCTGCATGGTACCGCTGGAGGGATGGAAGTAGCGGATACCGTCGGCGGAACGGTGGAAGCCCTTGACCACGCCGTCCACGCCCTGGAACCAGTAGTATTTGCCGTGGCTTTCGACATATTTCAGCCCGGAGATTGCCGCGCCGGTTTCGTCATCAAAGTAGCACAGCGCATCATCTATGGAGTAGATGCCGGTGCGCAGCGCCTGCGAGACGAAGTAGTACCATTTGCCGTCGATATCGGTCAGACCGTTGGCATAGCTGCCGTCGGCGTAACGGTATTTCTTCACGCCGTAGCGGGTGATAAATCCGGGGGTCACGCTGCCGGTCACACGCAGCGCCGCCTCGCCGGAAATCAGCTCATTGCCCTGATTATCGCGCACCACGCAGCGGAACCGTCTGCCGTCCACGCCGGAGGACGCCGTGACCCAATAGCTGGCTGTCGTCACGGAACTGTCGCGCCAGCTGAAGCCGTTATCGTCCGAAAGCTGCCAGACATACGACAGCGTATTGTCTCCCGTCGCCACCACACGGAATTCGACCTGTTCGCCCGGTATCGCCGCATAGCTCTCCGGCTGGGTGGTAATGGTGATGGGTTCCCGGATGGACATTCTGGCTGCACCGGAAACAGCGGTGGTGCCGTTGATATCCGTAACCACACAGCGCACAAGGCGGCGGTTGTTGGTCTGGCTGAGGGTGGTGGTATAGGCAGCCTCCTTGGTGGAACTGTTGCGCCAATTGCTGCCGTTGTCGTCCGAAAGCTGCCACTGATACGCCAGCCGGTAGCCCTCCGCTTCCACGGTAAAGCTCATACGATCTCCCGCGGCGCCCACATAATCGCTCGGCTGGGACGTGATGCGGAAAACGGCATTCAGACGCATTCTCGCCGCCTCGGAATAGACGCTGTTGCCTTCCTTATCGGTGACCACACACCGTACAAGGCGGTTATGGTTCTTCTCGCTCAGAGTGGCCGCATAGCGCGCGGAAGTCGTGGAACTGTTGCGCCACGTCGCGCCGTCGTCGTCGGAAAGCTGCCACTGGTAGCTCAGTCCGATGCCTGCCGCGTCCACTGTAAAGGCTGCCGCGCTGCCGGGATCGCCGGTGACGTCGGTCGGCTGCTTGGTGACGGCAATCCGCCCCTGAATCACCATCCGTACCGTCTGCGACGTGACGCTGCCGCTGCTGTCGGTGACAATACACCGCACGCGCCGTCCGTTGTTGTCGGCTGTAAGTGTAGACGTATAGGTTGCGGAAGTGGTGGAGCTGTTGCGCCACGTCTCCCCGTCCTCACTGATCTGCCACTGGAAAGACGCGCCCTTCTGACTGGCGGCAATTCCAAAGACCGCCTGACTGCCTTCCGCGCCGCTGTAATCCGCAGGCTGCGCCGTAATGGTCAGCAAGCCCTTGACCGACATCATCGCGGTATCCGAAACGGCAGTATGTCCCTCCGCGTCGGTAATGACGCAGCGCACACGCCGTCCGTTGTTCTTTTCGCTCAGGGTGACGGCATAGGTCGCGGTCTTGGTGGAACTGTTGCGCCAATTCACCCCGTCCTCACTGATCTGCCACTGATAGGTCACGTTTTTGCGGCTGGCGGCAACCGTGAAGGTAACACTGCTCCCTGCCTTGCCCGCAAAGTCCGCCGGCTGACGGGTCACGGCTACCATACCGCTCACCGACATCATTGCCGTCCGTGAAGTGACGCTGCTGCCCGACGCGTCGGTCACAACGCAGCGCACGCGCCGACCGTTGTTGGCATTGCTGAGCGTGGCAGTGTACTCGGCGGATTTGGTGGAACTGTTGCGCCAGTTTTCTCCGTCCTCCGAAAGCTGCCACTGATAGGTCAACCCCGTGCCGCTCGCTTGGGTCTTAAAACTGACACGGTCGCCCACCGCGCCTTCGTAATCGGATGGCTGCCCGGTAATCGACAGCAGACCCTCCACGCGCATGGTCGCCGCGTTCGACGTCACACTGCTGCCCGACACATCGGTCACGACGCAGCGTACCCGTCTGCCGTTGTTCTTCTCGCTCAGCGTCGTGACATACTCGGCAGTGGTGGCGGAACTGTTGCGCCAGTTTACACCGTCGTCCGAGAGCTGCCACTGCCAGGTCAGTCCCGTACCGCTGGCTTCGGTCCTGAAACTCACGCGGTCGCCCAACGCGCCGCTGCAACTCACCGGCTGCTTCGTGATGGCAAGCAAGCCCTCAATCCGCATGGCGGCGGCATTGGACGTGAGCGTGGCGCCGCTGCCGTCGGTCACGACGCAGCGCACCTTTCTGCCATTATTCTTCTCGCTCAGGGTGGCGACATACTCGGCGTTCGTAGTGGAACTATTGCGCCAGTTGGTGCCGTCGTCGGAAAGCTGCCACTGATAGGTCAGTCCCGACCCTTCGGCTTCCACCTTGAATCTCGCCTGACTGCCCGCTTCACCGCTGTAATCAGCCGGCTGACGGGTAATCGCAAACAGCCCGGCAATTTTCATACGCGCGCTCTGCGATGTCACGGAACGCCCGGCGCTGTCGCTCACGATACACCGCACGCAGCGCCCGTTGTTCTTTTCGGTCAATGTGGCGGCATAGGTGTCCGTTTTGACCGAACTGTTGCGCCACGTCGTGCCGTCGTCGGAAAGCTGCCACTGATAGCTCAGCCCGTCGCCCTGCGCCTTCACCCGGAAGGTCGCCTGACTGCCCGCTGCGCCGCTGTAATCGGACGGCTGCCGGGTAATCGTCAGCGTTACCGTCGTTTCGGCGAGTACGGCGGTTTCTTCCTCTTCCTGCGTGGAGGAAGAGGCACAGGTTTTGTCCGCCACGACATTATAGCCGTCTTCTCTGTCAACCGGCGCGAGGTCACTCCCGCTGACGGCAATCCCCTCTTCGGCGGCAGCCCGCACCAGCAGCGCGCGGGAATAGGAAATTCCCGTCCAGAGCGCCGCTGTCAGCACCACTGCCGAAGCCGTTTTGGCAAAATGTTTCATGGTTGCCTTTCTTTCTCCTTTCCATCATCTGCCCCTCGGCAGACCTGAGCAAAGCCTGATAGTGATACGGTATGACTGTTTTCACCATTTTAACCGTTTTACACTCCTATTATAAATCAAATGCTTCATTCTGTCAATGCGGCGAAGCAAAAAACCCGGTCTTTGACGGCAGGACGGCTGCGAAAAACCGTACCCGCGCAAAGACCGGGTTTTTATTTTAGGATTGCGTTGACCGCCTCAGGACGGCAT
>JAFPUM010000021.1 GCA_017395425.1 Clostridia bacterium | reverse complement strand
TAGCTTCATTCTTTTATTATATCATACTTTTTCATAAAATACAACCCCATACAACAAAATATTTTTCAAAATTTGACACAAAAATCCCCGCTTTTCACGGGTTCCCACTGTTTTTTTTCTTTCCAACTGTTGAAGTCGCGATACGGTTTTCCTCAAATGGATGGTTGGGTGTATATGTTGCGCATTGACAATCGCGACCGGAAATGATATAATGAGAACAATTCAATCGGAAAGGAGCCGTTGCCCATGAACGAGCTTCATCAGGAATCCACCGCGGAGCAAGCAGCCGACGTCGTGGAGGAACTGGAAGAAATCAAGGAACCAGGCGAAAACAAGGAAGAAGAAAAAAAGGAAAATAAAGAGACCAATGCGCCTGTGAAGGAGGAAACGTCAGAGGTCGCGGAAAAACAGGAAAAAAAAGAAAAACAGAAAAATCACAAAGAAAAGGAAAAGCAGGAATCCAAGGAGCGGGAAAAACCTGCGGCAAAGCCGTTGGCGGAAGCGGAACGAGATGACGCTGAACGGCAGGCGGGCTATATCAGCGGCATTGCCGCACTGGTGCTGACGCTGGTGTTTTACGCCGCGCAGTATTTTCTCACCGGCACCACCAATTATGCGCTGTGCGCGACCGTATTCGGTATGCTCGCAGCCGAGAAGATCGTGATGGTAGCCCGTATCGGTACAGGGCGGTATGGCATTTTTGCCGCGCTGTACGGGGTATTGGCGCTGTGTTGCGGCGTGCTGGCGTTTCTGGACTTTTTGAGATAGCGTGCTGATGTGTAAAAAAATAACACGACAGGAGTGATTGCAATGTCGGAGGAGCGACGTGCCGCTGAGACGGCTGCCGATTCCGCACAGAAGAGCGAAAAAAACGGCAGGAACGGAAAGAAAACGCAGAAATACAATCTGCCGCGGCATAAAATCTGGTTTACCGTTGCCAAGCCGCTGGTGTATCTCTATCTGAAGATGGTGGCGAATTTCAAGCGCCAGAAAAACGATCTGAAAAAGGGGCAGCCCTACCTGATGCTGTGCAACCATATCTGTGAGCTGGACCCGCTGATGGTGATTGTGTCGGCGCCCGGCGTGATTCACGCGCTGGCGAGCGACCATCTTTTCAAGCACGCGATTTTCGGGAAGTTCGTGCGGCACGTTGCCGAACCGATACCGATTGTGCGGGCGCAGATGGATCTGAAATCCATCAAGGAAGCCATGCAAGCCAAGAAGGACGGCGGCAGTATTCTGATCTTCCCCGAGGCAAACTGCTGTTTCAGCGGCAAGACGAGTTACATTGCGCCCGCCACCGCCAAGCTGGTCAAACAATTCAAGATGCCGGTAGCGCTTTTCAACGTCAAGGGCGGATACCTGACCCATCCCAAGTGGTGTCATTCGTGGCGCAAGGGGCGGACTACCTGTGAACTGGTGCGGGTGATCGAGGCGGATGAGTTGGCGAAGATGTCGGTGGATGAGACCTACGATGCCATTGTGGACGCGCTGACCTTTAACGATATCGACTATCAGCGCGAGAAGATGGTGTATTACAAAGGGCATGACCTGCTCGAAGGCGCGGAACGGATGCTGTACCAGTGTCCGAAATGCGGCGCGCTGAGTACCATGCAGAGCCGGGGCGATTCCATCGGCTGCACTGAGTGCGGTTATACCGTGACGATGAACCACTACGGCTTCTTTGAGGGCGAAGGGGTGCTGCTCGATTCCTTCGACACATGGGATGACTGGCAGCGTCAGCAGGCAGTGAAGCTGGTGACGGAAAGCGGTGAAGACGCGTTTCTGGAGGAACCGCTGCTCGTGAGCGACAGCGATGAACTCTACCGCGCCAAACGCGCCGAGCCGAATGTACTGGCAGGCGTGGGCAGCTTTGCGCTCTACCGCGACCGGCTGGAATTTTCCACCAAGAATGCCTTTGAAGCGGATGAAAACGGGGTATCCCAGAACATCGGCGCCAAGACCTATGTATGGCCTTTTACCGAGATTACCAAGATGAGCTGCGTGAGCAAGAACAAGGTGCAGATTTCGGTGGGGGAGAAGGATTATTATGAGATTCATTCCCCTCATACCTACCGTTCCGCCTATGCCTATATGATTTATTTTTACTGCTTCAAGCGTCACGCGCAGGGCAAGCCGCTGGATTACTTCGGTATGTAGGAATAAGCATTTAAATAGTTGAAAGATCAACCGCCGCGTTTGCTAGGACAGGGCGGTTAATCTTTTGTATTGCCGTTATTGTGAATATTGACATATTGCTGTCAAGGATTATTTTGTGTGATGAAATTTCGTACCCATTCCGTCAATTGGAACGGGTACTTTTATTTTATGAATATTCTGTTAATTCATGAAATGGGTGTGATATTTTGGCTGGCAAAAGGGTGTTATGGGTGAAAGGCCTTTCAAAATACGCAGGATTCTCATAGGAGGTGTCGGCATGTCGGACGAGGCATTTACCCAGGCGGTGCGGGAATATTCCGATACGGTGTATCGCGTGTGTCTGCATATTTGCCGGAACCGCAGTGACGCGGAAGATTTGACCCAGAATGTGTTTCTCAAGCTTTACCGTCATGCGGATACATTCCGTGATGAGGAACATCTCAAAAGCTGGCTCATTCGTGTGGCTGTCAACGAGGGAAAATCCCACATGACTTCGCCGTGGTACCGGCGGGCGTCTTGTTCGATTGACGATGGCAGTCTGGAGGACGCAGGCGTGACGTTTCCCTCGACCGAGCAGAGCGAACTGTTTCTCGCGGTGATGGCGCTGCCCCCAAAGTACCGTGTAGTGGTGCATTTGTATTATTATGAAGATTACACAGTGGGGGAAATTGCCGCCATGCTCGATTTGAAGGAAACCACCGTGCAGACACAGCTGATGAGAGCGAGAAAGCAGCTGAAAACATTACTTTCGGAGGCGGATTATGAATTTTAAAGAAGAATACCGGTCAACCTTTTCGCAGATTCATGCTTCCGAGGCATTGCAGCAGAAAATGATGGAGGCAACGGAAATGGAAGGTAAAACAATGAGTTTGACCAAGCGCAAGAAGATTATCATCTCAATTCTTATAGCGGCGGCTTTGGTGGTCGGTTCCGCAATAGCGGTCAGCGCGGGCGCACTGAATCAGGCTGTTGAACATATCAAGCTGTTTATCAACGGCGAGGAAGTCAGCGCGAGCGATTATCTGAGCGAAAACGGGATTGAGTTGATCGTTGAAAAAGCCGATGAGGAAGCCTGTCAGTTCGAACTGCGGGGACTTCCTGAAGATCTGGAGGGAGTTGAAATCGAGATACAGGAAGATGATGAACAAAGTATTTCGGTGGCGATTACAGAAGGGGACGATGAAAAAATAGGATGACGAGTCGTATTTTGGCACAGAAACTGTAGTTCCATTCCTGTCAAGACAGTCAGGAAGGTTGTCTGCAAGAAGGCGCGGTGTTTTTAAACAAGCTGTTTGAAAACACCGCGCTGATTTTTATGAATTGCTTGGCTGTTCCGTCAGCGCCGCCATGTCGGGCGGCAGCGGCATTCGGAATACCATTGCTTCGCCTGTGATGGGGTGATGGAAATCCAATTGTCCGCAGTGAAGCGCCTGACGCTGTATCAGATCCCACGAGCCGCCGTACATATCGTCTCCTGCCAGAGGCATTCCCAGCGAGGTGAAATGCACGCGTATCTGATGGGTTCGTCCGGTTTCGAGATGAATTTCCAGCAGCGTCAGGTCATAGACGGTTCCGTCCGGCGCGGTGCGGGAGATATTTCGGAGTGCCGTCCAGTGGGTAACGGCACGCACGCCGCCTTCCCCGACTTCCCGCTGGATGCCGTGTCCCTCCATCAGGCGGATGGGCGCGTCAATGGTGCCGCTGCCGTGAAGGGTTCCCTGACAGACGGCATAATACACCTTGTCGGTGTGTCCGTGCAGGAGCGAAGCGGCGTGGCTGTTTTTGGCGGTCAGCACCAGCCCGCTGGTGTCGCGATCAAGACGGTTGATGACGCGGAAAGCGGTATTCGGCTCGCCGCCCGCGATCAGGTGGGCGGAGAAGGCGTTGGCAAGGGTGTCGGTCACATGGTCGCGGGCGGGGTGAACCGGCATATGAGGCGGCTTGTTAAGTACCGCGATATGCGCGTCCTCATAGACAATTTGAATGGGCAGGGCATTGGGAACCGTGGGATTGGGGTCGTCGGGGAGGTGCAGCACGACCACATCGCCGCCGGACAGCGGGTCGATGGTGCGGATATGCTGTCCGTTCGCCGTAATGCCGAGCGGCACGCGTTTGAGGGATTTGATCAGGCGGTAGGACACGCCGCATGAACCGCGCAGGAAATGATAAACCGAAATGCCGTCCTTCTCCGGCGGCACCGTAAAGGTGAGATCGGGCATGATGCGCGCTTCCTTTCCACGATTTTTTCTCGAAGTATTGCGTTTCCCGATGAAATAGTGTATCATAGTCTGATAGGAATTACAATGGTTTTCTGATGATTCACGGGGAATTATATGGAAGGAGAAGATTATTTTGAAATTTCAAAGGGTAGACCCGTCCGCCAAGCGCAAATGGCGGCTTTCACGGGTGCTGGCGCTGATATTCGGTGTGGTGCCGTCGGCGGGGCTGATTCTGCTGATAACATCCGCCGTGGCGCGGGAGGCATGGCGTCCCGCCGAAACGGTGGGGATTGTGCTGGCGGTGCTGCTGCTTATGGCGCAATTACTGCAAATCATTCTGTATCCGGTCATCGAATATGCCCAATGGGAATATCTGATTGCGCCCGACCGTATTGAAATCAAGAAGGGTATTTTTTACCGCACGCATACCATTATTCCCATCTCACGATTACAGCACGTCGCGGTGACGCAGAGTGTGCTGCAAAAACCGTTCGGACTTGCCAACGTGCAGCTTCACACGGCGGGGGACGTCATGGAAATTCAGGAAGTGAGCATGGAGATGGCGGAAAAAATCTGCGCCTATCTGCAAAAGCGCATTCACTACAAGTCGGGATACAGTGACGCGCCGGGTCAGGCGCGCCGGGTTCGCACGGAGGGCTGACGATGGACAGAACAGTACGTTGTCATTATGCCTATCTCTTTGAACTGTTTTTCCGCAAAGGCGCGGTGATTGCCGCGATGGCGTTGACCGCCTGTCTGAGCATCGCGGGACAGATGGCGGACGATGAATCGGCGCGGCAGGGAATGGACGGTCTGCCGTGGGGGAAAATCGTGCTGCTGTCGCTGGGAGCGCTGCTGGTATTTGGCGGAATCGTGCTGCTGTACTGCGTGTTTCAATGGCGGCACACCTGCCTGAAACTGCGGGAGGACGCGCTGGATTATGAGACCGGCTGGTTTTTCAGGAAGCGCGTGTCAGTCCCCTTCAACAATGTCAACACGGTTGCCTTGGAGCGGAATGTCTTTGAAAAGCTGACCGGCACCTGCCGGTTGAAGATCGATACGAAAGGCTATCTGCCCTTGCGGGGAGAAAAGCAGCCGGACATAGAGCCGGTGTTTGAACTGACGCAGGCTTATCGCCTCCGGCGGTATATTCTCAGCCGGAGCGGACTGTATGAACGTACCGGAGCCGATCGTGACGGCGCCGCGATTGTCGAGCCGAAATGGACGGTGCGCATGAGAGCGGGGGACTTTTTCCTCTACGGACTGACTTCATCCGGTATATGGAAGCTCATATGGCTGTTGATTCTGGGAGGTTGTGTCGCGGCGGAGACGTCGGCGGTGCTGACCGGAAAAGCCGTCCACGCCGCGCTGCCTCTCCTGCGGAACTGTCTGCAAACGGCGGAGCAGTGGGGTGTGGGAAAAGCACTGTTGGTGATAGCGGGCGTATATCTGGCGTTGTCGCTGGTGTCGGATATCGTGACGGCACTGTGGGCATGGGTAAAACGGTTTGATTTCCGTGCGGTGCGTCAGGGCGGAACGGTTCTGGTGCGCTGCGGATTGTTTACGGAGAAGCAGTATACCTTGCAGGTGCGCCGGATTCATGCGATTGTGGTGAGACAGACCCTGCTGGGGCAGCTTACGGGAAACTGCTCCGTTGAGGCGGTATGCGGCGGGTTTGGCAATGATAAGGCGGAAACCGCGCCGCTGTTTCCGCTGATTCCTTACAGGGAACTCAACCGTTATCTCGACAGGCTGCTGCCGGAATACAAAACCGAAACGCGGGAGCATCCCCGCAATTTTGCCGGACTGCTGTTCCACGCGGGGCTGCCGACGGTCATCAGTGCGGCGGTGTGCTTTGCGGTGATGCGGCTGGCGGCATATCGGATCCAATGGCTGCTGCTGCCGGGGCTGTGCGGCGGAATAGTGGTAGCGGGGATATGTCTGAACGGTGTGCTGGCGTTTCTTCATACCGCGCTGGATTGGAATTCCCGTATCGTGAGTGTGCAGCGCGGCGGATTCCGCCGGACGCTGTACCGTATCCGCACTAACGCGGTGCAGGAAGTCCGGTTCCGCACCGACCCGTTCCGCGCAGTATGCGGACTGGGCACCTATTATGTGCATTTTCACGGTCCGAACGATTGCAATCTGTCGGTCGGCGGTCATCTGCCGGAGGATTTTTTTGAGCCGCTGGCGGATACGGTGGAAAATTAATCCATGAAAAAAGCGTCGTCTTTTGTGCCAAAAGACGGCGCTTTTTCTGGTAGAAATTGAGATTGCTGAAATGCGGTCAGCGGAAATCGTCGGGGGAGAGGTGACAGACCTTGTCGTACTGGGTATCGAGGGAAACGTCCACCGAGAAATCCGACATATGATAGACGCATGACCATTCGGTCCAGCCGACGCTTGCCGCTTCGAGATGGCTCATGGTGTCCTCCTGCGTATTGATCGGCTGATCGGTCAGACGCTGGGTGATGGTGTCAAAGCGTTTGCACTGACCCTTGAATTCCGGCACCTGCGACATCCAGAAATTGGTGCATACCGGCGATTCGATTACCTGCATTTCAAAACCGCGCGACGTTTCGCCTAATACGTTGTTCATTGCCCATTCGACCACCACGGCGTTGCCCTGTGCGTCCGAGATGAAAAGGTGCTGGGCGTATTGGGAGATGGAGTAGAAGTCATATTGACGCAGCAGTGCCACGGCTTCATCCACAGTGGCGGCGCGGTCGAGCAGCAGACGGATCGCAAGCATGGTGGGCAGCTTGGGTTTGCCGGTATTCTGCCGGATTTTGACAGGCGTGAGGTCAAGGGCGGATACCGTCAGCCCCTTTTCATTCATGCCGTCGGCGCACATATAAGGCGCAGCCAGCGTCGCCAGCTTGTCAACCGTGTCGGCATTTTCAATGCCTTGGGAAAAATCGATGTTCAGCGCGGCGAGCGGCGCCATGGCGATGGAGGCGTAGCCGTCACGCGGAGTGGTATAGACCGCGAGCAGATCGGTTTCGGAATAGTCAAAGTTGCGCCCCGTCAGATATCCGCCGTCCGCGTTCTGCGTCAGAAAGGCACTGCACGCGATATAATCCTGATTTCCTTCGATGGGATAGCCGAAGAAGAAGTTTTTGGAGATAAAATCGAGAAATTCCTGTTCGGTCGAGATATTGGAGGACAGGGCTTTGTCGAGGTGATAATCCTGCCGGTAGTGGATGCGGTACAGATCGGTGTCCACTTCCTTTAGCGTGCCGATAGTGATCAGGGGACCGTAGAGCAGTACCGCGGCGGTGATGGCAATGGCGAGCAGGACAACGCCGAGTGTGCTGAGGATGATTTTGAGCGTGTTTCGTTTTGTTTTGGATGGTTTGTCGCTGACGGGTGGAATGGTTTCAGGTGTGGTAATGGGCTCGTGGTTGGGTTTCATGTGGGGTGCCTCCTTGGATGTTTTTTTATAGGATAGAACCGTTTTTGGTTCCGGGCTGGCTGATTTTGGTGGGTTTGTTTTCTGAATTTGCCTTTCCCGGTTGGTTGTCCGGGCTGGTTTTGCCCGGCAGCACGTTGTGCTGCCTCGTGGGGCTTTGCCCCACGCCCCAGTGGTGGCGCTGCCCCCACCCCCCTGCCAAAGGGACTCGTCCCTTTGGAATCCCCGCCGCTGCGCGGCTAATTGGCGCTTTTTGTTATTATTGGCGGTTGTGTTCCACCCGTGCTTTGAGCTGTGCATAAGTCACGCCGTACTGCTTCGCGATATCGCGGGCATAACTCTGACCGCAGGGCGGCGCCAGCGATACCTTATAAGAGCGCTGTCCGTTGTCAATGCCCGTGATCAGACTGGCAACCGCGCTGTCGCCCGGCATGGAACGGTTGAGTTCGTCCAGATTCATCGCCAGATCGTGCATATGGGTATTGAAGATGGTGCGTGCGCCGAGCAGATGCAGTGCTTTGACCACGTCCTTGGCGATGTAAAGTCCTTCTTCAAAATTGGTGGTGGCGAGCGATTCATTGAAGAGCAGCAGGCTCCGGTCGGTGGCTTCGGAGAAGATATCGCTGATGCGGCGGGATTCCTCGCCCAGCCGTCCGAGATCGACCGTGCGGTTTTCGTCGGCGGGAAAATGGGTGTAGATGCAGTCGGCGGGGGAGAGCATACAGCGCGTGGCGGGGACATACAGTCCGTGCTGCGCCAGCAGGAAGATCAGCCCGATGGCTTGGGTGAAGGTGGTCTTGCCGCCGCGGTTGGGACCGGTCATGATGTAAATGCGGCGCTCGGCACGGAAGTCCACGGTGTTGGGGACGATGTCCAGTTCCTCGCCTTTGAGTTTTTTCAGACCCAGTTTGAGATTATAAAGTCCGTCGGCATAGAATTCCCTGCGTTCCGCCGCGAGTACCTCCGGCTTGCACATGGGAATGCCGGCAGCCATCATCTGTTCGGTCAGCTCCGCCCAGCGCAGGTAGAAGGTGAGTTCCGGTATGAGCGAGATCAGGGAATAGCCGCTCACATCCACATATTTGGCAAGTACGTCGTTGAGCTTGCGCACCACTGGTTTGAGCATATCGGTGATGACGGCGTTGAGATTGTTCATGAGGGGGTTGGTTTCGGCGTCGCTGAGAGTGTAGACCTTGGCAAGACCGGTCAGCGCGCCCCGAGTCCCTGACTGCCTGGGAACACCGATGATGCCGGTGCTTGTATTGGGAACGTGGTATTTCATGGAAGTGACGTCGGTGCCGTCGTGAAGACCGTCTTTGGACGCGGCGAATTCGTAGAAATGGGACAGCACGCCCGCGCGGGTATAGGGCGCGTTGTTGATGGACACCACGCCGACTTCCACCGGTGCGAGCGTCCGGTTGAGATTCACGCCCAGCGTGACGCTTTTGATCTGACCGGTTTCGCTGACCACCCGTTTGATGTCCTCTTTGAGCGCCGGGAATCCGCTGTCCGAGTAGATATGCCGCACCAGCCCCAGCAGGGCTTTGAGACCTTCGGAATGGATTTCATTGCTTTCGAGAATCTGTTTGATGCCGGTCACACAGTCGATGTAGGAATCGAGTTCGTTCAGGCGGTTGATGATCTGCCAGATACTCGTTGCCTCACAGTCGCGGGCGTGCTTGTGCAGACTTTTGAGAAATTCGAGCTGATCGAGCAGCGCTGCCATATTCTGCCGGAGCGCCGGATGACGCAGGATATCATCAAACACATCCACGCGGTACTGCACGACCTGCGGTTCGGCAGGCATTTGCCGCAGCATAGCGGCGATGACATTGCGGTCGTACTCCTTGGGGGAAAGGCTGGCGCAGAGGAACTCCAGCGAGAGATCGTTGCAGCAATCCTCTCCCAGTTCTTTGAAATTCCGTGGGCAGTCGGAAGGCCACATCAGACTGAAATCCGCCACGGCGAATCACTCCTTTTCATACGCTTAATAATCACCCGGTTCCAGATGGTACACGGTGTCAAAATTTTTGTTGGTGGCGACGTCCATCGTGAAATCGCTTTGATGATACACCACGGACCAGTATACGGTGCTTGCTGCGGTTTGTTTTCATACAGGATAACCTCCTTGGATTTTATGGAAAAATCAATGAAGGTCTGTGTCATCTTTCCATTCGACGGATAAATCAAACATCGCGGGGTCTTGGACGTTCAGTTCATATCTGACGCCGTGCAGGTCGAATATGGCTTTGACAATGGACAGCCCTAGTCCGTTGCCCTTGTGATGACGGCTCGGGTCAATGCGGTAATAGGGCTGCCAGATGGCTTTTTGCCGGGCTTTGGTAAGCGGCTGGCAGAGATTGGCAATGCGGAAGGTTTTCTCCGTGACGTCGATGCGGATGTCACTGCCCGGCAGCGCGTATTGCACGGCGTTGTCAATGAGATTTTGCAGCGCGGTGCGAATGAGCGTCCTGTCGGCTGATATCATGCTGTCGCCGCTGTGGGCGGTCAGAATGGTTTTGCCTTCGGGCAGTTTCTGATAGTCCGCGAGAAGCTCCTCCGTCAGTTCCCACAGATCAAAGGTCGTGCGGGTGAGGGTCATCTGATCGGAATCCAGCTTGCTGAGATTGAGCATATTATGCACCAGCGCGTTGATACGGTCGGTCTGCTCGATGATTTTATCGAGATAGCGGTCGCGTTCGCCGCTGTCGATGTCCTCTTTGAGGCTGTACGCATAGCCGCTGATGATGAAGAGGGGGGTTTTGATGTCGTGCGCCAGAGCGTTGGTGAGGTCGCGGCGGCGCTGTTCCTGCCGTATCTGCGTGCCGGTGGTGTGCCAGATCATGAGGAAGAGAACCGTGCCGGTGAGAAGGAAAATGCCGGATATCACCGCCATGCCAACTGCCAGTGTGACAGCGCTGCTTTGGAGCAGATTGACCTGCCGGGCATACTGCATCAGATAGAGTTGGTCGTGTTTTTCGTAATAGCCTTTTTCGTCGTTGAAGGTAAATGCGTTGAGAAAGATGTAGTCCGAGATATAGACAATGTATTGGGCTGTTCCGACAGGAATCATAGTGATGTTTTTCTCCCGCTGGCTGTCGGTGAGCCGGTGAATACAGTCCCGGTTGCGGATACCGTCCAGAAGAAAGTCGGTGGGAATCCGATTCAGCCTGTTCTCTCCGTTGCGGAAGATCACCGAACCGGCGGGAGCGGTGAGACCGGTAGGAAAATCTTCCACGACAGCGTCCTCCCGGAACCGGTCGCTTTCGCTTTCGGTGCGTATGACCGAGACCGTAAGCGGGAAAATCTGATCGGCAACGGCGTAGAATTGACTGCAAATGAGCGCATAGGACGAGCCGTCTCCGGGGTCAGTGCGGAGCCATTGTGCGATTTTCCGATATTGCGCGTCGGTGAGCCCGTCGCGGAGAACATGGAAATCGAGAAATCCGTAATCGTCAGGGTAGGTGCCTTTGTCCGTCCGGAAGGAGTACACCACCCGGACACGGTCGGCGGTGTCGGCGAGAACCTGTCCGCTGTCCGTGTCGATGACAATCATCTGGCTGTCATAGTCCTTTTCAATCATGTCCTTGAATTCCAGCAGGTTGCCGTTGGAAATATAGACCTGATTGCCGCTGTTTTCATGGAGCATTCCCATCGAAAGCGACTGTTTGGCATAGGACGCGTTGGAGAGCATCTGACGCTGTATATTGATTTTTTCGTTATGTAGCTGTATGACACAATAGATGGCGGATACCGGCAGCCATACGGCAAGCAGGATGAGTGTGATCCGCAGAAAGAGACGGTTGCGCTGTGTTTTGAATCGATGTTCCATATTCAGCAGTCCTCGATGGTGTAACCGCGCCCGATGGCGGTTTTGATAATTTTGCCGTCGGTTCCCAGGGCTTTCCGCAGGTTGCGGATATGGGTGTCCAGCACGCGCTCGTCGGTGGTGTGGTTGTAGCCCCATACCCGGTTGAGCAGCTGTTCGCGGCTGATGATGCTGCCCTTGTTTTCGAGCAGTACCCGCAGAATGCCGTATTCCTTGGCGGTGAGGGTCACTTCCCTGTCGTCGCTGATGACGGTGCCGTTGTTGGGATTGAGCGAGAGGCTTCCGGCGTGGAGCGTCGGAAACCGCACCAACCCTTTGGCGCGTTTGATGAGCGCGCCGACCTTCTGATACAGCACCGGCAGCGGGAAGGGCTTGACCACATAATCGTCGCAGCCCAGCGCGTAGCCGTGCAGGATGTCCGATTCGTCGGCGCGGGCAGTGATGAACAGAATGGGTATGTCACTGCTGCGGCGGATTTCCCGGCAGATGGCGAAGCCGTCGAGTTCGGGGAGCATCACGTCCAGCAGCAGGAGGTCATAGGGATTCTCGGCAGCTTTTTCCAGTCCGCGCGGACCGTTGACCGCGATGTCCACCCGAAAGGCGTCTTTTTCTTTTTTGGTAAAATACTGCACGATCAGTTCCCGGATATCGGGGTCGTCTTCCACCAGCAGGATACGGTACATATTCATTCACCTGTCTTATGTTTGATTGTAGCAGCCCCATCTGAAATTGATCTGAAGATTCTGAGGATTGCTATAAAAAAATTATACGATAGCAGGGCTGAAAAAGCAATGATTGTTTGGCAAATAACAGGGAAACATTGACAAACCAGCGGCAGTATGCTATAATTTTTTTTGGTAATAACGCTATATCTTTTTCCGGTCAGGAGTGAAATGATATGACAGACGAGACTATTTTCAACATTGATCTGCCCTATCCCGGCAAAGGCAATCGGCTGGTGCGCGTGTTTGTACCGGCACATGAGGAGGGCGAGACCTTCCCGGTGGTCTATATGACCGACGGACGCAATATTTTTGAAGAGGAAGCCAGCCGGTTCGGCAGCTGGCTCACGCGCGAGGCGGTCCGGGACGAATATGCCAAAACCGGACGCGCCGCGATCATTGTGGGAATTGACAATGAAAACCGGTGGCGCACCAATGAACTGACTCCCTCCAGTATCGGTCGTCTGAAAGGACCGCTGATGCGTCTGCTGATTCACCCCGAAGGGGATGAATTCGCGCGTTTTGTGGTGGATGTGGTCAAGCCCGCCGTAGAGGAGATGTTCCCCGCCAAAAAGGGAAGAGAATTCACGGCGTTCTGCGGCAGTTCATCCGGGGGATTGGAATCGTTTTTCATCGCGATGAATTATCCCAAGCTGTTTTCCGCGGCAGGCGTGTTTTCCCCCGCCTTTGAGATGTACACCGAAAAGCAATTCCGGGCATGGCTGGAAGGAAGAACCTCAGACGCGATGCCGTTCCTCTATCTCTACATGGGCGAGGGCGATGCCAAGGAGAGATCCATGTACAAGTCCGGGAAGTTTGCGTTTGACCTGCTGAAAGAATGCTGCCCGCCCCGGCGGCTCAAAGAAGTGATCAAACCCGATCAGCCCCACAACGAAGCCGCGTGGCGGAGCGTGTTCCCGGATTTCCTGTCGGTCTTTTTGTCCGGAGAAGCGGGAAAGTGAATGGTTTGATACATTGTCAATCGTGATTTCATAACACAAAACCGGCACGGTATGGATGCTTCCCACCGTGCCGGTTTTGTATTTGTTTGTGATGGGGTTCAGTCCCATTGCCGCTGCCGTAGCTGCCGTAGCTGCCGTAGCTGCCGTCTGTCACGCGTCCTTTTTGATGCCGAACATCAGACGCAGAATGCCGCCGAGCAGCTTGGGACTTTTGACCACTACAATTTTCATAGGAATGCCTCCCCCGCGATGAGAATGTACGGAGCCGACTCCGGAGCATCTTTCCGGAATCCCGCTCTCATTTTCATAGTACGCAGCGGGAGGAAAAAGGTGTCAATCTTTTTGACATTCCATCACAAGGACTTTTCCTTCATGAATCTGTATTTCAAACGCTTCTTCATCGGTGATGCGGTTGCTTACGCCCAGCGGAAAATCCGACGTCAGCCGCTGCCGCCGGATGGGGTACTTGACCCCTCGTATACTCACTACCGCGGAGGCACAGCCGAAGGGAAATACCGAAAAATAGCCGCCATGCAGAATCGGTACAAACCGGTCTCCCACGCCCAGCAGCCGCACTGCCGTCCGCTCGTCCACCAACACACCGCAGGAGCCGTGCGCTTTGAGGTATTCCAGCGCGGAAAAATTGGCTACTGTATGATCCAGTCTGCCGCCCAGTCCGCCGAAAATGACAAACCGATCCAGTCCTTTGAGCAGACCGTGCTTGATGGCGAGCATGGTATCGGTATCATCCTTTTCGGTGGGATATTTTTCCCATTCACAATCAGGAACGTCGCTGTAAGAATCAAAATCGCCGATAAAATAATCGCACTTGATTCCCAGTCCCGTCAGATGCCGGTATCCGCCGTCAGCGGCTACAATATAGTCTCCTTCGTGAAGATAACGCTTCATGCTTTCGTAGTCGGTAATGTGACCGGCTGATAAAATGATACAGTTCATTTCGTTCTTCAGTCCTTGTTTGCATTCCGCTTCTCAGCAGTTTGTTTTTGATCTTCTCCTGCCCCATGAACAGGGCAGCCGTATGCGCAAGCGTTAGAGCCTGTTCAGAATCTCTTCACGCACGGCTTGCTTGCATCTTTTCCGCCATATTTTGGGAATTTTGCTTGCAATACGACAGTATGGCGGCACAAAATTCCCTTCATCTGGCGAAAAACCTGACGGCGCAATCCGCACACGCGGAGATTCTGAACAGGCTCTTACGGATGGCGCGCTTTTTTCTTTTCCCACTCCTTGATATCCTTAACTTCATTGTACAGCGTCACATAATCCGCATGTCGTATCGGCGATATCTCGCCCCGAGCGACTGCCGCCAGCACGGCGCAGCCTTTTTCACAGGTATGGGAACAGCCCGTAAAGCGGCAGTCTTCCGCATATGCCGCAAATTCCCGGAAGGTATCCGGAAGGTCTTCTTTGTACACAACCTCCGCAAACTCGCTGTCAAAGGACGAAAAGCCCGGTGTGTCCGCAATTCTGCCGCCGAACGGCAGTGTGAAGAGTTCGGTTTCGCGGGTGGTGTGACGTCCGCGTCCCAGCTTGCGGCTGGTTTCACCGGTTTCCCGCGCCAGCTCCGGACAGAGGGCATTGAGCAGCGTAGATTTTCCCACGCCCGTATTGCCCGCAAAGGCGCTCACACGGTTCCGCATCAGTGCGCGGATTTCTTCGAGAAACGCTTCGCGCTTTTCATCGCCTGCCGTGTAATCCGCCTCGATGACCGTAAAGCCCGCCTGACGGTAGATATCGCCGAAGCCTTCGTCGGAAGCTCTGTCCAGCTTGGTCAACACCAGTATCGGCTCAATGCCTTTGTATTCCGCCAGCGAGATGAACCGGTCTGCCGTCAGGGGATTCGGGGGAGGATCGCACACCGACACCACGATAAACAGATTGTCGAGATTGGCAACCGGCGGACGGGTGAGGTAATTGCGCCGCTCGAGAATGCGATCCAGACTCGCCAGCCCGTTTTCATACACCGAAATGACGCACCGATCCCCCGCCAGCGGCGTGATGCCGGCGGAAGCAGCCTTGCCGCCTCTGCCGCGCAGCGTGCCCCGTCCGCGGCATTCATATCGCTGCCCGGCGGCTTCCACATAATAGAAGCCGCCGATGCCTTTGAGAATGATGCCTTCCAACTGCCTCGTTTTATCCAATGGCGGTATCCTCGCCGTCCAGCCATGACGTGTCGTATTCCTTGATCAGGTCATAGGTTCCTTCGGTAAAGTTCACGCGGTAATCGCGGTAGTTCTTGCCGTTCATGGTTACGCTCACGTCCAGTTCGCCCGAACCGGGGAGCTTGACCGAATAGCTTTCCTGCGAACCCAGCGATACCTTGACCGCTTTGAAGCTTTCGCCGTTGATGAAGATTTCCAGCGTGACGTCATTGTTCTTGCCCTGGGGCAGATCAATGTCCATCCGCACATTGGAAGTAGGCGCCTTGCCGTTGCTCACCGTGAACTTGATGACGGTATCCTTGGTGAGTTTGGTGCCGTAGGACGGTTCCTGCGAGATAATGGTGCCCTCCGGCTTGTTGCTGTCAACCATCGTCGGGTCGGCTACCGTAAAGCCGAGTGACGTGAGCTTGCTCTTGGCGGTTACATAGGGGGTGTTGATATAGTTGTCGATCTTGCTGTCCTTGGTCTTGGGTCCCTGGCTGTAATACACCTCCACCACGTCGCCGACATTCACCTCCGACTGCGGCTGCGGATTGGTGTTGCACACGATATCCGCCGGTACGTTGTCATCGTATACCGGCATTTCCACATAGCTCAGTCCCAGCTGGGTGAGAAGCTGCGTGTATTCCGAGAACGTCCGGTTCTTGTAATCGGGCACCATCAGGCGTTCGGGACCCTTGCTCACATACAGTGTCACCTTGGCGGTGGAATAGACCGTCTTGCCCGGCTTGGGCGACTGCTCCATGACCACGCCCTCGGCATATTCGCTGCTGAACTTGACCTCCGGGAAAAATTCGTAATCGTATTTCTTGCTTTCGATAATATCGTTATAGACCTGACCCACGAAGTTGGGCAGTTCGGTCTGTTCACTGGTGTTTTTCTTAAAGATGCCGCTGGCGTCCGCAAACAGCACCGCAAACACCAGCGCTACCAGCACAAACGCCGTCGCAATGCCCGCCATGACCGGAATGACCGGGCTGCGGTATTCTTCTTCTTCCGTATCGGCTGCCTGTGCCGCCTTGCGGTACTTGATATTATCCTCCGCCACATAGCGGTAGTCAAATTTAATGCTGGGGTTGCGCTTGAAATTCTCGATATCCTGGAGCATTTCCGCCGCGCTCTGATACCGCTTGGCAGGATCCTTCTGCATCGCCTGAATGGTAATCTCTTCCAGTCCGATGGGAATATTGGGATTGATCTGGCGCGGCATCTTTGGGTCCGCCTGAAGCTGCATGACCGCTACCGATACGGCGCTGCTCGCGTCGAAGGGCAGCTGCCCGGTCAGCATTTCGTACAGCATGACGCCCACGGAATACAGGTCGGCACGCGCGTCGGTATGACCGCCCCGCGCCTGTTCCGGCGCGATATAATGCACCGAGCCGATGGCTTTGTCGGTGATGGTGCTGGTACGGCTGGTCGAAAGACGGGCAATGCCGAAATCCGTCACCTTGATCTGACCGTTGGGCAGCAGCATGATATTCTGGGGCTTGATGTCGCGGTGGACAATGCCCTTGGAATGCGCCTGCATGAGCGCACGCAGAATCTGGGTGGTAAAATGCACCGCTTCCTTGATGCGGATCACACCCTGCTGCTCGATGTAATCCTTGAGGGAGATGCCGTCAATATATTCCATCACGATATATTGCAGCGTGGGTGTGTTGCACACATCGAGAATTTTGACGATGTTGGGATGATTGAGCAGCGCGATGGCGCGGGATTCGTTGCGGAACCGGCGGCAGAATTCCTCATTGTCGAGATACTCCTCCCGCAGAATCTTGACCGCCACCACCGAGCCGGTGTCAAAATCCTTGGCTTTATATACCACTGCCATGCCGCCGTTGCCGACCTCTTCGAGAATCTCGTAACGGCCGTCCAATACCCTGCCTATATATCTTTCCATATTATCACAACTCCTTACTGCCGCCGTCAGAGGAACCCGTCCGGGCGGCTGTCGAAAAATTCGTCAGCAGTAAATCGCCACCGCGGTGATGTTATCCACGCCGCCGCTGTAATTGGCGGTGTCAATCAGCTTGTTGACAGCCTGATCGCCGTCGTTGCCGCTGAGTATGCGGCGCATCTGATCTTCATCGGCATAATTGGATAAACCGTCACTGCATATCAAAAGAATATCGCCCTTGTTGAACGGGCATTCGCAATAGTCAATATCGAGTTTGGGTTTGACCCCCAGCGCGCGGGTAATGAGGTTCCTGCGGGGATGACGGCGGGCTTCCGCCTGCGTGAGTTCGCCGCGGTCTACCATGACCTGCACCACCGAATGATCGGTGGTGAGCTGCATGATCCGTTCTCCCGTCACCAGATAGGCGCGGCTGTCGCCCGCGTGGGCGATATAGGCGGTATGTCCGCATACCACCACCACCACAACGGTCGTACCCATGCCGCGCAGCGACAAATCTTCCTGCGCCTCAATGTAAACTTTTATGTTGGCGGACGCGATGGAGCGTCCCACCATGTCGCGGATTTCGCTGCCGGTCATGCCGCTGAGATAATTCTTGCGCAGCTGATCGGCTATTTCCTCCACGGCGGTGCTGCTCGCGACGTTGCCGCCGTTGGCGCCGCCCATGCCGTCACAGACAATCGCCCACGCGTTGCCGTCCTCAAACATACCGTGCATTTCCGCGTCCTGATTGGCGCTTCTGACCAATCCCTTATCTGTCCTGCTGAACAGTTCCATCGGATCCCTCCTTCTGCTTGCGGCGGAGCTGACCGCACGACGCGTTGATATCCGCGCCCAACGTTCTTCTGACAGTGGCGGTAATGCCGCTGTCCTCCAATATCTTGATAAATCGCTGAATCTGTCCCGGCGATGAACGCTCAAAGCCGTTGCCCTTCACCGTGTTGACCGGAATGAGGTTGACATGACACAGCATTCCCTTTAATTTTCCCGCCAGTTCGCGTGCGCATTCGTCGGTATCGTTTTTATTCTTAATGAGGGAATATTCAAAGGAAATCCGGCGGTGGGTTGCCTCGGCATAGGCGCGGCAGGCTTCCAGCAGTTCGTCCACGCCCCAGCGGCGGTTGATGGGCATCATTTCACTCCGCAGCGCGTCATTGGGCGCATGGAGCGACACCGACAGCGTAAACTGCGGTCGCCGTTCAATCAGCTCGTAAATGCGGCTGACAATGCCGCAGGTCGAAAGCGATATGTGCCGCATACCGATTCCCACGCCATCCACGTCCGACACCAGTTCGAGAAACCGCATCACGTTGTCGTAATTGTCCAGCGGTTCTCCCATGCCCATCAGCACGATGTTGGAAATGCGGATACCGTTGTCCCGCTGGGCGGTGGTGATCTGCGAAAGCATTTCCGACGGACGGAGGTTGCGCGCCAGTCCGCCCATGCCGGTGGCACAGAAGGCACACCCCATACGGCAGCCCGCCTGCGTGGAAATACAGATGGTCCAGCCGTGATGATAGTGCATCAGCACGCTCTCAATATACTCTCCGTCGTCGAGACGG
This sequence comes from Clostridia bacterium, assembly GCA_017395425.1. Lineage (GTDB taxonomy): Bacteria > Bacillota > Clostridia > Oscillospirales > Acutalibacteraceae > RUG762. Next base: position 23,712 of record JAFPUM010000021.1, on the reverse strand, counting down.
AACAGGTATTTAACGGTATCATCATACGCCGAAACCAGCTTTTTTTCAATGGTTACGCCGAAGATGTAATATTTTTGTAACAGAGCTTCCCGCAGTGATTTGGAAAGATTGGTCATTTCGTCAAAGGATTCCGCGCCCTTGGCATGAAGCCATTGATATACCTGATCGGCGCGGAACCGGGGCAGTCCCTCCGCCAGAAAGCGCTGAGTCAGCTCCGGCTTGGTCATGCTCCGGATGTCGATTCTGTCTGTGGATTCCGAAATCAGTTTGTTCTCCTCCTGACTGTCGCAATAAAAAAGCCGTCGGTATCCGCCGTCTGCGGGAACACCGTGAGCATATGCGCCGGTTCCTGTATCAGCCGTTTCCAGCCGGAAGGCAGCGTCATGGCGCAGGGTTCAAAATCCGGGCAGCCCTTCAGGAACCGTTCCACCACGCCGCCGTTTTCGGCGGGACGGAGCGTACAGGTGGAATACACCAGCCGTCCGCCCGGCTTTACTAGACGCGCCGCGTGGGTGAGAATGTCGTATTGCAGCGCGGGCAGGTCTTGGATTTCGCTCCACGGCTTGCGTTTGATATCCGGCTTGCGGCGGATAATGCCCAGCCCCGAACAGGGTACGTCGCACAGCACCAGATCGGCACAGCCCGCTTCCCCGTCGTCCGACAGCGCGTCCCGCACGGTGGGCTGGATGCAATCCAGCACCAGCCGTTCCGCTCCTTCCGCGATCAGCGCGACGCGGTGGGGGTGAATGTCGCAGGAGATCACCTTTCCCACATTGCCCATGCGTTCGGCTATCGTAAAACTCTTGCCGCCGGGCGCGGCGCATACGTCGTACACCGTATCGCCGGGCGAAGGGGCTGCCAGCAGACAGCAAAGCTGGGAGGAACCGTCCTGCACATGGAATTCTCCCCTGAGATACGGGGGCGTCTCCTGAATCGCGCCGGTGTGGGAAAGCAGCAGACAGTCGGGCAGAACCGCCGACGGTTCCGCATTCACGCCGCATTCCGCCAATGCGCGCTGTAATGTTTCGGTGGAAACACGGGTGGTATTAACCCGCGCGAAGAGCGGCGGACGTTCGGTCAGACGCGACAGAATTCCCTCACAGAGCGCGTCTCCGTAAGCCTCCCGCCACAGCTTCACCAGCCACAGCGGACAGGAATAGGTTACACTCAAGTAACGGTCGGGCTGCCTGTGCGGGTCGGGCAGTTTTACCTGCTTCCCGTCGCGGATATAATGCCGCAGCAGCCCATTGATAAAACCGGTCGCGCGGAACAGCTTCAGCTTTTTGGCAAGATTGACACTCTCATTGACCGCCGCCGCGTCGGGCGTGTCAAGAAAGGCCATCTGATACACAGCCATGCGCAGCAGACAGCGCACGGCGGGCTCGATTTTTCCCCCGCCGCCGTTTCTGACATAGCTGCCTATCACATGGTCGAGGTATTCCTCATGCTCCAGCACCCCGTACACCAGCCGTGTGACAAACGCCTTGTCGCGCGGCGCCAGACTTGTTCCGCTGAGCGCCGCGTTCAGGGCAATATTAGAATAGCCGCCCTCGCCATCCACCTGCATCAGCACCCGATAGGCGGTCATGCGGGGATTGGCGGGGGCAGTATGGTTCGGACGGCTGATAGGATCCGGGCGATTTGCGTTGTGTGCCATCGCGTTATCTTCTGCTGCGGCTGTCGCTGCCGCGCACGATGAGCAGCAGACGCAGGAAGCTGGCGAGAGACGTGATGAGCGCCGCCACATAGGTCATGGCTGCTGCGGACAGCACCTTCTTGACGCCTTTGTAGTCGTCGTCGCCGGCGATGCCAAGCTCCTTGATGTGCTTGAGCGCGCGGTTGCTGGCGTTGAATTCGACCGGCAGCGTCACAAGCTGGAACAGCGTCGCGGTCGAATAGAGAATCACGCCCAGCCACGCCAGCCAGACGAAGCTGCTCATGACCAGACCGATTAAAATGAGAATCATGGAGACCTGCGAGCCGAAATTCGTCACCGGGATAATCGCGGCGCGGAGCTTGTTGGGGAAATAGCCCTCCGCGTGCTGAATCGCGTGACCCACCTCATGCGAGGCAATGCCGATGGAAGCCACCGATGTGCCGTTGTACACGTCAGGCGAAAGGTTCACGGTGTTGTCGGTCGGGTTGAAGTGGTCGGTCAGTTCTCCCTGCACCACGTTGATGGGAACATAGGTCAGACCGTGGCTGTCGAGAATCATTCTCGCCGCCTGCGCACCGGTCAGATTGCGGGAATTGCCCACCTGCGAGTACTTTTTGTAAGCCGATTTGACCTTTGCCTGCGCAAAGAGAGCGATGAGCATGGCGGGAATGACCAGCAGGATGTAATAATAATCCATGCCGATTCCCAGACCGGAATAGCCCGAGCCGATGGCGCCGTACTGATCGGTGTACGCACCCTGTGCGAACAGTGTCAATGCCTGTAACATGTTTTACGTCATCCTTTCTATGAAAGAAGTTATACTGAATCTGCTGTTATTGCAGAACCGTTCCCAATGCTATTTTGTGACCTCTCAGATAATCCTGCGTCGTCATGCGTTTTTTGCCTTCCGCCTGTATTTCGAGCAGCTCAATGGCAGTGTGGTTGCCGCACTGTACCGTGAAGGGTTCGAGACAAATCACCTCGCCGCACCGCGCGTTGTCGTCCGACAGATCCGACACCGCCGAACGATGGAGCTTGAGCTTTTTACCCTCCAGCACCGCGACCGCGACCGGCCACGGCGACAGCCCCCGGATCTGATTATGGATGGTCTGCGCGTCCTTCTGCCAATCCACGGCGCACAGTTCCTTGGTCAGCATTCTGGCGTAACAGCTCTGCGCGTCGTCCTGTTTTTGGGGGTGCAGTTCCCCTTTTTCGAGCGCCGCCAGCGTATCCACAATGAGCTTCGCGCTCATTTCCGAGAGGCGGTCATGCAGTTCTCCCGCCGTCTCGTCGGGATCGATCGGCGTTTCGCTTGTCATCAGAATATCGCCGGTATCCAGTCCCACGTCCATCTGCTGCGTGGTGACGCCTGTCACCGCTTCGCCGTCGATGACGCTCCACTGAATCGGCGCGGCGCCCCGGTATCTGGGCAGCAGCGACGCGTGAACATTGATGCAGCCGTATTTCGGCGTGTCGAGAATCTCCTTGGGCAGAATCCGTCCGTAGGCGATGACCACCGCGACATCAGGTTGTATTTCCTCAAATATTTTCAGCGCCTCGCCGTCTCTCATGCTTGCGGGCTGCCAGACGGGAATGCCGTGCTCGAGCGCCCTGACCTTGACCGGCGGCGGCGTGAGGGTATAGCCGCGCCCCTTGGGCTTATCCGGCTGGGAAAATACCGCCGCGATGTCATGCCCTGCCGCGATCAACGCGTCAATCGCCGGCACCGCGAAGTCGGGCGTTCCCATAAAAATCAGCTTCATTGGCGTTCACCTTTCTCTCTTGCGGTCATTCTTCGGGTTGCTGTGCCTCTTCCAGTTCGGAGGGATCCACCATGCGAATGACTTTGTCTGTATAGAGAATACCGTCGAGATGATCGGTCTCGTGGCTGGCGCAGGACGCGAACAGTCCGTCGCCCTCCACTTCATAACAATCGCCGTGACGGTCGTAGTAGCGTACCTTCACAAATTCGGGGCGGTTGAGGATGCCCCATTCGCCCGGAATGGACAGACAGCCCTCCATGCACTCCTGTTCCCCGCGGCGCTCGATGATTTCGGGGTTGACCATCTCCAGCACCTCGTCATTCATATGAATGACAACCACTCTTCTTAAAATGCCCACCTGCGGCGCTGCCAGTCCCAGCCCCTGCGCCTGGTCGAGCGTTTCGTTCATATCGTCCAGCAGCGTCCACAGCTTCTGATCGAAGGACGTGACGGGACGGCATTGCTTGCGCAGAACGCGGTCTCCCTCTTTTACAATTTGTCTGAGTGCCATAGATTACGTTCCTTTCTTTGGTGTTTGCCGAAAAAACATTTATCTACTTGGAAAATCTTTACCATACGCTGTCGGGATTCATATCCGCATAGGCGGTAATGTCCTTATTGGCGGAATCACCGCCGAATGCGCAGAGCAGCGCGTGCATCAACGCCCGGAAGCGGGAATTGTTGCGGCATTTGAGCAGCAGCTTGTAGCGATAGCGTTCGCTTACCTTTTTGACGGCGGCGGGAGAAGGTCCCAGCACCCGAAGCGGTACGTCGGCATATTCCTGTTGTGTGAGACGCTTGAGCATCTCCAGAAAACGCTGCGCCGCCTGCGCGGTAGAATCGTCGCCGTTCCCCACAAAGCCCACCATGCAGAGATCCGCAAACGGCGGATACAGCATGGCGCGCCGCAGCACAATCTCATTCTCATAGAACTTTTTATAATCCTGCCGCGCTGCCAACTCAATCACGGGATTATCCGGCGTGACGGTCTGAATCAGGGCGCGACCCTTGCGGTCGCCGCGACCCGAACGTCCAACCACCTGCGTGAGCAGGGAAAACGCGCGTTCATAGCTACGGAAATCGTCGCTGTAAAGCGCCTGATCCGCCATCAGCACCCCGACCAGCGTGACCCGCTCAAAATCCAGCCCTTTGGCGACCATCTGGGTGCCGATCATGATATCATACTGCCCGGCGGCAAAATCGCCGAGCTTTTTGTCATAAGAAGAACGCCGTGTCATGGTATCGGCGTCCATGCGCAGAATACGCGCTTGGGGGAAAAGGTTTGCCAGTTCTTCCTCCGCCTTCTGCGTACCGTGTCCCGCAAAGCGAAGCTGCGGCGTACCGCAGGACGGGCAGCTGCCCGGCAGCGGCACCGAATAGCCGCAGTAATGGCACATCAGGCGGCGGTTGTCGCTGTGGTAGGTCATCGAAACGCTGCAATGCGGACAGGATACCACTTCGCCGCAGGCACGGCAGGACACAAAGGTGTGAAATCCCCGCCGGTTATTGAGCAGAATGGATTGCTGTCCGTTCGCCAGATTTTCCCTGAGCGCGTGATAGAGCGGCGGACTGATCAGACCTTCCGCGGCGTCCATGCGGGAGATATCTATCTTTTCCACATCGGGCAGAATCGCGTCGCCGTACCGCTTGGTGAGCACCTGATAATCGTAGCGTCCCGCTTCTGTGGCGTTGTAATAGGTTTCGATAGAAGGCGTCGCGGACGCCAGTACCAGCAGCGCCCTGTGATAGGCACAGCGGAAACGCGCCGCGTCGCGGGCATGAAACCGGGGATTCTTTTCGGATTTATAGGTGTATTCCTGCTCCTCATCGATGATGACCAATCCCAGCCGTTCAAACGGCGCAAAAATCGCCGAACGCGTGCCGACGGCAATCTGCGCGTCGCCGTCGCGCACGCGCTTCCATTCGTCGAGCCGCTGCGCGAGCGACAGTCCGCTGTGGAACACCGCCACGCGGCTGCCGTAACGCGCGTGGAATTTCTGCAAGGTCTGTGAAGTGAGCGCGATTTCCGGCACCATGACAATGATGCCCTTGCCCTCGCCCAGTACCTCATCGATCAGGCGCAGAAATACAGACGTTTTGCCGCTTCCGGTCACGCCGAACAGCAGCGAAACGTGAAACTGATCTTCTTTGTAAAGCCGGTACAGGTTTTCAAACGCGGTCTGCTGCTGCGGAGAAAGCAGCACCCGTCCTTCGTCCGACTGATTGACGCGGGCATAGGGATTGCGGTAGACCTCTTCTTCGTAATAGCGGATGACGCCTTTTTTGGCAAGAATATCCACCACCGCCTGCGAGATACCTGTAAAATAGCAGATTTCTTTCACCGACGCGGTCTGCACATCCCGGAGCAGCGTAACAATCTCCCGCTGCTTGGGTGTGAGGGTGATGCCATCCAGCCGGTCGGCGTCTTCACAAAGGGCTGCCATTTTAATATTGGCGTCCTTGATTTTTCGCACGGCGTCGTCCGTGCGCACCAGATAGCCCTTTTCCACCAGCTTGTCGGGAATGGCGGAATGCGCGGGCAGGTTCATGATCTCGGTGATATGCTGCTTTTCCAGCACCAGTCCTTTGTTGGAGAGAAACATCTCCAGAATCTTTCGCTGCTGCGGCGTGACGTCGTCCTGCCGCGCCACTGCTTCGCGGGTAAGCTGCCTGGAAGCACGGTAGGAAGTAACCAACCGCACATTGATGCCGGTGGGGAGCATCACCTTGGCAGCCTCATAATAGGTGCAATAGTAATTATCGCGGAACCATTCCGCCATCCTGATCATTTCCGCGGAGAGTACCGGTGCATCGTCCAGCAGGCTTGAGAACGGCTTGATTTTGTCGTATGATGTTTTATCACAGATTGCGAAAATCACGCCCTGCCGCTTTTGATTCCCCCGCCCGAACGGCACCAGCACCCGGCAGCCCGGAACGGCTGCCGCGATGTACTCCACAGGGACGGCATAATCAAACAGCTTGTCAAAATCATAAACCGTATTTTCCACCGCCACCTTGGCGTATTTCATGCAGCAGATGCCTCCTGTGTACGGGAAAAGGAGGACAGGTTAGGCGTCCTCGTCTTCATCTCTGTCCGGATCTTCGTCTTCCGCGTCACTGTCATAATCCGCGTCCTCGTCCCTGACGGATTCGTCCTCGTCCGCCGCTTCCAGCTCGGCATACAGGGGAACGCCGGCTTCCGCCATATAGGAAGCGTGCCACGTTGCGTTAAAATCATCCTCGTCGGATTTCTGCGGCTGGATGTGTTCAATGGTCGCTCTGCCGTCGAGCAGCCGGTCGATCACCATATTGACCGGCTTGCGGTAAAGCACATCGTTGTTGCTTTCCGCCTTGTCGGCAATTTCGCGTGCCTTGCGGCTGATGGCGTTGACCAGCGAATAGCGGCTCTCCGACATCTCAAACACATCGTCAATTGTTCTGCGAATCTTCTCCATATGTTTCCAGCACCTCGTCAATCTTATACTCAATACGCGCGCGGTTGTTCAGTTCCGCCTTAATAATACTCAGCAGGTCATCCGCCGATTCCTCAATGATATCGTTGACCAGAATGTAATCGTACCACCGCGCCTCGGGAATTTCGTCCTTGCCCTTGGCAAGGCGGTAGCGGATTTTTTCCTCGCTGTCGCGGTTGCGGTTGCGCAGGCGGCACTCCAGTTCGCGGAAGGAAGGCGGCAGGATATACACCGTCACCGCCTGCGGGTACTGCCTGAGCACCTGTTTGGCGCCGTTGACGTCAATTTCCAGAATGACGCTGCATCCGTCGTCCAGCCATTCTTCTATCATGCTCTTGGGCGTGCCGTAATATTCACCGGCATAACTGTTGTATTCCAGCAGATTGTTTTCGGCAATGTTTTTTTCAAAGGTTTCACGGCTGACAAAATAATAGGATTCTCCGTCCACTTCGTTTCTGCCGATGCCGCGTGTGGTCATAGATACCGACAGCCGCAGGTTGACACGTTCCTCGCCCGCCTTTTCCATGGTACGGTCTACCACCGTCCCTTTGCCGGAAGCCGACGGACCGGATACAATGACCACCAGCCCTCTTTCAGTCGATTGCTTCATTTTCCTCATTTACCTCACTTTCATCGGAGCCATTCTCATCGCGATTCTCCAGCCGTCCGGCAATGTGCTTAGGCTGTATGGCCGACAGAATCACATAACCGCTGTCGGTAAAAATGACCGCTTTGGTGCGCCGACCGAATGTTGCGTCTATTGCGCTGCCCCGTTCCCTGGCGTCCTGCACCATGCGCTTGATGGGTGCGGAGTCGGGACTGACGATGGCTATGATATGGCTGACGGCAACCATGTTGCCATAGCCTACATTAATGAGTTTCATGCAAAGACCCCCGCCTTATTCAATGTTCTGAATTTGTTCGCGGATCTTTTCGATTTCTGCCTTGATATCCACGACCAGATGGGCGATTTCGGAATTCTGCGCCTTGGAGCCGATGGTGTTGGCTTCACGGTTCATCTCCTGCACCATGAAATCCAGCCGTCGCCCCACCGCTTCGTCCCCGTCCAGCATGAGCCGCATCTGGTCCATATGGCTCCGCAGGCGGACGGTTTCCTCGTCTACGGCGATTCTGTCGGCGAAGATCGCGATTTCGGTCAGCAGCCGCTGTTCGTCGATAGCGGTATCGCCTTTGAGTTCTTCAATGCGGGTACGCAGCTTCCGGGTGTAATCCGTGAGCGTCTGAGGGGAGAGTGCCTCCACACGCGCCACGTCCGCCGTGATGACGTCCATACGCCCCAGTACATCTTCCCGCAGACGGCTTCCTTCGGCGGTGCGCATCGCCACAAAGTCTTTCACTGCTTCTTCGAGAATGGGACGTATATCCTCCCATATCTCATCTTCGTTTTTTTCGGCACGTCTGACCGTAAACAGATCGGTATACCGTGCCACTGAGCTTACCGTGATATCATCCGGCAGACCGAATTTGTCGCTCAGTTCCCGCAGTGCCCGCAGGTATCCAGCGGCGAGCGATTCATTCAGAATGACGTCAGACGCGGTTTCATCGACTTCCAGCACGGTGACATAGACGTCCACCTTGCCGCGCGATACCCGTTCCTTGACAAAATTCCGCATTTTATCCTCCAGAAACGAATAGCCCCGCGTGGTGCGAACCGAAAAGTCGAAGAATTTGTGGTTGACGGACTTGATTTCTACGGTGATATCCCTGCCGTGAACGATTTGCTGTGCGTGACCGTATCCCGTCATGCTTTTTATCATACACGTCGTCCTTTCATGCCGACAAGACGTGTCCAATCGGCGTATACCCAATATCAACATACTTATGTAAATTACATTATAACAGTTTTTGCCCGCGATTGTCAATAGTAATGCAACAGGGAAATCAATTTTATCTTTTTTCCCATATCGGGGGCTTTGAAAAGCGGTATTTTTTGATGAAAAATGCTTGATTCTGAAAGGACGGCATGATAGAATAATGGTAAATACCATCAAAAGGAGCATAATACCATGAATCAAAATGAGCGTACTCCCTTAGATCAGCTGCAACTGAAATATGACGTTCTCTTTCACGCCCGCAAGCGATTTGATCAGTTCCGGGAATACATCCGCACCGGCGACGCTGCTCCTCTGCTTCAGTACTGCCGGAAATGCGGTGTGATCTTTGCGGTGACGGGGTTTCTTTGCGCGCTTCCGTTTCTGCTGCTGCTGCCTATCGGGGTGTACATCCGGAATTACGGAGGCTGTTTCACCTGCGTTCTCTTTTTCGCGGCGATGATGGGGATGGGAATTTACGGCATCCATGGTTTGCGCCACCCCGAATCCTTTTTCCTATTCAAGCATCATTATCTCAATACGGTTAAGACAGTGAGCCGCAATACAGGCTACCCGCAGCGTCCGTATGTGCCCGAAGAGTGGGAAATTCCCATCACAGAATACAGCGAAGCGGCGATGGCACAGCTTCTGAATACGGTCAACGCATGGGGCGAGAATAACATTTACTTTATCTGCAACCAGGAGGTGAAAATGCGGCATAGCCGATACACCCGCGGTGCCGTTGTCATGAACTATTGTGAAAAAGGGCTGTTCATCATTCCCATTTATGCCCAACAAGACAATATACCCAAAGCCTATCTGGATACGACCATTGCCGTGCCGCCGGAACAGATCAAATCCATCCGTATGTGGATCCTGAGCGAACGCCACATCCGGATGAATATCCGGTTCAAGCCCGGCGTGTGGGACATGGGCTGGGTGGCAAAACGCAGCTTGATGATGTTCATTATCAATCAGCATATTGAAGGCGCGGATTTCCACAGAGCCAACGTCGCCAGACTGTATGCCGATTGCAGGAAGAAAAAGTACTAGTACAAAAAAACCGCCGTTTCGCATTGCCCATGCAGTGCGAAGCGGCGGTTTCACGATTCATCTGTTTTCCGATTCTCTCAGCAGTGATTTTTTTATCGTTCCGCGGTCAGTCGAGGATATACACCTTCACCTGACGTCTGCCGAACTGACGGCACTTGCTCTCGGAGCTGTAATAGAGGTCAACCAGCGCGGAACCGCTTCTGAGCGCTCCGCCCGTATCGGCGGCGACGGCATAACCGTAAGTCCAGGAACCGTCGGTGGTGGTGATATACAGTCTGGTGCCGTAGGGGATGATCTTGGGATTGACCGCGACAAGACCCTCTCTGGCGACCTTGCCGGTAGATGTTCTGGCACCGGCGCTGGCGGTATAGGCCGTGCCGGAACCGGTGAGAACCTTCTTATAGCTGATGGTTCTGCCGTTGACGGTGATGGTCTTGCTGCCGGTATCCACGGAAGCCTTGGAGCCGGTATTGCTGCTCTTCTTGGAAGAGGAAGCCTTCTTGGTGCCCTTGAGCACCACTTCATCGACTGCCTTCTTGGTCACCTTTTCGGTCTTCTTGGTATCGACGAGCTTGCCGTTGACGTACTTCTTGACGGTGGTCACTTTTTTGCTGCCGTTGACGCCCGCGACGGACACCTTGGTCTTGCCGCTGGCAAGGGTGCTGTCGTTCTTGGTGACGGTCTTGTACTTGACGGTCTTGGTGACGGTATCGGTCACATACTTGACTCTGTCGATCTTCACGGTCATGTTTTCCTCGGCTTCGCTGTCGAGGCTGACATTGATCACGTCATCTTCATCGGGAAGCGATACGCCTGCGTTTACCAGCGCCTGTTCCACGGTGCCGTCCACGGCGGAAATGGTCTTGGATTCGCCGCCGTCCACGACGGTGAGATCAAAGGTGCGGAAAATCTTGATCGCCTTGACCGTGTCAATGCTGGTGATGGAGTAGGCGTCGTTGTCCGAAAGGGCAAAGCCCGCCTGATGTATGATTTCCACCGGCGTCGCCGAACGGGTGGAAACAACTGTCTTGGTTTTTTCGCCGTCAATCACTTTTACTGCGGAGAGATTGGAAGAGATGAAGATCGAGCTGACCAATGTGGCGCCTGCCAAGAGAAGCGAAGCTCCTTTGCGGCTCCTGATGAAATCTGCTGTCTTGCTCATAATCCTTTCCTCAACTTTCTGTCCCTTATGGAAAATGCTGCGGGACCTCATGTGTTACCGTTCCACTCGACGTCCGCCTGTGAATCGGAAGGGAGGACGTTTTGTTTTCCGGCCGTTTGACTGCGTCGTTCAAACGTTGTCGCTATTATAATCTCATGAATTCATTCTGTCAAGCCGTGTTCACTGAAAACTTTTGTATAATATGACGAACAAAAAAAACCGAATCGACAAAAGCGCCAATGAATTCCATCGTTTCATGGTAAAAATGACAACAAACAGCCCGTCCGTATTTTACTGCGTTAAATCGATAAACCGTCTTTTTTAGGCAAAGCGCCGAATTCAATTTGTCATTTTTTTGTAATCATTGTCACCGATTTGTTTTTCTCGAAAAAAGCTGTTATTCTGTGATAAAAAATACGATTCACCTTCTTTTTCAAAACAATATGCTGAGAAACCGTTGCCAATTCCTCCCAAAACCGTTATATATTCCCAATCCGTCTTTTTTCCGGAAAACGTTTCTGAGGGCGTTTTTCGGGAAAAAAGACGGATTTTATCAGGCGGCATGGTTTATAATATATATAGTATAAGGATTTTGCCTGAAAAACACAGAAAAAATTTACATCAAGTCAATTGACAAATGCCGGGAAATAGCGCATGATATAGCAGATGAAGGTGTGACCGGCTCACAGGAATTGTCTATGTGCTGTCAGTGCCTTCGTTTTGTATCAAAAACGGATCAGGTGATGTCATGAGAAATCTGAAAGAGGAATTCAGCCGGGCGGGACAGTCCCTGCTGGACGCGTTCCACGGCGGACGGGCATTGGTGGCGCACAACCATCTCGGCGCCCATTTCTCGCGGGAGGATGGCGCCGACGGCGTGCGCTTCACGGTCTATGCCCCTTATGCCGTCCGCATCGCGGTCATCGGCGATTTCAACGCGTGGAACGACAATGCCCATATCCTGCATAAAATCGACAACCTCGGCGTATTCTCGGTCTTTGTGCCGGGCGCCTGCCGGGGACAGCTTTATAAATACCGCATATGGCAGGTCGGCGGGAGTGTCTGCGACAAATCTGACCCTTACGCCTTCATGGGACAGCGCAGACCCTACAATTCCTCGGTCATCATGGATATCGACGAAAGTGAATTTCACGATGCGGAATGGCTGCGCACCCGTTCCCGCTGCTTCGAGCGCCCGCTCAATATCTATGAGGTGCATCTCGGCGCGTGGTGCCGCAAACAGTGGGGCGGCAGCGATCAGAGCTGGTACACCTACGACGAAATCGCCGAGCGTCTCGCCGATTACGCGCTGGAAAACGGTTTTACCCATATCGAGATCATGCCCCTGACCGAGCATCCCTTCGACGGATCATGGGGGTATCACGTCAGCGGTATGTTTGCCGCCACTTCCCGCTACGGTTCGCCGCAGCAGCTCATACGCCTCATCGACGTCTGCCACAGCAAGGGCATCGGCGTGATTCTGGATTTTGTGATGGTGCATTTTGTGCGGGACAGCTTCGGGCTGGGACGGTTCGACGGCACCCCTCTCTATGAATATCCGCTCGACTTCATGGCAAACAGCGAATGGGACAGCTACAATTATGATTTCTACAAGGGCGAAGTGCAGAGTTTTCTGCTGTCGTCGGCGTATTTCTGGCTGAGTACCTATCATTTCGACGGATTGCGCATCGACGCCGCCAGCAATATCATCTATTGGCAGGGACAGCCCGAACGCGGCGTCAATCAGGGCGCCGTGGAATTTATCCGCCGCTTCAATGACACGCTCCACGAGGTGCTGCCGGAAGTCATGCTCATCGCGGAGGATTCCAGCTCCTATTACAATGTCACTTCCCGGTATGCCGATCACTGGCATCTGGGCTTCGACTACAAATGGGACATGGGCTGGATGAACGATACCCTCAAATATTTTTCGCTCGACCCCTTCTTCCGCCGCGGCAGTCATGATAAGATCACCTTCTCGATGGATTATTACCAGGCGGAAAACTATCTGCTGCCGTTTTCCCACGACGAATCCTCCCACGGCAAGAAGTCGATTCTGGGCAAGATGTGGGGAACCACCCAACAGAAATTCGCCCAGTGCCGCGCGCTGTATGTCTATATGTTCACCCACCCCGGCAAAAAGCTCAACTTCATGGGCAACGAATTCGCCCAGCTCGACGAGTGGAAAATCACCGAGGAGCTTCACTGGTACGACCTCCAGAATGAATACAACGCCAAATTCTACGCCTTCTTCAGGGAGATGAGCCAGATTTACCGCTGGTATCCGTCGCTGTGGGAGATGGATTACAACGGCATCGGGTTTGAGTGGATTGACCCCACCGACGATTACAACAATCTTTTCACCTATATCCGCCGCGGCGGCGGTCAGGAAGTCGTCGTGGCGCTCAACCTCTCCACCAATCCCCAGTACCGCTATATCCTGGGGCTGAAGCATCAGGGCGTGATTGAGGAACTGCTGTGTACGGATGACGTTGCCTATGGCGGCGACGGTCTGACGCAGAATCCTCCCCAGACGGTTTCGCCCTATCCCCACAAGGATTTCCCGTGCAGCGTGACGGTGCAGCTCGCGCCGCTCTCCGCGCACATTTTCCTGCTGAAAGAGAATCCGGACGAAGCAGACACGGAAGAGGGAAAAACAGATTCTGACGGGGAATAGTATGTTATTATAATAATTATTTGAAAAATATCACACAACAGCCGATGATTGCCGGGAGGGAAGCGTCGGCTGTTTTTGTGCTGTATAAAAATACAGGCATAACCGGGACATGGTCTGCATATGAATGCAACAGAAACCAACCGAAGCACCAAAAGGTACTTCCCCCAAAGGAGAGAAGCTCATGGAATGTAAAGCGACCGGTGAATCCGTATTCGCCAAGGAAGTGTTATTGGAAGGCAACTGCGAGCAGGCGGTGGACGTCGATTTTACGCTGCCGGACTATTGCCCCGATATCGGCAGGCTGCTCAAATGCCGTCTCGAGCCGATGATTACTTCCCGCGAGGTCAGCAGCGACGCGCTCACCGTGGAGGGCAGCGCGCGCGTTTCCGTCATGTATCTGGACGACCGGGATAAAAAAATCCGATGCTGCGACCGTCTCTATCCCTTCAAGGCGTCGCTGCCCTTTGACAATACCGCCGACAATGTCAGACTGCTGGTGGATATTCACGTCGATTATGTCAACTGCCGTGCCGTCAGCCAGCGCAAGCTGGATATCCACGGCGCTTTCACCCTGCATATGACCGCTGTTTCCGCTAAAATGATGGAGCTGATCACCGACGCGGAAGGCGAGGGACTTCGTCTGCGCAAGTGCCGGTGTGAGATCAGCGATCTGGTGTGCTGCACCCAGTGCGGCTTTGAAATCAGCGAGGCGATGGAGCTGGGCGAGGGCAAGCCGCCGGTTTCCTCCATTCTGCGCACCGGTACCGCGATTTGCATGGAGGAATGCAAGGCGGTTGCCAACAAGCTGATCGTCAAGGGCGACGCGATTTTTACCATGGTGTATGTGACCGAACAGGGCGACGATCCGGAGCATATGGAATATGTCATTCCGTTTCATCAGTTTTTTGATGTGTCGGGTGTGGATGAGAACTGCCTGATTGATCTGAAAATGGCGTGCGAATCGGTTGACGTGTCGCTTCGCACCGACGCGGACGGGGAATACCGTCGGCTGGATGTGGATCTGCGCGCCATGGCGGATATCCGCGCCTACCGTCCCAGGCAGATCGAGTGGATCACCGACGCGTATTCGGTGGCGTATGAAACCAATTGCAGGCGCAGGCAGCTTAAACCGGAACGGCTGTGCAGTACCGTGTACGATACGGTGATGTGCAAGCAGACGGTGGATACGGGCGATGTGAAAATCGAGAGCCTCTGCGACGTCTGGTGCAGCGTGTCGGACAGCCGCAGCGTCTGGCGGGACGGCAAAACCGTCACCACGGGCAATCTGGCGGTGTGCATGATTGTGAGAGACCCCCGTCAGGGGGTGGTGTACACCGAGAAAAACGTGCGCTTTGACTGCGCGGTCGCGCAGCCGGCACAGGGACAGATGCTGCGTCCCGAATGCCGCGTGACGGTGAAATCCTGCGTCTGCACCCTCACCGGAGACAACAGGGTGGAGCTTCAGGCGGAGCTTTGCGTGCATTCGTCGCTGTACGAGGATATCCCCATGAAGCTGGTGGAGAGCGTGGAACTGGACGAAACCCGTCCGAAGTCCGAAGAGAGCCGTCCCGCCGCCGTGCTGTATTTTGCCGGGAGCGGCGAGGAACTGTGGGACATTGCGCGGGAATACAATTCCTCTGTGGAAGCGATTCGCGCGGAAAATGACATCGACGGCGACTGTGTCACCGACAGCAGGCTGCTGATCGTTACGGCATAAGGGAGGAGCGCGAAAATGGAAGATATCAAAATTTACCGGGATATCGCCGAGCGTACCGGCGGTGATATCTATATCGGTGTGATCGGTCCGGTGCGCACCGGCAAATCCACCTTTATCAAGCAGTTTATGCAGACCCTCGTGCTGCCCAATATGAGCAGCAAATACAAGGTGGAGCGCGCGACGGATGAAATGCCCCAGTCGGCGGCGGGACGCACCATCATGACCACCGAGCCGAAATTCATTCCCGAAGAGGCGATTGAGATTGATCTCGATGAAAACGCCTCCTTCCGCGTGCGTATGATTGACTGTGTGGGCTACATCGTGCCGTCCTCTTTGGGCTATATCGAGGACAACGCGCCGCGCATGGTCAAGACCCCGTGGTTTGAAGAGGAGATTCCCTTCAATCTGGCGGCGGAAATCGGCACCCGCAAGGTCATTACCGAGCATTCCACGATCGGACTGGTGGTGACGACCGACGGCAGTATCAGCGATATCCCCCGCGCGGAGTACGAAGAAGCCGAGGAACGCGTCATCCATGAGCTCAAGGAAATCAACAAGCCCTTTGCCGTGCTGCTCAACTGCGCCGACCCGTCCGCGGCGGACAGCCAGAGCCTCGCGGAGCGGCTGACCGTCCGTTACGGCGTGCCGGTCATGGCGGTCAACTGTCAGGAAATCACGGAGGGAGAAATCCAGCACATTCTCTCGGAGGTGCTGTACGAATTTCCCGTCCGCTCCGTCGCGATTGATATGCCGGGCTGGATCAATTCCCTCGACCGCGACCACTGGCTCAAATCCGACCTTTTTGCCACCATCCGGCAGGCTGCCAAAGATATCCGCCGCATCCGCGAGATTGACAGATTGGTTGCCGCGCTTTCGGATAATCGCTATGTCGCCGACGCCGCGACGTCCTCCATCGACCTTGGCACCGGCAAGACCCGTGTCAGAGTGGATTTACAGCCGGAGCTTTTCTACCGCGTGATCGGCGAAAAGACCGGTCTGCCCATCCGCAACGAGAGCGATCTGATGAAGTCCATCACCGAACTCGCCGCCGTCAAGCAACGCTACGACAAGCTGAGTGACGCGCTCGATCAGGTGGAGCGCACGGGTTACGGCATCGTGATGCCCGCGATGGATGAGCTGACGCTCGAAGAACCCGAACTCATGAAGCAGGGCGGACGTTACGGTGTGCGGCTGACCGCATCGGCGCCGTCTCTCCACATCATCAAGACCGACATCACCACCGAGGTCGCGCCCATTGTGGGTTCGGAAAAGCAGTCGGAGGATTTGGTGCGCTATCTGCTGCAGGAATTTGAAGAGGACCCGTCTTCCATCTGGCAGTCCAATATCTTCGGAAAATCCCTGCATGAACTGGTCAATGAGGGGCTGCATAACAAGCTCAGCAAAATGCCGGTGGATGCCCGTGACAAAATGCGTGAAACCATTGAACGGATTATCAATGAGGGATGCAGCGGCTTGATTTGCATTATTCTATAATTTTTTATATAATAAAAAAACGGAGAAACAAAAACGTGACGTCATTTACCGGAATGCCGTCACGTTTTTTGGTTGTGTTATTCCTGTCGAAGTTTGGGCGTTGTTTGGATAGCTGCACAAGCGCCATGAATTTTGTCGAACATATTTCACATTCCGAAACAGGCATAGAAACGTCGGTTTTTTGCGGAGCCTGTACAGAATCATTTCCCTGTAAAATACAATTTGACTAAAATTTTTTTGTTCCCATTTTTTACCGCAAAGTGAGGTATTTGTGCATCGTGACAAATTTCACAGCGAGCAGTAAAAATTCCCCGAAAGATGTTGAAAAAAACCGCACGTTGTGATATGATTACGGAACGGTTTTTTCCGGAAATTTTGATGAAAGCCAGTGCGATATCCATGAATCCTGTAAAAGCAATCATGTCCCATGAAAACAAGCAGAAGCTTCTCAGAAACATGCAAATGCAGTCTGCGCGTGACGGAGAGGCGCCTGATTCCCAAAGATTGGAGGGGATTATGTCAGTCCATAACGACTGTGAAACCATTCTTTCCGCGGTGAAACGATGCTGTCCCGATATACTGGTGCTGGATTTGTTTATCGGCAGCAGCGACGCCATGACGCTGATGGAAGCCATTCGCCGGAGCATGGAAAACCATGTCCCGCGATTTGTGGTAATCACCGAGTTTCCGTCCCTTCGCATGGAACGCCAGCTTTACAGTGCCGGCGCCGCGATGGTGATGAACAAGACGGGGAGCCCCAGGCTCCTTTGCGATCTGCTTCTTTCGGACGGCGGCAAAGATGTTCTGCCGTATATGCCGTATCACAGGAATCACGCTGACGGACAAAGGGATACGGTTTCTGTCAGATATGAACTGGCTGTGACCGATATCATTCATCAGATCGGCATTCCGGCGCATATCAAGGGATATCAGTATGTCCGCTTTGCCATCATGACCACGGTGCAGTATCCCGATATGATGAATGCCGTCACCAAGCGGCTGTATCCGTGTGTGGCGCAGCGGTTCGATACCACACCGTCGCGGGTGGAACGTGCCATCCGCCACGCCATTGAAGTCGCATGGGACAGAGGGGATATTGACGTCCTGAATTCCTATTTCGGCTATACGATTCATCACGGCAGAGGCAAGCCCACCAACAGCGAGTTTATTGCCATGATTGCCGACCGCCTCCGGCTTCAGCCGAATATTTACAGATGACGTTTGCCGGGACAAAAGAAAAAAATCCGGATTGGCAGAGACAAGCGGTTTCTGCCGATCCGGATTTTTATCTGCGGATACCGGGGATAACGGATGTGTGCGGTCCCTTTCCCGCGGCGTGTTATCTGTGAAGACGTCTTCTGCTGCCGAGTGCGCAGCCTGCCAGCACGATGCCCGTAATGGAAATGACGGTGCCGACAATGCTCAGGGAGAGCGCAAACGCTGCCATAATGTTTCTTCTCATGGGAATCCATACACCACCTTTCCTTCTGGAAGTCTTTCATCAAAGACTTCCTCTTATATTCTAGGGATACGCTGATTAAGTCGATTCTGCCCCCGCTCGGTGACGTATTCTCGCGCGGGCGAATCGACGGCTACGCCTTTAATCAGCGTATCCCTAATAAATTTTACCATAGAATGCAAGATAAATGTTGAATTTTCTATAAAGATTGGTTATAATGAATAGGATAGCAGGCGTAAGGAGATTCATGTCCCTGCAAAAGAGGATGAACGGCTTGACAATCATTTCAAAGTTTGTTAAACTATTAACAAGTCATTCTCCCCCTGCGGAAATGCCGTGCGGCAGATTTGCGGGGGATTATCAGATTCCAATAAGATGGGAGATTTTACAATGGCAGAGTACGAAATCGTAGACGGCGTGGAAGCGCTGGAGAAGAAGCTCGCGCAGGTAAGGGAGGCGCAGCGGATCTTTGCGACCTACACGCAAGAGCAGGTGGACAAAATCTTCCTGGCGGCGGCGATTGCCGCCAATCAGGCGCGGCTGCCGCTGGCTAAAATGGCGGTGGAGGAAACCGGCATGGGCGTGGTGGAAGACAAGGTCATCAAAAACAACTATGCCGCCGAGTACATCTACAATGCCTATCGTGACGCCAAGACCTGCGGCGTCATCGAAGAGGACAAGGTCTATGGCATGAAGAAAATCGCCGAACCTATCGGCGTGGTGGCGGCGGTCATTCCCACGACCAATCCCACCTCTACCGCGATTTTCAAGACCCTCATCTGTCTCAAAACCAGAAATGGCATCATCATCAGCCCTCACCCCCGTGCCAAAAAGAGCACCATCGCCGCCGCGAAAATCGTGCTGGAGGCGGCTGTCGCGGCGGGCGCGCCGGAAGGCATCATCGGCTGGATTGACGTTCCTTCGCTGGAAATGACCAATCTGGTCATGAAGGAAGCCGATATCATTCTGGCAACCGGCGGTCCCGGCATGGTCAAGGCGGCTTACAGTTCGGGCAAGCCGGCACTCGGCGTGGGCGCGGGCAATACCCCCGCCATCATCGACAGGTCCGCCGATATCCTGCTGGCGGTCAATTCCATTATCCATTCCAAGACCTTTGACAACGGCATGATCTGCGCGTCCGAACAGTCGGTCATCGTGGACAAGGAGATTTATGACGCGGTCCGCGAGGAATTTGTCAGAAGAGGCTGCTATTTCCTCAAGGACGATGAAAAAGACAAGGTCAGAAAGACCATGATCATCAACGGCTCCCTCAACGCGAAGATTGTGGGTCAGAAGCCGGTGACGATTGCGGCGCTCGCCGGTGTGGAAGTGCCGGAAAGCACCAAGATTCTGATCGGCGAAGTGGAGAGCGTGGATATTTCCGAGGAATTCGCCCATGAGAAGCTGTCTCCCGTGCTTGCCATGTACCGCGCGGAGGACTTTGGCGACGCGCTCGCCAAGGCGGAACAGCTCATCGCCGACGGCGGCTACGGTCACACCTCCTCCCTCTATTGCAACGCGCTCACCGAAACCGCCAAAATTGACGAGTTCAGCGCGAGAATGAAGACCTGCCGCGTGCTGGTCAATACCCCTTCTTCCCACGGCGGCATCGGCGACCTCTACAATTTCAAGCTGGCGCCTTCGCTGACATTGGGCTGCGGCTCCTGGGGCGGCAATTCCGTATCGGAAAACGTCGGCGTCAGGCACCTCATCAATATCAAGACCGTTGCCGAGAGGAGAGAGAATATGCTGTGGTTCCGCGCGCCTGAAAAGGTCTATATCAAGAAGGGCTGTCTGCCCGTGGCGCTCGAAGAAATCAAGAACGTGCTGGGCAGGAAGCGGGTCTTCATTGTCACCGACCAGTTCCTGTATAAAAACGGCTATACCAAGGTCATTACCGACAAGCTCAACGAAATGGGCATTATCCACGCCACCTTCTTCGACGTCGCGCCCGACCCGACGCTTGCCTGTGCGCAGGAAGGCGTCAAGCAGATGCGCGCCTTTGAGCCGGACTGCATTATCGCGGTCGGCGGCGGCTCCGCGATGGACGCCGGCAAGATCATGTGGGTGCTGTACGAACATCCCGAAGCCGACTTCATGGATATGGCGATGCGCTTCATGGATATCCGCAAGAGAGTGTACACCTTCCCCAAGATGGGCGAGAAGGCATACTTCATCGCCGTGCCGACCTCCGCTGGCACCGGTTCGGAAGTGACGCCCTTCGCGGTCATTACCGACGACGCGGGCGTGAAGTATCCGCTGGCAGACTATCAGCTCATGCCCAATATGGCGATTGTGGACGCGGATATGCAGATGACCGCGCCCAAGGGACTGACCTCCGCCTCCGGCATCGACGCGATGAGCCACGCGCTGGAAGCCTATGTGTCCGTCATGGCGACCGATTACACCGACGGTCTGGCATTGCAAGCCATCAAGATGATTTTCGACTATCTGCCGCTGTGCTATGAGGACGGCAATCATCAGCCTGCCGCACGGGAGAAAATGGCAAACGCCGCCACGCTCGCGGGCATGGCATTCGCCAATGCCTTCCTCGGCATCAATCACTCGCTGGCGCACAAGCTGGGCGCTTATCATCATATCGCCCACGGTATCGCCAACGCGCTGGTGCTGACCCATGTCATGCGCTACAATGCCGCCGAAGCGCCCACCAAGATGGGAACCTTCTCGCAGTATGACCATCCCAAGACCCTCCGCCGTTACGCGGAGATTGCCGAGTATCTCGGCATTGAGGGCAGGGACGACACCGAGAAGCTCGAAGGTCTGATTGCCAAACTGGAAGCGCTCAAGGAAGCCATCGGTATCAGGAAGACCATCGCGGATTACGGCGTGAAGGAAGAAGATTTCCTCGCGACGCTCGACGAAATGACCGAATATGCCTTCGACGACCAGTGCACCGGCGCCAATCCGCGCTATCCGCTCATCAGCGAGATGAAGGAGATTTATCGCAAGGCTTACTACGGCGAGTAAGGAACTGACCTATATTCCGGCAAGGAGGCATATTTATGGAATTTGACAAGATGGAAATTATCGCGGAGCGTCCGAATAAGACGATTTACCGCTGCGGGGATTATACCGTGAAGGTGTTTGCGGAGGATTTTTCCAAGGCGGATATTCTCAATGAAGCGCTTAACACTGCCCGTGTGGAAGAAACCGGTCTGCCGATTCCCAAGGTGGATCAGGTCACGAAAATCGACGGCAAATGGGCGATTGTATACGATTACATCGAGGGACAGACGCTGGCGTCGCTGATGGAAGCCCATCCCGAAAAGCTGGACGAATATCTGGAACGGTTTGTGGATTTGCAGCTGGAAATCCAGAGCAAGCGCGCGCCGCTGCTCAACAAGCTCCAGGATAAGATGAGACGGAAGATTTCCGAAACCGGTCTCGACGCGACCACCCGCTACGAGCTGGATATGCGTCTGGCGGGCATGAAGAAGCACGTCAAAATCTGCCACGGCGACTTCAATCCCAGCAATATCATTATCAACGCCGAGGGCAAGGCATTCGTGCTGGACTGGTCCCACGCCACGCAGGGCAACGGCGCGGCGGACGCCGCGAGAACCTATCTGCTGTTCTCGCTCGAGGGCAAGACGGAACTGGCGGAGAGATATATGAGCCTTTACTGCAAGAAGAGCGACACGGCGCGTCAGTATGTGCAGCAGTGGCTTCCGATTGTGGCGGCGTCCCAGTCGGTCAAGGGCAAGCCCGAAGAGCGGGACTTCCTGCTCAAGTGGGTCAACGTGGTAGAGTATCAGTAAGAGCCGGTTGGCGCTGACGTCACAGCGCCGTGTAAGAAACGCGGAGTGTGCGGAAAGAAAAACGGCGCACTCCGCGTTTCGTTTTTTGTAGATTTCATGGATTCACGGGGTTACGCTTGACAAAGCGGCGGCAGTATGGTTTAATAACGGAAGAAACCTTTTTGGTATGAGAGGGAGAAAAAATAATGGAATTGATTTTTGACCCGGAAACCCAGCAAGTGTCGATTGACAAATCCAAGTTTTCCATTAAAATGAAGACTGCGTTTGCGGAGGGGTATTTTCTGCGCAAGCGCCGGAGAGACCTTCGCAGAGCTGCGGCTAAAATCGGCGGCGTGTTTCATTTTCTGGTGAAGGATGAACCGCATCCGGAGGAGGCTGACGAATCGGTGGAGACGGTCACGGTTGAAACCGAAAAAGCCGCGGAAGCCCACAAAACGCCCGGAAAACTCGCGGAAATGGACGAACGCATCGGACGTGACGCGCGGTATTCCTTAATGAAAGACCTCCCGATTGTCCCCAACCGCATTGTATTCAGTACGTTCCAGAATACCTATACCTGCAACCCCCGCTATATCGCGGAGGAATTGCGCCGTCGCAACGCGGATTGTGAAATCATTTTCATGGTCAACCGTGCGGTGTATCAGGATAAGGACGCATATGAGATTCCGCCGGGAGTGCGGCTGGTGCAGCGCGGTTCGATTGCCAGCTTCGTGGCGCTCGGTACGGCGAAAATCTGGGTGGACAACGCTCTCAACTGCATCTGGAAGGATATCCCCAAAAAGGACGGACAGATTTATATCAACACATGGCACGGTTCTCTCGGCATCAAGCGGCTGGGCGGCGACGAGCATTGGCTGGGAATCGCGCAGCGGTCGCAGGACTACATCGATTATTTCCTCACCAACAGCACCTTCGATGAATGGGTGTTTCGAAATTCTTTTTGGTCGGATGAGACAAAAGTACACTTTCTGAGATACGGTCATCCGCGCAACGATATTTTCTACAATGAAGGTGAACTGGCAAGACTCAGAACAAAGGTCTATACCAACCCGAATTTCAACATCCCGTTGGATGTTCATACCGCGCTCTATGCGCCGACCTTCCGCGACAACAAGGGCGACGTCAGCGCCATCCGCATCGACTGCGGTATGCTTAAAAACGCGCTGGAAGAGAAATTCGGCGGCAATTGGAAGATCCTTGTCAAAGCGCATATGCACAACCGCCACAATCCGGCATTGCGGGAGATGTTTGCCCAGATGGATCATGTGATCGACGCGAGCGATTACAACGATATGCAGGAGCTTCTCGCGGCAGTGGACGTGGGTATCACCGATTATTCCAGCTGGATTTTTGATTTCATCGCAACCCGTCGTCCCGGCTTTATCTATGCCCGCGATATTGAGCAGTATATTAATTCCCGCGGCTTCTATTATCCGCTGAGTGAAACGCCTTTTTCGATTGCTTCTTCTGATGAACAGCTCTGCGCCAATATTATGAAGTTTGACGAGGAAGACTATGCCAAACGGCTTCAGGCATTCTTTGTCGGCAAAGGCTATTTTGAAGACGGTACGGCTTCCAAGCAAACGGCAGATTTCATTCTGAAAGAAATCGAAAAGGAAAAGCAGAAGCAGAAGCAGAAGCAGAAG
>JAFPUM010000020.1 GCA_017395425.1 Clostridia bacterium | reverse complement strand
TAGCTGACGGACAAATCGCGCTGTGCGTCGGTACCCTCGGCATCCGCCGCCAGCCGCTCGCTGATTGCCAAATCTTTCAGATAATACTCCTTTGCGCCGGTCAGGTCGCCTTGCGCCTTGCACATATCACCTAGCCTGTCATATATAACTGTTGGAGCCCTTTTGGCAAGATAATCCTCAGAATCCTTTGCCAATTTTTCGTAGATTGTCAGAGATTTATCATAATACTCCTTTGCGCCGGTCAGGTCGCCATCAGCCATGCAGACGTCGCCGAGGCGCTCGTAGCTGACGGACAAATTTCTCTCCTGCCTTGCACCGTAGAGGAATACGAGTTTTTCACAAACACGGTTGCAGGAAAGAAACGCGGCTTTGGCTGCCGTCAGTTTGCCGTGGTTTTTCAGCAGTTTCCCTTTGGAATCATACGCATCTGCCAGCGAAACATCGTCGTCCTCGTTCTCGCCGAAGCGGGACTCCATGGCGGCGGTGTATCGGTCGTACCACTCCAGCGCCTGCTGCCAGTCGCGGGTGACGCCGTCGCCGGTCTCGTATAGCCCCGCCAGACGCAGCAGCGCCTCGGGGGCTTCGCCGCTGATTGCCGCGGCGGTGATCATCTGCACGCCCCTGTCCGGGTCGCGTTCACAGTTTTCGCCGGTCAGCCAGCCCAAGCCCTGATAATAGATCGTTTTCGCGGCACGCGAACCGCTCTCCTTCTGCGCCATGCGGATTTTCTCCTTCTCGTCCTTGGTGGGGAGTATCTTGCCCAGCCGGTCGCGCAGCTCGTCCTCATATTCGTCCGGCTCGCGCTTGTCCAGCGCGTGGATGTCCCCCAGCACCTCGGCAAACCGTTTCATGTCGGTTTCCTCGAGAAGAATGGGAATGATGGGGATTTTCCGTTCCAGCGCGCGGGGAATCTCCTTGGTCAGCGTATAGCAGCCCGGCTCAAAGGTGGCGGGCGTGACCATCAGTACGAAGACGTTCATGCGCTCCAGCGCGGCGGCGATTTCCTCATTGAAATCCTCGCCGGCGGAAAGATGGCGGTCGCACCACACGGCGCAGTCGTTCGCGTCGAGGATGTCTCTCACCACGTCGTTGCGAAAGACCTTGTTCTGCTTGCGATAGCTCAGAAACACGACGTTCAGTCCCGTCGCGTTGGTAATTTTGCCGTTTCGTGTGCGGTAGGTAAGGGTGGAATCCGGCATGAAACATCAGCCTCCTTATGTCAATCATGAAAATATGAAAATATAAAAAATATCCCGATAAAGACAAGTCTTTAGAATAGTATGACATATTTTTCCGTAAACGTCAAGACAAAATGCGCATTTTGCCGGAAAAATTCATCGAGCGTTTGGCGAGGCGGCGTGTGGCGGCATTTTGAGCGCCTCCCCACAAAAACGCATTGACAACCCCCTTCCAATCTTTTATAATAGATATCAATAACAGATGATGTTGCACATATCCAACGAAACCAATTTTGATTCATCGAGAAAGGACGGTATTACTCTATGGAAAGAAAAAAGACGCGCAAGGTGCAGGTGGGCAACCTGTTTATCGGCGGGGACGCGCCGATTACCATTCAGTCCATGCTCAACAAGCCCTCCACGGACATCGAAGACAGTGTGGCACAGGCGAAGGCACTGGAAGCCGCGGGCTGTGAGATTATCCGGGCGGCAGTGCCGGATATGCCAGCGGTCAGACTCATCGCGGCACTCAAGGAAGCCGTATCGGTTCCGATTGTGGCGGACATTCACTTTGACTACAAGCTGGCGCTGGAATCGGCGGCGGCAGGGGTGGATAAAATCCGCATCAATCCCGGCAATATCGGCGGCGAAGACCGTGTGAAAGCGGTGGTGGAAGCCTGTCGCGCACGGAAGATTCCGATTCGCGTGGGGGTCAATTCCGGCTCGGTGGAGAAATCCATTCTGGCAAAATACGGTGCGCCGACAGCCGAAGCGTTGGTGGAAAGTGCGCTCTATCATGTATCGCTGCTGGAAAAATTTGATTTTTACGATACCGTCATTTCCATGAAATCCTCCGACGTGCAGACGATGGTGGAAGCCTACCGGCTGGCGTCCGAGAAGTGCGATTATCCGCTGCACCTCGGCGTGACCGAAGCAGGCACCGAACGGCTGGGACTGATCAAGTCCTCGGCGGGTCTGGGCGCGCTGCTCATGGACGGTATCGGCGACACGGTGCGAGTATCGCTGACGGCGGATCCGGTGCGGGAGGTTTACGCGGCGAAGGATATTCTGCGCTCGCTGGAAATCCGCAAGGGCGGCATACAATTTGTGTCCTGTCCCACCTGCGGACGCACGCGCATTGATCTCATCAAGCTGGCGGAGGACGTGCAGGAAGCCCTGAAAGACGTGGATAAAGATATCAAGGTAGCAGTCATGGGCTGTGTGGTCAACGGTCCCGGGGAAGCGAGAGAAGCCGATATCGGCGTGGCAGGCGGCGTGGGCTGCGGTCTGATCTTCAGGAAGGGCGAAGTGCTGCGCAAGGTGTCGGAGGAAGATCTGCTGTCCGAACTGCTCAAGGAAATCGAAAAGCTCTGAGAAAACATACCGATACCGTTTTCGGAGGTGTTGGCTGCTATGAAAATCAAATTGTCGCGACGGACGAAATGGCGGCTGCGGCGGGAATGCCGGAAGACCGGGCGCAAACTCTGGCGTTCGGCGGGAGCGCTGGCGGGTTCGGCTGCCGCCAGAGGCATTGAGAAGGGCATCGAAAAAGGCATTGAGGCGGCGGGAACCGCCACAGCCAAGGCGCTCGGCAGAGCTGCCGGGAAGGTGCTGCGACTGCCCGCGCCCAAATAATTCCATTCCAAATCACAGACGGTGGGTGACAGCGTATGAATCTGTGGCAGATTGCGTCCGCGTTCCTCGTGGACGCTGTGAGAAAAATCAAGATATCCCGCAGGAGCAAGCGCAAGCTCCAAAAGGCAGCCAATCAGTCGGTGGACGCGGCGGCCAATGTTGCCATCGATATTCTGAAGAGTTTGCGGAAATCCTGAACGATATGAATTATTCTATTGATTACGGCAAGGAGCGTGTTGAATGATGGCAAAGAAGCCTCTCTCCACCAAGGAGAAAATCAAAAAAGCCAAACGCCGGCAGCGTCTGGGGACGGCGGCAAAGATTATTTTGCCCATCGTCGGATTGCTGGTGGCGATTCCCGTATTGTATTATACCTACTTCGGCGTCACCTTCGGACTGCTGCCGATGTTTGACTATGACCAGCAGAAGAATGTCGGGGCAGGGTACAGTCACCCGCTCAACGCCATTCCCGCGAGTGATGAAAATCACTACACGCTCGCCTACTATTATGCCGACCGCTGGCATGTGATAGAGGATGACGCGCTGCTCAAAGCCAACCGCAAGAATTTTATCATCTATAAGAAAGACGACGAATGGGACGAAAAGAGTCATCGCCAGCTTTTTATCATGAAAAACGACGGCTGTATGGCACATATTCCGCTCTCTTCCTTTACGCTCATCGACGCGAGATGTTTTAAAGACCATGAAAAGATCATGTCCATGGAGGAATTCAAGCACTATGTGGATGAGGAACGGCATTTTTACAGTGTCTATATTTATTGATGATTTTTTGAACGTGAGAAGGAGAACATAACGCGGAATGACAAGCAGAATCACAGATATTTTTGCGGAGGCGGCAGACCAGTATGACGTAAAGCAGGTGGGAGACGGAGAGATCACCCGCATCCGTTTTGCGGAAAAATGCCGTGTGATGACGGTGTTTGTCGCTTACCGCGAATACATTGAGCGGGAACTGCTCTTTAAGGCGGAACACGCCCTGCGGGAACGTTACGGCTTTTCCTCGGTGCGCATCAAGCCGCGTTTCCCCGAAAAATGCTTCACCCGCAGCGTGCTGGATGACATGGTGCTGGAACTGAAACGGCAGATTTCCACGGTCAACGGTTCCTTTGCGGGCTGCAAATGGACGTTTGACAGCGCCAATGGTGTGGTGTCCTGTCAACTGGCACATAACGCGCTGGCACTGCTGGAAGAAAAGCATTTCAGCGACGAATTCGTGAAACTGGTGCGGGAGGAATTCGGGCGGAATGTGGAGATACGGCTCACGGTGGACGGGAATGCCCTTAAGCGCGTGGAATTGCCCCCGCCTGAACCGACGCCGCCTCCGGCAGCACCTTCGGAAGCGCCGAAAATGCCGCCGCCGTGGGAAACCGCTGCCGCCGCGCCGCCTCCCCGTCCGGAATTTACCGGTGAGGTGCGTGCCAAAAAAGTGAAGGTGCAGGAAGGTCCCGCATCTCTGACGTTTGAGGGAATTCCCGAAGCCTACCACGACCCGGAAATCATCTACGGTACCCCAAAGAACGTTCCTGCCGTCCGGACGGTAGACCTTAATGCCAATTACAAGAAAGTCACGGTGTACGGTACGGTCTTTTCTTATAATAAAAGAGATACCAAGGCGGGCGACAAATGGATTGTATCCTTTGCCGTGACCGACCGCACATCCTCCGTCACCGTCAAGATGATTGTCAAAAAGGATGAAGACGGCTTTCTGGAATCACTCGGCGACGGAAAATGCGTAGTGGTGCAGGGCGACTATAAGCTGGACGACTTTGACCATGAATACGCTGTCCGTGCCCAGTGCATAGCGCTGATGCAGGAAACCAAGCGGAGCGATCACGCGGAGGTCAAGCGCGTGGAGCTTCACCTGCACACCAATATGTCCGCGATGGACGCCATGACGCCCACCAAAAAACTGGTGCAGCGTGCGGCGGACTGGGGAATGCCCGCCATTGCCATTACCGATCACGGCGTGGCGCAGGCGTTTCCGGACGCGATGAACGCCGCGCGTGCCTGCAAGAAGAGCGGCAAGCCCATCAAGATTCTCTACGGCATCGAAGCCTATTATATTGATGACATGGTGGATATTGTCAAGGGAGAGGATCACCGTTCCCTTGACGGAGAATTCATTGTGTTTGATCTGGAAACCACCGGTCTGAGCGCGGTATCGGAACGCATCACCGAGATCGGCGCGGTGCGGTATCGCGGCGGAGAAATCGCGGATAAGTTCAATACCTTTGTCAATCCCCACATGCCCATTCCTCCCAAAATCGTGGAGCTGACCGGCATCACGGACGATATGGTGAAAGACGCGCCCGATGAGGACCAAGCCGTGCGGGCATTTTTGGAATTCGCGGGAGAAAACCCGATCTTTGTCGCCCACAACGCGAATTTTGATATCGGCTTTATGCGGGCGGCTTGTGAGCGGTGCGGCATTCCGTTTGATCCGGTCTACATTGACACGGTGCCGCTCGCGAGAGCGCTGCATCCTACGCTGAAAAACCACAAGCTCGACACAGTGGGCGAGTATCTGGAAATCCCTCCCTTTGAACACCACCGCGCCTGTGATGACGCGCTGGCGCTGGCGCAGATTGTGCAGAAGGAATTTGCGCTGCTCGGCAAGGAATATCAGGTGAGCAGCGTGGCGGAGATCAATACCAACGCCAAATCCACCGATACCACCAAGCTGCGCCCCTATCATCAGATTATCATCGCGAAAAATCTTGTCGGTCTGAAAAACCTTTACAAGCTGATTTCCGCCTCGAATTTAAAGCACTTCCACCGCAAGCCCCGTATCACCCGCAGCGATCTCATCAAACGGCGGGAAGGTCTGATTCTGGGCAGCGCCTGCGAACAGGGCGAACTGTATCAGGCGATTCTGCGCGGTGCGAGTAAGCAGGATATCGAAAAAATCGCCCGGTTTTACGATTATCTGGAAATCCAGCCGCTCGGCAACAACGAATTCATGCTGCGCAACGGCACGGTCAAGGACCGGCAGGGACTGATCGACATCAACAAGCGCATCATTGGGCTGGGCGAAAAACTGGGTATTCCGGTTGTGGCAACCTGCGACGTGCATTTCATGGAACCGGAGGACGCGGAGTTCCGCAAAGTGCTGATGGTGCAGCAGGGCTTTGACGACGCCGACAAACAGCCGCCTCTCTATTTCCGTACCACAGAAGAAATGCTGGCGGAATTTGACTATCTGTCGCCTGAGAAGGCATATGAGATTGTAGTCACCAACACCAACAAAATTGCCGACATGACCGAGGAAATCCAGCCCATTCCCGACGGTGTGTTCCCGCCTTCCATCGACGGCGCGGAACAGCAGCTCCGCGATATTTCCACCGCGCGGGCGCATGAGATATACGGTGACCCGCTGCCGGAGTATGTGCAGGCGCGTCTTGACAAAGAACTCAATTCCATCATCGGCAACGGCTTTGCCGTGATGTATATGACCGCTCAGAAGCTCATTGCCTACTCGGAGGAAAACGGCTATCTGGTGGGGTCGCGAGGTTCGGTGGGTTCTTCGTTTGTGGCAACCATGTCGGGCATTTCGGAGGTCAATCCTCTCGCGCCGCATTATGTCTGTCCCCAGTGCAAGTGGAGCCAGTTCTTTGAAAAAAGCCTGGAATACGGCTCCGGCTTTGACCTGCCGGCAAAAAAATGTCCGCAGTGCGGTGCGGAACTCAACCGCGACGGTCACGAGATTCCGTTTGAAACCTTCCTCGGCTTCAACGGCGACAAGCAGCCGGATATCGACCTGAATTTCTCCGGCGAGGTGCAGTCCAAGGTACACAAGTACACGGAGGAACTCTTCGGCAAGGACAACGTTTTCAAAGCCGGTACGATTTCCACCGTCGCCGAAAAGACAGCCTACGGCTATGTCAAGGGCTACGAGGAAAAAATGGGGCTGCATCTGCCGACTGCCGAAATCGAGCGGCTCAAGCAGGGCTGTATGGGCGTAAAATCCACCACGGGACAGCATCCCGGCGGCATGGTGGTTGTGCCGCGAGATATGGAAATCGAGGATTTCTGTCCGGTGCAGCATCCCGCCGACAAAAAGGATTCCGACACGATTACCACCCACTTCGACTTCCACTCCATTCACGATACGATTCTGAAGCTTGACGAGCTGGGACACGATGTGCCGACCATTTATAAATATCTCGAAGAATATACCGGCGTAAAAATTTCCAATATTACCATGAGCGACCCGCAGGTGATGAGCCTCTTCACCTCCACCGAAGCGCTGGGCATTACGCCGGAACAGTGTTTCAGTCAGACCGGCACCTTCTCGCTGCCCGAAGTAGGCACCAATTTCGTGCGGCAGATGCTCATCGATACCCAGCCCAAGACCTTTTCGGACCTGCTGCAAGTCGCGGGTCTTTCTCACGGCACCGACGTATATCTCGGCAACGCGCAGGACCTCATCGCCAACAAAACCTGTACGATTTCAGAGGTCATCGGTACACGTGACAGCATCATGACCTACCTGATTGCCAAGGGCGTGCCCAATCAGATGTCCTTCAAGATCATGGAGATTGTGCGGAAAGGCAACGCCAAAAAACTGCTGACCGATGAACATGTACAGACCATGCGCGACAACAATGTGCCGGAATGGTATATTGATTCCTGCTTTAAGATCAAGTATATGTTCCCCAAGGCGCACGCGGCAGCCTATATGATCGCGACGCTGCGGCTGGGCTGGTATAAGGTACACCGCCCGGAGGAATACTATGCCGCCTATTTCACCGTGCGCGCGGACGAATTTGACGCGTCGCTGGCGGTGGGGGATATGGGCGAGATGAAAGCAGTCATCCGGGAACTCGACGCGAAGGGACGCGGCGCGTCTGTCAAGGAAGCAGGCAAGCTCGCAACGCTGCAGATTCTCAATGAAGCCCGGGAACGCGGCGTGATCTTCCTGCCGGTCGATCTTTACCGGAGCGACGCAAAGAAATTTGTGATGGAAGGCAAGCAGATTCGCCTGCCTTTCACCACACTGAAAGGTCTGGGCGAAGCGGCGGCGATCAGTCTGGTAGAATCCCGCAGGGACGGCTATACCTTTATGTCCAAGAGCGACGTACAGATGCGGTCGGGCGTGTCCAAGAGCGTGATGGAAATCCTGGAAGGTGCAGGCGTACTGGCAGGCATGGCGGAGAGCAATCAGGTGAGCCTGTTTGATTTTTAATCGCTGAAAAAGGGACATTCTAAAAAAATCCGAAAGATAAGTGACATTTGCTTGACTTTCTTGTGATAATAGATTATCATATTACCACGCTAAAGCGATGCCGCTATCCGGCTTACTATTTTATTCACATCGGAGTGATATCTTGAGAAAGAATTATAAAATTACCCCCGAGGGAACAGGAGACCTGCTCTTTTCGGAATGTGTGGAACGCCGTGCCATTGAATCGAGAATCTGCCGTATGTTTGCGCGCGGCGGCTACAATGAAGTGCGCACGCCGTTCTTTGAATTCTACGATGTCTTCAATCTCGGCGACGAGGCAATTTCTATGGACAGCATGTATAAGCTCACCGATAATAAAGGACGGCTGATGGTGCTGCGCCCTGACAATACATTGCCCATCGCGCGTATGACTGCTACCAAGCTCAGTCACGCACAGCTTCCCATCCGGGTCTACTATTCGCAGCACAGCTTCGCCATCGGTCAGAGTCTGCGCGGCGAGAGCGATCAGAATGCCCAGACCGGCATCGAGCTGATCGGCGCAGGCGGGCGCAAGGCAAATCTCGAGGTCATCGTGATGGCAATCAACGCCCTTCGCGCCCATCTTTCCGACTTCCGTTTTGAAATCGGTCACGCGGGTATTTTTAAGGCGCTGGCAGCAGGTCTGAAGGTTGACGATGAAACCCGCGAGGAAATCCGCGACGACATCGAATCCAAAAATTACGGCGCACTGGCGGAAAAACTGGAACAGCTTCCCGACAGCCCGACGGCGGAGGCCATGCGGCAGCTGCCGCGCATGTTCGGCGGCGCTGAGGTGCTGGAACAGGCATATACGCTGTTTGAAGGCTGCGGCGTGTCGGACTATCTGGACGAACTGGGCGATATCTATCGCACCCTTTCGGCGCTGGGACTTGGCGACAAGCTGATCTTTGACTTCGGCATGGTGCATCGCAAGGATTATTACACCGGCATTCTGTTTGCCGCTTATGCTCACGGTTCGGGCAACAAGATTCTGTCGGGCGGACGGTATGACGACCTGCTGGCGAAATTCGGTTTCCCGACGCCTGCCTGCGGCTTTGCGGTGTATCTGGACGAACTCACCAAGGCGTGTACCGACGGCAAGGACGTCGTGGCGAAGATTCCCGAAATCTTAGTGCATTCCGCGGAAGGGTTTGAAATCAAGGCGCTGGAATACGCGGCGGGTCTGGCGGAGGAAAAGCAGAATTACGAATTCTCCGTTTTTGACACGGCGGAGGAAGCGATGGCGTATGCCAGGGTCAAGGGCATCGGACGGATTGATCTGGTGGGCGAATCCATTGAGATCATCACGCTGTGAGAGGGGGAATGGAAGCAGATGAAACCTTTGAGAATTGCATTGACCAAGGGCAGACTGGAAAAGGATACCGTGGGTCTGTTTGAAACCATCGGCTATGACTGTTCAGCAGTCCGTGAAAAGGGACGCAAGCTGATTCTGCCGGTCGGCGACCGCATGGAAGTAGTGCTTGCCAAAGCGCCTGATGTCATCACCTATGTGGAGAACGGCGTGTGTGACCTCGGCGTGGTGGGCAAGGATACCATTCTCGAAAACGGCACGAGTTTCTATGAAATTCTGGATTTGGGATTCGGACGGTGCCGGTTTGCCGTGGCGGGCAAAAAGGGCATTGATCCGCTGGCGGGCTTCGGCACCAAGACCATCGCCACCAAATATCCCAACGTGACCCGCCGGTATTTTGAATCCAAGGGCATGGACGTGCGGGTGATCAAAATCGAGGGCTCGGTGGAACTGGCGCCGCTGCTGGGATTGTCCGACGCGATAGTGGATATCGTGGAAACCGGTACCACGCTCAAGGAAAACGGGCTGGAGGTCAAAGAATATGTTTGCCCCATTTCCGCACGGCTGATCTGCAACACCGCCAGTCTGAAGCTGCGCAAGGCAGAGATTGAAGCGCTGGCACAGCAGATGGAAGACGCGATTTCCGGACAGTAGGAAGGGGAGAATTACCCATGATGAAGCAGATTACGGGCGAAATGCTCGACGAACTGACCGATCTGTTTATGGAAGTGTTCAACGCGCCGCCGTGGAACGACACATGGATCCGTGATCAGGCGAGAACCCGTCTGCGGGATATCATGCGCCGCCCCAAGTTTTTCGGCATAGCGGAATACGACGGGAGCCGACCTGTTGGTATGATTATGGGACACGGAGAACAGTCCTATGACGGCATTCATTTCCAGATTCTCGAGCTTTGCACCGCCAATGACAAAAAAGGCCAGGGCATCGGCGATCAATTGCTCGATGAACTGACGGCATTTCTCGCCCAGCAGGGCATTACCGCCGTGTATATGCTGAGTATGCGGGGAGACGCGGCGGAGGACTTCTACCGGCGGCACGGCTTCCGGGTGCTGGAGCAGATGTGCGTGATGACCAGACGCTGCGAGGGATAGCGTGGGTCAGTTTTTCCGGCTGACGATAATATGTAAATAAGAGGTGTATTGTTATGAAAATGAACGTAAAACGGAGTTTGGTTTTTCTTGCTGCCGCCGCGCTGCTGCTGCCGATGGTGCTTTCGGGCTGTGTATCGGCTGACAAGCTGGCGGAGCGCCGCGCGAGAACCGATGAGATCAGCGCACAGGCGGTTACTTATATGCGTGAGAAGTACAATCGTGGATTTCAGGTGAAAAAGTGTGAATTCGCGGTAGGTGACGAGTATGAAAACGATATCTTTGTCACCTTTACCAATGACGTGCATGCCTTTTATGACGCGGACGAGGAAACATTTTATGACGACCGTCAATCACCCGTCATCAATGAGGCGCTTTTTAATAACGTCTGGATGCCTATGATTAAGCGTATGGATGTGGTGTATGACAACGTGGGCGACTGGTCGCAGGATTTCAATCTGATTTACCGGTTTGACAAGGGCGGCGAGGAATACAAATACAGTATGTACCACGATTATTATTCCGGTGACGCCAAAAAATTTGCCTACAATCATTTTCTCTCGGTGTCCACTGAAAATCTGATTCTGGTGAGCGACAATCCCCCGCTCAAGAGCCTGACCAACGTGCTGGATGACTGTATGACCACCTATTTCAAGGGTACGCGAAACGACGTGCGGTTCTACATCGTCAAGACTGCCTATCATAAGAGCGCGAATTTTGACGCGGATACCATTGACGAAACAGTGGACGGGTGCAGTCATCTGATGAGCTTCCGTTCCGACCGGGTGGATCTGACCAAGCATCAGTTTGTCAAGGTGAAAGGCGTGGAAGGTCTGTACGCGATGATTTGCAGCAAGAACGCCTATGCCTTCGCTGACGGTGATATCGAGCTGGAACCCGTGAGCAATTCCGATGCTGTTTCCAAATCCATTCTGGAAAATATGGACACCAAGGACATGAACCTGATGGATAAGTATGTGACCAAAAAGCGCAGCGTTAATTTTGAAAAACCCGTCTATCAGGTCAAATTCTCGCCCAATGTCGCGGCGCAGAACTACGATGAATACAAGCTGGCGTTTGTGATGAAGGACAGCGACGAGGATATCACGGAATATGCCCCGCTCAAGGAACGTCAGCGCAGCTTTTACGCTTACAATATGAATGGCGATTTCTACAATGCCACCTGTCTCTGTTCGCCCAACAGCCGTGCCGTTCCGTTTACCTTCGGAAAGAAGGACAAGGACGCGGTATATTTCTGGTTTGGCACGCAGTCCTGATGGATGGGAGGAGATGACGTATGAAACTGGCTGAAGCTTTACAGGAACGTGCGGATCTCAATATCCGAATTCATCAGCTCAGGTCGCGTATGATGAATAATATTCTGGTGCAGGAAGGGGAACAGCCTGCCGAGAATCCTGCCGACCTGAAGCGGGAACTGGATGGCTGCATCGACCGGCTGGCGTGGCTGATTGCCTGCATTAATCTCACCAACTGCCGTACTGTGGTGAACGGTCAGAGTATTACGGAGATGATTGCGCGGAAGGATACATTGGGACTAAAGCTGTCGTTTTACCGGGATTTTGTTAGTGAAGCCGGAAATGCAGTGGATCGTGCGCGTTACAGCGAAATCAGAATTATTTCTACCGTGAAGGTGGCGGAAATTCAGAAGCAGGTAGACTTTATGGCGAAAGAACTCCGCCTGCTGGACAACCGGATTCAGGAAACCAACTGGACTACCGAACTGATGGAAATCGAATAGCGCAAGAATTTGTGGTAGCAGAAGACAGGGCGAATGTCGGCGCGGCGACAGCGTAAGTCGCACTGTAATGAAGCCTAAGGGCAGGCTTCCCCCATAACGGTTATGCCCCGACAACGTACAAACGTATTGTTACAACGTATCTTTATTACCGCGGCATTGACTGTCATCTGTGAGGGTGGGACGTGGGCGCCGCATTTGCGGCTAAATGAATAGTGAACAGTGAACCATTTTTGAGGAGGATACGGCGAATATGATCAGGATTGTCAAGGCGGACGGTACCGCCGAACGGGAATTTCTGGCGCAGCTCCGGGAGAGAAGCGGCGAGACCGACAAGAAGGTGACGGAAATTGTCACCGCTATGCTGGACGATATCAGAA
Source organism: Clostridia bacterium (assembly GCA_017395425.1). Lineage (GTDB taxonomy): Bacteria > Bacillota > Clostridia > Oscillospirales > Acutalibacteraceae > RUG762. The sequence continues at coordinate 42,857 of JAFPUM010000020.1, read as the reverse complement.
AACGCGGTGACAAGGCAGTCAAGGAATACACGGCGAAATTTGACAACGCCAGCCCGGAATTTTATGAGGTGCCGCGTGAGGTGATTGAAAGTGCCGAGAAGGACTGCGATCCTGCCTTTATCGGCGCATTGAAGCGGGCGGCGGAGAATATCCGCGATTTTCACGCCCGTCAGGTGCAGCAGAGCTGGCTCACGCCCAAGGAGAACGGCGTGATTCTGGGGCAGAGAATCCGCGGACTGCACAGAGTGGGCGTGTATGTTCCCGGCGGAACGGCAGCTTATCCGTCTTCCGTGCTGATGAACATCATTCCCGCCAAAATCGCAGGCGTGAAGGAAATCATCATGGTCACACCTCCCGGCAAGGACGGCAGGGCAAACCGCGACATTCTCGCGGCGGCTGCCATTGCGGGTGTAGACAGAGTATTCCTGTGCGGCGGCGCGCAGGCAGTGGGTGCGCTGGCTTACGGCACGGCGGAAATCCCGAAGGTTGACAAGATCGTGGGACCTGGCAATATCTTTGTGGCAACCGCGAAGCGTCTGGTGTACGGCGCGGTAGATATCGACATGATCGCCGGACCCAGTGAAATTCTGATTGTGGCGGACGGCAGCGCGAATCCGAAATTCCTTGCCGCCGATCTCATGAGCCAGGCGGAGCATGACAGACTTGCCTCCGCGATTCTGGTGACGACCAGCGATGAACTTGCCGGACAGGTGGACGCGGAACTCGTGCGCCAGAGCGCGACGCTGGCACGTCGGGAGATCATCGAGGAATCGATTGCCAATTACGGCGGCATCATTGTCTGCGATACGCTGGACGACGCGGTGGATATGGCGAATGAGCTTGCCCCCGAACATCTGGAAGTCTGCGTGGACAATCCGATGGAGTATATCGGACGCTTTGACAATGCCGGTTCGGTATTCCTCGGCAATTATGCCCCCGAACCGCTGGGCGATTACTTCGCGGGACCCAACCATGTGCTGCCCACCAGCGGTACGGCGCGGTTCTTCTCGCCGCTGTCGGTGGACACCTTTATCAAGAAATCGAGCTTTATTTATTATAACGAGCCCGCGCTCCGTGCGGTCAAGGACGACGTCATCAAGCTGGCGGAAACGGAAGGTCTGACCGCTCACGCCAACGCCGTCAAGGTGCGTTTCGAGGACTAAACGAGTTAAAGGAAGTAATCACCAAATGGCATATCAGCTCAATGAAAAAGTGCGCGATATGGTGCCGTATGAACCGATCAGCGGCAGCTATCGCATACGACTGGACGCGAACGAGTCCTTTCTGGAAATCCCCGAACATGTCAAAGCGGATATGCTTGGACGTATCGGGGCGCTGCACCTCAACCGCTATCCCGACCCGCTGGCGCGAGAGGTGTGCGAAGGATTCGGTAGATATTACGGCGTGAAGCCGGAACTCGTGACGGTGGGCAACGGTTCGGACGAACTGCTCACACTGCTCACGCAAGCCATCATGATGAAGGGCGAAAAGCTGGTTTATACCACGCCGGATTTCTCAATGTATCAGTGCTATGGCTATCTGGCGGAGAATGAATGTATTCCGTTTGCCAAAAACGACGATTTCACCATTGACGTGGACGCGCTGGCGTCTCTTATCCAAGCAGAACAGGCGCGAATGGTTATCTTCTCCAATCCCTGCAATCCCACCGGCGTGGGACTGCCGCGCGTGGAGGTGCTGCGGCTGATCGAGAGCGTGCCGGACTGTCTGGTGGTGGTGGACGAAGCCTATATGGAATTCTGGAATCAGTCGGTGCTGGACTGTGTGGAACAGTACGACAATCTGATGGTACTCAAAACCTGTTCCAAATCGCTGCGCATGGCGGGTATCCGGTGCGGGTTTGCGATTGCCAATCCTACGCTCACCAACGCGATGCGGGCGGTGAAATCGCCCTACAATGTCAATTCCATGACACAGACCGCCGCCGCGACGCTCTTTGACTATCCGCATGAACTGGACAGCGCCACGGAAGCCGTCATTGAATCCCGCGACGCGCTGTATGCTTCCGTCAAGGCGCTGGCGGACAAATATCCCGATAAACTCTCCCTGTTGCCCACGTCGGCGAATTTCGTCTATGTGAAGCTGCCGAGCGGAGAAGCAAAGCGCATTTTTGAAGCCATGAAGCAGGAAGGCGTGATTGTGCGGCATATGGGCGATTACCTGAGAATCACCTGCGGCACGGCACATGAAAATATCGAAGTTGTGCGGCTGCTGGAGGAAAATCTGTGATGGAAAAGACAACGAGAACCGGCGAAATTGTAAGAACCACCAAGGAAACCGATATTCACATCACACTGAACCTCGACGGGGGAGAGGTGCGTATTGACAGCGGCATCGGCTTTCTTGATCATATGCTGACCGCGCTGGGCGTACATGCCGGCTTCGGACTGACCGTGGACTGCAAAGGCGATTTGGAAGTGGACGGTCATCATACGACCGAGGATAGCGGCATTGCGCTGGGACAGGCGTTCGCGCAGGCAATCGGTGACAAGAAGGGCATCGCCCGTTACGGCAGCTTTTATATTCCGATGGACGAAGCGCTGGCGTTCTGCTCATTGGACATCAGCGGACGCCCGTTTCTGGTGTTCGAGGCGGATTTTCCCCAGTGGCGCTGCGGAGAGTATGACTGCTGTCTGACCGAGGAATTCTTCCGCGCCTTTGCCGTGAATGCGGGTGTGACCCTGCATATCCGCTCGATGTACGGCAAAAATTCCCATCATATCATCGAAGCGATGTTCAAGGCAGTCGCCCATGCGCTGAAAGCCGCAGCGAAAATCGAATATGAGGGTACGCTTTCCACGAAGGGCGTGCTGTGAGTATTTTATGTATTTTGCTTTTTTACGTTCAGAGGATAAGCGGGGTGTTCAGATGAACGAGAGAGACACGGTAGAAGGCGGCAATGAGCTGGATTCCACTTATGGGTTATCGGATGAGGAATTGACACGCAGATTTATTGAAGCGGTTCGTATCGAAAACGAAATCAAGCGAATCAAAGGCGTGCCGATTTGCGGCTATGATACGCAAAAAAAATCCTCTTATTTGGAATATCCTGATGGGAGCAGAAAATATGCCAGATGATTCAAAAGATAAGAAACCGGAAGTATTTGTTTTTGCCGGACCCAACGGCAGCGGTAAGTCCACAATAACCCAATTAGCCAAAATAGCGGGGATTTATATTAACGCAGATGACATCAAAAAAACCAACCATTGCACCGATTTGGAAGCGGCAATTCTGGCGGAACAAATGCGCGAGAATGCCTTAGCGCAAAAGATCAGCTTTACATTTGAAACGGTACTTTCCACTGATAGAAACTTAAAATTGCTGCGAAGGGCAAAAGAAAACGGTTTTTTTATTCGGTGCGTATATGTGTTGACAAATGATGCGGAAACGAACGTTCAGCGTGTTCAATCCCGTGCCGAAAACGGGGGACATAGTGTTCCGGAGGATAAAATCCGTTCACGCTATGTCAAGGCATTGGCGCTGGTGCCGGAACTGGTCAAGGTGTGTGATGTGATGCATATTTACGACAATTCCAGCGTACCTTTCCGGATTTTCAAAAAGCGAAAGACCGAGTATTTCTTCTGGTCAAATGAATTCTGGAGCGAGGAAGCGATTCACCGATTGGTGAACCTTCCATAGAAACAGACAGGAGTGAATGATTAAAAACATATGAAAATTTTTCCTGCGATAGATATCAAAGACGGACAGTGCGTCCGTCTGGTCAAGGGCGATTATGCCACGGCGCACAAGGTCGCCGAGGATCCGCTGGCGACTGCCCGTTCCTTTGAGGCGGCGGGTGCCGAGTGGATTCACATGGTGGATCTCGACGGCGCGAAGGACGCCGCGCTGGTCAACAAGGACATTTTTGTCCGCGTGGCGAAAGAAACCGGTCTGAAAGTGGAAGTCGGCGGGGGTATCCGCACGATGGAAGCCGTGGACTGGTATCTCCAAAACGGCATTACCCGCGTGATACTGGGTTCGGCGGCGGTCAAAAACCCCGCCTTTGCCAGAGAAGCGGTCGAGAAATATGGCGAGAAGATTGCCATCGGCATCGACGCGCGTGACGGCATGGTTGCCGCCGAAGGCTGGCTGGATACGTCCGATGTGCATTTTGTAACGCTTGCCGGGGAGATGGAGAAAATCGGTGTGAGAACCATTATCTTCACCGATATCTCTCGCGACGGCACATTGACCGGTCCGAATCTCAATCAGCTTCGGGAGATTAATTCCGCTGTGACCTGCGATATCATTGCGAGCGGCGGCGTGTCGGGCATTGAAGATATTGTTGCCCTGCGGGACGAAGGTCTGTATGGCGCGATTGCGGGCAAGGCGATTTACACCGGCGCGCTGGATGTGGCGGAAGCCATCGCGGAGGGCAGTAAGCCTCGCGATGTGTCGAAGTATTTTGCCAAATCGGAGCTGCTGCCCGCCATTGTGCAGGAAGCGTCTACCGGCGATGTGCTGATGCTCGCGTATATGAACGAGGAATCGCTGCGCCTGACGCTGGCAACCGGCACCACATGGTTCTGGAGCCGCTCCCGCGGCGAACTCTGGAACAAGGGCGCAACGTCGGGACATTATCAGTATGTGGTATCAGTTCACGGTGACTGTGACGACGATACCCTGCTGATTCGCGTGAATCAGGTCGGCGCGGCGTGCCACACGGGGAAGCATTCCTGCTTCTTCCAGCCGGTCGGCTTCAAGCCGTTCAAGGAAAACAAGGAATAAACCGCTTTGAGGAGGAGCCTTTTTATGGAAAACGAAACATATGATGTACTGCAAGCCCTGTATGATACGGTCATCGAGCGGCGCGACCATCCGCAGGAGAAATCCTACACCTGCTATCTGCTGGATACCGGTCTGGACAAGATTCTCAAGAAGGTGGGGGAGGAATGTTCCGAGACCATCATTGCCGCCAAGAACGACAGTGACAGCGATCTGGTGGGCGAGATCAGCGACCTGATGTATCATCTGATGGTGCTGATGGTCAAGCGCGGGATTCCGCTGGAAGACGTGTATGCGGAACTGGACAAGCGCAGCCTGAAAAGCGGCAATCTGAAAAATTTTAAAACAGTAGACAAAAATTCCTGATATTCAGAATGATTCTGCCCGATAGAAGGCTGTTCCGGCAAGGCTGTGGAAAAGCGCCGCCGGGACGGCCTTTTTTGATGCAAGCGCCGCGGTACCTCTTGCTATAATTCACACAACTCCGGGAGGAATCGGAAAAACATTGGCGTTTTTGGCATTGCAATCTGCCCGTCATTCATGTATAATATAGAAGATTGAGTGAATATCAGAGGAGTTGACAAATGTGGACGTTCGGGTGGGTGACCGGCTGGACATGAAAAAACCGCATCCCTGCGGCTCAAAGCAGTTTGATGTGCTGCGGGTGGGGATGGATTTCAAGATCAAATGCTGCGGGTGCGGTCATGAGATCATGGCGCCGCGGAACAAAATTGAAAAGAATATCAGGAAAATCCTTCGCGACGGGGAGCCTTTGCCGTGATGAAGGTCATAGGCTGATCTATGCGCGATGAAAAAATAAAGGATATGGGTGAAAGATATGTTTGATAAACTGTCGGCTGCCGAGGTACGCTATGAGGAACTCGCTCAGAAGCTCTGTGATCCTGAGCTGGTGAACGACAATCATCTCTACCGCGATACCATGCGGGAGTACAAAAACCTTACGCCGCTGGTGGATAAATACCGGGAGTATAAGAAGGCAAAGGAAATCGAAGAGGAATCCCGTATGCTGCTGGATGAGGGCGTTTCGGACAAGGATTTCCGGGAACTGGTGGAAAGCGAACTGGCGGAAGCGCGCGCGTCGCTGGAAGTCATCTCGGAGGAACTCAAAATTCTGCTGCTGCCCAAGGATCCCAACGACGACCGGAATGTGGTCATCGAAATCCGCGGCGGCGCGGGCGGCGAGGAAGCGGCACTCTTTGCGGGCGTGCTGTTCCGGATGTATTCGATGTACGCCGAGCGGAACGGCTGGAAGATTGAGGTAGTCAACGCCAATGAAACGGAACTCGGCGGCTATAAGGAAATCAGTTTTCTGGTCAATGGCGAAATGGCATATTCCAAGCTGAAATATGAGAGCGGCGTGCATCGCGTGCAGCGGGTGCCGGAAACCGAATCGCAGGGACGCATTCAGACTTCCACCGCGACTGTGGCAGTCATGCCGGAAGCCGACGACGTGGATGTGGAAATCAATCCCACCGATCTGAAAATTGACACCTTCTGTTCGAGCGGCGCGGGCGGTCAGCACGTCAACAAAACCGAATCCGCCATCCGCATTACCCATCTGCCCACCGGCATTGTGGTGGAATGTCAGGACGAGCGCAGCCAGTATAAAAACAAAGACCGCGCCATGAAGATTCTGCGTTCCCGCATCTATGAGGCAGCATTGGAAGAGCAGAACAGCAAGCTCGCCGCCGAACGCAAGTCGCAGGTCGGTACCGGCGACCGTTCGGAACGCATCCGCACCTATAATTATCCGCAGGGGCGCATGACCGATCATCGCATTGGTCTGACCCTCTATAAACTCGACGCGATTCTCAACGGCGACCTCGACGAAGTGATCGACGCGCTTATCACATCCGCCAGAGCCGCACAGCTGGAAGCGTCTATCGACGAAAGCGCACAGCAATAGCGATAGCTGCTATTGTGTCAATAAAAAAATCTCAACAAGGAGCGATTATGATGAAAACAGGAAAAATTATTGCCCGAATGCTTGCCCTTCTGATGGCGGTTGCGATGCTGTTTTCGCTGAGTGCCTGCGGCAAGAAGAAAACCAAGAACACCGACACCAAGAGTACCGCTGTGGTCAGTGCCGACGCGGATTTCTTTGGCAAGTATGTGTTCGGCGGTTCCGACGCGGCGCATGAGAGCATCATTGTTCTGGGTGAGGACGGCAGTTTTACCTTTACGTTCTCTCACCTGAGCGAGTACGTCGGTCACGGACAGTACACGCTGGAAGGCGACGTGCTGACCCTGAAAACCGACGACGGACAGTACCACTATACCTTCAAAGTGGTGGACGGTACGCTGGTGCTGGACGGCAAGAATTCCTCCAAGGAAACATGGACAGGCGAATTCAAGGACGGTTCGGTGTTTGAGTAAGTCATTAAAGGAAGGAACCCCGCGTATGCAAACGCTTTTGCTTCAAAATACCGATCAGGATATTGCCTGCGCGGGAGAAATACTGCGGCGGGGCGGGCTGGTAGCCATTCCGACCGAGACGGTGTACGGGCTGGCAGCCAACGCGCTGGACGGAGCAGCCGTGGCGCGCATTTTCGTGGCGAAGGGTCGTCCGCAGGACAATCCCCTTATTGTACACATTTCGGATATATCCCAATGGCGTCCGCTGGTGCGGGATATCCCCGACAGTGCGATGGCACTTGCCAAAGCGTACTGGCCGGGACCGCTCACCATCATTCTGCCCAAAAGCGATATTATTCCCGACGAAGTGTCTGCGGGACTGGATACAGTGGCGGTACGCTTTCCGTCCATGCGCACGACGCGGCGCATTATTGACGCGGCAGGTGTGCCGCTGGCAGCACCGTCGGCGAACCTGTCGGGCAGTCCCAGTCCGACCTGCGCCCGGCACACGATGGATGACATGCGGGGACGCATTGACGCGGTGCTGGACGGCGGCGACTGCAACTTCGGCGTGGAATCCACCGTGGTCACACTGGCGACGGAAGTGCCGCGCCTGCTGCGCCCCGGAGCGGTTACGCCGGAAGAACTGCGTGATGTGCTGGGCAGGCTGGAAATTGACGAGGCGGTCATGGGCAAACTCAAAGAGGGCGTCAAGGCAGCCTCTCCCGGCATGAAGTACCGGCATTACAGTCCGAAGGCGGAAGTCACCATCGTGAAATCCACGTTGGAAGCCTTTTGCCGATTCACGGAACAGGTGCGGGACAAATCCGAAGTCTTTGCGCTCTGTTTCGACGGCGAACAGAATACCATACCGCTGTCGTGCGTGACTTACGGACGGGAGGATGACCCGCTCACCCAGTCCCACCGGTTGTTTACCGCGCTGCGGGAACTGGACGAACGCGGCGCGAAGACGGTGTATGCCCGCTGTCCCTCCACGGAAGGCGTCGGCATGGCGGTGTATAACCGTCTGCTGCGTGCGGCGGGATTTCATGTGGTAATTTTATAAGAATTGTCTATTGACAACCGTTTTAAAATCGGTATAATAAACAGAGCAATAAAAATATAAAAAACCTTTATCAAGAGTGACGGAGGGTTCAGGCCCTGTGAAGTCCGGCAACCTGCCTGCTTTGACGGTGCGGCAAGGTGCCAATTCCTGCGGCGTTCTGCCGAGAGATGAGGGGTTGAGACGGTTGGTTTCCCCGATATCTCATGATATCGGGTTTTTTTATGGCAGGACAGGAAAACCTGCCGACGCGATTGTTGAATAGCAAGAAAGGATTGTGTAAAAAATGGCAAATTATCTCTTTACTTCCGAATCGGTGACGGAAGGACATCCGGACAAGGTGTGCGACCAGATTTCCGACGCGGTGCTGGACGCAATTCTCGAAAAAGACCCCACGGCGCACGTGGCTTGTGAGACTACTGTTACCACGGGTTATGTTTCTGTCATGGGCGAAATCACGGCGGACTGCTATGTGGATATTCCCAAGATTGCCCGTGACGTGATCATCGGCATCGGTTACGACAGCCACGAGGCGAGCTTTGACGGCAATACCTGCGCGGTGGTTACGTCGATTGACGAGCAGTCGCCGGATATCGCGAGAGGTGTGAATGAATCCAACGAGATACAGAACGGTCTGAGTGACGATGATATTGACAGAATCGGCGCGGGCGATCAGGGCATGATGTTCGGCTTTGCCTGTGACGAAACGGAGGAGCTCATGCCGCTGCCCATCTCGCTGGCACACAAAATGGCAAAGAAGCTCACCGAGGTGCGCAAGAACGGCACGGTGGATTATCTCCAGCCCGACGGCAAGACGCAGGTCACGGTGGAATACAGCGAGGACGGCACGCCCGTCCGGATTGATACGGTCGTGGTATCCACCCAGCATTCCGCTTCTGCCACGCTCGAGCAGATTCGGAAGGATGTGATTCAATCTGTGATCATGCCCACACTGCCCGAAGCATTGGTGGATGACAAGCTCAAAATCTTTGTCAACCCCACCGGGCGTTTTGTGGTAGGCGGGCCGCAGGGCGATTCGGGTCTGACGGGGCGCAAGATCATCGTGGATACCTACGGCGGCTATTCGCGGCACGGCGGCGGCGCGTTTTCAGGCAAGGATCCGACCAAGGTGGATCGCTCGGGCGCGTATGCGGCACGCTATATCGCCAAGAATATCGTCGCGGCGGGACTGGCGAAAAAATGCGAGATTCAGATTGCCTATGCCATCGGCGTGGCGCATCCGGTCTCGGTGTTTGTGGATACCTTCGGCACAGGCAAAGCGGCGGACAGCGATATTGCCGAAGCGGTAAAACAGGTGTTTGACCTGCGCCCGGCGGCGATTATCCGCGATCTGAATCTCCGCCGTCCGATGTACCGCCCGCTGGCGGCTTACGGACATATGGGACGCACCGATCTCAATGTGCCGTGGGAAAAAACCGATAAGACGGAAGCATTGAAAGCGTGGCTGCGGGAAAACCGCTGAGGATAAACCCGCTCCTGTCCCGTCAGACGGAATCCATACGGATACAGAAATGCGTGTGAGAAAAAAAACTGGTTGATTTTTTCTCTATGATGATGTACAATAAAGGGTACCAAATAAGGAACATGTTTAATAATGTTCGGAAAGGATGTTTGCCTTCAATTCCATGAAATGTGTTTTTATGGCATAAGACAACGGAAAACCCGATGAAGTATATCATTATGGATTTAGAATGGAACGGCTCCGGCACGGATCAGGGGTATTTCAATGAGATCATTGAAATCGGCGCCGTGGCTTTGGATGACAATCTGACGGTATCGGGCGAGTTTCAGTCTTTTGTCTCTCCTAAGTTTACCAGAAGGCTCCGGGGGCGCATCAAGGAACTGACCCATATCAGCAATGATGATCTCAAAAAGGCACCTGGCTTTCTCACCGCGTTCCGGCAGTTCCGGAAATGGCTCGGCGACGAGGACAACTGTATGCTCTCGTGGGGCAATTCGGATATTCAGGTGCTCTACGAAAATCTCGAGCGCTACGATATGCTCGACGAGATTTATGCCATCCGGCATTACTGCGACGCGCAGCTCATGTGTCAGATGGCAATGGATATTCCGCTGACCAAGCAGGTGGGGCTTTCGGCGTTTGCCGGACTGGCAGGTGTGGAAATCGGCGACGATCCCCTTCACCGCGCGATTACCGACAGCCGGTTGACGGCAAGGTGTGTAACGAAGGTGTTCCGCTCCGAATGCTTCGGAGCGTTGGTCAAGCCGGCTGACCGGGAATTTTATGAGCGCATGAACTTCAAGTCCTACTGCTTGCAGGATCTGAGCGATGAGATGATTCATCCATGCGATCTGATGACGATGTGTCCGGAATGCGGTCACTATATGAAGCGTATTTCCGGCTATGTCTATCGCAATAAAAAACATTACGCGACATATCGCTGTAAGTTCTGCAAAATTACGTACCATGTGGCACATACGTTCCGCGTAACCTATGACGGTCTGGAGCACAAGGCGGTGTGCAATCGGACAGAGCCGTCCGTGGAACCGGGGACGGATTTGCCCGCGTCAGTCGATGGGAAGCAGACGCCGCAGATTGTCGGTGATGCGTAGGCGTTTTTTCATTCAAAAACGACGATGGCAGGTTCGGGGCGTTTTGCGCTCCACCTGCCCGTTTTTTTGCGGGAGGAAGAAAACGGATGAAGGAAAGAGAACAGGGCTGTCGGCTGTGTCCGCGCGGCTGTGGCGTGGTGCGGCAGGGCGTGCGGGGCAAAGGCTTCTGCGGCGGCGGCAGTACAGCGGTGATTTCCCGGGCGGCGCTGCATTTCTGGGAGGAACCGGTGATCAGCGGTTTCCGCGGCAGCGGAACGGTCTTCTTTTCAGGATGCACGCTGGGCTGTATTTTCTGTCAGAATGCCGCGATTTCAGCCGAACTGCACGGAAAGGCTGTCACTCCGCACGAACTGGCGGACGCGATGAAGTCGCTGGAACAGCAAGGGGCGCACAACATCAGCTTTGTGACCGGCACCCATTATCTGCCAGCCATTGAACAGGCGCTGGCAATTTATCATCCATCTGTTCCGCTGGTGTGGAACAGCGGCGGCTATGAGACCGTGGAAACCGTGCGGCGGATGGGCGAATGGGTGGATATCTGGCTGCCGGATTATAAATTCGCGCTGCCGGAGCTCGCCAGACAATGGTGCCGTGCGGCGGATTATCCGGAGGTCGCTCTGAAAGCCATCCTTGCAATGTGTCGGCTCAATGAACAGCGGGGCGGCAACCGGTTCAGCGACGGCGTGATGACCCAGGGCGTGATTGTGCGGCATCTGGTGATGCCGGGACATACGCGCAATTCCGTGGCGGCGCTGCGATTGCTCCGTGACACTCTTCCGCCGGGGACGCTCATGAGCCTCATGAGCCAGTACACACCCAACGGTCGCGTGAGGGGGCTTCCGCAGTATCCGGAACTGTCCCGCCGTATTACGCAGCGGGAATATGACAAAGTGATGCGTGTGGCGGATGAATTGGGAATTGAAGGATTCCGACAGGAGCTTTCGTCGGCAAAGGAGGAATATGTGCCGCCGTTTGATCTCAGTGAGGTGACGGAACCGGGTGATGTGGATTGAAAAAATTCAAAAAATCCTCATGCCTCTTTCATAATTATATGGTGTAATGGAATCATCTGAAAAGCGGACGAATCAACGATGACAGGGGGACGTTGTTGTGATCAAAGTAAGCCATCTGACCAAGCAGTACGGCAGCATTACCGCGCTGAGAGATGTGAGCTTTGCGGTAAAAAAAGGCGAAGTGGTGGGATTTCTCGGACCCAACGGCGCGGGAAAAACCACTGCTATGAATATCATCACGGGTTATCTTTCTTCCACGTCGGGCAGTGTGAGCATTGACGGGTACGACATTCTCGAAGAACCCACCGAGGCGAAGAAGCGCATTGGCTATCTGCCGGAGGTGCCGCCGCTGTATCCCGACATGACGGTGAATGAATATCTGGATTTTATCTACGCGCTCAAAGGTGCATGGCAGAAAAAAGCCGCGCATTTCAAGGAAATCTGCGAACTGACCCGCATCGAAGCGGTGCGGGGTCGGCTGATCAAAAATCTGTCCAAGGGCTATCGGCAGCGGGTGGGTATCGCGCAGGCATTGGTGGGCAATCCGCCGGTGCTGATTCTCGATGAGCCCACCGTGGGACTTGACCCCCGTCAGATTGTGGAGACGCGCACGCTGGTCAAGCAGCTCGGTGAAGACCATACGGTGATTTTCTCGTCCCATTTGCTGGGCGAGGTACAGGCGGTCTGCGGACGGGTGATCGTGCTCAACAACGGGCGGCTGGTGGCGGACAGTCAGTCCGATTCACTGGGACAACGTCTGGGAGGACATGAAATCACGCTCAAAGCGGCGGGAAGCGAGAGCGACGTGAAGGCGCTGCTCAATACGCTGAAATGCGTCAGGCGGTTTGAAAAAAACGGCGCGGAAGATGGGGAGAAAATCCAGACCTTCCTCGTACAGCTCGACGGTTCCGAGAACGCGCGGGAGGAGATCTTCTACGCGTTTGCCGCCAGAAAGCTGCCGATTGTGGAGATGAGAACCGCCGAGTATTCACTGGAAGATATTTTCCTGTCGCTGGTGGGACAGAATCCGAACGAATCAGAGAAGGAGGCAGCGTCGAAATGAAAGCCGTCTATCAACGCGAACTGAATGCCTATTTCAAATCGCCGACGGGATACGTCTTTTGCGCGATTTATCTCTTTTTCAGCGCCATGTATTTCAGCTCGGTGCTGTCGGCGGGACAGTCGTCGGAATTTCCCCAGATTTATTACGGGATGCTGAGTTTTATCCTGCTGATGCTGCCGCTGCTGACCATGCGGCTGTTCAGCGAGGAACGCAAATACAAGACCGATCAGGTGCTTTTAACCGCGCCGGTCAATCTCACACCGCTGGTGATGGGAAAATTTCTGTCGGCGCTGACGGTGTATGTCGGCTGCCTGCTGTTCACGCTGATCTATGCCGCCGTATTCCGGTTTTTCGTATCTCCGTCGTGGCCGCTCGTGATCGGGAACATCTTCGGCGCGACGCTGTTCGGCGCGGCGTTTATCGCGGTGGGCATGTTTATCTCGTCCATGACGGAAAGCCAGTTTGTGGCGGCGATGGGATCCTTTTCCATCGCGACGGTGTTTGTGATTCTGGACGTGATTCCGCTGCGCACCAGTAACGCGTTTATCGTGAAACTGATCAACGATATTTCATTTGTGGGACGTTACACGCCCTTCAAGAACGGGATTCTGGATTTTTCGAGCATTGTGTTTTTCCTGAGCATTACGGCGACGTTTATCTTTCTGACCGTGCGGGTGCTGGAAAAACGCCGCTGGAGTTAAGGGAGGCGGATGGCTATGAATGTCAAACCCAAAAAGACGCGGAAACCGGGTGAAAAAATCTCCTTTGCCAAGGGTTGGGCATGGGTGAAGCGCACGGTGCACCTCATCCGTACCAGCCGCCGGTTCCGTCACGGCAGCATTGCCACGGTGATGACGGCGGTCTTCTTTGTACTGATGGTGCTGCTCAATCTGACTGCCATGAAACTGACCGAGCGCTTTTCGTTTCTGAGTCCCGACCTGACCGAAGATCAGCGCTACACCCTCACCGACGCCACCAGGCAGATTCTGGCGGATGTGGATGAAACCGTGGAAATTGATATTCTCGCGACCGAGGAACAGTGTACCAATCCCTCCGCCGCGCTTGTCACGGACACCTACGGGCAGATTCCCGTCGCGCATGAGATTATCCGGCGGTATGCCCAGAGCAGCAAGCACATCTCCATCAATTATGTGGATCTCTCCCGCACGCCGGCGTATGTGCTGCAATTCCCCGAATACAGCAACGCGCTGAATTACTATTCGGTGGTGGTCAAGTCCGCCCGCCGCACGCGGGTGACATCCTTCTTTGAGATGCTGCCGTCGCTTTCGTCGGACTATGTCAACTATGACAGCACGGCGGCGGATGCTTCGGCGGCGCAGTCCTATACAGAGACGTATATGACGTCGCTGGTGAAAACCGTCACAATGGACAAAACGCCGGTCGTCGCCTTTGTGGACGGTCTGAATGTGGACGGCAACAGCGCGGATTATGTTTCGACCATGCAGCTCAACGGCTACGACGTGCGGGTGGTGGATATCCGCAAGGAGGACTTTCCCGCCGAGACGGATATCGTGATGATGGCTGCGCCCACTACCGATCTGACCCTTGCGCAGACCGAAAAGCTGGACGCCTTTCTGAACGATGCAGCGGGCAACCGGACGCTGCTGCTGTTTTCGTCGTCCATTATGCCCAAGATGCCCCATCTCAGCGCGCTGCTCAAGGAGTACGGTCTGGCGCTGACGCAGGAGATTGTGTATGAAGGCAGTCCTTCTGATGTCATTGCCAAGCAGATGAGCGTCTTTCTGGCGCAGATGGAGGAAACCGAGTATACCAATGAACTGCGGGAGCAGAATAAAAATCCTGCCGTCGCCAACGCGGTGGCGCTCCGCACGCTGTTTGACCACAAGGGCAGCACAGAGGTCAACGCAATTCTGACATCGAGCAGTCAGGGCTATCTCTGCGACGCCGACAAGGAATTTGACCCCTCGCAGTATACCCGCGCCGATCAGGATACCCGCACGATCATGGCGGCTTCCACCACCTACCGCGAGACGCTGGAAGGGGAGGAACGGCGGACGGATATCATCATCGCGCCCGACAGCCTTTACAATATTGATTTCCTCGGCGCGGATATCTACGGCAATATGCCGCTGCTGCTGGATGTCGCTGACCGTCGCTGCGGCATCGACACCGACGCGGTGGATATCGAACCCAAATCGCTCTACGCAGTGGATTTTTCGGTGGATATTGAAACACTGTCCATCATCAGCGTGATTTTCTGCTATGTCATTCCGCTGATGGTTCTGGCAGCGGGATTTGCGGTCTATTTCAGGAGGAAACGGCTGTGAGTAAAAAACGACGCAATCTGCTGGCACTGCTGGCGGTCACGCTGTTACTGGGGGGACTGCTGTGGTGGCTGATGGCTTCGAGCGACACTGCAGGGGAGCCGGAAGACCATACCCACATCACTTCCGAAAGCGACCATGACCACACACATGAATCGGATACCGGCACGCTGGTCAACGAATCCGCCGACGATCTCCGGAAGGTCGTGTTCCGTAATGCCAATGGGCGCTATACGGCGTATGTCGATTCCAAAAAGGGCGAAGTGGTTTTCCGGGAACTGGAAGGACTGCCGGTCAACAACGCGTTTATGGAATATGTCTGGTACGGGGCGGTGCAGCTCACGTACAGTCACATCATCACCACGACCGACGCGGATGATTATTCCGCCAAAGCCTACGGGCTGGATAAGCCTTCCCTCACCGTTACCGCTTCCTTCAAAGACGGACACACTGTCAGCTTTCAGGCGGGCGATGCCGTCAAGGGAGAGGAAACCGACGTGTATTATACGCTGCTCAAAGGAGATAAACACGTCTATGCCTGTCCCATCGACATTCCCTTCTTCATGGGGGACAGTTATTTTATCAATGACGATATTTTTTACGAATATGATGAGGGCATCGAGAGCAGTGATATCAAAATCGGGAACATCACACTCAGCGGCGACGCGTTTGACGGGAAGTTTGTCATGAAGGTGAATCAGCAGAGCGACATGAGTGACCCGGCATACGGTTACAGCTATATGGTGACGAAGCCGATTCAATGGCCGGTCAAAAACACCGCCGCGTCGGAGCTGGTCTATGACCTGACCTATCTGATGGCGGACGATGTGGTGCAGCGCAATCCTTCCCGGAAGGATCTGGTTTCCTATGGATTGGACGACCCGTCGCTGACGGTGACCTTCCGGCGCAATGGGAAAAAATGCACGCTGTATGTGAGCAAGCACGATAAGGAAATGATGTACGCCATGCTCAAGGGCGGAAAAATGGTGTATCTGCTCAAGCCCTCTTCGCTGTCGATTCTGCACGAACTGTCGCCGCAGAACCTGTACAGCCTGAACGCGGTTCCCCTCCAGCTGGAACCGATTTCCGGCATCGATGTGTCGTGGGAGGAGACAACGGTAAAACTGCGTGTGACGCGGGAGCAAAATGAAAACGCAATGGGAGAAAGCGACGTCATTTACACCTATGCCGCCAAAGCAAACGGGAAATCCATCAAGTACAGTGTCTATACCAATTTTGTCAAACAGCTTCAGGGCAGTGTGATTCAGCAGTGGGACGTAGCGATGCCGGAAGGAAAGCCCGCCGTGACGCTGAAGATTGCCTATTTTGATAACTATGGGCGAAAGGCGGATACCATCTCGTTTTACCCTTATCAGGAACGCGAATACGCGGTGGTGTGGGGTGACAAACCGGTCAACACGGTATCGGCAACATGGCTTCATCGGCTCCTGGACAGTGCGGGACAGCTTTGACCGGGCAGCGGATTGTCAGTTTTGCACAATCCAATCCAGCTGTTTTCGCGGCTGTTTTGCATAAAAAAGAGAAAAAAAGGAAACATCTTGTAAATTGAATTGGTTTGTGCTAAGATAATAAACAAGAATTATGGTAGAAAGGATAAAAGAGTGGGGCGACCCACTCTTTTGTTTGTATTATCGGGAGGTGTATGTATTTGGCAGGAAAAAGTCACGGAAACAATACCGTTGCCGTTGTCACGAAGATTGTCAAACCGATAGCGGAGCAATTAGGTCTGATTTTGTGGGATGTGCGATTTGTCAAGGAAGGCGCCTCTTGGTATCTCCGGGTATTCATTGACAAAGAGGGCGGTGTGACGTTGGATGATTGTGAGGCGATGAGCCGTGCTATCAACGACCCGCTCGACGAAGCCGATCCCATAAGTCAGGCTTATTTTTTGGAGGTTTCGTCCCCGGGCATCGAACGGGAACTGACCCGGCCGACACACTTTGAAGCCATGCGGGGCAGGGACGTTTCGGTCAAGCTGTTCCGTCCTACCGAAAGCGGGGAAAAAGAAATCATTGCCGAACTGGCGGGGCTGGACGGCGACCGGATTCTGCTGCGCGATCTCGATGGGATACCGTTTGAGATCAACCGCAAGGACGCCGTATCGGTTCGGCTGTACGACCTGTATGACTGCGGGGAGGACGGGAATGATGCGCCGGATGTGACGGATCAGCCCGAAGTATAAGCGGCTATTTTTGGAGGTTTGAAATATGGCAAAAGGCAGAGCCAAAAAGGAAAAAGAAGAAAACATCTTTCAGGCGCTGGCACTTCTCGAAGAGGAAATGCACATCCCTGTGGATTATATGATAGAGAAAATCACAAGTGCGATCCGTATTGCGCTGAAAAAAAGCAATAACGGCAATGACGATATCATGATTCGCATTGACCCGGAGAGCAAGGTTTTCAGCGTGTTTATCCATAAAAAAGTGGTGGAGCAGGTCACGGATCCCGGACGGGAAGTGCTGCTGGATGTCGCGCTGCAAAACGATCCGCTGGCTGAGATAGGCGAGACCGTCGCGATCAAGCAGGATCCCAAGCAGTTCGGACGCATTGCGGCGCAGACCGCCAAGCACATCATTCACCAGGGTATCCGCGACGTGGAAAAAGGGCAGGCGGAAAAGGAAATCCAGAGCCGGATTCAGGAATTGGTTACTGCCACGGTGGAACGTGTGAATCCCGAAACGGGCGACGTGATTGTGAAGATCGGAAACAATACGATGGTGCTCACCCGCAAGGAACAGGTGGAGAACGAAACCTACACCGTGGGCGATCTCATCAAGGTGTATGTGGTGGAAATCCGGTCGGGCGACAGAGAACCCCGTACCACGATATCCCGTACACATCCCGGCATGGTCAAGCGGCTGTTTGAGATGGAAGTTCCCGAAATTTCCGACGGCACGGTGGAGATCAAATCCGTTTCGAGAGAACCCGGCAGCCGGACGAAAATCGCGGTATGGAGCAATGACGAAAATGTGGATCCCGTGGGCGCATGTATCGGACCGCGCGGTTCCCGCGTGAGCAAAATCGTCGAGGAACTGGGCGGCGAAAAAATTGACATTATCAAATACAGCGAAGATATTACCGAGTTCATTGCCAAGGCACTCTCGCCTGCCGATGTCACCAGCGTAGTGATTCTCGATGAAGCCGCCAAATCCTGCTATGCCACAGTACCGGGCAGTCAGCTTTCACTGGCAATCGGCAACAAGGGACAGAATGTGCGTCTCGCGGTGAAGCTCACCGGCTGGAAGATTGACGTCCGCTCGGAGGAAGATGTGAGAGCCGCCGAAGAAGAGGCTGCTCAGGCAGCGGAAGATGAATATGATGAGGCATATGAGGATGATGTTGAGGACGGTTTGACGGAGGAAGACGAAACGCCGTCCCAAGAGGAATTGTCAGAAAATACAGCCGACGGCGATGAGTCTGCGGATTCGGACGGCGCGGAATAATCATTCGGCAGAGAGGAAAGGAGGAATCCGTCGTGCAGCAAAAGCAGCGAAAAATACCGCTGAGAACCTGTATCGGCTGCGGTATTGCCAAACCGAAAAAAGAACTGGTTCGTGTGGTTCGCGACCCGGAGGGACAGCTCAGTGTGGATCTGACCGGTAAAAAGAACGGAAGAGGCGCCTATATCTGCCACAGCGCGGAGTGTCTCAAAAAAGCCAGAAAGGCGAGACGGCTGGAGAAATCCTTTTCCATGCAGATTCCGGAAGAAGTATATGATGAATTGACGAGGGGGCTTGCCGCAGATGAATAACCAACTGCTTTCATTGCTCGGACTCATGCGAAGGGCGGGAAAGCTGTCACTCGGCTTTGACGCTGCGGCGGACAGTGTGGCCTCGGGCGAGAGCTGCCTGATTCTTACCACCGCGGATATTTCACCAAAGACCTTAAAGGAGCTGAATTACAAAATTCATGAAACCGTCTGCGTTTTACCGCTGGACTGTTCGCAGGAAACACTGGGAAAAGCCATCGGAAAAAACGTGAAAATTATTTCTGTCAATGACAGGGGATTCGCTCAAAAGGCAAAACTTTTGATGGAAGCGCCGTAAACATCGGATGCCCGCTGCAAAACGGGTGCTGTTTATGAGAATCACGGGGAGGAATCATATTTGGATAAAGTTAAATATAAAATCAGCCAATTGGCAAAGGATATGGGGTTGGCAGGCAAGACGCTGGTGGAACTGATGAAGCAGAAGGGCGACCCAAACAAAAAATACTCCGCCACCACGATGCTCACGGGTGAGGAATTGGATTTGGCCTATGAGATTGTTACCAAAGAGCATTCGGTGGAGAATTTTGACGAATTTTTGTCGCAGGCCAGACGGATGGAAGTTTCCGCAGTGTCGATGGAAGAAGTGGAAGCAGCCGCCAAGCACAAAAAAACAGCGGTGAATGCCGCGGAGACACCGTCTGAACCCAATCCGGCGTCCGATAAGGTAACAGTCAGATCCACCGTCAAGCAACCGTCCCAGGAACATACCGACGAGAAGAAAGCCAAAAAAGCAGAAGTGAAACCGGCAGGCGCTGAAAAAACCGAGAAGCCGGTGAAGGTCGAAAAGGCGGAGAAAGCGGTAAAAGTGGAAAAGGCGGAGAAAACCGAAAAACCCGAGAAAATGGTTAAGGTGGAAAAGGTGGAGAAAACCGAAAAAACCGAGAAGCCCGTGAAGGTCGAAAAGGTGGAGAAGACCGAAAAAACCGAGAAGCCTGTCAAGGTGGAAAAGGTCGAAAAGACCGAAGCGAAGCCCGCAGCTGTAAAAGTGCCCGCAGCGCCGGTGCCGCAGCGCGGCGCGGCAGTTGTCATCGGACAGATTCAGATCAGGCCGCAGCAGCCGCAGCGTAAGTCAGGGGGCGATCGCCGCAAGGATCAGTCTGCCTCCCAGCCGAAGGACAATCGTGACCGCCGGGGCGCTTCACAGGAGGATCGTCGGCGTACCGACAGAGACCGTCAGAACGGCAGCCGTCCCTTAGGGCAGAACGGTCAAGCATCGGCACCCGCCCGGAACGGTAGTGTCGAATCCAAGCCTGTGACGCCCAGACAGCCCGCTGTCAAGGCGCCGGTCAAGGCTGCGACCAATAAACCCATTGATCCGAAATTCCAGCAGCCTGTCAAACAGAAGAATCCCTCGCAGCAGCCACGCCGTGTGGAGCCGCCGACTACCCGTATCGTCGATACCCGCACCACTGAACTCAACGCGGATAAGTACAACACCCGTTACGACGATATGGCTGTCGAAAAACAGGGACGCCGCGGCGACAGTCCCGCCGGCAAACAGAAGATTCATCAGAAATCGCAGGATTACCGCAAGAAGAAGGGCGGCGCCAAAAAGGAAACCGAAGCCGAGCGTATGCGCCGTATCGAAAAGGAGCGCAAGAGCAAGCCCATCACCATTACGGTGCCCGACGAAATTACGGTGGGAGAACTGGCGCTTCGTCTGAAGGTGACGGCGTCCGAGGTTATCAAAAAACTCATGCTCATGGGCACGATGGTGACGATCAATGATGTGATTGATTTTGATACGGCGTATTTAGTGGCGGAAGAGTGCCATGCCAAGGTAGAGAAGGAAGTCGTCGTCACCATCGAAGACAGAATCATTGACGACAGCGAGGATACCGATGAAACGCTGGTTCCCAGAAGCCCTGTCGTTGCGGTGCTGGGTCACGTCGATCACGGCAAGACGTCCCTGCTCGACGCGATCCGCACCACGCATGTCACCGAGACCGAAGCGGGCGGCATTACCCAGCACATCGGTGCTTACCGCGTCAAGGTAGCTGACCGTGAGATTACGTTCCTAGATACGCCGGGTCATGAGGCGTTTACGTCCATGCGTGCGCGCGGCGCCCAGGCGACCGATATCGCGATTCTGGTCGTGGCGGCGGACGACGGCATCATGCCGCAGACCGTGGAAGCCATCAATCACGCCAAAGCTGCCAATGTGCAGATCATCGTGGCAATCAACAAGATGGATAAGCCGGGCGCGAATCCGGACGCCATCAAGCAGCAGCTCACGGAATATGAACTGGTGCCGGAAGAATGGGGCGGCGACGTAATGTGCGTTCCCGTATCGGCAAAGACCCGCGAGGGTCTGGACGATCTGCTCGAAGGCATTCTGCTGGTGGCGGACGTGATGGAACTCAGAGCCAATCCCGACCGCGCTGCCAAGGGTATTGTCATTGAAGCGCGTCTTGACAAGGGCAGAGGTCCGATTGCCACTGTGCTGGTACAGAACGGTACACTCCGCGTAGGCGATATCATTGTGGCAGGCACTGCCGTGGGTCGTGTCCGCGCGATGATCAACGATAAGGGTGAGCGTGTGGAGACGGCAGGTCCCTCCATTCCGGTGGAAATCACGGGTCTGGACGAAGCGCCGACCGGCGGCGATATCTTCGATTCGGTGTCCGACGAGCGCCTTGCCAGAGAACTCGTAGAGCAGCGCAAGCAGAAGATCAAGGATGAAATCTTCAAGCAGCGCACACAGGTCACGCTCGACAACCTCTTCAGCCAGATGCAGGAAGGCGAGATGAAGGAACTCAAGATCATCATCAAAGCCGACGTGCAGGGTTCCGTGGAAGCCGTGCGTCAGTCGCTGGTGAAACTCAGCAACGAGGAAGTGCGCGTCAATGTGATTCACGGTGCTGTCGGCGCGATCAGCGAATCCGACGTCATGCTGGCGGACGCGTCGCAGGCGATCATTGTGGGCTTCAACGTCCGTCCCGACCCCGTGGCGGAGGAATACGCCAAGCGTCAGGGCGTGGATATGCGCCTCTACCGCATCATTTACGACTGCATCGAAGAGATTCAGGACGCGATGAAGGGTATGCTTGCCCCCAAGACCCGCGTGGTGGAACTCGGCAAGGCGGAAATCCGCATGGTCTACAAGATTACCAATGTCGGTATCGTAGCGGGCTGCTATGTGACGCATGGCAAGATTCCGCGTAACGCGCAGATTCGCGTGGTGCGTGACGGCATTGTGCTGGCGGAGGATAAGATTGCCTCGCTCAAGCGTTTCAAGGATGACCAGAAGGAAGTCGCTGAGGGCTATGAGTGCGGTATCACGCTGGAGCGTTACAGCGACATCAAGGAAGGCGACATGCTCGAAGCCTTTACGATTGAGGAATACAGAGACTAATTTAACGAATAAAGGGGATTTTTGTCTATGGCAGGACACAGAATCAACCGGGTAAGCGAAGACATCAAGCGTGAACTGTCGGCCATTTTCAGAAAGCTGAAGGACCCCAGAATCAGCGGCATGATTACCGTGCTGCGCGTGGAAGTCACGAGCGATTTGTCCTATGCGACGGTTCATGTCAGCACCATCGAGGGCGAGGAAAAGACAAAGGAATCCATCAAGGGACTCAAATCCGCGCAGGGTTTTATCCGGCATGAGCTTGGCACGGCGCTCCGTCTGCGCCATGTGCCGGAGCTGCGCTTTGTGGCGGATAATTCCATCGCTTACAGTGCGGAAATCAACAAAATACTGCGGGAGCTGCACGTCGATGACGACGATATGACCGCCGATGGCAGTGAGGCAAAGAACTGATCGGGTAAAAGCAATGGACTTTTTGGCGGCTTGTCGAAAAGTCCATTGTGCTATGATATTATTACATTGCTGAAATGATTGGAGTGTGTATGTATGGCAAATGTCAGGAAAAACGTGAAGAACCTTTTCAAGCAGCTTGGCGTGGACGATAAGTCCTATGCCAATCAGTTGGTGAAAACCGCGCAGCGGCTTCTCGAACTGAATCAGGTAGAGATTCTGTCCCACCGCGCCCCCGACGGCGATACGCTGGGTTCGGCAGTGGCACTCTGCCGGGGTCTGCGTTCTCTGGGCAAGAAAGCCAATGTGGTCTGTGCCGACATGATTCCGCAGAAGTATCAGTTTTTATTGGAAGGACTGGACGAGCAGCAGTTCCAGCCGGCAAATGTTGTTTCGGTGGATATTGCCGCGCCGCACCTGCTGGGTAAGCTGGAAGAAAAATATGCCGGGAAGATTGACGTGGCAATTGACCATCATATGAAGAATTCGATGGAAGCGCCGCTGAAATGGGTAGATGAAGAATCGGCAGCCGTGGGCGAGATGATCTGGATGCTGCTTACCACGATGGATGTGAAGATTGATAAACCGATGGCAGAGGCGATGTTTACCGCGATTACCACCGATACCGGTTGTTTTAAATACAGCAATGTGACGGCACGTACCCATCAGATCGCGGTGGAACTGATGAAATACGGGATTGACTGTGCCGGCATGAATTTCAGGCTGCTCGACGAAGTGACCAAGGCGCAGCTGGGGCTCAAGAGTGAGGCACTGTCCACACTGGAATATCACTGTGATGATAAATGTGCTATCGTGACGATTACCACTGACATGATGGAAAAATATCAGGCGTCGCCGGAAGATACCGACGGTGTGAGCAATATTCCGCGCAGTGTGCAAGGCGTACAGTGCGGCATTACTATGAAGCAGGTAGAGGACGGCTGGAAGATATCCATCCGCTCGGACGAACACGTCAACGCGGCGGAAGTCTGTGGAAAATTCGGCGGCGGCGGACACGCGAGAGCGGCAGGCTGTAAGTTTACCGAGAGTTACGAAGAAGCCAAGCAAAAGCTCGTGGCAGCAGTAGAAGAAGTCATAAACAAATAAAAGCGGCACGCAATTAGCCGCGCAGCGGCGCGGGGTCCAGGGGGTGAGCTCCCTGGCAGGGGTCCGGGGGCAGCGCCACCGGCAGGGAGTAAGCTGTCGCTGGCGACAGCTAAGACAGCGTCCCACAAGGCAGGCTTTAGCCTGCCGAGCGAGATGAGCTTGGATATGCAACAGGGTAGGGCGAATTCCATCAGGGAACCCCATTATAATGAATAATGACTAGTGAATAATGAATAGTGAATAGTGGAGAGAGGTGAGGAAAACCATGGGCTGGCAGAACAGCGCGGTGAACGGGCTTTTATTGATAGACAAACCGACGGATTTCACGTCGTTTGACGTGTGCGCTGTGGTCAGAGGAATGCTGCGCACCAAAAAGGTAGGACATTCCGGCACGCTCGACCCGATGGCAACGGGTGTACTGCCGATTCTGGTGGGTTCGGCGACACGGGCGCTGGATTTGATTCCGTCGCACGACAAAACTTATGTGGCAGGTTTCCGTCTGGGCGTCACCACCGACACACTGGACATCACAGGAAAAGTGCTGTCGGAACAGCACGCCGACGTGCCGGAGCAGACATTGCGCGACGTGCTGCACTCCTTTACGGGAGACATCATGCAGGTGCCGCCCATGTATTCCGCCATATCAGTGGGAGGCAAGAAACTCTACGATCTGGCGCGGGAAGGCGTGGAAGTCGAGAGAGAGGCTCGTCCGGTGACGGTGTATGCCATCGGACTGAACGAATATGAACCGGAATGCGCGGCGGGAGTGATCACGGTGTCCTGCTCCAAGGGAACCTATATCCGCACGCTGATTGACGACGTAGGCAGGGTGCTGGGCTGCGGCGCAGTGCTGACTTCCCTGAGACGTACCGAAGCCTCCGGTTTTACGGTGGAACAGTGTATGACGCTGTCGCAGGCGCAGGCATATAAAGACACGGATCAGCTTGCGGAACAACTCCTGCCGGTTGACACGGTGTTTGCCTGCTATCCGGCACTGTATATCGCGGATACTCAGGCGGTGCGGTTCAACAACGGTGCGGGACTGGCGCTGGAGCGGCTGTTCCCTCCGGTCATTGACGGCGTGCGGCAAACCGAACGTCTTTGCCACGACCGTTACCCGGAGGAATCGCTCTATCGGGTCTATGCCCGTTCGGACAGGCGGTTTCTGGGACTGGGCGTGAAGCGGCAGGACGAACTGCGCGTCGCCAAACGGTTTTAACGTATCAAAAGGACAACATAAATGAAGCTGTATCATGATATTCCGAAATTAAAACATACCGCGGTGGCACTGGGCTGTTTTGACGGCGTACATCTCGGACATCAGGCGGTGATTCAGGCGGCACAGGGAGAAAGCTGTGAACGCACCGTGTTTACCTTCGCGGACGGCAGGACAGTCAAAAGCGGCGCGCCGCGTCTGATGACGTTTGAAGAAAAATGCCGTCTGCTGGCGGAACTGGGAACAATCCATCTGATCGCGCCGCCGTTTGAAGCGGTGCGGAGTTATGAGCCCGAACGCTTCTTTCATGCGATACTGCGCGAAAAGCTCGGTGCGGAGGTGATCGCCTGCGGAGAGAATTACCGCTTCGGTAAAAACGCGGCGGGTACGGCAGATACCATGCGTCGGCTGTGCGAGACGGAAGGCATCGCGTGTCATATTGTGCCGCCGGTGATGGTTGAAGGGAAGATTATCTCTTCCTCCCGCATACGGCAGGCTTTGGCGGATGGCTGCGCGGAACAGGCAGGAGATATGCTGGGTCGGCGGTTCCGTTATGAATTCGAGGTCGTGCATGGGCGGGAACTCGGTCGGACGCTGGGAACGCCCACCATCAATCAGCTTTTCCCGGAGGGCTTTCTGATGCCCCGGCGCGGAGTGTATGCTTCGATGACCGAGTGGAACGGCAGGACATACGGCTCCGTGACCAATATCGGGGTCAAGCCGACAGTCGGTTCTCCCGTACCATTAAGTGAAACGTGGATTGCCGGATTTTCGGGCAATTTGTACGGACAGCGCGTCAGGGTGAGCCTGATTTCATTTCTGCGGGAGGAACGGCGATTTGCCTCGCTGGAAGAGCTGAAACAGGCGATTCTGCACGACGAAGCCGCCGCACAGCGGTTGGCGGCGCCTTACATTGCGGAAGGGGGAACGCGGGATGATATC
The DNA here is from genome assembly GCA_017395425.1 of Clostridia bacterium. Classification (GTDB taxonomy): domain Bacteria; phylum Bacillota; class Clostridia; order Oscillospirales; family Acutalibacteraceae; genus RUG762. The sequence goes on along the minus strand of JAFPUM010000020.1, from coordinate 16,879 downwards.
GCAACCTGAGACCTGCACCGTGTCGTGTGTGGTTACGGAGGGTATGCTGGAAAAGACATTAGGCTGCGGTGAGACCGAAATCTACGCCGTCGGTATGATGGTATCGCTCATGGAACAGGCTGCCAGAGAGCTTGCCGGACGGTATCTGCCGGAAGGCGTGACCACTGTGGGCGTGATGATGAATGTGACCCGTGTGGCGCCTGCCGTGGCAGGCAGTGAGGTACAGGCAACGGCAACGCTGCTCGAACGGGGAGAAGGAAATTTCTATTTTGAGATTGCCGCCAGCGACGCGGGCGGCACGATCGGCGAGGCAACGCATCACCGCGTGGCAGTTTCGCTCGATGTGTTTCAGGAAAAGGCAAAGAAACGGGGGAGATGGTTATGAACCGCAAGCCATACGCGCTGTTTGATCTGGATGGAACAATTTTTGATTCTTCCCAAGGCATCAAAAGCTGTTACCGCGAGGCGCTGTCGCATTTCGGCATTTATGTGAAGGACGACCGGGAATTGGACAAGATCATGGGACCGTCTCTCTACCTCAGCTTCCATGATTTCTTCGGTCTGGAAGGCGAGCAGGTAACGGAAGCGGTGAAGATTTACCGTGACCGCTATTCCGCCGAGGGTATCTATCAGGTGAAGATGTATGACGGCATTGACAGAGCGATACGGCAGCTCCGTGAGAACGGCTGCGTTATCTGTCTGGCGACCACCAAGCCGCAGGTCATGGCGGAGAAGATTCTCAACTTTTCCGGGCTGGCGCCGTATTTTGATATTGTGTGCGGCGCCAATCTGGACGGCAGCCGCAGCGACAAGGTGGAATTGATTAACGAGGTTTGCCGTCAACTCGCGGAACAGTTCCACGGGGGCAAACCGGTGGAGAAGGATCGCGTGTTTATGATCGGCGACCGCTTCTATGACATGGAAGGCGCGGTGAAAACCGGTGTGCGGGCGATGGGGGTTACCTACGGATTCGGAAGCCGGGAAGAACTTTTGAAAGCAGGCGCCGAATTTCTCGCGGACACGCCGGAGCAGGCAGCGGAAATCCTTCTGTCGTCGTTTCCGCAGGCTTCCGTGAGAGAATGAAAGAATAACAAATTGTTAATATAGCCAAAATGTCTTGCAAATCCGTACTGTTTTGTATATAATCTTAATTATGTACATGCAGTACGGAATTTTTGTTGGCATCAACAAGCCAAGGAGCTGATAAATGTATGACAGGAGCCCAGATTGTTCTGGAATGCCTCAAAAAAGAGGGTGTTTCTGTTATTTTCGGATACCCGGGCGCGACCATCGCCCCGTTTTATGACGCGCTGATCTGCGACGGCAGTATCCGTCATGTGCTGGTGCGGCAGGAGCAGAATGCCGGTCACGCTGCCAGCGGTTATTCGCGTGCGTCGGGCAAGGTGGGCGTCTGCTGTACCACTTCGGGACCCGGCGCGACCAACCTCATCACGGGATTGGCGACTGCCTATATGGATTCTATCCCCATGGTGGCGCTGACGGGACAGGTGCGTTCCGACCTGCTGGGGCGCGACGTCTTCCAGGAAGCCGACATCACCGGTGCCTGCGAGCCCTTCACCAAGCACAGCTATCTCGCGACCGACCCGCAGGAGCTTCCCACCATTCTCAAAGAAGCCTTCCATATCGCCTCCACCGGCAGACCGGGACCCGTCCTGATTGATCTGCCGCAGGATACGCTGGAACGCGAATTCAAGGGCGAATTTGTCTATCCCGACCATGTGGACATCATCGGCTACAAGCCGCGTACCACCGGTCACACGCTGCAAATCAAGCGTGCCGTAGAGGCGATCGCGCAGGCGAAGTCTCCCGTGATCTGCGCGGGCGGTGGCGTGGTGTCGGCGCAGTCGCGGCGGGAACTGCTGAAATTCGCGGAAAAGCTGGATATTCCGGTGGTATCCACCCTGATGGGTGTGGGCATGATGCCCACCGAGCATCCGCTTTACATGGGAATGCTCGGCACCCACGGCATTTATTCCGCCAATTACGCGATTCATCAAGCCGACCTGGTGATTCTCTGCGGCGCCCGCGTGGGGGACAGAGCCATGTCCAAGCCGGATCAGATTGCCAATAAAGCCAAGATTATTCACATCGACATTGACCCTGCCGAAATCGGCAAGAATATGAAGGCGGATATTCCCATCGTCGGTGACATCAAGAACGTCCTGAAAAGCATCACCGAAAAGTGCGAGGAACAGCACCACACGAAATGGGTGAATGATTTGCAGCAGTGCAAGGCGGCGCATACGCCGGTCTTTGCCAGCATTCCCGGACAGGTGGATCCGCGCAACTTCATGCGCACGCTCTCCGAGATGGTGAGCAAGCGCAGCAAGGCGATTCTGGTTGCCGACGTGGGCGAGAATCAGATTTGGTCCGCCAACAATTTCGACTTCCGGGGCGGACGGTTCCTGACCTCCGGCGGTCTGGGGACGATGGGCTATTCTCTCGGCGCGGCGATCGGAGCGAAGATTGCCAAGCCCGCCCGGCAGGTGTTCGCGGTGTGCGGCGACGGTTCCTTCCAGATGATGATGTGTGAGCTTGCCACTGCCAAACAGCACGGCGTGGCGGTCAAGGTGGTCATTATGGAGAACAACCGTCTCGGCATGGTGCGGGAGTTGCAGGATAAGCTCTACGGCGGACGGTATTCGGGGGTTATGCTGGACGGCTCGCCCGATTTTGTCAGACTGGCGCAGTCCTATGACATTCCCGCCGAGGCGATTTCCGACGACGCGGACGTGGAAGGCGCGATTGAGCGCATGATTTCCAGCGAGCAGCCGTATGTGCTGGTGTGCAAGGTGGCGGCGGAGATTCCGTCGCGACAGGAAGACTAGAGAGGAGGACGCTGCATTATGAGATATATTATCACCGTACTGGTACAGAATCACTATGGCGTTCTCTCCAAGGTGTCGGGACTCATTGCCCGGCGCGGCTTCAATATCGAATCTCTTGCGGTGGGTGTGACGGAAAATTCCGACATTTCCCGTATGACCATTGTGACCGATTGCGATGAGAACGGCATCGAGCAGGTGGAAAAGCAGCTCAATAAGCTCATTCCCACCATTAAGGTCAAGGTGCTGGAAGAAGGCGCGTATATCGCCCGTGAACTCACGATGGTCAAGGTTTCCTGCAACGCCAAGACACGTCCCGAAATCATGGATTTGGCGGAGATTATGCGCGCCCGGATTATCGATGTGACCGCCACGTCTCTGACGCTCGAACTCACCGATACCACCGCCCGCACCGAAAATTTCATTTCGCTGCTCAAGCCGTTCGGTATCAAGGAACTGGTGCGTACCGGTATCAGTGCGATTGAGCTGGGCGCCAATACGACCAAGAAGTGAAAATCAAGCCCAATTAGCCGCAAAGCGGCGCGGGGTGCAGGGGGTGAGCTCCCTGCCGAGGTCAAGGGCGAGTAGCCCTTGCAGGGAGTGGGACGGCGTCCCACAAGGCAGGCGTAAGCCTGCCGGGCGAAACCAGCCCGGACAATCAACGGGAAAGGGCGAATTCCATTCAGCGCCCCTACCAAACCAAGCCGCACCAAGTCCTCCAAAAAAAGGAGACAAGCAACATGATATGGGACAAACTGACCTATGACGAGTTCGGCTGGCAGGGCAGCACGACGCTGATGTTCGGCGGCAAGCCCTGTCAAGTAGCATTGGAAATACAGTGTGAAGAAGACGAGCCTATCTCTGAAGCGCAAAAACAGTCGTATTCCCAATTTATAAAAAAATGGCAGTCCTTGGAACAGCCCATGCTGGAAGCGCTGCTCCGCTATTACAACGAGGAGGAACGTTTCAGCTACGGTCCCGATGACCCGGAGGAAAATGCCGCGTGGTGGCCGGAGATTGACATGCCCGAGGCAATGGCGCAGGCAGTCACACCCGAAATGATGGTTGTGCCGGAGGACTTTGTGCATGACGAGGGTCGGCGGATTGCCTTGCTGTTCAGCCGCATCTGGGGCGGTGAAGACCTCGATGACAACGGTGTGGCAGTGACGTTTCTTGATGAGCAGATCGATCAGATCGGCTACAAGGATATTGTGTTTTAATTTTTTCCCATATAGCCGCTCCCTTCGATGCTGAGTGCGTTGGTGGGAGCGGCTTTTTAGGCTGCCTGTGCATCTTATCCGCGGTATCTGTATGTTATCCGTCAGGGGGTTGCATTTTGTTTTTGTTCTGCTATACTGAAAAGCGAAAGGACGGTTAATAGCTATGATCACAAACATCATTTTACTGGTACTCGCCGCGTTGGAAATGTTCTTTCTCGTGTGGAACATCAAGGAAAAGCGCACGCACCTTCGCTGGAAGGGTATTGCACGTCTGGGACTGGCGGCTGTTCTGACGGTACTGATGATCGTCGGTGTGCTGGAAGGTCTTTCGCGGTACGCGGGCATTATCCTTGCGTTGACGGTGCTGGGATTGCTTTCCTTTGTGTCACTGCGCGTCAAGGGTGAACGCGATATCAAGGTGAGCGGTTCGGTGCTCCGTGCCGTAGGAAGCGGTCTGCTGTATACCGCCGTCATGCTGCCCGCGATTATCTTTCCGCAATATAAGGCTATTGTCCCGACCGGCGATCTGAACGTGCAGACTTCCCTCTATACATGGACGGACGAAAGCCGCGTGGAAACCTATGCCGATACGGGTGAGAAACGCAAGGTCACGGTGCAGATGTATTATCCCGAAGCAGCCGGACAGTATCCGCTGGCGGTTTTCTCGCACGGCGCGGCTTCCATGATCGAAAGCAACGATTCCACCTGCCGCGAACTTGCGTCGCACGGCTATGTCGTGGCAGCAGTGGCACACCCCTATCATGCGATTTTCGTCGAGGATACGGACGGGAATGTCACGACGATTGACAATGAATTTATGCGTCTGGCGACGGGCGGCACCATTGGCATGTCCTCACAGGAACTGCTGGCGATTTATCAGGACTGGATGAGCGTGCGCACGGGCGACATGAATTTTGTGCTGGATACCATTCTGGCGAAGGCTGCCAAGAGGGAAGAGGGAGCGTTTGAGCGCATTGACCCGGAGCATATCGGCTTGTTCGGGCATTCGCTGGGCGGCGCGACCTGTGAAGCCGTGGGACGTCAGCGCGAAGATATCGACGCGGTGATTGTGCTGGAAGGCACGGTGCTGGGCGATTATGTGGGCTGTGACGGCGACCGGCTGCTCTTCAATACAGAACCCTATCCGCTGCCGCTGCTTGATGTGAATTCCGATTTTTTGCTGACCAACTTAGCCAAGGATTACCACAACACCGATGAATACATCAATTTCTATGTGGTCAAGCACGGTGTGGACGCGAGAGAAGTGACTTTGAAAGATGCGGCGCACATGAATTTCTGTGACCTGCCGCTGGTTTCGCCGCCGCTTGCCGCCATGTTCGGCACCGGCAAACGCGACCCGAGAGAGTGCATTCAGACGGTCAATGAGATGGTGCTGGAATATTTCAATTACTATCTCAAAGATTCGGGCAATCTTGCCCTCGCGGACGAATATTGATGGAGTGTGCTGGGGAGTATTCTGCTGCCCGCAACGACGCTGGGGCTCAGCGCCTATCTGGTGCCGCCGGTCAGTTCAACCAACGGCTCGCGCATTGGCAGAAGGAATATAGTGATGAGTGATTAGTGTTTAGATTAGTTCCTACCGTTTACCGCGTCGGATGGCAGTTTGCCTATCATCCGACGCGGAATTTTTTGATTTTTTCATTGTTTAAATAATCTTAACAGCACCCGTATGATTTTCGTGCTATAATAAAGCTGATATTTTCTATGACAGAGGTGTAGAAATGAATCTAAAAAATATCAGAATCAACAAAAAGAAACTTAACTCATTCCAGATTATTATTCTGAGCTTCTTTTCGCTGATTCTTCTGGGGACACTTCTTCTGATGCTGCCGATTTCCTCGCGTCAGCGGTGTGTCACTTCTTTTCCCGACGCGATGTTCACCGCTGTTTCCGCGACCTGTGTGACGGGTCTTGTGGTGAAGGATACCGCTACCTATTGGTCATTGTTCGGACAGACGGTCATTCTGCTGCTCATTCAGATCGGAGGAATGGGAGTCATCACCATCGGACTGGCAATTATGATGGTGTCCGGGAAAAAAATCGGCTTGTGGCAGCGAAGCACCATGCAGGAATCGATCTCCGCGCCGCAGGTCGGCGGCATCGTCCGGCTGACGGGCTTTATCCTCAAAATGTCCGCCATTATGGAACTCATCGGAGCTGTTTTGCTTGCGCCGGTATTTCTTAAAGATTTTGGATTTCCGAAAGGAATCTGGTATTCCCTTTTTCACAGTATTTCCGCTTTCTGCAATGCGGGATTCGACCTCTTGGGAATACGGGAGCCGTTTTCGTCCTTGACGTCCTACCGCACCAATCTCTATCTGAATGTCATCATTATGCTGCTGATTATCACTGGCGGTATCGGCTTTCTGGTCTGGAGCGATGTGGGAACCTATCGGCAGCATTTCAAAAAATATTCGCTGCAAAGCAAAGTCGTATTACTTACGTCTGCCATTCTGATTGTTCTGCCGGCATTGTATTTTTTCTTCTATGAATATGCAGACGTCAGATTCCATGACCGGTTTCTCTATTCACTGTTTCAGTCCGTCACCACAAGAACCGCGGGATTCAATACCACTGATCTTGCCGCCATGGACGAATCCGGCACAGCCATCATGATTATCCTGATGCTCATCGGCGGTTCTCCCGGCTCTACTGCGGGAGGAATGAAAACCGCCACCTTCGCGGTGCTGTTTCTTGCCGCGATCACGGTATTCAGCCGCCGGAACGACGTCCAGTGCTTCAAAAGAAGACTCTCGGATGAAACCGTCCGCAACGCGGGGGCAATCTTCTTTATGTACCTTGTACTGTTTTTTGCGAGCGGCATCATCATCAGCCGCACCGAGCATTTGCCGCTTTTGACGTGCCTGTTTGAAACAGGTTCCGCCATCGGCACCGTGGGGCTGACACTCGGCATTACCAGCAAGCTGTCGGCACTGTCCCGTGTGATTCTGATGATACTGATGTTCTTTGGCAGAGTCGGAGGATTGACCATGATTTATGCGGCGTTGCCGTCCTCAGACAGTAAACATTCACGCCTTCCACTTGATAAAATTTCCGTTGGATAAGGAGAAATCGTATGAAAACCGTATTGATTATCGGCGTAGGACAATTCGGAAGCCATATCGCAAAGCGTATGGCGGAACTTCGATGCGAGGTTATGGCAGTAGATCTCAACGAGGATCGTATCAATGAAATCCTGCCCTATGTGACCAATGCAAGAATCGGGGACAGTACTAATGAAGATTTTTTGCGTTCTCTCGGTGTAGATAACTATGATGTGTGCATTGTGGCGCTTGGCGGTCTGTTCCAGTCCTCTCTGGAAACCACCTCGCTGCTCAGCGAGCTGGGCGCAAAACAGATTATCTCCCGTGCGACAAATGATGTGCAGATGAAATTTCTGCTCCGGAACGGCGCCGATGAAGTGGTCTATCCCGAAAAACAGATGGCACTGCGTATCGCGACAAAATATGCGTCGGACAGTATTCTGGACTTTATTCAGTTGGATAACAATTATTCCATCTATGAAATGAAAGTGCCGAAGGAATGGTATGGCAAGACGCTTTCACAAATTGACGTGAGAAAAAAATACAAAGTCAATATCCTGACTGTGAAACGAAAAAGAGAGGTTTTTATCCCTTCCTTTGATACCGTTATGCAGACCGATGACATTGTGTTTGCTATCGGAGAAATCCGTGATATTCAACGGTGTTTCAGAATATAGGAAACCATAATAGGGCGGACAGTGATGATTTGACAGAAATGCCCGCCGTTCGGGAATCGTGGAAAACAACCACGGTATCGGAACGGCGGGCTTTTTATGCGTATACAGGTCTGATAAAATTAATTTTATGCTTGATACAGGAAATCACCGTTTCCCGTTCGCTGTCGGCGTATTCTCCGTCCAGTGACCACTGGGTAGCACTATCGGATTCTACCACAAATCTGTCCGAGCGGCAGAAGTGGATATAGGGATTCCCCTCGTAGGAGCTGTGAGCGAGACTGTGCAGGATAGCATACAGATCGGAAAGGCAGGTCGGCTTTCTGATGAGCAGCATTTCGAGCTGTTCGTCGCTGACGTCTACATCGTTCTCACTGTATTGAACCAGACCGCCGATGCGGCGGGAATTGCTGAATGCCCCGAAGAGGTAGTCCCCCTCAAAGGTCTGACCGTCGGTGTAGATAACCTTATGCGCGGCGCGGATATCGCCTAAATCCCTGATGCCTTCGAGAAAGTAGGAGAGACGTCCCCAGCGGTTTTTCATGGGCTGCGGCGTGCGGTAGGAAGTTGCCGTAAACGCGCCGAAAGAGGCGACATAGCCAAAATAACTCCGCTCTTTGCCGGTGAAGCGTCCCGCGTCGATGGCTTCGGTGCGGCAGGCGAGAATGTCTCTGACAGCCTGTTCCGGCTGACTGGCGAGCTGCATACTGGCGGCAAAATCATTGGTACTGCCGGTGGGAATATAGCCCAGCGGGGTGTCCAGATGACTTTTGAGCATACCGTTGATGACTTCATTCAGGGTGCCGTCGCCGCCCATGCAGGCGATGATATCAAAGCGGTCGCCGTCCCGGCAGACGAACTCGGTGCCGTCGCCACGCTTGTTCGTGAAATACAGGCTGCATTCCGCACCGCCCTCACGAAACCATTCCGCCACCGATTCCGAATGCTTTTCGCCCCATCTGCGTCCCGCGCAGGGATTGACGATCAGCATGATGTTTTTTCTGGTCATAAAGCCGTTCCTCCTCTTGTCGTGTGATATTGTTTCCGGTTTTTGAGGATACATTCAGTGTATTCCCCTGACCTTAAACCCACTTTAAAACAGAGAAAAAAAAGACCCCCGTATGGAAAAATATACGGAGGTCGTCTGTTGTCATAAAAGCTTATGGCTTTTCGGGGAGAATCATGGTGATACGGGTGCCTTTGCCGACGGTGGATTCCACCGTGACAGAACCGCCGAGTTTTTCCACCACCGAACGGGTGATGAACAGTCCCATACCGGTGCGTCTGCCGGATTCGTTGGGGACGTTGTCGCCCATATAACCGGCAAGGAAGATTTTGGGCAGTTCGGCTTCCGGGATGCCGCAGCCGTTGTCGTCCACCATCAGATGAATCAGGCTGCCTTCTTTCTTGGCGGAAATGGCAATCTTGCCGCCCAGACCGGTAAACTCTACTGCGTTAAAAACCACCTGCGTGAGCGCGAAGATGAGCCAGCGCTTGTCGGTGACAATGCTGATGTCCAGACCCTTCCACAGCAGACCGATGCGCTTTTCCATGAAGAAGGGAGAGAAGCGCCGGAGACAGTCCTTGACCACTGCGGAGAAGTTGTATTCCTTGAGCTCGAGGTTGTCGCGGATGCTGTCGAGCATGGTGAAGTAGTAGATGCGGTCGAGCATGGCGTTGATATATTCCGCTTCGCGTCCGAGCGCGTCGGCGGTTTTCTTGTCGGGCAGGGCTTCTACCAGCTTGAGCAGGCGGATGGCGGCGGGCTTGGCGTCAGCCGCCCATACTTCCACGCAATCGCTGTAACGAAGCTCTTCATCCGTCATTTCCTCAAAGAACTCGTCGATTTCCTTGCCGCGGCTGTCCCGTCTGTCCTGATAGAGTGAACGGGGCTGCGCGACCGGTACTGCCTGCGCGGAAGCGGGTGGCACGGGCGGCGTATAGGATGCCGCCGCGTGGGATTCTTCCACGGGAGCGGGTGCGGCGGGTTCGCCCCGGAAGGGAATGGACATGACCGGTCCGCCGATCACGTCTCCGCGGGAAGAGGGGGAAGGGGGAACCACACCCGGTGCAACCGCCTCGGCTGCCATGGTCACTTCGTTACGCAATGCCGGGGAAGCCGCAAAATTCATAACAGGTTCACCGACAGGGGAGGGTTCGACCGGATGGGACTGCTGGAAATCAAACGAGGTGCGCAGGGGGATTTCCGGCGAAGGTTCGACGGGCTGCTGTCCGGTCGTGTCCTGTGCCTGCGCGCGCTGACCGCCGCGGCGGAACACGCCGCCAAAGCGCTGCTTGCGAGAGGGTTCCTCGCGGACAGGTTCGGGCTGAGGGGAATCAGCGGGAGGAAAGTCGGAGAAACCGTCTCCGCTGTCGCCGTAGGATTCATCCCCGTAGATCGGCTCGGGATAATCGTCATAATTCCCGTCGTTTCCGTCTATACGGTCGTCGAAGTCAGGGGTGTCGTTATAATCGCCGTAACGGTCGTATTCGCTGTCCGGAATGCCGTCTTCGGCCTGATAGTATTCATAGGAATCGTCCTGATAGCCGCCGTCGGGGCTATCGTCAAAAAAGGTATACTGTTCCTGCTTTTGGGGCGGCGGTGCGGGCTTTTTCTGATTCATCATGTAATCTGCAATGATGATCACTGCCATCAGCAGAAATCCGATGGCGACGGCGGTGAGGGCTATGGCACCTCCCGCCTTGGCAATCGCGTCAATCAGAATGCCCAGAATGGAAATGACCACAAATACCAGAAAAATGGCAGCCAGCTTACGCTTTTTGGGATCGATATCCCGGAGAACCGGTATCTTTTCAAAAAGCGAATCAAAGAAATTCATAATATTGCTTCAACCTCCGTCTTCGCGCCGCGCAGGGTTATGCCGGGTCATATGGCTGACACGGGTGCGTCGGCATTGCTGACATTCGCTCAAGATAAACTAACCCATATTATACCCCACATGACATTTCAATGTCAATTCCATAATTGTAAATGAGTTAAAAATTCGCCGTGAATTTGGAATAATTTTACAAATATTTCATAATGAATGAAAGGGGAGGGGAATCACGCGTCCGTCGCGTCTGTTTGCCCATCGGAGATTTTTGTGCAGCCATTGACATTGCGGGCAAATTGGCATATAATTCTATGTAGCACAGGTGGCGGAACATTGATCCGCGGACCTGACGCCAAACAGATTCTTTTAAGAAAGGTGAAGTGAACCAATCATGGGTGTTTTGGAAGATGTGGTAATGAACGCCAAATCAGCTGCCACGACAGTTGGCAAACACGCGGAACGTCTGGTGGATATTTCCAAGCTGCGTGTCAACGCGGCGGAACTCAACGGAGAGATTGCGAGGAAATATGAGGCGCTGGGACGTCTGGTATACGATTCCATCAAAGCCGATGCACGTCCGGAAGGTTTGGTGGATGAATATATTGAGGCGATTGACGTTCTCTGCAAGAAGCTGGACGAGGTAAACGAGAAAATCAACGTGCTCCGCAACAAGACGGCATGTCCGATCTGCGGCGAGCAGAATGCCGAGGGAGCTATTTTCTGCAGTCATTGCGGCGTGAAGCTCAAGTACAACGATGCTGCTGCCGCGTCCGGAGGGGAACAGACAAAGGATGCGGAACAAACCGGTGAACAGGCGCAGTAGTGTTTGTGTCCATTCAGATTGTTTGGGCAGATGCGGGCAAACTATCTTGGAAAGGAAACGCAGCCGTGGGTTTCCGCTGCTGCGTTTCCTTTTTCCTGACCACGGCACCGCGCTGTTTCGCGGGAGAGAAGATCAACATTGTTATGCATCGGCGAGAGAGTGTGCATAGCCGTTTCTTGCCGCTCATGAATCACTACATGAATGATAGGAGCTGTTAGCTTGGCAGAGACCAACAAAATCAAGAAAAAACGAGGCGGTTCGAGAGGGCAGTCGCTGGTAGAGGGAGCCGCCATACTGACCTTTGGCACGATTCTGGTCAAGATAATCGGCGCCATCTTCAAGATTCCGCTGGGAAATGTCATCGGTGAAGCGGGCATGGGGTACTTTTCGGCGGCATATGCACTGTATTTGCCGGTGTATACGTTGTCGGCAGCGGGATTCCCTTCCGCACTGTCGCGCCAGGTGGCGGAAAATATCGCCATGGGACGCTATAAAGATGCACGCAAGGTACATCGGGTAGCGCAGCGGGTATTTTTAATCACGGGCATCTTGGGCTTTCTCGCTATGGCGGGAGGCGGATTTATCTATATCCACTTTGTCGATCCCGATTCGATTTACAGTGTGCTGGCGATGAGCCCGTCGGTGTTTTTCTGCTGCATGATGGCTTCGTATCGCGGCTATTATGAGGGACTGCGCAATATGACGCCTACGGCGGCGTCACAGGTGATTGAAGCGCTTGGCAAGCTGTTTATCGGTCTGGGACTTGCCGTAGGCATTATGAAGTACGGCGAGTACACGTTCCACACCAGTCTTACCGCCTATGGCGCGACGGTCAACACGCTGGAGGAAGCCCATATTGCCAGCTATCCTTACGCGGCAGCCGGTTCTCTGGCGGGTATCGCGCTGGGTTCCCTTTTTGGATTGGGCTATTTAATTGTACGTCATCAGCGTCTGGGCGACGAGATCACCGAGGAAGAACTGGCAGGCTCTCCCGCACCGCACAGTGCCGGAGAGATTCTTCGGAATTTCTTCACAATTGGCATTCCGATTGCCATGGGCGTGCTGGTGCTGAACGTCACCCAGATTATCGATGCCATTACCATTCAGAACCGTCTGGACGGGATTGACCCTCAGATTTTGCGGGGTATCTATGGATCGCTGCTTCAGGGCGTCACAGACGAGAAGATCCCGAATTTCCTCTATGGCGCTTATAATTTCGGGATTAATCTCTACAATCTGGTACCTTATATCACGCAGGCACTGGGTGTATCGGCGCTGCCCACATTGGCGGCAGCATGGGCGGTGCATCGCAAATCCAAAATCCACAGCAGCATCAACTCGGTGATCAAACTTTCGGTGCTGATCGGATTCCCTTCCGGACTGGGTATCTGCGCTCTGGCGGGACCCATTCTCGAATTGCTGTATCCGGGCAAGCCGGCGGCAGTTATCGCGGTTCCCATGCTGCGGGTGCTGGGCGTCATGGTACTGTTCGGCGCTTTGGTGACGCCTATCAACAGTATGCTTCAGGCGGTGGGACGTCAGAAGGTGCCGGTTTACCTGATGCTGATTGGCGCATCCATCAAGCTGCTCATGAATTTCACATTGGTCGGTATACCGGAAATCAACATCAAAGGTGCGCCGGTAGGTTCGATAAGTTGCTATATTTTCATCGTGGTGGTCAGCCTTCTCATTCTCTACCGCCGCGCCAAGATCAAGCCGGATATTGTTACGACGTATCTCAAGCCGCTGCTGGCAGCGGGTCTTTGTGCGCTGGCGGCATGGTCGGTCAACGGGCTGCTGACGTCAATGCTGCATTCCTCGTCACGGACGGTGGGAGCATTGATTACAGTGGTTTCCATCGCGGCGGCTATGGCGGTGTATGCAGCGGTGATTCTTCTGATCAAGGGCGTTACCAAGGAAGATATCCTGATGCTGCCCAAGGGAGAAAAATTTGCAAAAGTACTTGAAAAAAGGAATTTAATTTGATAGAATGTATGGGCGGGTATTTCTTTCGACTTTGTGTGAGTGATCTGATGGGATTCTTTGCGGATTTCGCTGCACAATGGCGTTTTAGTGATTGCGGTGTAAAAAAAGAACCCGTTATCGAAATGGAATAGCTGCTTTGGGCTGCAAAGACTGTCGGTATGAATGACAGTATGCAGACCGACAGTTGCTTCTCAACCGAGGAGCGTGGATTGAATTCAGATCTGATATCCGGACTGAAATCAAAACAACGTATATGGAGGTACAATCGAATGAACAAGACAGAATTGATTGAAGCGGTTACCGAAAAATCCGGTCTCGCAAAGAAGGACGCTGAAAAGGCTGTTGCCGCGGTGCTGGAGACGGTAGTTGCTACTCTTGCGAACGGAGATAAGGTACAGCTTGTGGGCTTTGGTACATTTGAAACCAGAGTTCATAAAGAGAGAAAGAATATCAATCCCCAGACCAAAGAGGAACAAATCATTCCTGAGACCACTGTTCCCGCTTTCAAGCCAGGCAAGGCATTTAAGGATGCGGTAAAGAAGTAGTTTTTCTCCTCGATATCCTTATCTGTATTCCGATTTGCTTCATCTTCATGGAAGCGGATAGTTCAAAACAAATCCGTAAACAAACGATTTCGTCCTCTCATCGTGTTATTATCCGCACGGAAAATGAGAGGACGTTTTTTTATTGTTTTTCAAAATGTTCTTTTGCCCGTCAGGAGCCGGTATTATTTCGTACTGCATAGTTGCCTCCGTCTATGCAGTTAATATTTCATACCGTCAATTCTCACTATTCATAAAGCGTTTCCGTTCAGTTTCCGACCAATTTCTGAGATCATCTCACACAGCTTTTCGGGTTGAAAAAAGAACAACTCGCCGTGAGCGCACCCGTCAAACACCGTTTCTTCATAGTTGGTGATATATCGTTTTATGATGTGATGGGATTTAATCGCGTAAGGCTCCTTACTGCCGCACCACAGGTAGATTTTTGCGTTTGTTTTTGCAATTTCGGGCGACTGCGTGTAAGTATACTGCTCATGAGCGTTTCTTTCGGCGGTGACTTTTGAAAAGCCAAGGTAAAGGCAATTGAATGCCGCCATATCCTTCTCGTCCATGCCCATGAGCGGCATCATAATATGCTTTATGCCCCACGGCAACTCACCGCCGTTTTTCTGCGTCTTCAGAAGCTGTCTGGCAGTCAGCTTGCCGACTAAAGCACCCTGCCTTGCAACATACAGTCCGTCAAGTATGGCGACGCGGATTTCTATCTTATTGCGGCAAAGCAGCTCGTCCATGAGGGTAGCGCCCTGACTGATTCCGTAGACCAGATCCAGCTTTCCACCGAGATGAATGCCGACATATTCTTCGATCTGTCTGCACTGATCCGCAAAGCTCGTGAAATCGCCCGAACCGTCATAGCAGCCGTCCATCGCGGGAATGATCAGATAGTATTTGTCCGCGAGGCTTTTCATCTTATCATATACGATGTGCCAGTCATTTAGCATACCGTGCATCAGCAGCAGTTTTGGGGCATTGAATTCCCCGTAAGTATGAAACAGCATAGTGATCTTTCCTTTCGTTTATCATTTTTGTTTTTTCAGAGGGAGCAGGCGTATCTGGTCTAAATAGGATAGATTCTGATTCAGATCGTCGATTGAGAAGGGTTTACCATGAGCGGGATAGATCATTTTTGGATGAATCCGGATCATGGTTTCCCATGATTGTTTATACTGCTGAAGATTCTCGATCCAGATAATCACTCTGTGGATGCTCGGAAAATTGTTCATAGCGGCATCGCCACAGAACATCACATCTTCCTTGATCAGAGAGATGTGATCAGCGGTGTGACCCGGCGTTTCAACAATCTCAAACGGGAAATGCAGCTCCCGAAAATCATCAGAATCAATTGTGATAAGTCGATTTGTAAACTCTTCCCGAATGACAGGATACCGATGGTCACCTTTACCTAACATCTCAAGAATAAGGCAGAAAAAATGCGCGAGATGGCTGGAACACCCACCTTCAAACGAATTCTGTCCCCGTCTTAATCCATCAAGTGCTTTCGGATGAAGAATGACCCTGGCATCCGTTGCTTGCAGAACATCATTCAGAAAGCCTGCATGGTCATCATGCGCGTGAGTAAGAAAGATAAATTTGATGTCATCAGGATTGATATTCCTTTTCCTGATATTGCGCTGAAACCGTCGAAACCCATTCTGATAGCCTGTGTCAATCAGTATATATCCATCTTCGTAATCAATCAGGTAATTGTTTACGACACGATTTCCAAGGTTGATGATCATCTATATTCCGCCTCCAAATTTATGGATTGTCCTTCCCATCAATTATACGAAAATCATACCACACATTTCATAATTCGGTTAAATCGGAGATCGTCATCGGATTAACCGTGTCGGCGTCAAACGGCCCATAGATTCAACCCAAATGATTTTTCAGGAATCTGTTGACTATCCAAAGTGCAAATCCATAACCGATAAATACGATCATTGTGATGAATATTCCTATGCCGGTTCCGGTCTGGAAACCGCCCCGGAAGGCAACGAAAATCACCGGAACGACAATTCCCAGAAGCGCAAAAACGGCGAGTGTTATGAACAATGTCGCTCGCTTCATGTCATTTGCCAATAGCCATCGGACATAGAACCATTGTATGACGGCCATCAAGGCAGCCGTCAACGTGATCCATAAAAACCCCACAGGCGGAGGAAAATCCGAACCAAGCAGCATGATGATATTGGCAAGTAAAAAGAAAACTGCCGATTCTATCCATGATATCGCTTTGATATTCACGTTTACACCCTCCCATCGTTCTGAACATGATTCTACATTTTATTCTACCACGCATTTGATGAGCGTGTCAATACCAATCCGACAACCACCGTCAGATTAACCGTGTCGGTATCAATAACGAAGGCAACCGTCCTGTTCTTTCAGCGCAAGCACTACCTCTCCGCCGACGCCATTGTCGGCAGCAAGCTGGAGGAAGAACGCGCCGCATTAAAGAAAGCATTATGAACCACCGAAGCCCGCAGGCTGTCTCTCGAAATGATGAGGGATGCTTGCGGGCTTTTTGCGTATTTTCATATTTACTATCCACAACTTAAGGGGAAGAGCAAAAAGCACAAAAAATAAACAAAATCTCATGCAAAATACCACTTGACAAAAAGAGAAAGCCAAAAGAATGGAAGTGGGTATCAGATTGATACACTACTTAAATTCATGAGGTGCAATGCCATGTTGTTGATATGGGCGGCAATAGAAATAACCCGAGAGATAATCCATGCAGATTCTACGCTGGAAGAGAGTCGATTCAGACCGGAGTATTTTACAAGGAATCGGCTGATGCCGTTCTATAAGCTGTTGAGATTTCTGCTGTCGATGTATAAAACATCATCACAGGCAGCGTTAAAT
>JAFPUM010000019.1 GCA_017395425.1 Clostridia bacterium | reverse complement strand
AGCAGGGCTCCTGCCCTGCACCCGCGAGGAGGGCTCGCCCCCCTCGACTCCCCCGCTCCGCATTCGCTCCGCTAATTGGCGCTTTTTCACAATTCACTATTCACTATTCATTATTCATTATTCATTATTCACTACAACGCCGCTCCCAGTACCAGCATCTCGCGCAGCCTTCCGTACAGAAACCAGAACTGTCCCAGCGACAGCGGACATTCTCCCCGTCCGATTTCCACTGTGAACGCCGGCGCGTGATACGTCTCCATAAACCAGTCCTTCAGTCCCGCCGCCGACGCGTTGGCGCTCGGCTCCCCCAGCCGGTACCCCGACGACGCCGACAGAATCCGCGCCATCAGATGCGCCCGCGGCGGCGTAAAACTCCGGTAATTCCAATAGATTTCCTCTCCCTGCGCGTGGAATGCCACCACATGACGGAACCGAAGCTGTCGGCACAGTGCCACGATTGCCTGTGTCTCCGGCTCACTCTCCGGATATGCTCCTGTCCAGCCACCCGGCTGCGGACCGCTAATGCCGCGTTCCATCGCGGCGGCACGCATCTCGTCCCAACCCGCGTTGAAGTTGCGGTTGATATCCACACCCCGCGCATTCGCTTTCCACCGACGGCAGAATGCTCTGCTGCGGCACTTTGTTACCAGTTCCTCGCTCAGGTAGTCCGACAGACCCGGACTGTCCGCGCCGTTGATGGATATCTCGGTGCCGTCGGGATTCAGACACGGCACGATTACCAGTGACCGCGTGGACAGCAGCCGGTTCATATCCATCTCGCAAAGCCGCCGTCCCGTGCGGCAGGCGTGCAGCACTTCCTCCGCAAAATACAGCATGAGCAGTGTGGTCATCCACTCCCGCCCGTGAACCCCGCCGCAATACAGCACCGGCGTATCCGGCGCGGACAGTCCGGATGAATCACCGCAGCCGTGCAGCCGCAGCGTCCATATGCTGCGCCCCAGCAGGCTTTTCCCCATTTCACTCACTTCCAGCCATGCCGGATAGGTTTTCTTCAGCGCCTGCACCCATTGCCGCACCCGCGCACTGTCCGGCGGCTCAATGCCGACAATCCTTCGTGTGTTCCGCTTTTCTGTCATGCCCTTTAACCCCTTTTCGATGATAAAAATAAAAAATCATTTTGCCTGTATGACTGTATGACAGGCGCATGAATAAATATGAATCAGGAGATGCTGCTTTATGAATTATCTCGAAGAAAAAACCCTCACCGAAACCTATCACTTCAAGGGACGCGTGATCAATCTGCGGGTGGACGAAGCCGAGCTGCCCGACGGTCATGTCGCGATCCGCGAAATTGTGGAGCATCCCGGCGGCGTGTGCGTGGCGGCACTGACGGCGGACGGTATGCTGCCCTTTGTGCGGCAGTTCCGCTATCCTTATAAAGAGATTGTCACCGAACTGCCCGCCGGAAAACTCGAGCGCGGCGAGGATCCGTTTGACGCGGTACAGCGGGAACTGTCCGAAGAGGTCGGCGCGGAGGGAACCAATTGGCGCAGTATGGGCAAGCTCTATCCCACGCCCGGGTACTGCGAGGAAATCATTCATCTTTTCGCCTGCGATATTCAGAAGGAAGGCACCAGCCACCCCGATGAGGACGAGTTTTTAGAGGTGGAGTATATCCGTCTGGAGGACGCGGTGCAGATGGTACTCGACGGGAAGCTGCCCGACGCGAAGACCCAGACGCTGGTACTCAAACTGTGGGCGGAAAAAAAGAATAATGAATAGTGAATAATGAAAAATGAATAATAAAAAAGCGCGAAGCGCCAATTAGCCGCGCAGCGGCGCGGGGTCCAGGGGGTAAGCTCCCTGGCAGGGGCGTGGGGGCAGCGCCACCACTGGGGACTGGGGCAAAGCCCCAGCAGGCAGGCGTAAGCCTGCCGAGCGAATTGCGCCAAGACCCACAACGGGGAAGGGCGAATGCAAACGGGGAACCCCACCCAAGCAAATCAAGCCAATTTCACAAACGGGGAAGGGCGAATCCGGATAAATGACATTGATTTTGATATAGGGGGGAATATGACGATGATCGAACCGGAGCATCATTGTTTAGAAAACCTTGATAACAATTGCCAATGTAAAATTTGCGGAAAAATCATGCACGATTTCAATGAAACCAAAAACATTTCCTGTAACCGCTTTCAATGTGGATACAGTTGGTTCTATTGCGGACAGGTTGAGTGTCCGCCAGATATCGGAAAAATCATTACAGTCGAAAAAAAATGTAAACGCTGCGGCTATGAAACGCGGGAAGAATACGAAGAGTAAATGTCAAGTCTGTATGACTGTATGACAGGCGCCCATCACACCCACTCATAAAAAATAACGAAATTCTTGCAAATTTCTATTGAAATTTTCCGGACATTGCAGTAATATATATCATTAGAATCCGCGTATCCGCACAAAGCAAACGAAGGAGGAACCTACGGTTTGGGAGACAACCAATATTCTTACAGAGACGCCAACCGCAATCAGGGCTATCTTGGCGGCATACCCCAATCCAGCACGCCGCCGCCGCGACGTTCCTTAAACGCTTCTTCCGCTTCGTCTTCAGGCGGCGCTCCGCCTGTACGCATTCCGTGGCAGCCGTTTCTGGGTGTGGCATTTGCGGTGGTGGGCATTGTGATTCTGTCTTCCGCGGCGGCGATGCTGCGGGAAGGTCAGCGCCGCCCGACCTATCCGCCCGACAACACGGCAGCTTACGCGGGGGTGACGTCGCCCGGCAGCACGGTCGATGATGATCTGTCGGTCACACCCGACGAAAATCCGTCATCCACTGTGCCCGCCAATGTCGAAAAAGCCGATTTCACCGGTACATGGCACAAAACCGACGTTTATGAAAATCAAAAGGCAACCTTGACCGTCACCGATCAGGATGATCTTTCCTTTCAGTTCACGCTGAAACTGTGGAATGGCAAAAAGACCGCCACGATTTCCGGCGAGGCGAACTTTACCGACGCGGATGCTGCCGCTTATCTCCAGGGAGCAGGCGTTCTCTGTTTCCAGCGCGGCACTCAGTATATGACGGTCTTCCATTCGGGCAGCAACGCGGATTTCAGCATTGCCGACGGATTCCAGATCGATGGCAGATTTACCGACGGCACGCCGTCCTATTACACCAAACAGGAAACCAAAGGCTATGATTATCAGCTCTATCAGTCCGACAAAATTGTGAAAGCGCTGTCCGCCACGCTCTCGAAGGACGATTACGCACTGTATCAGGAAATGATGAAGGACGGTCTGCAATCCCCCATCGCCTACGAACGCAAGGTGGATAAAAACGGCAATAAGGTCAATGTGGATGCCGAATTGGATTGTGTCAAATATTATGCCCATCTCACATCCATTGGCAAGGACATGATTTTCATCTGTTCCGACAGCGGTAAAATCTATGTGCTGTTTTATGACGTGGAGGAAATGCGCTACTACACCAACGACAAGTCCTATTCCACCAAAATGCCCAAGGCGTTTCAGGCAGTGGCGGACGCCAAACAGATCGAACCTCTCATGATTTATCGCTAGCGTCTGTGCGCCTTTGCGCGCGTCACGGACCGGGAAAGGAAGGAACAAGCGCTTTGAGCACCTTCAGTCTGCTGCTGCTGTTTCTGTTTTTCATTGTCTTCGGCTGGCAGTTTTTTATGTACTGCGTCAATATGGAAATGCCCCGTCTCTCCCGCTTTCTGACCCTGCTGCTGATTCTGATGGCGGTGAGCGAGGTGCTGCTCGCAACCTTTGAATGGCCTGCCGCGCTCATTGATCTGGTGATCCTGATCTGCATGGGCAATCAGACCATTGCCCTGTGCTGCGGGGTAGTCATCTTTACTGTCATACTCTTTTTTATGGTGGTGTTTCTCCCCAAACTCAAATGGGACAGAATCCTCCGCTTCCATCCGATCAAATACGCACTTCTCGGCACGCTCATTATTTCCCTCACCGTTTACACCGAGCTTTTCAACGGCTGCTATTCCTTCAGGGACTGGCAGGAGTACAGCAGCTTCAAACAGAGTTTCGCCCAATATGACCGCCATTTCTGGCCCACCAAATTCATCAAGAAAACACAGGACAACGGTCGCCGGATTCTTACCACTTATTCGGTCTACCCGTGGGATGTGCAGATCGACGACGGACGGCAGTTTGCCTATAAGGTCGTCACCTTCTATTCCACCGACGACGATATCTTTTATTACTATCCCTTTACCTATAATCTCTATGCCGGACCTGATTCGCTGCCGGTGGAACACCAGACTTCCACCGGTTCCCGGCAAACGGTCAGCGATTCCGACAGCGAGTAACCTATACACCATAAATCATACCATACCATATTATTATTCTCCCATCCACTTTTCATGAATGAAGGAAAGGATTTTACCACAATGAACGAAAAGATCACGAAGAACAGTATTTCCGGTCAGACCGAATGGCTGCTGGCAGCGCTGGTGGAAGCTTCCCGCAAGTCCCACATCAAAGAAATCGCGGGACGGTACGGCGTGAAGGTGTCCGATAAGATGACCAAGCAGCAGATGACCGAAGCTATCGTGCCGACCGTGGAAATCAATGCGGGCGTGAGGCTCAAACAGTACAGTCAGACCGAAATGAAGCTGCTTCTCGACTGTTTCCGCAGCGGCACCGTCGATGAGGATACCGCGCTGCAAATTCTCGATTCGGCACCGTATGCCGATGGCGTGGTCTTTCTGTCGGTCAGAAAAGACGTGATTTCTGCGATGATTCCCAAAGAACTGGCGGGCAGGATTATGATGCACTGCGCCTCCCACTGCTTCCTGAGCGATGAGGACAACCTCACCCGCACCGCCCGCGCCTGCGCGATGATTTACGGCAGATTTACCCCCGCCCTTTTTGCCAAAGTGTTCCACGCCGCCTATGTGGATCAATCCGTCACGCCCGAAGAAGCCGAGGCATTTCTGGCAAAGGCAGACTGTCCGGAATTCTCCTATGAAAACGGCGAAGCGGTTTACCGTCTGGCGCCGCCTGCTGCGCACAGCGAATGGGCGGACGGTCTGGAAGAGGCGCTTCCCACCCGTCGCGAAATCGAAGCCTACGCCGCCTATGGGCTGGATTCCACCAATTACTATTACCGTCAGGCGGTTCAATTCATTTACAACAATCAGAACGTTTCCTATGAAAATGCCAACATTCTCATGCGGAAAATCGCAGTCTGGTGTGTGACCGACGGCAGTTTGCAGGATATTTTTGACTTCGTGCAGACGTCGGAAATGCCCATCAGCGTGAGTCAGTTTGAGTTTTTGCTGAATATGCTGGGAGAACTTTCCGATAAGACCCGGAAGCAAAGCCTGAAAGGTCATCGGCATTGCGATGTGGTGGGAGTACCGCCTATTGTGATCCCGAAGCTGGTGATCAAAAGAACCGACGAGATCTTTGAAGGAAACGCGCCGCGTCCGATTCATGTCGGGCAGAAGATCGGGCGGAATGATCCCTGTCCCTGCGGCAGCGGGAAGAAATATAAAAAGTGCTGCGGCAGAACCATGAAATAAGCAAAAAAAAGAAAAAAGAAAGTAACTATTCAGTCCCCCTCCTGTTTTTCAGGAATATGATCTAAATCATCTTGAGTTTCTGAATTTATATGTGAAAAATATGATCGTTATAAATCATTATTAAGCATAAAATTCCAGAAAAGCAATATGATAATTGT
>JAFPUM010000018.1 GCA_017395425.1 Clostridia bacterium | reverse complement strand
CATCATCGCTATGCCCCTCGCAGACGCGGAGGCACTGCCCGGTGGCGCTGTCCCACACCCGGACGGTGCGGTCGCGTGCCCCTGAGAGGAAGGTCTTGCCGTCCGGCGCAAAGGCGACGGCTCTGACCCCTCTGCGATGCCCCTCGCAGATGCGGAGGCACTGCCCGGTGGCGCTGTCCCACACCCGGACGGCGTCACCAGACCCGGAGAGGAAGGTCTTGCCGTCCGGCGCAAAGGCGATGGCGTTGACATCATCGCTATGCCCCTCGCAGACGCGGAGGCACTGCCCGGTGGCGCTGTCCCACACCCGGACGGTGTTGTCATACGACCCGGAGAGGAAGGTCTTGCCGTCCGGCGCAAAGGCGACGGAGGTGACCGACCCGCTATGCCCCTGACAGAGCAGGTTTTTCATGCCTGCCTTTGCCCCGCGGAAATCCGCACCGTCTGACGCGGTGTGTCCGAGGTGAACACCATTGAAGGTTACGAGTGACAAATCCAGCCCGGAAAAATCGCTCCCCGACAAATCTTCCCGTACGATTTTCCATATTTCGATCAGGTTGAAAACACCATAGCCCACTTCTTCCCCGAATCTGCCACGGAAAAGTTCCAGTGCGCGTTTGAGCAGGTTTCTGTCCTCCGGCGCGGTTGGCACATTGTAGTGCCATGTATAGCCTTTGAGAGTCGGCTTGTTGTGGTGTTCGCCGAGGATTTCCCCGATGAAGACCGATTTCTCGCGGCGGTTGGCGTTGGCGATAAAGGGCGCAAGGCTTTCAAAGGAGAGGTCGGGCTTTTTCTTTGTATTGGCTTGCACGGCAATGCGCAGGAGGTTGATGTCATGCACGTCGGCGAAGTAGTCGCGGAAGTGGTGGTGGATAAAGCCGTATTCCGCATTGTCATCGCGGTAGAGGATTCCGAGAATATCCACCGCGCTGGTGAGGATGTATTCGGCAACTTCCGAAATATCACCGCTGACGGAGAGCAGAGAAGAGGCAATCTTCGGCAGACTGGCGCTTCCTTTGTAGCCTGCGAAACACTGCTTGCCGTATTCGCCGATGACAGCGCAGGGATGGGCTGTCTTTTCAGGCTTGTTACCGTTGGCATCTTTGCCTTCCAGAAGCGGCAGTATGATCTTGGCGGCTTCTTCCGCTGTCAGCTTGAAATCGTTCCGACGCTCCATTTCACAGCCGATTGCCGGAAGCAGGAAGTCGAGAATGAAGCGAAGCTGTCCTTTGTTGACGGTGTCCTTTTTCAGACTGTCGAGGCGGTTCTTCTGGGTGTATTCGTTCTGCAATTCGTCGCTGCGCTCGTGGAAGAAGCGGCTGAATATCTCCCCGCGGCTCGACACGCCCTTGGTCTTATTGAGCGCGGCGAACATGGTGAGGAACAGCGGAATTCTGATGCAGTCAAACAAGCGTTCGTCCGCCAGCGCATCCTTGATTTCGCGGGAGGAGAATTTCTTGGATGCCAGATATTCGGTGATGGAGTCTTTGTGCAAGCCCGTGAGATAGAGCTTTTCAATGCCGTGTTCGGAGCAGTTGATTTCGGTTTCATCGGTGCGGCTAGTGAGCATGACGCGCACATTCGGACATTCGGTGAGCAGATAGTTGATTTCCTCGATAATGAGGGAACGAATGGGCTGTGAACGCCCGTTTTCGTCGCTCACATAGTCGGTGGACACCTCGTTCAGCCCGTCCAGAAGCAACAGATACTCCGGGGTATCGGTTTCCTTTGTAAAAAGCGCGTCCATGCCGCTGACGTAATCCTTCGGCACCTTCCCGATGCTGTTCACACCGAGGAATAAACGGGCAATTTCGCGCCGGATGAAGTCGGATGCCAGACCGTCCTCGCCCTGATACCACTTCGCGCTTTTTGGTGCGCCGTTGAGTTCCACGAAAATCGGAATCTCGCCCGAATCACTGTAGGATTGGTCGGTGTAGTGGCGTTCCATAATGCTGATCATGGCGGTGGTCTTGCCGATACCGCCTTCACCGATCAGGTAGAGACTGCCCTGCTGCGCCTGAAGCGCGTCACGCAGGGAGGATTCTTCTTTGCTCTCACCGGAAGTTACGTTGATGGGGAGCGTCGCGCCGTGTGCTTTGGCGCGTTTGTCCTTTTTATACAAAGGCATGATCCGCTCGTCCACATGGAGCAGATGGAATCGGCTGCCTTCCGTCTTGCTTCTTTCCAGAACGCGCTGTCCGGCGTTCCACATATTGCGACGGTTGACACGGCAGATTGCCTTTGCCAGACGGAGCAGTTCCGCGCCTGTCGGCTTGGTATCTTTCAGAAGGATTCTGTTGAAGCGTGGCATGTCTTCCAATCCCTCAGGCAATCCCGATTCGGGGAACACGGTGCCATTGGGTACAAACGGAATGACCGAGCGATTCTGCGGATTCTTCTTGAACTCGCTTACAGCCAGCTTCATTTCCTCCCGTACCCAGTCCTCGCCCTTGCGGAATTGGAACGCTTCAGGCGTGGCAATCAATACATAGTTGGGCGTTTCAATGAGCCTTTCCCTGAGCTGCGTGTCAAAGTATTGTCCATCAATTAACTCCCTTGTGTCAAGGAAAACACGCAGTCCCCTTGACGTCAGGTAATCGCGCACAGCCTTTGCCAGTTCTGTGCCGTCACTGCGGCGATAGGATATGAAAACATCGAACATCTGATTCATGTGGTAAACCTCCTGTGTCCTTGAAAAATTTTAAATCTTGATACAGACAATTCTTTAAACCATTATGACACATTTTTCTATCATCGTCAAGAGAAAATGCACATTTTGATGACATCGACTTTGTGCAACAACCTGTTGCACAATTCGGGCATAGGGCGAAAATCTTGCTTTCCATCCCTGTAACACCCAAAATCCCTGAGTAACACATTCAGTAACACAGTAACACCTCATCCAATCCCCGAACGGCTCTGCCGGTCGGCGTTCAGGGGAATGTATGGAGTTCCGCGCCGACGGTGCGCACTTCGGCGGCTGTAACCTGTTCCACGCTCAAACCTGTCTGTTCGGCGTAGGATTTGAGGGCGGAATGTCCGGCGCGTTCCTGACGGGCTTCCAGCATCGCGGCATATTGAGTGGTCAGTGGTCAGTGGTCAGTGAATAGTGTGATTTTGAGAAGCCGACATCTGACCACTAACCACTGACCACTATCCACTAAAGTAAAAGCCGCGGCATTTAGACCGTGTGATCGGACGGATAGAGAACGGCACTGCCCATCTGACGGAACATGAATTAATCGAGGTGCCGGACGGTGACAGCCTGATCATTGCCGCCTGCCGGGGACATTACGACGATTAAACACAAAAGCACTTGAAAAGGCAAAGCCTTGATTCGAGTGTTTTTTTTCAATGCCATTTCAAACAAACCTTGTCAGAACCTTGTCAGATTTTATCTTCCACAATACCTCTCCTTTCGCCGGAAATCGCCGCTGAGAGCGTTTCCGGCTTGTCATAGTATAATTTCATGTCTGCGCTCCGAAATCGCGTCACAGGTCAAATTTGGGCGGTTTCTGTGGATTCCTCCGCAATCGTCACATCTTCCATCGGTACAACCATCACGCTGTGCCCCGTGCGCTTGTCGAGCAGTTCCAGCAGGTAGTACCAATTGCCGCCCTTGCGGTCGAATTTGAGCGTGCAGCCGGTGACGGTGTACTCCACGCCGTCCCACAGCACAGGGAGCCGGAGCGACATTACGCGCTTTACTTCCGATAGCTTCATTGTCCGATCTCCCTGATGCCAATCCAGATGCCCGGAACGTCCGACCAAAACTTTTCCACCACTTCCGAGGCAACCAGCGCGTCATCTTTCCAGAAGTGCAGCTTCGTCATGATATCCTTGAGCCCTTTCTGCACGGTGACACGGTGTTGCTGCTGGGTAACGGTCGGCGGTATCATTGGCATAAAAAAATGAATTTCCATTTATTTCACCTCGCTAAATTATTAAAGTGCGCTTAAAGATTTTTTCTCGCGCGGTGTCCCTTCCCGTTCCATGGGGTGGTGTGTGTGTGGCGTAAGCATTCGCCACATACCACCCCTGTGAACGGAGGGACGAGGGGTCGGACGGACACGAAGTTATACGTAGTATAGTGGTCTGTCCGTCCGCCCGCACGCACGGACAGACCATGGTCGGTGCGACCCGTCGCACGGACGGACAGACCTAGGTCGGTGCGACCCGTCGCACATATCTTTTGCCGTCTTCGCCTGTGAAAAGTTCAAAATCTTCTTTCAAATCCGCTTTGGCTCTGCCTGTTTCGCCGAGCCATTTGCAGATGGTTTCGGTCTTCACTTCCAGTGCTTCGGCAAGGTCTCCAGCCGCTACATCACCGCCGTCAAATTCCAGATTGCTGAACGCTATCTCAAATTCATTGGACTGTTTTTCCTTCTTTTTCTCGGCTTGTTTTTTGCGCTTGGCGGTGGCTCTCTGCCAAACCGGACGTTCCGATTCCGCTTGCAGATCGCCCAGAACGCCCACTGTATCAATGCGGTGTATCGGATAGTCAAACCACATGTTAATCGCGGGAAACTTCGGAAATTCACGCAATGTGCCTTCCACGCGCCATGCTGTCCGGCTCTGTACTGCCTTTTCCGCCTCGTGTACGGTTTCCATCAGTCTGTCAAAGGTGCTTGGTTCCAGCAATTCGCGGCACTTCTGCTTCATGGCGCTCTCGCTCAAAGCGTCGTCCTGCGAATACTCTTCCGAGAATCCGAAGCGGTCAAGCCAATCGGTACAGATGTTACATACCGCCTTGCTGCGTTCCTGTTTGAGAATATCCTCGCTGAGTTCCAGCTCGATCATGTCAAGCAGTGCGTCAGGATCGCGGGCAAATACGCCGGAACCGGATGCTCTGTCCATGCTGCGCTTCTGCCCCTGCATACCCTTGGAATGGTGGTGGCAATAAATAACCGCGCAGCCGAGTTCCGTGCATATCTTGTCGAATTGGTTGCAGAACCGCGCCATCTGGTCGGCGCTGTTTTCGTCGCCGGTGATGACCTTGTAGACCGGGTCAATGATAATGGCGATATAATTCTTCTTTGCCGCCCTGCGGATGAGCTTAGGCGCGAGTTTGTCCATCGGAACGGATTTACCGCGCAGGTGCCACATATCAATGTTGCGGACGTTCTCCGGCTTCCACCCGAGGCATGTATAAACGTCCTTCAGACGGTGCAGACAGGAGGCGCGATCGAGTTCCAGATTAACATACATGACTTTCCCTTGCGCACAGTTGAAGCCGAGCCAGCCTTTCCCTTCGGCGATCGCGCAGCATAATTCCAGCAGCGCGTAGGATTTTCCCGCCTTGGAAGGTCCCGCGATGAGCATCTTGTGTCCTTGCCGGAGAATGCCGTCGATGAGCGGCGGCGACAGCTCCGGCATATCGTCCCAGATGTCCGCGAGGTTTTCAGGGTCGGGCAGATCGTCATTGACACTTTCAATCCACTCTACCCAGTCGCTCCATGACTTTTTGCCGATGTTGGTTTCCAGAAGATATTGCTTCTTGCCGTTCCGTATCACGCCCGGCATACGGCTCAGGCGGGAAGGATTCTTGTTGTTGCGGTCTACCTCAAAGCCGTTTTTGTCGCAGACCTTGTAAAGATATTCGACGCGCTCGCGGTACTGCTTCGCGTCGGCGGCTTCTACTCTGACAATCGCGTGAAGGCTCTTTCCGCCGCTGTAAACCAGTGCCGCCACAGGCAACTCCAGCTCCCGGATGATGGCGTTCTGCTTGTCCAGATTCACATTGTCGGATTCCACCAGTGCAAAGCGGAAGTCGGTCACATTGGCGTTTCCGATGCCCTCACCATCCAGAGGATTGAAGCGTATCCATGCCCCGTATTCGGGATTGTAATCACCCAGAACAGCGCCAATATCTCCCTTGCATTCACTCAACTGCTTGATTAACTGCCGTGCAGTTCTATCCCAACAGCCTTTCGAAGGCGACATTCTGTCGCCAACGCCTTTCGTGACCCGGGTCACATAGCCCACTTTGTCGGTGGGTTCAAAAAGCGTTTCCAGATACGTGATAAGCTGCTTCACAGGATTCCATTCGTCGGGAATTCTGAATGATTTTCCCTCTATCCGGTTCTCGTCTATGACTACCGGGAAAAAAGAATCATCCTTTTCAATGGTGTCGTTCCAGTCCAGTTCTTGTCCCTTGGAAGAAAAAGACGGGTGCCAGCCGCCTTCTTTGGCAAGCTGCACGATGGTCGCGCCGGTCACAGGGGAAGGGGTTTGTTCCGGGTGAAACCCTTCCCATTTGCGGCTGCACTCGCCGGAATGATAACGCTTGCCGTCGCGTCGTGACCATTGATCCCATACGTCGCACGGTATGCCTTCATAATGGAGCGCCATACCGACATTAAGCCATTCCTGATAATGCAGTCCTGCCGGATTGATATAATCCAGCAATTTTTTCAATTCCTCTTTTTCTATGCGTATCACCATCCGTTACGGCTGATATGTTGCCGGATCGACTTCATAGGGAATATGCCAACCGTTTGCCGCTATGCGGTCAATGAGATTCCGCGCCGCTTCAAACTGCCATGTACCGACATGTTGGAAGCCTTTGCTTTCCAGAAAGCGGATTTGCTTGGGTGTGGTCAGACCTTCGCGGCGGCGTTTGTCGAGACGGTCAAGCAGCTGTTTGGCTTTGCCCGCATTTTCTATTTCGTCGGGAAAAATACCCAGCTTTTCGAGTGCGGCAACCTGTTTGGCACTCGGCGGCGCCATCTCCCAGCCAAAGGACGGTTCATAATTGGCAAGGTCTTCCGCCTGAATCGACATTTCAAATTGGAGCGGGTCAACCAGCTTGCGCTTGCGGTGTTTCATTTCTTCCAGTTGCTTGGCAAGGGCGCTTTCACGCTGTGCCACAACATCCTCACAGGCTTGCTTTTCAGCGTCCTCAATGTCAACAGGGCATCCGGCAGCTTCCGCAAGCTGTTCGGTCATCTTTTCCGCAATCTCTTCGCTCTCGCAGATCAGGTGTGCCGGACGGCATAATTCGTGCCGCTCCGTGTGCCAGAGGAAGTCAAGCAGCAGCAGGTTTTCCTTGCCCTCGCAGAGTCGTGTGCCGCGTCCCACCATCTGGCAGTACAGGGAGCGCACCTTTGTCGGGCGCAGTACCACGATGCAGTCCACCGACGGGCAGTCCCAGCCTTCCGTCAGCAGCATGGAATTACACAGGACGTTGTATTTCCCGTCGCTGAAATCCTTCAGAATCTGTTCCCTGTCGGGGCTGTTGCCGTTGACTTCGGCGGCATGGAGTCCGGCTGCATTCAGAATATCGCGGAACTTCTGCGACGTTTTGACCAGCGGAAGGAATACCACCGTCTTGCGCTTTTCGCAATATTTCTTCATTTCCTCGGCTATCTGGAACAGATACGGTTCCAGCGCGCAGTCCACGTCGGATGCCTTGTAATCTCCCGACTGAATGGCGACGCCGCTCAAGTCCAGCTTTAAGGGAATGGTGACCGCCTTGATCGGCGACAGGTACCCTTCTTTGATTGCCTTGGGAAGCGTGTATTCATATGCCAGGCTGTCAAACACTTCGCCGAGGTTCTTCCTGTCTCCGCGGTCAGGCGTTGCGGTTACGCCCAGCACCTGCGCCTGAGCAAAATAATTGAGTATTTTCTGATAGCTCTCGGAAATGCAGTGATGCGCTTCATCGACGATGATGACATTAAAAAAATCCGGTTGAAACTGTGCCAGCCGCTTTTCACGCATGAGCGTCTGGACGGAACCGACCGTCACGCGGAACCAACTGCCGAGACAGCTTTCTTCCGCCTTTTCCACCGAACACCCCAGACCGGTGGATGCTTTCAGTTTGTCTGCCGCCTGATCGAGCAGCTCCCCGCGGTGCGCCAGAATCAGCACCCGCCGACCCTGACGCACACATTCCTCCGCAACGCTGGCAAATACGATGGTCTTTCCGCAGCCGGTAGGCAGCACCAGCAGCGTCTTCTGAAACCCCTGTTCCCATTGGCTGAGAATCGCGTCCCGCGCTTCCTGCTGATAGGGGCGTAAACGTACTTGATTCATTCTATCAACCCCCTTTTTGGGCGCTCGCAAGCTCGCTTAGAGAATAGTGAAGGAAGGCGCATTCGCGCCTTGGAATATATATTTTCAAGGCGAAGCCTTCCGCCGTTATTCACTATTCGTTATTCTCTATTCTCTATTCATTTAGCGAGCGAACGCGAGCGCTCAGAACGTCTCCGCTTCGTAGAATTTTTTGATTTCGTTGGTCTGACCGTCCTCGCCGTTTTGTTTCTTATACGGGCGGATGCCGACCTTGCAGCGTCCCTTTGCGCCGAGTACCGCCTGCCAGTTCATACGAACCTTTTCGCCCTTCTGCTTCTGACCGATGGCGCAGAAGAATTGGGACAGTTTCCATTCCATTTTGGTATGAAGTACCAGATTTTCGGTGACAGTAGTGGATTTACCTTCGCCGGACAATCTGATGGTAAGAATTGCCATGTTGCAGGGCGGCAGCTTGTCGGAACCTTTGCTTCTGCCGCGTTCAAATCTGGTCACTTCAAAGTCATAGTCGCCTTCCGGCAACAGTTCATATTCTTCACCGTCGTTTTCTATGTTGTCATTCCAGTCAAGTTCTCTTTCATCCATATACAATACCTCCAAATTATTTTTGAGAATCATGATTCTTCTCTCATTATACATTCTTTTTTTCTGCAAATCACTGCATTCTTTTTGGTCTGAAATCCGCTCAGTGGTATGGGGCTTCGTTGAGAATTGACAAATTCTTACTGATAAATTTTATATGGTATATGATCAAAACCGATTGAAAAAACGGTGGCGGTATGTTATATTTATAATGATGAAATCGATTACAAACAGTTTCACTTTTTACTGATTTCTTATGTTGAGAGGTGCTGCTATGAAAGACATTGTTACCATAGGAGAAATACTCATCGACCTGACCAACAGCGGAAGGAAGGACGGTATTCCCCTTTACACAGCAAATCCTGGAGGAGCACCGGCCAATGTGGCGGTCGCCGCCTCAAAACTCGGCGCCCGAACGGCATTCATCGGCAAGGTGGGGAAGGATTATTTCGGAGATTTTCTCCGCCATACGCTTGAGGAAAACCGGGTTGACGTTTCAGGAATGCGCACGGACAATGAAGCCCGTACCACCATGGCAGTGGTTTCACTGTCGGAAACCGGGGAACGCAGCTTTTCCTTCTACCGTCGGAACTGCGCCGACGTACTGCTCACGAGTGATGATATCAGCCTTGCACTGCTCTCGGATACGCATATGCTGCATTTCGGTTCGGTCAGTCTGACGGACGAGCCTTCCCGTTCCGCGACAATCTTTGCCGCGCAGAAGGCAAAGGAATACGGCGCAACCGTCACCTATGACCCCAATTACCGCGCTAACCTCTGGAAAAATGAAGCACAGGCGGTCGAGCAGATGAAATCCGTGCTGGGATTCATTGATATTCTGAAAATCTCCGATGAGGAGCTTCCGCTGCTGACCGGTACAGACAACTATGAAACCGGCACAAAGCAGCTCTATGATGAATACGGCATTCCGCTGATTTTGCTGACGCTCGGAGCGAAGGGCGCTTATTACAGACGCGGCGAGGAAACCGGCAGGGTTGACGGCTTCAAGGTAAAAGTCGCCGACACAAACGGTGCGGGGGACACCTTCTTCGGGGCGTTCCTCAGTCGTATAGCAGCTTTGCAAATCTACGTTCCGAATGATCTCACGCCGCCGCAGCTCTACGAATGTATACGCACCGCGAATCTTGCCGCTTCGATCACTACGTCCCGTCACGGAGCCATTCCCGCAATGCCCGACCTGAAAGAACTGGAAGAAAAATTGCAATCCATTTAATGGATATATCCGCAAGGAGGTTACACAAAATGGCTGCAAACTACGCAAATGAATTTGACAGACGTTTGAATGCCCGCTACGACGAATTGAAATGGCTCTACTGCGAACTGTACCAAAATGATGAACAGGGGCTTGAATACCTGTGCGGGCTGCTGAAAGAATATTACGCCAAGCGTATCGACTCCCTCAAGGAGATTGACCGCAAGCGCGAAAAAAATCCCGACTGGTACCGCGGTAACGATATCGTAGGAATGATGCTGTATGTCGATAACTTCGCGGGCAACCTGAACGGCGTTATCGATAAAATCGACTATTTCACCGAATGCGGCGTCAATTACATCCACTTCATGCCCCTTCTCGAAAGTCCCAAGGAACACAGCGACGGAGGTTACGCGGTTGCCGATTTCCGCAAGGTACAGCCGGAACTCGGCACGATGGACGACCTGAGAAAGCTCACCGATCTTTGCCACCAGCGCGGCATCAGCTGCTGTCTGGATTTCGTCATGAATCACACCAGCGACGAACATGCATGGGCAAAGGCGGCGCGTGAAGGTGACGCACAGGCGAAGAGCCGTTATTTCTTCTTTGACAGCTGGGACATCCCAAACGAATACGAACGCACCGTGCCGCAGGTATTTCCCACCACCGCTCCCGGCAATTTCACCAAGCTGCCGGACGGCGATATCGTCATGACCACCTTCTACCCATATCAGTGGGACCTGAACTACGCCAATCCGATGGTCTTCAACGACATGACCGAAAACCTTCTCTACCTCGCCAACGCGGGCATTGACGTGATCCGGCTGGACGCGGTGCCGTACATCTGGAAGGAATTGGGGACGCCCTGCCGCAATCTGCCGCAGGTGCACAACATCGTCCGCATGATGCGTATGGTGTGCGAAATTGTCTGTCCTTCCGTGCTGCTGCTGGGTGAGGTCGTCATGGAGCCGTCCAAGGTGGTTCCTTATTTCGGCTCCACGGAAAAGCCGGAATGCCATATGCTGTATAACGTCACCACCATGGCAAGCACCTGGAACACGGTCGCTACCCGTGATGTGAGCCTGCTTCGGCGTCAGATGGATAAGCTCGCGGAACTGCCCCATAATTATGTCTTTCTCAATTACCTCAGATGCCACGATGATATCGGCTGGGGACTGGATTATGACTGGCTCAAAGAGCGCTGGATGGAGGAAATTCCGCATAAACGCTATCTGAATGATTATTTCATCGGCAAATACCCCGGCAGCGTTTCCCGCGGCGAACTGTACAATGAAGACCAGATTTTGCAGGATGCCCGTCTTTGCGGAACCACCGCCAGCCTTTGCGGCATTGAAGCTGCGGTTTACAGTGATGACGAAGCGGCGCTTGGGCTGGCGGTTGACGCGGATATCATGCTGCACGCCTATATGTTTACCCAGAGCGGCATCCCGGTCATCTACAGCGGCGATGAGGTGGGTCAGCTCAACGATTACAGCTATCACGCGGATATCAATAAGAAATTCGACAGCCGCTATCTCCACCGCGGCAGGTTTGACTGGAAGCTGGCGGAGAAACGCAAGGATCCGGAAACCTATCAGGGCAGCATCTTTTCCGCGCTCAGAAAGCTGGAGGAAACCCGCGCCGCCAACGAAGTCTTTATGGCGCAGGCAGAGTTTTATCCGCTGGAAACCGGCTCGCCGAATGTCCTCGGCATCTTCCGGCAGTACGGAGCACAGAACCTTCTGGCGTTCTTCAATTTCTGCGGAGAGGAATGTGTCCTGCGGTTTGAACAGAAGCTGACCTATATCGACCTGATGACCGGCGAGAAGCATCATACGGATGCTGTGACACTGGCGCCTTACGGATTCCTCTGGGCGCTGGAACAGTGACTGCCTGACAGGATGAGATGATGCAGGAATGAAAATCAGTGAAATAGCCGCTTTGGCGGGCGTGTCCTCCGCGGCGGTCAGCCGCTATTTAAACGGGGGCAGTATCAGCGAAGAAAAAAAAGAGAAAATCAGAAAAGTCATCGAAGAAACCGGCTATGTGCCGAATGTGGCAGCGCGGTCGCTTCGGCAGCAGCGCAGCAACAGCATCGGCGTTGTCGTGCCGAAAATCAATTCCGATTCGGTCAGCAACCTGCTGGAAGGCGTTTCTTCGGTGCTGAGCAAATCGGGCTATCTGACAATATTCGGCAATGCCGGCAATGACAAAAAACAGGAGCTTGATTATCTGAGGATGATGCAGGAAGCCAGGCTGGCGGGCATCATCCTGATGGGAACGGTTCTGACGCCCTCTCATATCCGTTTTTTTAAGGAAAGCACCCGTCCGATCGTCGTCTGCGGGCAGAATCATCCCTCTGTCAGCTGCATATACCACGACGACCGCCGCGCGGCGCGTGAGATCGCACGGCATATCATCGGCAAAGGACGGAGAAAGCTCGCCTATGTCGGCGCGGTGGAAACAGACGTCAGCGTCGGATTGAATCGGCGGATCGGCGTGGAGGAAGCCATGCTGGAAGCCGGTATGAATCCCGCCGACCTGATGAGAACGCAGGTGCATTTTACGGTGGACGAAGGCCGCAAGGGCATGAATGAGATTCTGGACGGCGGCTTTGTTCCCGACGGGGTCATCTGCGCGACCGACACCCTTGCGGTCGGGGCAATGAAAACGCTGCAGGAACGGGCATTCGGGATACCGGAGCAGGTCAGTGTCGGCGCAATCGGCGGGGGACTGGCGGGTACCATCATTTCTCCCACGCTGACCACCGTCCAGCTCTTCCACCGTGAAAGCGGCGAAAGGGCGGTACAACTGCTGCTTTCCATGATCGAATACAGCCGCGAGCATCCCGGCGAGAGAATGCCGCCTACGCATACCATGCTCGGATACAAGCTGTTAGAGCGCGAATCAGTGTAATGCTGGGAGGAACGGACATGAATAAAAAGCTATTGTTTCTGGATATTGACGGCACCCTGACCGAACCCGGGTACAACATTCCTCCCGCGTCAGCGCTGGACGCGATCAGGAAGGCGCAGGCAAAGGGTCACAAGGTGTTTCTCTGTTCGGGAAGAAATCAGGCAATGCTGAAACCGCTACTGAAATATGATTTTGACGGCTATGTCGCCAGCGCAGGCGGGTATGTGGTGTGTGACGGCGAAGTGGTTTTTGACCGTCCGATGAAGCCCGAGGTTTTCCGGCTGGCGATGGATGTTTTCGGGCGCAACCACGTTTTCCGCACGGTGGAGTGTCTGGACGGCACCTACGGCGACAACGGGTTGGAAGATCTGCTGGAAGGCGCCGACGCGTTTTCCAATTCCGAACTGCTCCGCTTCCGGCGTCAGCTCAGCGAAACGCTGGATATCCGTCCGATGAGCGAATACAACGGCGCGCCGGTCTACAAGATCGTCTTCATGTGTACCGACAGAAGCCAGCTGGACGAACCCATGGAAGTCCTGAAGGACTATTTTGTGTTCTGCGTGCAGAATCTGGAAGCGGTTGGCTGTCTGAACGGAGAGGTCTTCGGACTGGACTTCAACAAGGGCATCGGTATCCGCAGGCTCTGTGAGCATCTTGGAAAAGACATTTCCGACACCATCGGTTTCGGCGACAGCATGAACGACAAAGAGATGTTTCAAGCGGTGGGATATAGCGTCTGCATGGACAACGGTCATCCCGCTATGAAGGAAATGGCGGACTACATCTGTCCGGCGGTGAGTGAGGACGGTCTTTACAAGGCGTTTGAAAAACTGGGTCTCATCTGACCTTTCCGCACAGGATAATAGAATAACAGCATCGGAAAACAGTGGAAAACGGTTGCATCAAGTGATGTAATCGTTTTCATTTTTTTTAGGGACAATCGACCGCCCAAACAGAACCGGCACCTATCAGATTCTCCACCTGTTCAGCAACGCCGCGTTTGTATTCCTTCCCATTCTGATCGCCGTGTCCGCCGCAAGGGTATTCGGCGGCAATATTTTCCTCGGCGCCGTCATCGGCATGATTATGGTGCATACCGATCTTGTCAACGCTTGGAGCGTGGCAGGTATGGTGGAAGCCGGTGAAACCATTCCGCAGGCTTCCGTCTGGTTCGGCCTCTATAAGATCAACATGACGGGCTATCAGGGACACGTCATTCCGGTCATCATAGCCGTATGGTTCATGTGTTTCCTCGAGAAAAAGCTGCATGAGAAGGTTCCCGAGATGATCGATCTTTTCGTCACCCCGCTGGTAACGGTTCTCGTGACCGGTTATCTCACCCTGACCATCTTCGGACCCATCTTCTCCACGCTGGAAGAATGGATTCTCATTGCCGTGCAGTGGATCATCACCATTCCGTTCGGAATCGGCGCGGCTGTCGGCTCCATGCTCGGTATCGGCGCGACGGCATACGGCGTGACCGGTCTCTTCGGATTCCTCACCTGTGCCGACTTCATCTGGCAGTATGCCATCATGCTGGCGGTATCGTTTGCGGTTTCCTTTGTGCTGTCATGGATTGTACACCGTGACGCGACGGACGAAACAGGCGAAACGGCAGCGGAAGAACCCGCTCTCCCCGAAATCACCTGCGAACCCGGCAAGGTCTACGCTCCCATCAAGGGCAACGTCATTCCCTCCGCCGACATTCCCGATGAAACCTTTGCGGCAGGCGTTCTGGGCGAAGGCGTCGGCATTGAACCCGAAGAAGGCGTGGTGTACGCCCCCTTCGACGGTGAGATTTCCTCCACTACCGACACGAAACACGCCATTGGCATTTCTTCTCCCGACGGCATGGAACTGCTGATTCACGTGGGTGTCAACACCGTAGCCATGGAAGGCGACGGTTTCGAACTGTTCTGCGCGGAAGGCGACCAGGTCAAGGCGGGTCAGAAGCTCATGACCTTTGACATCGACAAGATCAAAGCCGCCGGTTATTCCACCACCACCGCCGTTCTGGTGACCAACAGCGACGACTATCCGGGTCTGGAAATCAACGAAGGCGGATGCGATCCTCTCGACTGCGTCATCACACTCTCCAAGGAAGAGCCGGAAGAGCCGACCGAAGTCTGAGCGTCCGTTCCAATTCAATCACATATCAAAAACGGGTGAAGTGTGAATTCGTGCACTTCACACTTCACCCCTTAAATTTCACATTCATTCAAAAGGAGTTACCATCATGAAAAAGTTTTCTTATACCATCACTGATCCCGTCGGCATCCACGCCCGTCCCGCAGGCGTTCTCGTCAAAGCGGTCAAGCCTTTTGCCAGCACTTGCACCATCACCAAGGGCGACAAGTCGGTCGATCTCAGAAAGCTCATGGCGCTCATGGGAATGGGCATCAAGTGCGGCGATACAGTGGAAGTCACCATTGAGGGAGCCGACGAGGACGTCGCGGCTGAAACCATCGAGAAATTCTTCAAAGAGAACCTCTGAGTATCTCCGTTTCCGGAATACGCTCTGAACCAAGGAGCACGCAAAGGAGGAATGCTCTATGATGACAGCAAAAGGTAAATCCATTCTCAAGGGCATCGCCATCGGCAAAATCAGATTTCTGGCAAAGAAACAGGCGGAAATCAAAGAGAACGCTGCCGATTCTGCCGCGGAACTGAAACGCTTTCAGGATGCGAAGGCGCTTGCCACGGAGCAGCTTCAGGCGCTCTACGACAAAGCTGCCGTGGAAGCCGGTGAGGAACATGCGGCGATCTTTGAGATTCACATGATGATGCTCGACGACGACGATTACAACGAGGCGATCACCGATCTCATCCAATCGGAGGGAAAGACTGCGGAATTTGCCGTCAAGACCACCGGCGAGCAGTTCGCGGAAACCTTCGCCTCCATGGACGATGAATACATGAAGGCACGCGCCGCCGACGTGCGCGATATTTCCGGACGTGTCGTGAATATTCTTACCGGAACCGACACCGGACCTGCCGAAAGCGACGAACCCTTCATCATTGTCGCGGAAGACCTGGCTCCTTCCGAAACCGTTCAGCTGGACAAGAGCAAGCTGCTCGGCTTTGTCACACGCTTGGGAAGTACCAACAGCCACACCGCGATTCTTGCCCGCAACATGAATATCCCCGCTCTCATCGGCACCGAGATCAGCGAGGACTGGAACGGCAGAATGGCAATCATTGACGGCTACAACAGTTGTATCTACATCGACCCCACAGAGGAACTGCTGAAAACGCTCGATGAAAAGCGCGTCCGTGATCTGGAGCAGCGTGCCATGCTGCAACAGCTCAAAGGTCAGCCGAATGTCACCCTTGACGGCAGGGAAATCAACCTCTACGCCAACATCGGCAACGTCTCTGACGTGGGTATGGTGCTGGAGAACGACGCGGGGGGCATCGGACTTTTCCGCTCGGAATTCATCTATCTCCACTCCGCCACTTTCCCGACCGAAGATGAGCAGTTCGCCATTTACAAGAAGGTTGCCGAGATGATGGGCGGCAAGAAGGTCATTATCCGCACGCTGGATATCGGCGCGGATAAGCAGGCGGATTACTTCAACCTTCCCAAGGAAGAGAATCCCGCGCTTGGCTACCGCGCTATCCGCATCTGCCTGATGCAGCACGACATCTTCAAGACACAGCTCAGAGCTATCCTCCGCGCGGCGGCATTCGGCAAGGTGAGCATCATGTTCCCGATGATTATATCCGTCAGCGAAGTCAGACAGGCGAAGGAAATTCTGGAAGCATGCCGCAAAGAGCTTATCGCGGAGGGCAAGGAAGTCGGCGAGGTGGAAATCGGTATCATGATCGAAACGCCGGCGGCTGTCATGGTCGCGGACGAACTGGCAGAGGAAGTGGAATTCTTCTCCATCGGCACCAATGACCTCACCCAGTACACGCTGGCGATTGACCGTCAGAATCCGAAACTGGATCCCTTCTATGATTCTCACCATCCGGCAGTACTTCGTCTGATCGAAATGACCGTGCAGGCAGGACACAGGCACAACTGCTGGGTCGGCATCTGCGGCGAACTCGGCGCGGATCCGACGCTCACCGAGACCTTCCTCCGCATGGGGCTGGACGAACTCAGCGTCAATCCCGGCGGCATTCTCGGTCTGAGAAAGATTATCCGTGAACTCAACCTCGGCGCGGCGTCCACACCTGAAGCCACTCCCGCCGTAACCTCGTCCGCCAAAGAGGATAACCAGCCGAAGAAGAAATTCTCCCTTTTCGGCAAAGGCAAAAAATAAATAATCTTCGGAATGTTCACTGCGGTGACATGATTATTCGCAAATAAGTAAGGCAAAACCGGCAGGCTTTCTCTGTCGGTTTTGTTGTTTTATGATTCGGGGGGTGAGACGGGATGGAGAAGGAGAAAACGGTTCTGAGAAAACAAATCCGATTTTACGGCAAAGTACAGGCGGTGGGTTTCCGCTTTAAGGCACAGCAGGCTGCCAGAAAGAACGGCGTCACAGGATGGGTGCAAAATGAAGACGACGGCTCGGTAACGATGGAGATTCAGGGAACCGAGCGGCAGATCAACGAGGTCGTGGCGGAAATCGACCGCGACCCCTACATCCGTATCGAGCGTTTGGAAACAAAATGGCTCGATACAAACCCTGACGAAAAGAACTTCCGTATGAAGCGGGGGTTTTGAGGGAGGAAAGAAACAATGAAAACATGGACAAAGGAAGAACGCTACCGCGTTCTGAAAGATGAAGAGGAAATCCGTCCTCTGCACGAAAAAATCATACAGTCAGACTACCGGCAGCACTATCATATTCAAAGCGTCACGGGGCTGCTCAACGACCCGAACGGATTTGTCTTCCATGACGGCGTCTGGCATCTGTTCTATCAGTGGTGTCCGTGGGGAGCGGTTCATGGGCTGAAATACTGGTATCACACCGTATCGGACGATCTGGTCAACTGGCGCAATGTCGGTGTTTGTATCCGCCCGGACACGGAATACGACAACAAGGGCGCCTATTCCGGTTCTGCTCTTCCGCTGGGCGACAATCTGTATCTCTATTACACCGGAAATCACCGGGACGAGGACTGGACGCGCCGTCCATACACCTGCCTTGTCGATCTGAAAGACGGCGGCACAGCCGTGAAACTCCCGCCGCTTTTCGGGATGAATGAAGACTACACCGAACACCAGCGGGATCCGAAAATTATTCACAATGAACAGAACGGCAGGTATTATATTATCATCGGCGCTCAGACAAAGGAGAAAACGGGCTGCTGCCTGATTTACAGTTCTGATTCCCCGACGGAAAACTGGCGCTTTGAGGGGCAGCTCAATGTCCCTGGATTCGAGGATTTCGGCGATATGTGGGAATGTCCGTCCATCGAATGCATCAGCGGCTATGACGTGCTGATTTTCTGTCCGCAGCATCTCACCTTGCCGGGCAGAGGCGGTTCGGTTCACCACAACGGCTATCTGCTGGGGCATATGGACTGGGATACACTGACATTCACACCGGACAATACCCGTTTTCATGTGCTGGACTTCGGTTTTGATTCCTATGCCGCGGAATGTGCCGCCAATCCGCATGACAAAAACAAGGCGACGCTGGTGGCGTGGATGGGCTTGCCGGACGCGTCCTATCCTACCGATGAGGAGGACTGGTCAGGCTGCCTGACCCTCCCGCGGGAACTGCGCGTCCGCGATCACCGGCTGATTCAGCAGCCCATCGACGAACTCAGGGCATTGAGAGGCAAAAAGATCGACCTTGAATCGACCGATCTTCTGCCGCGTGTCTGCGAACTGGAACTCATCAGCCGCGGCGGCGACCTCGCGCTTCGCTTGTTCGCGTCCGCGGAAGGAACCGGCGGAATGGTCATTGCCTACGACGATAGTACAAAAGAAATCACAGTGAACCGTTCGGGGATGCAACGCCGCTTCAATACGGAACAGGGCGAAAGCCGCACCCGTCCACTGCCGAAGGGACTCTTCCATCTGCGTATTTTCATTGACCGGAGCTCAATCGAAATTTTCGTCAACGACGGCGACGCGGTGTTTTCATCTCGTCTCTTTCCGGTCGCTGGGGAAGAAAAGCTTATCGTGGAAGGCGACGCTTCGATCCATTTGTGGGAGTTGAACCGTGTCGTCGAAGAGAGCTTTGTGATAGACACCGAATAGCAATCCACTATTCACAACTTAAGCACTCCCCCAGTCGGCTACGCCGACAGCCCCCTCAAAGAGTACTGTCATTAACTTAAGGGAATCATCAGCAAGATGCACAAAAATAAAAAATAAGTTCATGCAAAAAACGAATTGACAAAAGCGAAAGTGCCACACAATTGAAGTGAAATTATTCACTTTTTG
>JAFPUM010000017.1 GCA_017395425.1 Clostridia bacterium | reverse complement strand
TGCGGATGGCGCAGCCAGATTTTTCGTCAGATGAAGCCAAAACCGCAGGCAATACTTTGTGTATTAACGAGGATTTTGGCAAAATATGGCGGAAAATATGCAAGCCAGACGTGCGTGGAGAGATACTGAACAGGCTCTAAGGAACTATGCAGAATTTAATCAGTCATTTTCTGCTTAAAAACACAGTTTACTTGCGTGTTTCAGCAAGTGAAATGTATTAATTATTTCTGCATAGTTCCTAATGAAGGCTGACAGCCGGCGTTTTTTGTCGGAGAAAGGATTACACAAGCTATGTATCATCTTATCAAGCAGGAGGGACGGGCGCGGCTGGGCGACTTCGGGACGGTTCACGGTACGGTGCATATGCCGGCGTTTATGAATGTGGCGACCTGCGGTGCGATTCGCGGAGCGGTTTCGGCGTATGATCTGAAAGAACTGCACTGTCAGGTGCAGCTCTGCAATACCTATCACCTGCATCTGCGTCCGGGGGACGAAAATGTCAACACGCTGGGCGGGCTGCATCGCTTTACCGGCTGGGACGGTCCGATTCTGACCGACAGCGGCGGTTTTCAGGTGTTTTCCCTTTCGCAGCTGCGCAAAATCACGGAGGAAGGGGTACATTTCCGCTCCCACATCGACGGTCACAGAATCTTTATGGGACCGGAGGAGAGTATGCGCATTCAGTCTCATCTGGCGTCCACCATCGCGATGGCGTTTGACGAGTGCGTGGAGAATCCCTCGCCGCGTCCCTATGTAGAGGCGAGCGCCGCGCGCACGGTGCGCTGGCTCAAACGCTGTAAAACTGAAATGGAGCGGCTCAACGGATTGGAAACCACTCTCAATCCGAAACAAATGCTGTTCGGTATCAATCAGGGCGGAACCTTTGCGGATATCCGTATAGACCATATGAAGGAAATCGCGGCGCTGGAACTCGACGGTTACGCCATCGGGGGACTGGCTGTCGGGGAACCGGCGGAAGTGATGTATGAGATCATCCAAGCGGTGGAGCCGCATATGCCCGCCGACAAGCCGCGGTATCTGATGGGCGTGGGTACGCCGGTGAATATTCTCGAGGCGGTGTATCGCGGCGTAGACCTTTTTGACTGCGTGATGCCCAGCCGCAACGCCCGCCACGGTCATCTTTTTACGTCGGAGGGAATCATTAATCTCAATAA
The DNA here is from genome assembly GCA_017395425.1 of Clostridia bacterium. Taxonomy (GTDB): domain Bacteria; phylum Bacillota; class Clostridia; order Oscillospirales; family Acutalibacteraceae; genus RUG762. Next base: position 29,243 of record JAFPUM010000017.1, on the reverse strand, counting down.
CGCCAAGTACCGGCTGGATGAGCGTCCGATTGACCCGGTGTGCCAGTGTCCCGCCTGTCAGCGGCATTCGCGGGCATATCTGCACCATCTGTTCAAGAGCGGCGAGATGCTTGCCATGCGGCTGGCGGTGATGCACAATCTGTATTTTTATAATACGCTGATGGAGCGCATTCGCACCGCGCTGGCGGAAGACCGTTTTGAATCGTTCTATCGTGAACAGCGCGAGGTGCTGGGAAAGAGGATTTAGCTGTCTGTTGTGGTTTTCCGAAAACAAAAGCCAAAATTTCTCTTGCACTTTTATATAAGACCTGTTATAATAGGGTATATTTTTTCAATGGAGGTAATGTGTCATGGCAATGACAACGGCGGGCTTCGCCATTACGCAGGGAAGCGGCGGCGGCAGCTTCTGGACAATGATTATCATTTACGCGCTGATTATCGCGGTATTTTACTTTCTGATGATCCGTCCGCAGTCCAAGCAGAAGAAAAAGGAAGAGGATATGCGCAATACGCTGGAAGTCGGCGATACCATTGTCACCATCGGCGGCATCATCGGTCGGGTGGTCAGCATCAAGGACGAGGATATTGTCATCGAAACCGGCGCGGATCGGAACAAGATGAAGATCAAAAAATGGGCCATCGGCAGCAACGAGACCCGTGCGGCAGCCGCCAAGGCAGCGGAAAAGAAAACCGATGCAGATAAAAAGGGTCTTTTCAGTTTCCTCAAAAAGTAACTTTCCGTCAGTCATATTCTCCCGGGCATTTGCGTATTCATGTAACAAATGAGCAGCAAATGCTTTGGGAGGATTTTTGGTATGACGCAGGCAAGCAGAAAAAGAAAACGCCGCTGCGGGAGCGGCGGGATATGCGGCGGCGCGGTGAGCGCGCTCAAGCCAATCGCACTGGGACTGGCGGTCGCCGCCGCTGTGGCATTTGTGTTTGTGATGATTTTTGCGCTGGTGTTTGTGATCATGAAAGCCATTGTGGCTTCGGCTGTATTGCCGCTGTCACTGATCGCGCTCATGCTGGGGTGCTTTGTAGGCGGCTGGCTGTGCGGTTCGACAGCGGGTTCCAAAGGACTGCTGTACGGGCTGGCGATTGGCGGTGTCGTGTTTCTGGCGGTATGGCTGATCGGCATTACCGGCGGCGCCAAGGCATTCAGTTTGCTGATGGCGGTGAAACTGGTCTGTCTGCTGCTGGCGGGAGGATGCGGCGGCTGGCTGGGTGCCAACCGTGCTTATACGAGAAGGCGCGTGCGTTAGGGTTCACCGCTATTTTCCGCATGGTTTTCCCGGCTTTTTGGAATTAATGGTTGCAATATCCAAAAAGATTTGGTATAATAAAAATATCCGAAAAATGATGGGAGGGTTATTCCATGAAAAAGCACGTCAAGACGCTCAATAAGGCCAATTTGAAAGAGAGCGCCGTCAAGGGCGGCTGCGGCGAATGCCAGGCCTCCTGCCAGTCCGCCTGCAAAACTTCCTGCACGGTTGCCAACCAGAAGTGCGAGAAGTAAGCGCAGCCGAATGTTTCTCTTCCGGAAAAACAGAGGCGCGTTTGAATGCGATAAAGCCGTCGGGCAGATGACTGTCCGGCGGCTTTGTTGGGCGCACGCCCGGCTGCGTGCGGGTTACATTGCCATATCAGAAAGGATTTAGAAATACAGATGCTACATAAATACAGTCTCAATGGATATTATATCGTGTTGGATGTTTACAGCGGCGCGGTGCATGTGACCGACGATCTGGGGTATCGGCTGGTGGATTTCACATCGGAGAACATGACCGAGCGCACGCCGTCCGAAGCCTATGACGCGCTGAACGATTACAGCCGCGCGGATATCGATGAGGCATATGCCGAATGGTACGAGGCATTTGAGCGGGGACAGCTTCATGCAGCCGACGATTATGAGCAGTTTGCGGGACGCATGATCAACGCTTCCCTCAAGTCGATGTGTCTCAACATCAGCCATGACTGTAATCTGGCGTGTGAATACTGCTTTGCCAGCAAGGGGGGCTTCGGCGGAGAGCGTTGTCTCATGAGCGAGGAAGTCGCCCGCAAAGCCATTGATTTTCTCATCGACAAATCGGTGGGACGGCGCAATCTCGAAGTGGATTTCTTTGGCGGAGAACCGCTGCTCAATTTCGAGGTGGTCAAAAAGACCGTTGCCTATGCACGCAGCAGGGAGAAGGAAGCCGACAAGAATTTCCGTTTCACGATTACCACCAACGGATTGCTGCTGGATGACGACAAGATTGATTTCATCAACCGCGAAATGCACAATTGCGTGCTTTCCATCGACGGACGTCCCGAGGTCAATGACCGTCTCCGGAAGGACTGGGGCGGCAAGGGCTGTCACGACCGCATTCTGCCGCCGTTTCAGAAACTGGTGGCGCAGCGCGGCGACAAGGATTATTATGCCCGCGCTACCTATACCCGCTATAATTTTGACTTTACCAATGACATTCTTTACCTGTACGGGAAGGGATTCGATCAGCTTTCCGAGGAGCCGGTGGTGTCAGACCCCAAGCTGGATTTCTCGATCCAGGAGGAAGATCTGCCCCGTATTTTTGAGGAATACGAACGGCTGGCGAAGACCCTCATCGAGATGAAAAAAGCGGGAGAGAAGATCAATTTCTTCCACTTCATGATTGATCTCAGTCAGGGACCGTGTGCCATCCGCCGTTTACGCGGGTGCAGCTGCGGCAATGAATATGTGGCGGTGACGCCCCGGGGCGATATTTTCCCCTGTCATCAGTTCGTGGGACACGACGAATGGAAAATGGGCAGCGTGCTGGACGGTTCCTATGACGTGGAGATGAAGAAGAAATTTGCCTGCACCACGGTGTACCATAAAGCCAAGTGCCGCGACTGCTGGGCGCGGTTCTATTGCAGCGGCGGCTGCAATGCCGGCAATTTCGAGAAGAACGGCAATATTCTGGAACCCTACTCCCTGTATTGCGAGATGGAGAAAAAACGTCTGGAATGTGCGATTATGATGCAGGCGGCGCTGGCGGATGAAGACTGAAACAGATCATACCATCGGGGAGAAGCGTGCGGGTCGGAAACCGGAAAAGCTGACCATTCAGAAATCCTCCGAAAAATATGTGGAATCCTACACCGAAACCTTTGACCGTGTGGCGCGGGAGGGAAAATTTCTCTCGATTTCCAAAGGCTATCCGGCATCGGAAATGGCACGGTTTATCCGGGGCTGCCATAACTGCGGCTATCCGCAGTTTCTGCTCATCAACGGGCAAAACCGCGCCGTGGGCTGGTGCGATATCGTGCGCCGTTCCGATACGCCTGATGACGTGGGGTTTCTTGGCGTGGGGATTCTGAAAGAATACCGGCATCGCGGACTGGGCGGCAGGCTGATGGCAACCACGATTGCCGAGGCGCTGCGACGGGGGTTTCATGAAATCCGGCTGGAGGTGCGTGCGTCCAATACCGGCGCGATCCGCACCTATCGCCGTCTGGGCTTTGTGAAAATCGCCCATATTTCCGACGGGGTAGTGACCGACGGTGTTTCGGAAGATATCTGGCTCATGAGCCTGTACGCGCGTCGGCTGGCGCACAGCGGCTTCGACGGAAAGGCATTTGTGAAAAACTTTCCCCGCATCGGCTACCGTTTTCAGCCGCCGGAACATCCTGACCGGACAGGAGGAGAGCAGGCATGAAAGCAACCGTACTCATTACCGGCGCGTCACGGGGCATCGGTCTGGCGACAGCGAGGGCGTTTGCGGCATTGGGACATCCGGTGGTACTCAATTATCACACGGGGCAGGAACGCGCCTTTGAAGCGGCGCGGGAGATTCACGCGGCGGGCGGCATGGCGTTGGCAATCGGCGCGGACGTGTCCCGTCCCGAAGAAGCGGCGGCGATGTTTGACGAGATACACGCACAGCTCGGATCAGTGGGGATTCTGGTCAACAACGCGGCGGTAGCGAAGCAGAATCTCCTGACCGACGTGAGCTATGAGGAATGGCGAAGCACTTTCGGGGTGAATGTGGACGGCGTATTCTTGTGTTCCCAATGGGCGCTGCGGGATATGCTGCGTCAGCATGGCGGCTGTATCGTCAATGTATCCTCCATGTGGGGACAGGTGGGTGCTTCCTGCGAAGCGCTGTATTCCGCGACCAAGGCGGCGGTGATCGGTCTGACCAAGGCGCTCGCGCAGGAAGTGGGACCGTCGGGGATTCGTGTCAACTGTGTCGCCCCGGGGGTCATTGACACCGACATGAACGCCCATCTCACCCCCGATGATCTTGCCGTGCTGCGGGAGGAAACCCCTCTTCTGCGGCTGGGAACCCCTGAAGATGTAGCGCAGGCGATTGTCTTTCTCTGCTCGGACAAGGCGTCCTTTATCACGGGACAGGTGCTGGGCGTCAACGGGGGATTTGTGATGGTCTAAGGAACAATAAGGGAGGCGACGGAACGTGCGTCCGGATACGATGAAAAAGGAGACAATCTGGTGCGTATTGCTGGGTTCGGCTGCGATGCTCACGCTGTGCTTTGCGATTGTGGCAATGCTGGGCGGCAACGTCAGGAAAATATCGTTTTCAGAGGCATTACAGGCGTCGGCAAGGCTGAATGCGTTATGCGGCGGTTCGTCGGAAGACATCTCTCTGACCGGCACCCCGTTTGACGTGGAATGTGTGCCCCAGGAGCCGGTGTATGTGGAACGGTTCCGCCATGTGGAAGGAGAGACGGCAAGCTATGTGCCGGTGATGATGTACCATTTCTTCTATGACGCGGACGTGGAGGATCCTACCAAGGGAACCAACAGCCACTCCATTCAGTCGGTACACGATCAGCTGCAATATCTCTGGGAAAACGGGTATGTCACGCTGACCATGGACGAGCTGTATGAATGGCTGGAGGGCAGGATTGAACTTCCGCGGCGCTGCATTCTGCTGACATCCGATGACGGACAGGACAATTTCTTTGAGTTGATCCAGCCGGAGCTGCACCGTTACGGCTTTGTGGCGACGTCTTTTGTCATTACCAGCTATCGCAAGCATATCCCCGAAAAACTCCTTCTCCCCAACGTCGAACTGCACTGCCACACCCATAATATGCACAAGGGCATGGTGACGAGCGGCGGTATACCGGACAATCGCGGCATGATGCAGGGCGTCTCGGTGGAGGAAGGCGTGAAGGATTTATCCCAATCCGTGGAAATTCTGCACGGCTCACAGTACTTTGCCTATCCTTACGGGACATATGGCGGACACTCCAAAGAAATCCTGCGTCAGACCGGCTTCCGTTTGGCGTTTACCACGCAATACGGCTATGTGCATCGCGGGGACGACCCGCTGCAGCTCAGCCGCGTGCGGGTAAGCGGATCGATGTCCGTGAGCAGCTTCCGTGCCGCTATCGGAGGCATATAGACTGTCTTCCGGGAATGGACAGAGACATTATCATTGCATGTATCTTCTGTAAATGAAAGACTTGCACAAGCGGGATCGTTCGACTGATCCCCTATGTGCAAGTCTTTTTGGCAATTTTTATCTGAATGCTGACGGATTTACGACAGTTCCAGACGGAGCGTGCTTCCATGCTCACCGCCCAGAACCCGAAGCTTCTGAGGAATACTTTCTTCCAGCTTGTCAACGTGGGAGATGATGCCGACCAGACGGTTGCCCTCGGTCAACTGCTGTAATACGCTGATGACATTATCCAGCCTGCCGTCGTCGAGCGTGCCGAACCCTTCGTCTATGAAAAGCGTGTCGAGTTTCTGTCCGCCGGCGTGGGACTGCACGACGTCCGACAGCCCCAGCGCCAGTGCGAGCGATACCATAAAGCCTTCACCGCCGGAGATGCTGGCAGAGGATCGCTGTTTGCCGGTGGCAATGTCGAGCACTTCCATATCCAGCCCTGCCGCAGCCGCTTTGCGATCCGCCTCAACTTTGTGAATCAGCTCAAACCGTCCGCCGGTCATGATGTTGAGACGGCGGTTCGCCATGTCCAGTACTTCGCGGAAAACAGCGCCCATGACATACCGGTCAAAACTGAGTTTTCCGCCCTCTCCGTTGATGCCCACTGCCATATCTGCCAGATTCCGGATACGCCGATAAGCGTTATCCAGCCCCGAGAGTGTGTCTTTTGCTTCCGATACGATTTGCAGGACGTTTTGATGTCCTGTCAACAGATGGTGCTGTGCGGTGATAGTTTCATCGAGCCGGCGCTGCACGTCATGAGCCGCTTCCAGGTTCTGGCGCAGTATTTCAGGATCCTCTTTGGTCTTTCCCTCGATTGCCTTTTCCAATTCACTGATGCGCAAAGCCGTGTTCCTACGGTCATTCTGATAGGCTTCTGAACGTTCCCGCGCTGCCTTGAGCCATATTTCGGGATCCTCGTTTCCGATGGCAGCCAATGCGGTGCGGTACTCCTGACAGGAAGAAAATCCGCTTTCGCGGAGGGCATTGTTCAGTTGGTTCTGAGCGTTTTGCCAAGCGCTTTCCTTGGCGGGAAGGGAGGCTTCCAACTGCCCGATACCGCCCGATGTGGCGCTGACCATCGCGTTGGCTTTTTGAAACGCGTCCTGATGTTCTTTGATCCGGGACTGCTCTGCGGCAATGCGCCGCTGTAAATCCTGCAGTTCTTTTCCGGCGGCTGATTCACTCTCATAGGCGAGCTGTTTTTGGATTTGTTGGATGGTGTTTTGCAGACCTGCGATGTTCTGTTCGTATTGCTGCCGTTTGCTGTCTTTTTCGGCATATTCCTTTTCCCATGATTCCTGCGCGGCAAGGATATTTTTCTCTTCTTCTTTGCATGTTTCTTTCTGTTTGATTTTTTTCTGTGCTTTCAGATATGCGGCGCGCTTTTCGGCGAGGTCGTTTGCCAATTGGCTTTGTATGTGCCGGATAAAGCCTGGTGCCGTCAGCGCTGTCCAATCGGAACAATCGTATGTCTGCTCGCGAATTTTTTCAAGGGCGGCAGCCCGACGCTGTTCCAGCGCCGCGGTTTGCTCTCTCAGTGCCGCATCCTGCTGACTGCGCATTTCTTCGGTTTCTTTGCGTCGTGCCTCGGCCTGATCAACCGCTGCCTGAGACGGGACATTCTCAGAAAGCCCCTGAAAATGATGTATGCTGTCACGACAGAAACGGGTTTGACAAACCGGGCAGACCGCTTCTCCCTTTTCCGACAGTTCCCGCTCCATTTCCTGCGCTAGAAGTCCCGCCTGACCGCTGATGAATCTTTGGTAGAGTTCGTGATATGTCTTTTCGGCGGTGGCGGCGTCTGCCGTGAGGGTGATAAGCTTTTGCTTCCTGTCATCCAGCGTTTTTTCCTCCCGGCGGATGCTGTCGATTTCCGCCGAAATTTTTTGAATCGCATCCGAACGTTTGCGCAGTTCCTTACCGGTGTTTTCAAGGTGAGCCGTTTCCGCTTCACAGCCCTCCAGCGTCACGAGAAGTTCACGCAATTCTGACAGACGGGTCGTATGGGCGGTTTTTTGATGTTCCAGTTCGGCTAACTGTGCTTTTACTGCCGTATGACCGCGTGTGATGACGTTGAGCTGTCCCTGTGCCGCGCTCAGTTCCTGATAGGCAGGGAGGGTCTTTTCAATGGCGGCGGCGGCGGCTTTGTATTCATCCACTTTGGTTTCCAGTGTCCTGTCCGCTTCCAATTGTTTCTCCGCTGCCAGCAAATCAGCCTGCTGCTGCGCAAATAATGTCTTCTGCCCGGTGTGTTTCTGACGGGTATCGATCAGATCGTCATGCGCCTTTCGGACGGCGTCATCCAACGGCTTGACACGGTGAAATGCTTTTTCGGCAGCAAGATAGAGTGTTTCTTCTGCGGTCATCTGCGGCTCCAGGCGACTGAGTGCGTCGGAATGGCTCCGTTTGGTTCTCAGTTCGTCAAACAGGGCATGGATGCTTTCAGCGGCGCCTTTACGCTCATTCAGCGAGTCAATGATCTTGCGCTGCTGCTGTCCCGCGAGCCGCAATTCCTCCCATCGGGCAGTTTCACTGTCAATGAGTGCCCGCAGATTTGTGAGAAGACAGGGATTGCCGGGCAGATAGGCTTCCCGCGATTCCTCTCCGTCGGGGTATTCAAACATTGTTTTCATGGTGGTGTCAATGATATCCTGCTGCTTCCTGTATGTATCTTCCATCTCCCTGCGCGCGGCTTTCAGGAGATTCTGATAGCGCACATATTCGGCGCTGTCGAAGAGTTTGCCGAGTATTTCGTTCTTTTTATCGCTGTTGGCTTTCATAAATTCCCGGAATTCACCCTGCGCCAGCATGACAATGCGGCGAAACTGTTCGGCGTTCATACCGAGAAGTTCCTCGCATCGGGCGGTTACTTTGGTGGCCTTTTCAATCGGGCTCATATCCTCTCCCGTCAGAACCGCCTGGATATCCGGCTCGCCGTAATCGTCGGTTCCCCGCTTTTTACGGAAATGAATGGTGCGGCTTACCTCATATTTTCTTCCTTGGTGAATAAAGACAAGGCTTACAACGGTATCTTCGTTCATCGGGGCAAAATCGGAATGCAGCATTTTCGGTTCCCGTTCCGAACCGCTGGGTTTGCCGAATAGGGCAAAGGAAATAGCGTCAAAAACGGTGGTTTTTCCCGCGCCGGTTTTGCCGACGATCAGGTACAGACCGCCCTTGAACTGTTCAAAATCCACCACGGTTTCCTGCGCGTAGGAACCGAAGGCCTTCATGGTCAGTCTGACAGGTCTCATATGTTGCTCGCCTCCTGTGACATCAGATATTGTATCAGCCGGTTTTTCAGTGAATCGTCTACCTCACAGGGCTTATCGGTATCGGCAGGGTGATTTCGCAGCAGTTCCCCCGCGAAATGCAGCAGGTCGATATCGAGGGCGTCCGGCATCTGACCACCGCCGCGTTCGGCATAAAAATCGACAAAAAGCTCCTCGACGGACTTTTCCCGCATGGCTGTGTTATCAGGCGCATGAGCAATTTCCGTGAAGCGCCTGTATTCTGAGTGGCGCTCCATGAGAATACACTCCCGGCTTTCGGCGAGAGCCTGAAACCGGTCGGATATTTCAGGCGTGAGGGGTTGATCGGTGATGACCAGCTTCCAGTATTCGCTGCTTGTCCCATCGGAAAGAAGCTGTTCGTACAGTGCTTCGGTTTCGCCTTTCAGGACACGCATGGGATGGAGCGGCGGAAGGTGCAGCGTGGTAACGGACAGATCGTCACCCTTTTCACCCATTTCCACCAGAAGGGGACCCTTGGCAGGCTGTACCGTTTCATCAAAATGGTAGCAGAGCGGCGAGCCGGCATAACGCACGGCTTCACGCCCCACGGGGTAAGCGGCGTGAATATGTCCGAGCGCCGCATAATCGAAGCAGTCAAAGGCAGTGTATCCCACCTGTCCGACGCCGCCGACAGTGCTTTCCGAGCCGCCGCGCAGACCTTCCTTCCCGTTGACGGTCACATTCTGATGGGCGATGATGACATTGCGTTCGTCGGGACAGATATCCTGTTCGGCGATCCATCGGCGAACCGCCGTATCGTAATCGTGTATGTCTGCGTCGCCGAGCAACTGCGCGACGGATGCCGGAAAGACATAGGGCATCATCCAGAAGTGAACCGGACCGAAGGTGTCGTGAAGCGTCACACAGTCCATCCGTTTTGCGTGTCTGCCGGCAATATGGATGTTCTGGCGCGCCAGAATCTCGCGGGCAAACGCCAGACGTGCGCCCGAATCGTGATTGCCGGCAACCAGCATCACGCAGATGCCCAGGGCTTCCAGTTCCACCAGCAGTCTGCTGAGCAGCGTGACAGCCTCTCCGGAAGGCGAACTGCGGTCATACACGTCGCCCGCGATTACCACCGCGTCGGGACGGATGTCCGCCGCCAGCGCAAGAAATTTATCTGTCCAGTCGGGCTGATCTCCGTTTTCCAGCATGGACACACCGTGTATCACTTTGCCGAAATGCAGGTCGGAAATATGAATGATTTTCACGAAGCCAATCCTCTTTTCCAAGATAATTCGATGAAGCTGTCTGGTCTGATACCAAACCGCTATTCTCATTTTAATCACAACGAGTGGGAATTGTCAACTGTTTTCGTTGTTTTTACAGAAAAATACCCGTCCGGCAGGTTTTTCAGAGATGAAAAACCTGCCGGACGAGTGCGAGCAGCTTTTGTTCCAGCGGCAGAAGCAATCCACCCGCTGTGGTGACGGTCTGTTGGCACTGCCGATCGACATACAACAGTCCTGCCGCCAGACCGCAGAGCAGCAGCGTGACGGTCAGCGAAAAGAGAAAAGAAGAAAGCCCTTGCCGGATTTGTACAGGTTTCATGAGCGTATTCATCCTTTGAATGATGTGGGATTAGTGAATCGCGTATCGTTCCAGAACCTTTGCCAGCGATTGCCCCACCATCTGACCGGCATACTTCGCTTCGTCAAGCGTGTTGACGTCGGTGCCGAATTCGATGAGCAGGGAATTGGGCGTGAGGTCCATATTGTAGCGGTAGGGAGCAAAATAGAGCGGACGCGCCAGACCCTCGTGATCGTCCGCGAGCTGCTTCTGCAACTGGACAGCCATGGCAAGATTGTTGCGCCAGCCGTCAAAATCCAGTGAGCCGTCATTGTCGCAGCCGCTGATAATCATTACCTGTGCGGCTTTTTTGCCGTCGATGGTGACAGTGGGCTTGATCTTGGTGCCGTCGTCCAGTGTCATGGCGTCGCGATGAACGTCGATCACCATTTCAATGGAGGGATATCTGGCAAGACAGCTTTTAATGGTTTCGCGGGCACGGTTGTAGGCGCCGGTGTATTCAGGATAATCATGGTAAGTGGTGATGTGGAGCGTCCGAATGCCGGCGGCATTGAGGGCTTTTTCGATTTCATCCCCCACGGCGACGACACTTTCGGACTTATCGGTGGTGCGGGGATTGATATTTTTGTCATACCAGTCTTTGTCGCTGTCCGCGTAACCCTCTGTGGTGTGCGTGTGAATGAGCAGTACCTGATAACCCGCGTCCTTTTTGATTTTGCATTTGGCGGGGGTGTTGAGCATTTTGCGGATATCGGGATCAAAATGGGAATTGCCGTCCTTGACGTAGATATTGCCGTAATGCTCGCCGGAATTCTTGATTTGCTTTTCCTTGACCGCTCCCTTGTGAGAGTTGGCGGATGAGGCGGGAACATCGTCGCCTTTGCCGCTGGTTTGAGCGGGGGATGAATCGGTCTCTTCGGGCGTATCGGAAGAAACCGGCGGAACGTATGCCTGCGGCGAGAGCTGCGGCGTGAAGCCGCCGGAAAGCGAGGAGGGAGAAACGGCGCTGGGCGTCATGAAGGCTGCCGAAAGCTCGGAGACCTTGAAAAGAAAGACCCCTACCGTACCGATTCCGAAAATGGCGACAGGCAGTGCGACGGCGGTCAGCCCCGCGACAGCGGAAGCCGCCAGCCGACGGCAGCGGGAAAGTGTGGTGTGAAGAGAAACCGATTTGTATCTGCTCATATTTTTTACCTCCTGTGCGGCGGTCAGCCGCTTCCACCCTAGGGTGGCTTTTTGGTAATAGATATGCGGCACGGGAAAAAAATATGAGCAAAAGCATTGATCATCTATTGAGAATCGGGAAGAGACATCACGCGTTCGGCGATTTCCTTGAAGACCGGTCCGGCAGCACTTCCCCCGGAAGAGCCGCCTTCGGCGAGTACCACGCAGACATAACGGGGCTGTTCGCAGGGAAAGAATCCGGCGTACCACGCCTGATTGATGGTTCTGCCGTTTTTGACAATGCCGGTCTCGGCGGTGCCGGTTTTGGCGGCGGAGGTGACGCGGTCGGAAGCCCCCGCCTTGGCGGTACCCTCCAATACCGCCGCACGGAGACATTCACGCAGGATTTCAGCGGTTTCCTGCCGCATAGCCCGTCGGGCAACGGGGGAAGGGGAAGGGACGGTAAGGTGACAGCCGTCGTCGGTGAGACCTCTGACCACGCGGGGTTCCAGATAGATGCCGCCCCGTGCGATGGCGGCGAACATCCCCGCAACCTGTACAGGTGTGACGGTGAGTTTGCCCTGCCCGAAAGAAAAGTTGGCGAGTTCGGCAGGGAGGCGGAGCGATTCGGAGGAGGGAAGCGTACCGGCGGAGGCAGTGTAGCGGTCGGAAAGGGCGGTTGACTGACCGAAGCCAAGGCTCTGCGCCATTTGTAAGAGGGCGTCGCCGCCGGTCTGCCGGGCGGTGTGGATAAAGTAGGTGTTGCAGGAATGTTCAATTGCTTCGCGCAGCGCGACGGAACCGTGCGCCGTGTGATGAATACATCCCATCGTGTGGCGACCCACTGTTACCGCGCCCGTACATTCATACACCTCAAGAGGATCCCAACCGTTTTCCAGCGCTGCCGCGGCAATGACCGGCTTGAAGACAGAGCCCGCGTTGTAGGCAGCGATAGCGCGGTTGACCAAAGGGGCGCGTGCATCGTCGAGGTAATCGGCAATACGGTTGCGGTCATAATCGGGAAGACTGACCATAGCGAGGATTTCGCTGCTGTCGGCGTCGAGCAGCACCACGGCGCCGGATTCGATAAAATGTCCCGCGGCGTCCTCTGCGATGTGCTGAAGGGTGGTGTCAATGGTGAGTATGACACCGGAAGCGGAGCGCGATGTGGTGTCGGTGACGGTCTGCCGCGCGCCGGCAAGACTTCTGCCCGCGGCGTCCACGCGGCAGGTCACCGTCAATTCTCCTGCCGCGGCGGCAAGCAGATCGTCATAGGCGTATTCGATACCGCTTTCTCCGCCGTTCTGTCCGCAGCGACCCACCAGATGCACCGCGGGCGTGGTAAGAGAATAGCGCTGAGGCACACGATAAACCGTGATTCCGTCGGATTCACAGGTGCCGTCCGGCACATCGACGGAAAAAGGAAAACTGCCTTTGAGCGCGTCACGTATGGCGTCAAAGCGCTCCGAAGGAAGATACTGCATCAGCGCGGATGAGGTTTTGGCGGACGGCACGACAAGGGCTTTGTAGCCGTAAAACCCTCCCGCCAGCGGCTGCCCGCTCCGGTCATAGATACGTCCGCGTGTGCGGGCGAGCGTCACGGTGTAAACGCTGTGCGACTGTGCGGCGTGGACATAATCGGAATGGGTGTCGATCAGCAGAATTCGCCCGATGACAGCGGAAAAAAACAGAATGAACGCACAGAATATCCCCAGAACACGTTTTTCCATCAAAAATCCTTCCCATTGATTTGTTTTCTTTATTTTTCTCTGGTGTGCCCGGAATATACGGGAAAAAAAGCCGCACCGGATGATTTTTTATCCGGTGCGGCTTTTATGCGTTATTTCCCCAAATAATGTGGTCAGTCCGAAAGACGGCAGTAGGGTCGAATGTTTTCCAATGTTTTCTCACCGATGCCCTTGACGCGGGTAAGTTCATCTACCGAATCAAATCCGCCTGCGGCTTCACGGTATTCCACAATGCGCTGGGCTTTGACTTTACCGATACCGGGCAGCACATCGGCGATTTCCTCGGCGGAAGCGGTGTTGATGTTGACGGTTTTCTGCTGCGGCGATGCCGTTGTAGCGGCTTGTCCGGTCACATCGGACGGGGAAACGCCGGGCAGAATTCCCACCGTGTATTCTGATGGGGGAATAACTTCCGCATGAGGCAGGGAACTCTCCCATACGTTGATCAGGGAGACGGTCAGACAGCCGACGGCACAAAGGCAGCCTACAATCGTCATGAGGCGCATTTCTTTTTTCATGTCCATCTGTCACACACTCCGTTCAGGAGCGAATGGAAACCGTGAGTGTATCGAGACGCAGATCATTGTACCAAACCGAAATGGTCGTACCGTCGGATACCTCATCGTCACTCTCCAATGGTGTGCCATCGGGCGCTGTCACACGGTAGGAGAGTATGCCTTCCTGTTTGTATTCATCCGGCACATCCGGGTCAATAAACAGTTCCATTTCCATCATGATTGAAAATACGGTAATTTTCCGTGACTGCTGTCTGGCGGTTTCGGCGTGAAGCAGTTGTCCGGTGACGCGGTCAATTGACATCTCGGAGCCGTCCTTCACCATGAAGCGAATGGGATGGGTGAGATTTTCATAGGTTGTCACCACGCGGCACAGCTTTTGATAGAGAGCAGTGTCCACGGCGTTTTTGCCTGATTCGCTGAGCGCGATGAAGGCACGTCGGGCGGCGCCGACGGCGGCGCCATCCTTGCTGCCGGGCGGGTCAGGCAGATCCCTGATCATAGATTCTACTTTCAGCACGGCAGGATCGGTTTCTTCCTCCACGGCAAGCGGTTCGGAGGAAACGGTACTTTCCACAGAGGACGAACTGTTGTCGGGTTCTGATGTGTCAGGTTCAGAGGAGATCATGACGTCGGAACTGATGTCGGAATCATCGGAGGAAATATCGGAAGAAATGTCAGGCGTGTGAGAAGAGACATCGTCGGAAGTAAAGGAAGAAATGCCGATGGCGTCGGTTTTCAGCGTCAGTCCGTAATGGCGTGCGATGGCTTCCGCGTCGGCAACGCCCAGAGCGGTGAGTTTGGCGTCGGTATCGAGAAAGGAGGAATCGCCGTCGATAAAAGCGTGTTCCACCAGTATGCCGGGAATGCCGAGGCGGCTGATGGGTTCGCCGATCACATAGTAATAGTCTCCCTTCTCGGAGGTGCCGTCGTCGAACGTGTAAACCCGTCCGCCGCCGCTGGCACGGGTTTTGACGCCCCGGCTGCCCAGACCCAGCGCCTGTAAGTTGGTCAGAATGCCGTCGGCGAGCCGGCTGCATTCCTCATGGTATTTCGGTTCATGGGTGGTGATGGGAACATAGACCTCCGCGCCGTTGGCGTCTTTGTGTTCCGCCGAGTTGATATGCAGGCTGATAAAGATATCCGCTCCGACTTCGCCTGCCACGCTCACACGGCTGCTGAGAGAGGATTTGGCGACCTCGCTCCGCACGCCTGTATGGGTCATGTATACCCGGATGCCGTCGTACTGCCGCAGTCTGTCGCGGCAGGCAAGCGCGATTTTGAGGTTGATTTCGGATTCATACAATCCCAGCGCGGTATTGCTAGCACCCACGTCGGAGCCGCCGTGTCCGGGATCGAGAACGATGACCAGATCGTTGGGATTGGTTCTGTCATATCGGGTCAGTGCCATTGTAAGAACGGTCACGGCAAGTGTTGCGGCAATCAGCGCGACAGTCCAGATACCGAAGATGCGGCTGAAGAGCGGGCGCATCGGTTTCCTGCCGGGCGAATCTGCCGCTGCGGATGGGCGTATCGGAATAATTTTCATAAATCATCCCCCTCTTTTCTGATGTTTGTGTGGAAAAGCACGAATAGGATTGCATTCAGAACTGATTTATATTATAATAGCAGTGAAATCTATTTGGAAGAACTTTTCTTCACGTTGATTGTAAATTTTTTTTGCGCGGCTCACAGCGATGTGACGGAGAAGGAGTGGCTGGCGTTGAGCGGAAATGTGGAAATCTTTTTATTCAAGGCGTATCTGCCGGATGCAGACGGACTGCCCGCGAATAAGAAGGGCAGACGTGTGTCGGAAGCTGCCCGGAATTTTGTGAAAATGTATGTTTCACAGCTTACGGGAATGCGGCATGATTCGCTGATTATTTCGGCGGGGTCAAACGGAAAGCCGTATATTGACAACTCCGGCGTGCATTTTAATCTGTCCCACTGCGGGAATATCGTACTGGCGGCGTTTTCGGATGAAGAAATCGGCGTGGATGTGGAACTGGCGAGCCGTTCCGGCAACGCGGTGATTGAGCGGATATTCACACGCGGCGAGCGGGATTATATAGGGCTGGCGCGTTCCGAGCCGGAAGCCCGGCGGCGGTTTTGTGAGATATGGACAGCCAAAGAGGCTTTTATGAAGCTGCAGGGCGCGGGACTTTTGGGACGGATGGATTTTGACACAGCCGACGCCAGCGGTCCGCTGCCCGTTATCCGTTCGCCAAAATGGGGCGATGCAGAGGTTTTTCGCCGCAGGGTCACACTGTCTCTGGGGGAGCATGATTTTATTCCCAGCCGGAAGGACGAAGAAGTCCTGAAAGAAGCGGAATTTGAGATATGTGTATGTGGCAGCCATGTGGCAAATGCCGACTTTCAGGTGATGGATTAATGCCGCAGGAGAGTGATAACCACCAAACCGACTTTTGGCAACCCTCCGGGTACAAGGCAAACAGCCAAAAGAATGATATGCTTTTTGGTAAAAAGAGAGAAAATGAAAAAATACGGAATTTTCGTGACAGATTGATTTGCAATTACCTCCTGGAATTGCTATAATAGACAAAATCCCGACTTGCATACGGCACCTGATAATCGATCAAATGCCTATTTTGCGTTATTCTTGAATACAAAAACATGAGATTTGGAAATTCATATTCCTGAATCGCGCCTTTTCATTTCTCTAAAAGCCCTAAATAGCGATGTTTTTAGGTGCTGTGTGCAAAGTGGGATTTTTAATAGACATATATAGTTCATTAACTGTTGTGATTTTGTTAAAAAATGAAGAAGGAGGATTCAGTCATGTGTACGCATAACAGGGGAATGCGGAAAGCCATTTTCCTTCTTGCGGCAGCGGCGGCTTTTTTGGTGATTGAAGGAGCCGCGACGGTTCATGCGGCGGCACCCATGACGGCGGGCAGCGCGACAGTCATTTCGGTGAGCGGCGCCGCTTCGACGACTTACGGTAAGGGTATTGTCAGAACCGAGTTTCTCAATGTACGCGCCGAGCGAAACACTACCAGCAAGGTGCTGTATGTTCTGACCGAGAACCGCTCCGTCACGCTGCTGGAAAAAAAGGGAAATTGGTATAAGATCAAAATCAATGGGCAGTATGGATGGATCTCCGGGAATTACCTTGAAGTAACGCCCAACGCGACGACTGCCAAAACCACAAAGACTGCCACGACAACCAAGGCAGCCAAGACGACCAAGGCCACGAAGGAAGCTCCCACTACTACGACGGAACCCGAAGAGGATGTTTCCACGCCGGATGATCCGGAGCCAACCGAAACAACAGAACCCACCGAGGCAGCGACCACTGCCAAATCCGTGAAAACGACCAAGACTACCAAAACCACGGCAAAAAATACGACCGCATCCACCAAGAAAACTACGAAGGCAGCCAGCGCCAAAACAACCGCGACCACTGCCGCTTCAACAGCTGCGTATTGTACCGTGAAAGCAGATTATCTGTATGTACGCAGCGGTCCGGGAACCGATTACATGGTGATTGGCGGGATTGCCAACGGCAGAACGGTATCCGTGATGGAGGTCAAGGGCGCATGGGTCAAGGTGCAGTATGCCGGCAGCAGTAATGGCTGGGTATCCAAGAGCTATGTGACATTTACCGATAAGGCGCCGACCAAGACGACCGCCAAAAAGACGTCTGCTACCACTGCCAAAACCACCGCGGCTGCCACCAAAAAGACTACCAAGACCACTAAAACCACCAAAAAGACCACGGCAGCCAGTCAACCGACAGAAACGGCTTCCGAAACGGTTTCCACAACCGCTACTGCCAAGAAGACCACTACCACCGCCAAAAAGACCACTACGACCACCAAAAAACGGGTGAACGCCGCGTCCGGCGAATCGGTATCCTCTACCGGCAAGATCATCATTTCCGCGGATCTTCTCAATGCCCGTGCAGGCGCGTCGACTTCCTCCAAAATTGTCGCCACGGTGCGGCACAATGAGGTCTATTCCTATTCCGCTATTAAAGACGGCTGGTTCAAGATCAAGGCGCCCAACGGTCAGACTTCCTATGTCAACGGCGAATATGTCAAAATCTTTTCGGGATATGCCATCAAGGGCGGCGGTTCCTATCTGTGGCCCACCCAGACCGGCAAACGCATCAGTTCTCCCTTCGGTCCGCGTGACGGCAGAAACCACTACGGCATTGATATCGCGGTGCCGGGCGGTTCCCAGATTATGGCGGTAGCACCGGGACGTGTGACGCGCAAGGCATATGAAGCGGGCGGTTTCGGCTACTATGTGGTCATCCAGCAGAACGACGGGATTTCCGCTTATTACGGACATATGATGGCGCCGAGCTTCCTCAAGGTGGGTGCAACCGTCAAAGCGGGCGATACGCTTGGTATGGTAGGTAGTACCGGCCATTCGACGGGTAATCATTTGCATCTTGAATTCCGGAGAGGCTCCACAAGAATTAATCCGATTAATTATTATCCCAATATGAGATAACATTTTCTCACTTTCTTTTCCCATAAAAAGAGATGTGTCTGACAGATTCGGACACATCTCTTCTTTTTTGTGTAGCTGCTGCATAGAATGGCAGTAAAAACGGCAGGTGAAATGATTTGGAAAACAGTTGTGAAACAGAAAAGCACGCGGAATTAAGCCGCGTGCTGACCTTTTTGGCGGAAGAGCGATACCGTGTACAAATGATATTTAGTATAGCACTGGGATTACTGACAGGGTGCTGGTCGCAATTAGTGTATGGCAATGGTGACAGGTGGAGTGGAACAGTGACAGCTTACTGTCAAAACGGTTTTCTTTGGACGCTTTTGGAAATACTGCCTGTAACCGTTGGATTTGTAGCGATACTGTTTGCGATTGCGCCTTTTTGGGGAACCCGATGGCTGATCGGACCGGCAGTCTGTGTGCGGACAATGGGAATTGGCGCACTGATCTGCGGCGTGATACAGGCAGAGGGTCTGCGGGGACTGTGCTTTGCCGCGCTGACGCTGTTCCCTTATACGGTGGTGAATGTGCGGCTCATGGTAAAGGCGGGAGAATTCGCCCTGGGTCTGCGCGATTCCCTGCGTCAGGAGAACAACGGTTTCAAATCGAGCGTGGTCCGGCACACATTGGGCAGATTGCTTGCGTACCTGCTTGTCGCCGCGCTGTCATGCGCAGTATTCGGGTTGTCCTGCGCGGGATTCGGGAGGTATCTGCTTTGACCGTTAGCTCCCGCTGGTGCTGCCGAAGCCGCCGTCGCGCACGCCGTCCGCCTCATCGTCCTCGGTAATGCCGAAGGGGGTGAAAATGCCCTGTGCGAAAGTGTCGCCCGCCCTGAGCGAGAGAACTTTGCCCTCGTTGGAATCGTTGGTGATCTTGATAAAAATGTGTCCCTCATTGGAGGAATGGTAATAGTCGCTGTCGATCACGCCTACCGTGTTGTTCAGCTGAAGGCGGTATTTGAAGCCCAAGCCGCTGCGGGGGTAGATCATCAGCACCCAGCCCTCGGCGATTCTGGCGCGGATTCCCGTGGGAATTTTGGCGGTTTCGCCGGGCTGCAAGGTTAGATCGAAGGGCAGGGCGAAGTCATAGCCCGCCGAACCCACCGTGGCGCGGCGGGGGAGAGGAATGGCGCGGATTGCCGCCGAAGCTCCTTCGTCGGAGCCGAATAATTCCCGCCACGCCTCGGCAAACTGTGATTCGCTGACTTTTTCAAATCTGGCGATTCTATTCATAATGACAGTTAAAGCTCTCCGTTCTCGATGGCGGCAATCTGGTCAATTCGGATCTGATGTCTGCCGCCCTCGAATGCGGTGTGGAGGAACAAATCCACCAGTTCCACCGCCACGCCGGGACCGATGACGCGCCCGCCCATACAGAGAATGTTGGCGTCGTTGTGCAGACGGGTATATTTCGCGCTGAAATGGTCGGAACAGCAGGCGGCACGAATGCCCTTCACCTTATTGACCGCCATAGACATACCGATACCGGTGCCGCAGATGAGAATGCCCTTTTCGCATTCACCGTTCGCGACACTGTGACCGACGGCTGCCGCGATGGGCGCGTAATTGACCGAGGCTTCGGAATCGGTGCCGAAGTCCTTGAAGGCAATGTGATTGTCGTTGAGATATTTGATGATTTCCTGTTTCAGGGCGTAACCGCCGTGGTCACAACCGATAGCTATCATGATGTGTTGTCTCCTTTTATTGGTTGATGATATTGGTATCTGTCAGTGAACTGTACCAAAAGAATGTACCTCGCGGGCAAATGCTTCCGGCAGGGAAAACTGCGGACTGTGTCCGCAGCCGTCGATCAGCCGCAGCTCCTTGGACGGAGCGGTAATGGCGTCATAGTAGTTCTTCACCGAATCCACCGGACAAATCCAGTCGTCCGAGCCGGAAAGGAACGTGACCGGCATCTGATAGGTCATGCCGTCCTGCTCCGCATCGAAGTTCTGGGTATAATCGAAGAGCTGCCGATTGAGAGCAAAATAATCGTCCATATCGCCGAGCTGCCGGAGGAACCACCGGAAGTCGTCCATGCCGAAATAGGGGGATGTGACGGCGTACCATGTGGATTTGTCCGCGACAGCGGCAGGGTGATAGGGCGACACTTCGCGGCGGAGTGCCATGAGGTTCACAAGACTGGGATTGTCCGTCACGGTTTGATAAGCGGCTTCCAGCGCGGCGGTATCGTCGCCGACTTTTTTCGCCTTGTCCAGCGCGTCGCGGTAGCTGTACAGATCGCTTTTTTCCAGCGATACCACCTGCGCCACCGCAATGTAGCGGGATACCTTTTCCGGATGGGCAAGCGCGTAGCGGCTGCCGAGTATGGTGCCATAGGAGTGTCCCATGAGAATGACTTTTTCCTGACCGAACCGGTTACGCAGATAGTCCACCAGCTCATCCAGGTCAGTCAATGCCTGCTCAAAGGAAGCGTCAGCGTTGTCGGGATCCTTGTCGATATTGCGGAAATAGGTTCGTCCGCAGCCCCGCTGATCCCAGCAGACAAAGGTGTACTGATCGGTCAGACGGTCGGCAAAGGAATAGGTGACATAGGCGTCGGGCGAAGAGGGACCTCCGTGAAGATACAGAATGACAGGGTTTTTCGTATCCCTGCCGGTCATCAGCACATACTGTTCCTGCCCGCCCAGCGGGAGATAAATCCCTTCGTCCACGCCGTGTATTAGGTTGGGGTAATGGGTGACGTAACGCGCGTTGCGCAGGGCAATCACCGCCGAGATGATGCCGAATACCGCGATGAGCAGCACCGCGCCGACTGTTCGCAGGATTCTCAGGGCAATGTGTTTTTTTGGTTTGCTGCCGCACACTTCCTTCCGGTGGGCGAGGTGGATACCGATATGTCCGATGCCGAGTATCACGCTGGAAAGAATCATCGGAAAATTGCAGCCGTAGATGCCCAGCAGGAAGAACGCTGCCACAGGCAGCGTCGCGCCCGCGACGGGAATTTTGAAAAGACTGCTGTAAAAATCCGCCATTGTCTTTGGGCTGCGGAAATAGCGAACCCAGAAAATCTCATACAGTACCATCAGCACGAACGAAACCGCCAGCCACAGGCTCCACGCGTTCCAGGGACGCAGGTTGAAATCCGAAAAGACAAGCGCTAATCCGCTGACCAGCACCTCTCCGATTCTTTCGAGGGTGAGAAGCAGCTTGTTTTCATGACCGACGTAGAGATCGTAATCTTTTGGCTTGTGTTTCGTCCAGAGGATATTCGGCACAAACAGCATGACCAGATACAGCAGACCTACATACGAAAATCCGAAGTGCATGGTGTATGATGCCCCTTTCTGTCACGAGGTTTTCTTTTTCAGTTCTCTTTCCGCCTGCGACAGCCGCAGATAAGTGGGTACCAGTTGTTCGGGTGATTGTCCGCCCTGCTCTTCATACATCCGCAGGGCTGCCATTGCCACGCCGGAGCCGCGCTGATAGCGGATATGCTCGGGTGCCAGCAGAATATCGGGCAATTTCGCCCGCATGGTTTCATAGCAGAGTGCCGCGCCGTCACCGACCAGCAACACCGAACCGTCTTCATAGCTCAGTTCGTCGGTCAATTCCGCGATAGAAATGGCACGATCGTCGCACAGACGGTCGATTTTGCCCTCCTCAAAGCGGAAGAGCGCGTTGTAGACCTGTCCGCGGCGCGCGTCCATCGCGGCGCAGATCACACCCGGGAATCCGATGCCGTTCCACGCGATTGCCTCCAATGTGGACACGCCGATACAGGGCGTCTGACGCGGAAACGCCATGCCCTTGACCGCTGCCACGCCGATACGGATGCCGGTGAAGGAACCCGGTCCCGCTGACACCGCAAAACAGTCGATATCAGTGTCGGTCAGTTTGGCGTTGGCAAGCGTATTCACGACCATCGGGAGCAGTGTCTCACTGTGGGTCAATCCCACTTTGACAAAGCTCTCCGCGATGACCTGTCCGTCGTCTGAAATGGCACAGCCCGCCGATATGGCGGAGCTGTCCAGCGCTAACAGTTTCAAGTCAATGCCACCTCCCCGGACAAGCCTTGTACGCGGAAAATCCGCGTATCATCGTGATCGGGCGAAGCTATTTCAATGGTAATGCGTTCGACCGGGAGCGCGCCTTCGATGTTTTCGCTCCATTCGGTCACGACCACGCCGCGTCCGAGATAGTCAAAGAAGCCGGTGGAATAGAGGTCGTCCCAGCTTTCCACACGGTACATATCAAAATGATAGAGCATGGCGCCGCCGGGCGCTTCATGCTCGTGGACAATGGCGAAGGTGGGACTGGATATTTCGTTTGCGTCAACGCCCAGTCCCGCCGCCAGTCCCCGTACAAAGGCGGTTTTTCCCATGCCCAGACCCCCGAAGAGAGCGATGGTTTCGTGACCGGCAAGACACGAACCGATGCGTCTGCCGAGTGATTCGGTTTCTTCGGGGGAGCGGGTAATGATTTCAATGATTTCCATAGATATTTAGAAAAGTCCTGTAATCGTGCCGCTCTTGTCCATATCAATACGGTTGGCGGCGGGAACCTTGGGCAGACCGGGCATGGTCATGATGTCGCCGGTCAGCGCTACCACGAAGCCCGCGCCGTTGGAGAGCTTCACTTCCTTGACGGTAATCTCGAAATCGGTGGGACGACCGAGCAGCGTCGGGTCATCGGAAAGAGAATACTGCGTCTTGGCGATACAGACCGGCATATCCTTGGCAAGCTCCTCAAAAGCGGCCATCTGTTTTTCGGCGGCGGACGTGAAATTCACCTTGTAGGCACCGTAAATTTTCGTCGCGATTTCGGTGATTTTTTCCTTAATCGTGAGCGAGGTGTCATAGAGCGGCGCGAAGTAAGAGGGCTGTTCGGCGGCTTCCACGACTTTGCGCGCCAATTCTCTGCCGCCTTCGCCGCCCTTACCGAAGACCTCGGAAATCGCGAATTCCGCGCCGAGACTGCGGCAGTAGTCGGCGACGTAATTGAGCTCGGTGTCGGAATCGGTGAGGAACTGGTTGATGGCGACCACGACATTCACGCCGTATTTTTTCATATTCTCGATGTGGGCGCCGAGATTGACGATGCCCGCCCGCAGCGCGTCGAGATTTTCCGCGCCAAGCTCCGCCTTTGGCACGCCGCCGTTGTATTTGAGCGCGCGGACAGTGGCGACGATGACGCAGACGGCAGGTTTGAAGCCGGCGAAGCGGCACTTGATGTCAAAGAATTTCTCCGCGCCGAGGTCGGAACCGAAGCCTGCCTCGGTGATGCAGTAATCGGCGAGTTTCAAGGCGAGTTTAGTGGCGCGGATGGAGTTGCAGCCGTGGGCGATGTTGGCGAAGGGTCCGCCGTGCATGATAACGGGATTGCCTTCGAGGGTCTGTACCAGATTGGGCTTGATGGCGTCCTTGAGCAGTACAGTCATGGCACCCTGCGCCTGTAAATCAGCGGCAAACACCGGCTGATTGTCGTAGGTATAGGCCACCAGAATTCTTCCGAGACGGGCTTTGAGATCATCAATGTCGGAGGCAAGGCAGAGAATTGCCATGACCTCACTTGCCACCGTGATGATGAAACCGTCTTCCCGCGGCACGCCGTTGACCTTGCCGCCCAAACCGACGACGATATTGCGCAGGGCGCGGTCATTCATATCGAGGCAGCGCTTGATGAGGATTCTGCGGGGATCGATGCCCAGAGAATTGCCCTGCTGCATATGGTTGTCGAGCAGCGCGCAGAGAAGGTTATTGGCGGCGGTGATGGCGTGCATATCGCCGGTGAAGTGGAGGTTGATGTCCTCCATCGGGACAACCTGCGAATAACCGCCGCCGGCGGCGCCGCCCTTGATGCCGAAGACCGGACCGAGGGAGGGTTCGCGCAGCGCAATCACGGCTTTTTTGCCGATTTTTGCCATTGCCTGCCCCAATCCTACGGACGTGGTGGTTTTGCCCTCACCGGCGGGCGTGGGGTTGATGGCGGTCACAAGAATGAGCTTGCCGTCGGGACGGTCGGCGAAGCGGGTGTATAATTCCTCGCTGAGCTTGGCTTTATACTTGCCGTAAAATTCCAGATCATCGGAGGTCAGACCGAGTTCGGCGGCGACATCCTGAATGGGGCGCATTTGGGTCTGCTGTGCAATTTCGATATCAGAAAGCATAGATATCTCTCCTTTTGTGTGATAAAACGATGCCATACCGCGTAATCACGCCGTAATGCAAATTGACAAAGTCATTATAACATATATGAACGCAGAATTCAAATATCTTTCACTAAAATTGCTTGAAGTTATTTTGTGAAATCGTTATAATAAAAGGAAATCAATGAGAAAGGGGTAGCGATGCTCTATGTTGAATAAAATAGCCTTGCTGCGGCAGTGGGCGGAACGTGCTGCCAACGCGACGGTGAATTACGCGCGTACAACCTATGTCGCGATGTGGGCGCTGATTCTGACCTGCACCATTTACGGCTGTATGCTGATTCACAGTGCCCGTCCGATCGCCATCAAGACACAGGTCATGGCGGCGACCATCGGTTTTATCGGCGCCTTTTTTATTTCACTCATGGATTACCATCGGCTGGGACAGTTGTGGCCGCTGGTTGGCGGGGGCTGTATATTTCTGGTAGGTCTGACGTTTGTGGTGGGGCAGTCTGCTATCGGCGGCAACGCCGTAGCCGATGACGTGGCGTGGCTCAATATTTTCGGATACAGCTTTCAGCCGTCGGAGCTGATGAAGATCGGCTTTATCGTGACGTTTTCCTACCATCTGTCGCGGGTGGTGGAGCAGGGAACGCTCAATACATTGTCCAGTGTGTTTCTGCTGGGCGGACACGCCTTTGTGCCGGTGATTCTTTGCAACCGGCAGGGCGACGACGGTACAGCGCTGATGTTTCTGGTGATTTTCCTTATTATGTTTTTTTCCAGCGGTCTCAACTGGAAATTCATCGGGCTGGGTCTGGGCGCGATTACCGCTATGGCGCCGATTTTCTGGCAGATGATGAGCAACCATCAGCGGGAGCGTTTCTCGGCGGTTTACAATCCCAAGGAGGGAGACGAGAAGGGCATCCTCTATCAGCAGACGCTGGGCAAAATCGCGATCGGCAACGGCGGTCTTCTGGGCGAGGGACACGGAACCAGCACCATGATTCAGTCGGGACTGGTGCCGGAAGATCACAACGACTTTATCTTTACCGTAGCGTGTGAGGAATTCGGGTTTATCGGCGCGCTGTTTCTGCTGGGGCTGCTGTTTGCGGTTATGCTTCTGTCGCTGTATGCCGCTTTCAAGGCAACGGATATGATGGGACGTTTTATGTGCATCGGTTTCTTTGCGATGATTGCCACGCAGACCATGTTCAACATCGGGATGTGCGTATCGGTGCTGCCCGTTATCGGTATTACACTGCCCTTCTTTTCGGCGGGTGGTTCGTCAAGTATGTGTCTGTACTTCGGCGTAGGGCTGGTGCAGAGTGTATATATGCGTACCAAGGAAACCACGCGCACAATTTCACAGGAGCGGCGGCGGCTCATCCGGGTGGGCGCCGTGACCCATTGAAGGAGATGAAAAAGGATGAACTATACGATTATAAGTCTGTGCGACGAACCCGAATGGAAAGAACGTGCCGCCGAATGGTTTCATGAGAAATGGGGCATACCGGCGGAGGTCTACGCGGAAAGCATGGAAGCCTGCCTGTCACAGAGAAACGCGGTGCCGCAATGGTATCTGGCGATCCGGGATGACAGGATTATCGGCGGTCTGGGTGTGATTGAAAACGACTTTCACGACAGGAAGGACTTAACCCCCAACGTCTGCGCCGTTTATACGGAGGAAGCAGAGCGCGGAAAGGGTGTTGCGGGCGCGCTGCTGGAATATGTATGCCGGGATATGCGGCAAAGAGGCATTGACACGCTTTATCTGGTGACGGATCATACCTCGTTTTATGAACGGTACGACTGGGAATTTCTCTGCATGGTGCAGGGCGACGGTGAGCCGGAACTGACAAGAATGTATGTCCATCGGTGAGCCCGGGAACGGCATCTTTAATGAGCCATGGACAGATTGACCTCCGCGGGAATGTTTTTTTAACATTTCCGCGGAGTTTTTTTGTATGCGGAATAATAATGATTTCACAAAAACATCACTTGACATATTCTACAAGTGGAATTATAATATATTCAACAAATGGAATATGAAAGAGGTGATGAAGATGTTAAAGCACGGTATTCTGGGGCTTTTGAATTACGGCAGTATGACGGGATATGAGATCAACCGGGCGTTTAAGGACTCGCTGAACTATTTCTGGCAGGCACAGACCAGTCAGATATACCGTGAGCTTCAGACGCTGAAAAAGAACGGCTGGGCGACGGATGAACTCATCGAGCAGGACGACAAGCCCGACAAGAAGCTTTTCAGCATCACCGACAGCGGTCGCGAGGAACTTCTGCGGTGGCTCTCGGAAGATACTGTCGATCTGGCGCTGCGCAGTCCGCTGCTGATGAAGACCTTTTTCAGAGGAGAACTCAGCGTAGAGGAAAATATAGACGCGTTTTCGCGGCTGATTCAGACCCTTTCCGCGTTTATGAACCGATTTCAGGCGGAGCCGCCCAAGGTAGCGCAGTACGCGACGTTAATCGACGATCCGATCAAAGCGGTATATTGGAAGATGACCGTGGAATACGGCGTGATGTATGTGAAAATGATGCTGCAATGGGCAGAAAACTGTAAAAAAGAATTGGAGGAAATCAGAAATGAACATTCTGCTGATTAACGGAAGTCCGAAGGGAATCAAGAGCAATACCTACCGGCTGGCAAAGGCGTTTATGGAGGGCATGAGCGATGCTGTCCAGGTCGATTGCGAGGAACTGACGGTCAGGGATCTGGATATCAAACCCTGTCTGGGCTGTTTCGGCTGCTGGAAGAGCGCGGAAGGCAAATGCGTGATTCATGACGATATGACCGCCGTACTGGAAAAAATGCTGTGGGCGGATGTGGTGATCTGGTCGTTTGGTCTGTACTTCTTCAATGTACCCAGCAAGCTGAAAGCGCTCATCGACCGCCAGCTTCCGCTGTCGCTGCCGTTCATGGTCAGCGACAGCGAAAGCGGTTCCCATCCGGCGCGGTATGATATGTCGGGCAAGCGTCACGTCGTGATTTCCACCTGCGGCTTTTTCACGTCAGAGGGCAATTACGGTTCCGTGAATACGATGTTTGATCATTTTCTCGGCAAGGGTCAGTATGAAACCGTCTACTGCGCACAGGGCGAGTTGTTCCGCGTGCCGGAGCTTCATGAGCGGACGGACGAGTATCTCAGCTATGTCAGAAGCGCCGGAGCCGAGTTTATCGGAAGAGGCATTTCGACCGAAACCAGAGAAAAGCTGCAAACCCTGCTGTATCCCAGAGAGGTCTTTGAGGAGATGGCAGACGCGAGCTGGGGCGTCGAGAAATCCACTGGCACCCAATCCGATGCCTCTTTGAGCTTTACCAGACAGATGGCAGCGCTTTATAATAAGAATTCCTACACCGGCAAGGACAAAGTGCTGGAAATGTGCTATACCGATGAGGGCAAAACCTACCAGATTCTCATGAAACGGGACGGTTATGAGGTGATTGAAGATCATGTCCACCCCTACACCACCCGGATTGAAACGCCGCTGACCGTCTGGCGTGACATCGCTGCCGGCAAGATCTCCGGCGTGGAGGCAATGGCAAAGAAACTGTACCGCGTCGAGGGCGACTTCGACATGATGCTTCATTGGGATCAATACTTCGGCGGGGGCAGTGCCGGAACCGTCAAACCCGCTGAGGCGAAAAGCGGGGAAAAAGGCACGACCATGCTCCTGATGCTGCTGCCGTGGATTGCTTTGTGGGTAGGCGTTTCTATTGACAGCCGTATCGGTTCGCTTGTTACCGTCGGTGTCTGCGGACTGCTTCAGCTGCTCTTTGCGTGCAACCGAAGAACCGTTTATGATGGGCTTTCCTCAGCAGCAGCCATTGGTTTTTCGCTGGCAGCTTTGCTGATGCCGGAGACGGTCAATCTGTTGCTGCCGGTTTCCTATCTGGCGTTCGGACTGATGTGGTGCGTTTCCTGCCTGTTCAAGGTGCCGCTGACCGCGTGGTATTCCATGAAAGATTATAACGGTGACAGTGCGATGCAGAATCCTCTCTTTGTCCGTACCAACCGGATTCTGACATTAGCATGGGGCGTGTTGTATGTGCTGACCGCCGTATGGACGTATTTTCTGATGGGTTCGGAGATTTCTTCGTATATTGCTTTGATTAACAATATCGTTCCGATTGCAATGGGAATCTTTACCAAATGGTTTGAGAATTGGTATCCTGCTCATTTTGCCGCAAAATAAAATAGCGTTGCCTTTGTTGAGAAAGGCGACGCTATTACGTAGGGGAATCGGTGTCGGAAAACCGCAAGGTTTCCGGCGCCGGATTTTTTATAATCCGAAATTAAAAATGGCGATGACATAAATGGCAACGATAAACAGTGTGGCGATACAATCAATAATCCCTAAAATCCGCACGACTTTGTCGCCTTTTGCGAGTTTGCGTCCGATCAAGAAGAACACAAAGCCCAGAAAAGCGATCAAAAAAGTGATGCCGATGACGGCACGGATAAGAGGTGAGTTGTAGTCCGAGATAACAAGCAGATAGGCAAGCGGCGCGGAAACAATGGGTAATATTTCCAATAGAATGGCAATGGTCTTTTTCATTGGCTGAAACTCCTTTCGTTAGGACAATTTTTCTGTTGTGACTTTTTCCAAATCATGCTATAACTGCTGAAATCATTCTACCACATCCGCTGCACAAAGTCAATTACCAACCTTCATATCAATGTCAATCACTTAAGGGCATCATCATGTGTGACACACCCAATTGATGAAATCAAGCGCGTTTTGCACTCCCCCAGTCAGCTACGCTGACAGCCCCCTCAAAGAGGGAGCCAGATATTGCCTCCCTCTTTGAGGTACTGTCATTAACTTAAGGGAGCCTCCAAAAAGCGTGAATATTCAGCACATAAATTAAGAAGGTTTGTGGTTATGGTAAAACTTAGGAGCTCTTGCGGGTTTGCCTCTGGAAGGATTGCGATTTGG
>JAFPUM010000016.1 GCA_017395425.1 Clostridia bacterium | reverse complement strand
TCAGGAATATGGTCTAAATCATCTTGAGTTTCTGAATTTATATGTGAAAAATATGATCGTTATAAATCATTATTAAGCATAAAATTCCAGAAAAGCAATATGATAATTGTGGCTTTTAGGTGGGACTGAATAGTTACAAAATTTCAATACAAAGGACGGAGTTCATCATGAAAAACATCAGCAGCAACAAAAATCTCATCACGATCGCGGTTATCTGTGTGTGCTGTGTCGTGATCTTTGCCGCCGTGATCATTCTGATTTCGCGCGGCAAGTCGGACGCGGACGACGCAGAAGACCTCAGCGAGCCGATCATTCACACCCAGGTGGACGAAAACGGCAATCTCATCGTGGCGGAAGGCAGCGATTATCTGCCTGAAAGCTGCGTGGGAAGCTGGGCGATTGCCAAAAAAGCCCATATCATTCAGTCCCCCCGCAACACCGATATGTCCGAGAAGGAAGCCGTAAAACAGGAATACAACAGCGAGGGCGTGCTGCTGGCGTATGACTGCTACAAGACCAGCCGCGTGGGAAGCGTTTTCTCCCCGTTCTACAAGGTGCAGGACAAATGTTCCCCCGATCTGATGGACGCGGTGGGTATGCAGAGCGACGGCATTCTCGACGAATTCGGCAAGGACGCGGCGATTACCCGCATCGAGGTGTATGACCAGAGCGGCGCCAATCTGTATGACACGATCTTTGTGATCAACGACACCCATCTGATCTATTACGGCACCGGCAATTTTGTGTTTGACGCGACAAAGGTGGAGGCAGTGGGATAAAGATTGTCCGCGTGACCCAACCAACTATTTTTGAGGAGACAGAAACAACATGGCTGTGAAGGATATACTTTTAGGGCTTTCCAATGCCAACGGACCGTCGGGCGCGGAAGGCTCGGCGGCACGTCTGGCGATGGAGCTGCTTTCCGATTTCACCCCCGTCGTGCGGGATTCACTGGGCAATGTCATCGCCGAACTGGGCGACCTCAACGCCGCCCGCCATATCCTGATTGACGCGCATATTGATGAAATCGGTCTGGTAGTGACCGCCATTGACGACAACGGCTTCCTGCACTTTGCCCCCTGCGGCGGTGTGGATCGGAGAGTGCTGATGGGCAGTGAGGTCAGCGTCATGACCAGACAAAAACTCAGCGGCATCGTCTGCTGCCGTCCGCCTCACCTGACGGTGGGCGAGGACGTGGGCAAGGTGCCTGCCTTTAAGGATATGGCGGTGGATATCGGTTACGGCGCCGACAAGGCGCGGGAACTGGTGCCGATCGGCACGCGTATCGCCATGAAGGGCAGACCTGCCGCGCTGCTGGGCAGCCGCGTTTCGGGCAAGGCGCTTGACAACCGCGCCGGCGCCGCCGCGATTATCCGCACGGTGGAACTGCTGGAACCCAAGTGCGCCCGTCTGGACTGCCATGTGACGGCGCTGCTCTCCACCCGTGAGGAAGTGGATCATATGGCGGCGAGCTGCGCGGCGTTTTCCGTGGCGCCGACAGAAGCCGTGGCGGTGGATGTGGGATTTGCCGCCTATCCCGGCTGCCCCGACGAGGAATGCGGCAAACTGGGAGCGGGACCCATGATCGGCTTTTCGCCGGTACTCAGCCGCGCCATCAGCAAAAAGCTCACCAAACTGGCGGATCGCGAGGGAATCGCGTGGCAGTATGACGTGATGGGCGGTAAGACCGGCACCAATGCCGACGATATCGCCGTGACGGCCGGCGGCATTCCCACCGGTCTGATCTCCATTCCCGAAAGAAGTATGCACACCCCCGTCGAAGTGGTGGACTGCGACGATGTGGAGCATACGGCGCAGCTTCTCGCCGCCTATATCAAGAGCGGCGGCATCCAATGAGACCGGGGAAGGAGACGGATATATTATGATACTGCGTGAAACATTGGCGCGCCTCTCCGATCTGTATGGGATTTCGGGTCGGGAGGACGCGGTCAGAGACTTTATTCTGAAGGAAATCAAGCCGTACTGCGATTCTGTCGAGGTCATCAGTACCGGCTCCATTATCGCCCACAAAAAGGGAAAAGTTCCCGCCGCGCATAAGCTCATGCTGTGCGCCCATATGGATGAGGTGGGCATGATTGTCACCGATATCAACGAAAACGGACTGCTGAAATTTGCCACCGTCGGCGGCATTGACCGCCGGGTACTCTGCGGCACCGCCGTGCTGGTGGGGGACGACAAGCTGCCCGGCGTGATCGGCGCGAAGCCCATTCATATGCTGGAGGGGGACGAGCGCGACAAGGCGCCGGAGGTCAAAGATCTCTACATCGACATCGGCGCGCTCTCCAAAGAAGAAGCGATGGAAAAGGTGCTGCCGGGCGACGACGTGGTGTTTGACACGAAGTTCGGCGAATTCGGCGACGGACTGCTCAAGGGCAAGGCACTCGACGACCGCGCCGGCTGCGCGGTTCTGATGGAGATTCTCAAGCGCGATCTGCCGTGTGACCTGTGGTTTGTGTTCTCCGCGATGGAGGAAGTGGGTCTGCGCGGCGCGAAATGCGCGGCATTCAGCGTGGCGCCGGATATGGCAATTGTGGTGGAATCCACCACGGCGGCGGACATTCCGAATGTGGACAATTGCGCGCAGGTTTGTCAGGTGGGCAAAGGCGCGGTGGTGTCGTTTATGGATCGAACCACGATTTATGACCGGGGCATGCTCAAGATGGCGCAGCGCGTCGCGCAGGAACGGGGCATCGCGTGGCAGTTCAAGCGGGGTGTGACCGGCGGCAACGACGCGGGCACCATTCACAACAGCCGCGGCGGTGTGCGGACAGCGGCTGTCTCGCTGCCCTGCCGTTATCTCCATTCCCCCTGCGGTGTGATTGCCGAATCCGATCTCAATGCCGTGTGCGAGCTGGTCTGGGGTCTGGCGGAAAAAGCCGCTCTCTCTCAATGAAGACTCAGTTTTGTAATATATTATATAAATATTTCGAATTGGAATATTTATATAAAAATTATGTCAATAGGAAGTGAGCAGCCATGATCAAAATGCTGGACGAAGAGAGCCTTGCAGCCGCGAGAAGGTATTGCGAAGGCGACCCTTTCGGGTGCCGAATTCTGGGCGCGCTGCTTGCCTACGGTCTGGACAAGCCGTTTGCCCAGTTCTGGGCGCAGTATGACGATAAAGGCAATATGACGGCAGTCATTGACAAGCTGGACGTAGCGATGACGGTTTGCGCCAAGGGTGATTATGACGCCGAAGAAGTGGACGAATTTGTCAGTGCCAACGTGGGATATATGGGCGCCCTGCGTCCTGTCCGTGAGGGGGAGAGCGCGAGCGGTCTGGTGATGCGTCTGGGCGGGCGCAAAAACCGCGAGTCCTCCGGCGAGGTGGAACTCAACCCCGAAATTTCCGATCTGCACGCCGTTCTGGAGGAGTGCGCCGGAACGGGGTTTGAGGTGCCGGATTTTGACAGTTTTTACAGCGACATGATCTATCGCCGCAAGGCAAAGTCCGTGCTGACCGCGGTGGTGCGGGATGAGGGACTGCCGGCGGCGTGCGGGGCAATACACCTTTCCGACAGCACGGGGGTATTGGTGATGTGCGCCGCCGTGCCGGAGCATCGCGGGAAGGGATATACCGGTCAGGTGATCAACGCGCTGCTGGATCGGACGGCAGGACGCGACATCTATCTGATGTGTCTGCCGTCACTGCACGGATTTTATGAAAAATTCGGATTTGTCACGGTAGGCGGATTTGTCTATTGAAAATAATATTTTAGAAGAATTACTATTTGTAATACCGTAATATATTTATATTGACTTATTCAATTGAAACATCACAGAGGGGAGACAAAAGGAAGGCATGAACGAAGCGTCGGGAATTGACAGAAAAAAATTGGGAATGGCGCAGCTTTTTTCGGAAATGCACCCCATTTTGGCTCCGTCGAGCGATATGGATCCGGACGAAACGGTGGAACTGCTGTGTATGCAGACCCGCCGGACACGCCGCAAATTTGCGGCGAGAATCAATCAGGGCATCGAGCGTCTCACGTCGGACCGGACGGTGAATGTGGAAGAGTATCTCAACGACGATATCCGCGAGCTGGCGAAATATCCCGTGGGCAGCGACGGACTGATCCGGCTCAGACCCTTTCTCCAATGGCTTCAGACGCTGCACCGCGAAAATACCCTTGCGATTGACCGCGCCCGCTATCGTGTCAACGACGCGGCGGCGCATATGGATCGCGCGTCAGGGGATCTGCTGCGCGCCTGCTTTGAAAACCTGATGTGGCACGGGGTGTCGTTTGTCCGTGAAGGTGACGCGATTGTACTCAACCTGCGGGAACGGCTGTGGGGAAAAGCGCGTCTGGTGTTCCCGTCGGTGGAAACCCCGTTTGTGGGAACGTTCCCGATGGTGGGAATGTTTTTCAGTATGGACGCGGCTTATCACGAGGGACGGTTTTCCTTCACATTTCTCATCGACGTGGAATTCGGCGATGAGGAATTGGAGCGCCGCGCCATGCAGGATCGCAACTGGGTACGGCTGGCGTTTGAATGCGGCTGTCCCACAATGGAATGTGAATATTTTGATTACGGAAAGATACTGTCGGATTTTGGCTGCCGGTATCATAGGTTTATCGAGGGCTGGTGCAGTGAGGTACTGGGCAAGGAGGCTATGCTGGGAGACAGTTCACTGAGTGCCCGGGAAAAAGACCTGCTGCCGCTGGCGAAAATTCTGCTGATGTCCTATCAGCTGGCGGATCTGGAGAGCGGTCTTGAAGTGGGACAGCGCGTGGAGGGCAATCTCTCCCAGAAGGTGCTTGAACTGCTGGATAACCGCTACGGACTCGCCCCATTTCAGGCGCTGTTTGCCGACAACGGGCAGGAGGCGCTGTTTGAGCTGCTGCGGCAGGCCATAGAAGCATGGGGCGAGGATGATGATTTTGAGGAGACCAACCGCCGTGTATGGGAACTGGCGCGTGAGCTGCGTCGGCTGGAGCGGGAGGATGGTATGCGTCAGTTTTATCAGGCGCTGACGGCGCGAATGCTCGATTGCAGCGCCGAATTTGAGGGCGTAAGCCGGATTTATGGCAGCTATGCCGAGGCGGCGGAGATTATGCGGAACATGATTGAGCCGAAACTGCGGGCAGAAGGATTTGAGGGAACCTATCCCCATTATTACCGCCGCCGTGGAAAAAAAGGCGAATATATCAGCGTTTTGACCCATGATATGAACAATCGCACCATCAACGGCACGATGACCTATTTCTTTTCGCTGTCGGCAGCGGTCAAAAAGCTGGAAAAACAGGGACGCGGCAGCGAGGCGGTCTATTTCGCGGGGGAAATCCCCTTTGAACAGAGTACGGCGGAGGACTGTGCCGCCGCGTTCTGCCGCGGTGTCAAGTATGCCGAACTGGGCGGTCAGGCGGACGATGTGAAGGCGTCGGTGAGTGTGGACGTGTTTGAGGGTCTGTCGGAGGAAAAATCCCGGACCGACACCGCCCCGGAGCTGCTGCGTTATGTGGATGTGGCGCTCGATGCCATGAAGGGCAAAGCCATGCCGCGGTGGTATCGCAGGGTACGCCGCCGTTCGCTGGCGCGTCCCGAGCCGGAAACGACCTTCAACGACTGGCTGACCCATTATCTGCCGTGGGGGATTTGTCTGGCGGGACTGCTGATGGTGACGTATATTGTATGCGGACGTTTTATGCCGGTCACGGAGTGGGTGCCGGGTCTGACCGGAACGGCGGCAGTGATCTTTTCGCTGCTGGCGGGACTGGTGCTGCCGCTGGTGTGCGCGGTGATCAAGCGGATAAAGCAGCACAGGCGTATCTGGCGCTATTAACTAGGGATACGCTGATTAAGGAACGATGCAGAAATAATTAATACATTTCACTTGCTCAAACACGCAAGCAAACTGTATTTTTAAGCAGAAAATGACTGATTAAATTCTGCATAGTTCCTAAGTCGATTCTCGCACCGCTCAAAGACGTATCCTCGCGGCGCGGAATCGACGGCTACGCCTTTCATCAGCGTATACCTAGCAAAAAACACAAATACGCCAAACTTGTTTTGTGCAATTATTCTTAATTCCTGCGGTTCTGCCGGTAAATTTCTACCGATATTGCAGAAAATCCTTCTTCCTACTTGAATTATGACAGATTTGTAGTATAATAGTAAGAGAATTGTAATGATTTCCGTTGCCAACGATTCCATATCGGAAGGAGTGATTTCCGTGAGCGCGTCCAAAAAGAAGATCGGTTTCTTCGGCAGAATCTACCGTCTGCTATGCTATGTGGGTCTGAAAATCCAGTTCAGGACCTACAATCCCCGCCGCCGTCTGCGCAGACGTCTTGCCCCTGTGGGACAGCGCGCCGCGGAGACATGGCATACCGGTGTGGCGGCGCCCGTTGTCGGCGCGTTCCGCGAATGGCGGCAGATTTGTCATGAAATATCCGGTAAGCCCCAAAAATCCGGTAAAAAAGCAGCTTCTTCCCGGACATCGTTCCGGAAACGTCTGGGCGAGATACGGGGAAATCATAAGGATTTCTTCGCCGGTATCCGCAATATTGCCCTCCCGCTGATTTGTCTGGGACTGCTCGGCGGTGTGGCATACTCTGTTGCCACTTCCTCCCGATCACTTCAAATTGCCTGCAACGGCAAGGTGCTCGGCTACATAGCGGACGAAACCGTCTATAATGACGCCATTACTCTCCTCCATCAGCGTCTGCAAAACAGCAGCGACGATTATCAGTCCACCCTTTCCCCGACCTACGCGGTCACTGCCGTCAGCAGCAGCATGAACATGAGCGCCGAGGCGCTCTGTGAAGCCATGCTCGCCGACAGCCGGAATGTGGACAGCGCCTACGGTCTGTATATCGACGGGGAGCTTTGCGCCGCTGCCAAAAGCTACGGCGATATCCAGTTTATTCTGGAGTCCTTCCTCGACAAATACAAGACCGGCACCCCCGGCGAAAGCGTTACCTTTGTGGGCGAAACACAGATTGTCAAGGGTCTTTATGACGCGGAAAAAATTCTTTCCTCCAAGAAGTTCCAGAAGACCATTTCCACCAAGCGCACCGAGACGCAGGTCTACACGGTTATGCAGGGGGATACTGCCGCTTCGATTGCGAATCTTGCCAATATGTCCTATAAACGCCTGATGGCGCTCAACGAGGATCTCACCGATACGCCGGAGGAAGGCACCTCCGTGCTGCTCGAAAAGGAGCTTCCGGTGCTGGCGGTACAGACCGTCCGCAACGTCACCGTGAAGGAAAAGATTCCCTTCACCAAGAAAACCATCAAGGACAATACCAAGTACACCGGCTATTCCAAATGTACCACCAAGGGGCAGAACGGCGTCCGCGAAGTGGTGCAGCAGGTCACGGAGATCAACGGCAAGCAGGTCGCCTGCGAAGTGCTGTATTCCACCGTCGTCAAGGAACCGGTGGAAGCCGTCTATGTGGTCGGCACCAAGAAAGGCAGCAAGGTCGGCTCCGGCGCCTTTACATGGCCGGTGCCCGGCGTGCGGACGATTTCTTCCCCCTACGGCTATCGCTGGGGACGGCTGCATCGCGGCATTGATATTTCCACACACGGCATCTACGGTCGCACCGTGGTTGCCGCCGATTCCGGCACCGTCACCGTTAAGCGCTCCGCCACGGGCTACGGTCTGCACATCATCATTTCCCACGGCAACGGCTACTCCACCTGCTATGCCCATCTGAGCGCGGTCAGCGTCAAGTCGGGCGCGGTGGTGGCAAAGGGTCAGGCGATTGCCAAGGTCGGCAATTCCGGCTCCTCCACCGGTCCTCACCTCCATTTCGAGATCCGCAAGAACAACGTCGCCGGCAATCCGATGAATTATTATTGATAAGGAACTATGCAGAAATAATTGATACATTTCACTTGCCGAAACACGCAAGCAAACTGTAATTTCAGGCAGAAAATGACCGATTAAATTCTGCATAGTTCCTAAACCATTTCCATAAAAAAAATATCCGCTCTGACAAATCCTGTCCGAGCGGATATTTTTTAATGATACAAGGTTGATAGATGAAACTTAAATCAATCTTCTGAGGTCGAGTTCGACGTTGTTCTTGTAGGCTTCCTCGTCGATCTTTTCTTCTACCGGCTTGCGTCTCGGACTGAACTCGCCGAGAATCGTGTCGTAACTTGCCACGATATCCTCCGGCGGCTTCCAGTCGTAGGAAATGGTCTTGTTGTAGGTGTTGTAGATCTCCATCATTTCCTTATACGCCTTCATGAAAGCCGACACCACTTCAGGACCGAACTTCTTGCCGTTCTCGTCGATAATGTTGGAGTAGACCTTATTCAGCTCCCAGCCCTTTTTGTAGCTTCTGGCGCTGACGAGCGAGTCGAACATATTGGCAATCGCCACAAGCTGTGCGCCGATATCAATCTCATTGCCTTTCTTGCCCAGATAGCCGGTGCCGTCCCAGTTTTCGTGGTGATCGAGTGAAATCCGCCGGGCTTCGTCCATGACCTCGCCCTTGCCTTCCAGCAGCATTTCCGACCCCGCCACGACGTGGGTCTTCATAATGGCGTATTCTTCATCGCTCAGAGAAGCGTCCTTCATGAGAATTTCGGGGGGAATCATGATTTTGCCGATATCGTGCATGATGGAAGCCGTACTGATGACGTCCACCTCGTGTTCGGTCATGCCCATATGCTTCGCTAGGACGCGGCAGTATTCCGACATACGCTGCACGTGCTGGCTGACCTGACCCGATTTGTTTTCGCTGACCTCCGCGTATTGCAACATGATTTCCTTTTGCAGGTTAAGCTTTTCATCATCCTGCTTTTTCATGATGTCGCCCTGCTCGAAGATGTAGGAGATACAGTAAAACACCACGCCGATGAAGACGTAAATCAGGTTAATATTCCAGCCGACTTTGATATTATAGAAAAGTCCGACGACCCACTGCACCGTGAC
This sequence comes from Clostridia bacterium, assembly GCA_017395425.1. Lineage (GTDB taxonomy): Bacteria > Bacillota > Clostridia > Oscillospirales > Acutalibacteraceae > RUG762. The sequence continues at coordinate 1,789 of JAFPUM010000016.1, read as the reverse complement.
CGGCATCACCGAAAGCAGCATGAACAGGACCGCCACAATGCGCACGATCGAGATATTGCTGCGGGTGAAGGGGGATTTTTTCAGATAGAGCCGGAAGAAAATCAGCGCCGTGAGCGCCGTGACCAGCAGCAGCAGCACCGACGCCACCACCTGATTGATCCGGCTGAGAGAGGTATTGGTCACATTGCCGCTGATAAAATCATGATTTGCCTGCGAAATCATATAGACTGTCGTACCCAGCAGCACCAGCGCCGCAATGGACATGGCGATGCTGATGAGCAGACCGATGCGGTGAATCTGCCGGTTGACGCGTATCGAGCGGTTGGAAAGCTGTTCCTCGGTTTCCTTGGCTTTCTTCCGCGCCTTGCGCGCCGCGTTGGCATCCTTCTCCGCCTGTTTGGCTGCTTTTGCTTTTGCCTTGCTTTCCTCGCGGGCAGCCTTCATGGCCTGCATGGACACTTCTTCTCTGGCGTGCTTCTGGGCTTTTTGGGTCTTTTTGTCCTGTATGGATTGCGCTATGGTATTGGTCTTATTGGTCTTTTTTTGTGTCTGTTTGGAACCAGCCATCCGTCTCACCTTTCCTCATCTTTGCGTTTTGATGACCTATGTCATATATGCGCCGCCGACGGGATTATTCCTCCGTCGGCGCAGGGGCAGCCGCTTGTTTTTGACTCTTGCGCTTGGCGGCGAAATCCGAAACCCGTTTGACAATATTGCTTCCCCACAGTCCCATGAGGAATCCCAGCACCAGCCCCGCCAGCACATCGCTCGGATAATGCACCTGCAGATACAGCCGCGAAAACGCGATGGTCAGCGCCAGCACAAACGCCAGAAACCCCCATACGGTGTGATCCTTGAAGAGCGCCGTGGACGCCGCCGTGCTTGACACGGTGTGTCCCGACGGGAACGACCAGTCGGTCGGCGCGGGAATCAGCAGATTTTCCTTGGCTACCGTGAATTTTGCCATGTCAAAGGGACGGGGTCTGGCAACCACATTTTTGAGGATGCCGTTGCAGAAAATCAGTCCCAGCAGCAGCGCCACCGCCATCGCGGCACCGGTGCGGCGGGTCTTTTTGGGAATCAGGAGAATCAGCGTGAGAATAATCCACACAATTCCCATATCGCCTAATATCGTAATCTTGGGCATGACGGTATCCAGCATATTGCCGATTGTACCGTGGCTCATGGTATCATAGATGGCTTTGAGTATTTTCTGATCATAGGCAGTGATTTGCAACAGCAGTTCCCCTAAAAGTTCCATAACGGTATCCATTATATCATCTCTCTGTACAACAAAGTAGGTCAATTGGCAAAGTGGGCAAAAACAATTCACCCGTTATAGCCTTCTCCGTATAATATACCATATTTTCCACAGGATTTCAATCCTTTTTTACCGTCAATTTCAACGATTTTCCTTTATCTTTTTGGTGTCGTCCATTTTTAACATTTTTAACGCTTTATTAAAATATTCCGGGCGGAATCGGGTTGCCCTTTGTCAGATATCGTGATATAATAATTCAGAAAAAAGTCAGCCTATCCGGATTCGCCCTTCCCCGTTTGTGAGATTGGCGCGATGGGCTGGTTTGCATTCGCCCTTCCCCGTTTGTGAAATTGGCGCGTTTCGCTCGGCAGGCTTCCGCCTGCCTGCTGGGGCTTTGCCCCAGTCCCCAGCAGGGCTCCTGCCCTGCACCCGCGAGGAGGGCTCGCCCCCCTCGACTCCCCCGCTCCGCATTCGCTCCGCTAATTGGCGCTTTTTCACTATTCACTATTCACTATTCATTATTCATTA
>JAFPUM010000001.1 GCA_017395425.1 Clostridia bacterium | reverse complement strand
TCTGTCGATGAGTACCACGACCAAGTTAATGATCGCACAGATCATCATCACAAATGTGAACAGCTCTGCGTATGTCACCATCGGGCATCACCTCCGATTTCCGGGGATTTCGGAGGGAAAAAGAAATATTTTTTAAGAAATTTTCGCCTCCGATTTTCCGGATTTCTTCCAAAAATCGGAGCGCCGCCTTTATCATCTATTTTATTTGCAAATAGGGAGAACACCCTGTCCGTACTGTCTATTGTAGCATACGCTGTGTTGTTTGTCAAAGTTTTTTCTTGAGCCGATGGATATACAACCGGTTGACAAACGCCCGCAACCGTGCTATAATAAACATACAAATAGAGTGTCCCCATAGACGGCACTCTGGAAAATAACGATTAAAGAAATAACCGCTAAGTTTGCGAGGCTAGGCGGTTATTTCTTTTTGTTATATCGGTCGATTAACATCACGACCAAACGAATGATTTCGATAATCATCATTACGAAAGCAATCAGCTCAGCGTATGTAACCATTTGACCTCACCTCCGATTTCTTTGGAGATTTCGGAGGAAAAAAGAAACACCTCCGATTTCGGAAAAATTGAAAATCGGAGTGCCGCCTATTTTACATCTATTTTCACAAAATGATGTGGAACACTCTATTTGCGCCCTTTATTGTAGCACATCTTTCACAGCTTGTCTACACAAAATATGAAAAACACAGATTTGCACGATATTCCATGCAAATCTGTGTTTTTTGTTTCGACGTATTAAAAATTACTGCGCCTGATTGTCTTCCTTGCTCCAAAGCAAATGGCGCTTGCCCTTCCATTTAACGTCACCGGTTCGCGGGGAATCATCAAAAAAGCCATAATAGACCGCCACAATCTCGCCGCCCTGTGCGGCTTCCCAATACTTGGTGATATGCGTGCTGCCCACGCTGAGAGGATAATCCCGATAGGCGGTGCATTCCTCGCCATTGAGATTTTCCGATTCATAAGAATGCACCTGGTAAAGCGAATGCGTCCCGTCCCATTTGTCTTCCGACGAATGTCCCATCGTCCATTCGTAAACATAGCAGTTTCTGAAAGAGTGATAGGATCTGTTCATATACAGCGTAATCTCCACCTGTTTCACGCCGTTCTTCGTACCCACAACCGTTTCCAATACATTCACGTCGAAATCGTCCTTGCCGCGATACAGAATCACCGCGTCGTGTCCCGCCTTATCGGTCTTCAAATCGCTGCCGCTGAGGACGGTAATACGGTTTTTCACCGTCCAATACGGCACGTCAAAGGAAAGCAGATCGCAGAAGAACGCCGTCAAACCTATCGCCAGCACCATCACGCCCGCCAATATTGCCGCGATGACGCGCTTGTCTTTTTTCATCTTCCCCTTGATTTGACACAGCGGTTTTATGTTCTTGTCCCGCAAGACCACCGTATTCCTCCGCAGCTGCTGGACTTTCGCGGCGCAATCCCCGCATTCCGCCAGATGTTCCTCCACCAGCGCCACGCTGTCGGCGCTGAGTACCTCGTCCACATACAACGGTATCAAATCTCCCGCCACGCTCGCGTCGCGGCTGATCGAGCGGAGATAGAGAAACACGTCGTGGAAATAATCCCGGTAGACCGCTTCAAACCCGGCATCCTTCACAACCTTTCACCTGCCTTTCCCTTACACTCATAAGACGCGCCAAGGTTTTGTTTGTTACAGCCAATTTGCCATTATTTTTATTCTAGCAAATTGGTTTGCATTATGCCAGACAATATGATAGAATGAAAGCAAAATGAAATCATCATCAAAGGAGACATTGCCATGACCGTCAATCAAGTCAATCACGACCGCATCGTCCGCGCCGTCACCGAAATTCTCGACGCCGTTGGCGAGGATACCTCCCGCGAGGGACTGCTCGAAACCCCTGAACGCGTCGCCCGTATGTACGAGGAAGTGTTCAGCGGGCTGCACGACAACCCCGAACGCCATCTCAAAATCTTCAATGAATCCGACAAGGAGGGCGAAGTCGTCATCGTGCGGGATATCCCGCTCTATTCCATGTGCGAACATCACCTGCTCCCCTTTATCGGACGCTGCCACATCGCCTATATTCCCAAGAACGGACGCATTATCGGACTTTCCAAATTCGCCCGCATTGTGGACTGCTTCGCCCGCCGTCCGCAGGTGCAGGAACGTCTCACCGCCCAGATCGCCGATTTCCTCTATGAAAAACTCGACCCGATGGGCGTGGCAGTCATCATCGAGGCGGAACATCTCTGCATGACCATGCGCGGCGCGAGAGCCGCCGGCAGCAGTACCCAGACCAGCGCCCTGCGCGGCATCATGCGAAGCGACGCCCGCACCCGCAACGAGGTCATGACCCTTCTCGCGGGAGGCAGTAAATAATGCACGTTGCACATACTCCCAAACAATGGCGCGTCGCCGGTCAGACGATCACGCTCGACCGCACCTATATCATGGGCATTCTCAACGTCACGCCCGATTCCTTCTCCGACGGCGGTCAGTATGCCTCTGTGGATTCTGCCGTTGCCCGCGCCTGCGAAATGCAGGAGCAGGGCGCGGATATCATCGACGTCGGCGGGCAGTCCACCCGTCCGGGGCATACCCCCGTTTCTCCCGACGAAGAATGGCGCCGCCTGGCGCCTGTCCTGCAAGCAATATGCGGTAAAATCACCGTTCCGGTTTCGGTCGATACCTATTATCCCGAAGTCGCCCGCAAATCCGCCGACATCGGCGTGCGGATTTTCAACGACGTGACCGGCTTCCGCGATCCGCTCATGCGGCAGTATGCCGCTCAATACGGCGTGGGCTGCGTCATCATGCACGACCTTGACCTTGATCAATCCGCTGACGTATGCGCCGAACTGCGCGCCTTTTACGCAGCACGCACCGCCGAATGTATCGCCGACGGCATCGCGCCGGCATGTATCTGTCTCGACCCCGGCGTGGGCTTCGGCAAGAGCTATGAGCAGAATCTGGCAATCGCGGCGCGATTTGCGGAGCAGTGCTACGGGGATTATCCCATGCTCGCCGCCGCTTCCCGCAAGCGCGTCATCGGGCTGTCCTGCGGCAATCCTCCCGCCGATCAGCGGGTCAGCGGCACAGTCGCCTATCACACCGCCTGTATGCTCGGCGGCGCCAATCTCATCCGCGTGCATGACGTATCCGAAGCCGTGCAGGCGGCAAGGGTCATCGACGCGGTAATGGGACAGCAGACAGCCAATTAGCAGAGCGGTGCAAGCGAGACAAGTCCGCACAGTCAACGAGGGCAGACGGACGCCGACAAGAAATCCGAAAAACCCCCCAAAAAACAGATTTACCAAAACGCAAAAAAACATTGACACGCCCTACAAACAGGGGTATAATAAAAGCAGAGACAGCACAGTCCGCCACAGTCATTCGCTGCAACGAACGACCGTGATATTGCGTAGACGGCTGCCTCCGAAGTGTTTAATCTTTATAGCAAAAGACTAACCGTTTCTCCGGGAAAGATGGCGGTTAGTCTTTTTTGCTGTCATTATGGATAAGCATAATCAGAACCAGAATAATGGCAAAGATATAGAGTTCACCCATGAGCGACACCTCCTTCTCGGAGGAAATTCCGCTCCCGCACTTTCTTTAATAAAATATAACAAAGCGCGAACAACAAAATCGAAATTCAACCGCCTACCGCGGGCAATATTCATCAGGCGGAGCTGTGCTGCTCCGTTCGTTATTGTAAACGATTTTGTTAAAAAAGTCAATCAAAAAGGCAATTCTATCGGAAAAAACCGTTTTATGGACAATTTTCCTCTCAAAGATTTCACCGACGGATGCGTGAAACCCATTTGACAAATGCAGCTGTATCGTGTACAATAGAATTACAAAACCGACAGAAAGGTGGTTATTCAAACATGACACGCAATTCACACGCCGGTATCGCCAAAAAACTGACGGCACTGCTGATTGCCGCACTGATGACCGTGACAATGGCGGGGACGGCGTTTGCCGCTTCCGACAAGAACGCGGACGATCAAGCCCCTCCGACCGAACCCCTCGCCTTCCGGACGGAAGAAGTCGAGATTCAGACCTACCTCGCGGGCGCTTCTTATCCCATGGAGCTGCTCAAAACCATCCGCGACGCCATGATGAACGGAACAGCGGACAACATTGACATTTACGACTACCGTATCGCGCCGTCCGAGGTGTCGGATCTGCTCGCTGCCGTGCGGGACGCGTATCCGATGGAATATGCCGCGATGGGCGTATCGCGCTACGGCTGGTCCTACAGCGGCGGCGTGATCTATTCGCTGTCCCTGTATGAAAACGCCAACTTTGACGATAATCTCACCGCTGCCCAGCGGTATGACAAATTGTGTAAAATTGTCAACCCCGTGGTCAAAAAGGCAAGCGGCATGAGCAACTACGAAAAGGTCATCTGCATTCATGACTGGCTGGTACTCAACAGTCAGTACGACGAAACCTACGAGCGCAGCACGGCGTATCAACTGCTGACCGAAGGCACCGCCGTCTGTCAGGGCTACGCGGATTCCTTCAAGCTCTTTATGGATCTGCTGGGCGTTCCCTCGCTGGTCATTTCCAGCAACGACATGAATCACGCCTGGAACATGGTCAAGCTCGGCGGGCAATGGTATCACATCGACGTGACTTGGGACGACCCCGTACCTGACAAAGCCGGCGTCACCCGCTATACCCATACCCTGCTCAATGACAGCGAAATCACGGCGGAAGATCACTACGGCTGGAGCGCCGACGTGACCTCCTCCTCCACCGCCTATTCCAATATGCCGCGCGGCACCGGTATGACCCAGTACTGGCGCAATAATCTGTGGTATTATAAGGACAACGGCGCGATCTCTTCCTGCGATCAGTACGGCAACAATTCGTCGGTGCTGGTCTCCGGCGTGACCGGCGGCTTCGCGATGTATGACGACGTGATTCTGTACGGCGGCACCGCCGAAATCAAGACCTATTGGCAGGAATCCGCGCTGACCGGCACGTTCTACTCCCTCACCGAGGAGGAAAAGGCAAAGTCCGATTATGCCTTCTCCGAAAACCTCAATATCCTGTCGCTCTCGGTCAACGACAGCGGCACCCTTTCCTACACCTACCGCATCTGGGTCAGAAAGACCGGCACCAATTCCTACACCAGTTCCTCCGCGTCGGGACAGTCTCCCGTGACGCTTGCCGCGTTCTTTACCCCGGTATACCAGATCAACGCCGCGCTCGACGCAACTTCCATGCCGCCTTCCGCCGCCCAGGAACTTGCCGCTGCCCGGAATGCTGTGGCGCTGTACGGCAATATGAGCGAGGAACAGCGTTCCAACATCTCCCCCGCTTCACGCGATAAACTCTCCTACTTCCTCAACAATCCCGACGCGATTGCCGCTCCCGCGCTCGCGATTACCGCTCAGCCCGAACCCTTCGTCGGCGCGCCGGGCGATACCGCGACGTTTACCGTGACGGCAACCGGTGAAAAACTGACCTATCAATGGCAGCTTTCCGACGATCAGGGTCAGACGTGGCGCAACAGCTCCGTCAAAGCCGCGTCCTACTCCACCACCCTCAGCAAGACCAACGACGGCAGAGGCGTCCGCTGCATCGTCACCGACGGCTCCGGCGCATCCGTCACGTCCGAGACGGCGTTTATGAGCATCTCGCCCAACATCTTCGGCATCACGGAGCATCCCCAGAGTGTGACTTCGCTGGCGGGCAAGACCGTGACCTTCAAGGTGGTTGCTTCCGGCAGCGTTTACGGCTATCAGTGGCAGCTTTCCGACAATCAGGGCAAGACGTGGAGCAACAGCAAAAATACCACCGATACCTATACCACCACCCTTACCGCCGAAAAGAGCGGGCGTTATGTCCGCTGCATCGTCACCAGTGTCACCGGCGCGACCAAGACCTCCAACGCGGCTTACATGAAGGTATCCTCCCTTGCGATTACCGGACAGCCCACCGCTGTCACCGCGCTCAAGGGCGACACCGTCACCTTCAACGTCACCGCCAAGGGTCCCGGCATCACCTATCAGTGGCAGCTCTCCGACGATCAGGGCAAGACCTGGCGCAACAGCTCCACCAAGGCGGCAACCTACAACACCACCCTCTCCGACAAGAACAGCGGACGTTATGTGCGCTGTGTCGTGACCGACAAGTACGGCAACTCGGTCAAGTCCAACGCCACCTATATGAAGATTTCCTCCCTCGCGATTACCGGTCAGCCTAAGAACGCTTCGGGCAAGAGCGGCGACTTGGTAAAATTCACCGTGACCGCCAAGGGTCCCGGCATCACCTATCAGTGGCAGCTTTCCGACGACGCGGGCAAGACGTGGCGCAACAGCAAGAACACCACGTCCGGCTATTCTACCACGTTGAGCACCTCCAACAACGGACGCTGCGTGCGCTGCATCGTCACCGACAAGTACGGCAACAAGATCAAATCCAATGCCGCCAGCATGAAGATCAAATAGTTTTTCCCCGCAGGGCTTTACGCGTGGATATTCCATCGCGCAAAGCCCTGTTTTTTATTGTCATTTCTCACAAAACGGTTGAAAATGGATTGACAGTTTCCGCGTTTTATGTTATCATATATCTTGAAAACGGTGCATTTGCGCCGGAAAGCAATGATATTTTTCTGTATGAGAAAGAGAGGGATTCTGATGAAAATGAAAAAGAAACTGACATCGTTCGTACTCATCTTCGCCCTGCTGGCGATGTTTGTACCCAGCGGCTTGCTCACCACCACCGCCTACGCCGCCGACGGCGATTTTGAAATCACAGACGGCGTGCTGACGGGATACAACGGCAGCGGCGGAGATGTGGTCATTCCCGATGGCGTGACTGCGATTGGAGTGAGGGCTTTTGAAAATTGCAGTAGCTTGACGAGTATAACGATACCGAATTCCGTCACGGGCATTGGCGATGGTGCTTTTAAAAATTGCAGCAGCTTGACGAGTGTGACGATACCGGATTCTGTCACGTTGATTGGCAACTCTGCTTTTTATGACTGCAGAAGCTTGACGAGTGTGACAATACCGGATTCTGTCACGTTGATTGGCAACTCTGCTTTTTATGACTGCAG
>JAFPUM010000015.1 GCA_017395425.1 Clostridia bacterium | reverse complement strand
CCTCCACGTTTTCTGTAGTATGCCGACTTCCTACAGTTATCATTATAGCGCATTTTATTCTTTAGCGAAAGCTCCGTTGACTCGTTTCATAACCTCATCGGTGCCTTTCGCAGAAAGGCGGTTTATAACTATGCAGAATTTAGTCAGTCAATTTATGCGGAAGAATACAGTATGCTTGCGTGTTTCAGCAATTGAAATGTATCAATTATTTCTGCATCGTTCCTAAAACGGCAAGGAGCCAATTATGATGTATGAGAATTTTGAAGAATTGAAGGCAGCGTGTCTGAACTGTCAGCGCTGCGGTCTTTGTGAGACACGGCACCATGTGGTGTTCGGCGTGGGGAATCCCCATGCGAAGGTGATGTTTGTGGGGGAGGGACCGGGCGAAAATGAGGATTTACAGGGCGAACCCTTTGTGGGACGTGCGGGAAAGCTGCTGGATCTGATGCTGGATGCGGTGGATCTCTCCCGTGAACGAAATATCTACATTGCCAATATTGTCAAGTGCCGTCCGCCGCAGAACCGTGACCCCAAGCCGGAGGAACAGGAAGCCTGCATCGACTGGCTGAGAGGGCAGTTTGCGGTGATGCGTCCGAAAATCGTGGTCTGTCTGGGGCGCATTGCGGGCATGAAGCTGATGGATCCCAATCTGAAAATCACCCGCCAGCACGGACAGTTTATCGAGAAAAAAGGAACGCTGATGATGGCAACCCTTCATCCCGCGGCGCTGTTGCGCAATCCCAGCCAGAAGCCCGACGCCTTTCAGGATTATCTGCTTCTGCGGGATAAAATTATGGAGGTTTGTCCCGAAACCTACGATATGTGACTTTTTTACGCATAAAAGCAAAAGCAGTACATCACCTTCTGTTGGAGCAAGGTTTTGTACTGCTTTTTTTCATAAAACATCAGGCGAGATAGATTTCACGGAATTGTGTCTGTTCCTGCAGCGTAATGCCCAGCCCGTCGCGGAGAAAACCGTCGAATCCGCCGAACCGCTCCGTGATTCTGTCATACAGGGCGGTCAGATATTCCCGATGAGCACCGAAAAGCCATACCAGCGCCTGCCGGGTTTCACTGTTGAGGGGATTGCTGTGTTTTCGGGCGTACAGGTCAATCAGACCTTGTATGTCATCTTTCAGATAGTCGTTGGTGATCAGGTAATCCGCCATAATCCCGTCGCGGCTGACGCCCAGCAATTCCTCCACGATAACCGAGGCAAAGCCGGCACGATCCTTGCCCGCCGTGCAGTGCCAGAGTACTGCCTTTTCATGGTGTTTCAGCAGCAGCCGGACAAATCGGGCATATTGCGAGAGGGAAAACGCGCTTTCCGCAAAGCTCACATACAGGTCGGTCATATAATTTTTGGCGGCGAGGGGGTCTTTGGCGACCATATCAAAGGCGTCCTCATCCGACGCCGCGTCGCGGGAGACACCGGCGGCAAGACTTTCAAACACGGGCAGAAAGCAGATTTCCACACCGGGCAGCACAGGATCCGGGTGTTCGGCGATTTCGTTTTCCGTCCGGAGGTCAATGATCAATCCTGCCGTGTCGCAAAGCCGGGTGCAGTCATTTTTGCTTGCGGTGTACAGATGACCGCTTCGCAGCAATCTGCCGTATCGGATCGAGCGTCCGTCGGCACCGGTCATGCCGCCTAAATCCCGTGTATTGCGGAGGTTTTCAAAAGATAAGCGTGCAGGCATAGAAAGCAGGTTCCTTTCAGTTATAAGATTGCAGGGGAGTGACAAAGGGAGCGTATTCTGACATCCATTTTACCGTATGATGCGAGTTTTTTCAATAGTTTTCTCAAAAACATCTTGACAACTTTTATATATAATGATAAATTAGTATTATAATTCATTCAAAAAAGCCGATATTAAAAATATTCTACAATTGGAGGAATTTCCTGTGACGAAAAAAGACATACAATTCCAACCCTCAGAACAATTCATTCAATCGCAGGGATACACGTATTTTGCTTTTATCAGTTACAAGCGCGAGGACAGCAAGTGGGCGGTATGGCTGAAACGAAAGCTGCAATCTTACCGCCTTCCCACCAAGACGCGGGAGCGTTACAGTGACCTTCCGGAAAAGCTGTGTCCGGTTTTTCTTGACAAGGACAACATGAAGCCCGGCGAGCTTTCCAACCAGGAACGGGAGGAGGTGCAGGCCTCGAAATTCCTGATTGTCATATGCTCCAAAAAAGCCTGTCGCAAATCCAAAAATATAGATGACGAAATTCAGTTTTTCCTCGACGGCGGCGGTGATCCCACACGTATCATTCCCTTCATCGTGGACGATGCGCCGCATCCGGAGCAGGAATGTTTTCCGCTGCGTCTTCAGGAGCTTTGCAAAGAAACGAACATCATCGGCACCAATGTAAACGATTCCGGCAAGGACAATGCGGTGTTGAAAGTGATTGCCTATATGCACGGCATCAAGCTGGAAGAACTGGAAAGCGAGGAAAAACGCCGCAAAAAGAGAAGAAACCTGATCGCCTCCGTTTGCGCGGCGGCGCTTGCACTTATGCTGGGCGCCGCGGGGTTCCTTTGCTGGGATTACTGTTTCCCCAAGGAAGCGTATTATCTGGATTATACCGAGGTAAACGGTCTTCCGGTGGGAATCGGCGAACTTACCAAAGCGGAAACACGCTCGCTGAACGGTTTCTATACCATCGTAAAACAGTACTGGAAAATCCGGGAACTGCGGCATGAAAATCCATACGGGGACATCGTGGATACGATGGGTCTTGGCGGACATGGCAGACCCCTTCATATTACCTATGAGTATGAGAATGGTGTTCTCCATGAAGTTACCTGTTATGATAAAAACGATAAACCGTCGGAGATCAGAGAATATACCAGTCCCAATCTGAAAACCATCAATTTACGCAAATACACCGACAGCAGCACCGACGGTTATGATGCCGCAAAGCCGATGGATGAGCATACCATTCGTTTTTTGTCCTCTGAGGATGATAAACGCAAGAGCAACGTGGTCAGATATCTCGTCGACTACGATGAAAAAGGACGTGTGTCCGAAATCCGTTACGCCAGCGATTTCACATCAAATTATGTCGGCACGGATTCCGACGGTATCAGCGGTATCCGGTATGAGCGCGACGAATGGGGAAGGGTGGTGCGTGAATCCTACCTGACATTTGTGGGAGACGGCAAATTCGCGCTGAATCCGGAGGATTTTGCAATGATAGGAACAGAAACCGGTCTCTGTTACGCGGAATATACTTACGACGGTTTTGACTGCGTGGAAATGCGGCTTCTGAATGCGGACCGGCAGCCGGCAGCCGGTGTCAGGAAGTATTCCTCGGAAAAGTGTGAGCACATCGGTCATAACTGCGCAGCAGTGGCATTTTATGACATCGACGGGAATCCCGTATCCCTTGAGGAAGGATATGCTTCGTATGGGATTGAGTATGATCAAAACGGCAATATGCGCGAGGTGCGCTTTTTTGGAGAAAACGGGCAGCCCGTCATGTGCGCCGCCGGCTATTCCGTATACAAAAGCGAGTATGACGAAAAGGGGAATCTTGCGAAACTCAGTTTTTTCAACACCGAGGAGAAACCCGTGATAAATACGGAAGGAAAAGCTGTCATCGAAGCTCAGTCTGACCAGAAGGGGAATATTATCCGGGAACGGTATCTGGACATTGACGGTCAGCCGGTAAACGCTGCCGACGGTTTTGCTTCCTTTACCGCCGAATACTATGATAACGGGGATGTCAAACGCAAGAACTTTTTTGACGCCGATGGAAAGCCGGTTCTGAACGGTCAGGGATACGCCTCTGTTGCGGTGGAATATGACGAACACGGAACATTCTGCACGTATCATTTTTTTGGCACAGACGGAAATCCGGTGCTCTGCAAGAACGGTTACGCTTCCGCGATTTTTGAATTTGACAACTGGGGAAACCCCGTCAATCAAAGCTTTTTCGGTACGGACGGCAATCCGATCTGTCCGACGGACAGCTATTCCAAAATGAAAACCGAATATGACGATCGGGGAAACATCATCAAGCTCGGCTATTACAACGCGGATGATCAGCCGGTGACGCTGAAAGCCGGTTATGCGTTTATCAGAACCGACTACGACGAACGCGGAAACATGATCAGGGTCAGCTACCTTGACGCGGATCGTCAGCCTGCTGTTTGTCCCGGCGGCTACGCGACGTGGACACAGGCATTTGACAATCAGGGCAACCGGACAAAATTCGAGTTTTTTGACAAAAACGACAATCCTGTGGTGTCAGATCTGGGATTTGCGGGTTATGCGGCTGTGTTCAATGAGCGCGGAAACAAGACCGGTATCAGCTATTACGGGGCGGACGGTCAGTTGATGCTGATTGACGAGGGGTACGCTGTCGTTAAAATGGACTACGATGACAGCGGGAATATGATCCGGATCAGTTACTTCGGTACGGATAACCAACCCATCAACACCACACAAGGCTACGCATCATGGACAGCGGAATATAACGAAAGCAACAAATTGATCCGCGAGCGTTATTTGGATGCAGACGGTCAACCGGTATTGAGTGAAGAGGGCTTCTCCGCGAAGGAGGTCATCGCATTTGATGCCACCGGTCAGCCGGAACAAATCCGGTTTGTGGGTCTGAACGGCGTACTTCCCATCCTGAACGAAACCTGTCATTCCGCAATCGTTGCATACAATCTAAACGGCAAAGTGACCCGCATCAGTTATTTCGATGAAAGCGGAAATCCCATGCTGTGCGGAAAGCGATACGCGTCAGTGGCATACGAATATGATGACGCGGGTCGTCAGACCAAGAAAAGCTATTTCGGCACAGACGGTCAGCCGACATTATGTGAAGAGGGTTATTCCGAGAAGGAAGTTGCCTATGATGACGCGGGTAATCCGGTAAAAATCCGGTTTGTGGGTCTGAACGGCGTACTCCCGTATTATAACCTGAACTGTCATTCCGTCATCATAGAATACGACAAAAACGGAAAAGTGACCGGCGTCAGTTATTTCGATGAGGACGGCAGACCCGTACAGTGAGGAACGTAATACGCGTCGGTTGAAAAAACGCAAGTAACAAAAACAGCAGGGAATTGTCACAGGCAGCTCCCTGCTGTTTTTTTATTCCTTTCAAACACGGTCAATGATTTGACATCGGCACAAAATTATGCTATGATAATCCCCATATAACACACAACACATAAACCCGGAGGTTGACGCAGAAATGGCGGTTTTGCAAGGCAGCTTTTTATCCTCAGAGCTCGGCAGGCTTACGCCGTTTACGGTGATTCTGCCGCATGATACCGTGACCAATCCCCCTTCGCAGGGGTTCCCCGTGCTGTATCTGTTGCCGGGACGCACGGATGACTGTCACACATGGCTTTATCGCACCAATATTGAACGGTATGCCTATTTCAAGCAGATTGCCGTGGTGATTCCCAGCGGCGACGGCAGCTTTTATGCCAACATGGCGAGCGGCGGACGGTATTTTTCGATGATCACCAAGGAACTGCCCGAAGTGGTCAACCATATGTTCCGACTGGGCTTTACGCGGCAGCATACCTATATCGGCGGTGCGGCGATGGGCGGTTACGGTGCGCTGCGCTGTGCTCTGAGCTATCCCGAACAGTACGTGGGCTGCATTTCGCTGTCGCCTATGGCGGACATCGAGGATTATGTCAACAAGGAGATCAGCGCGGGCAATACGGCTTTCTGGCGCGGGGTACTGGGTGATCGGATGCTGGTGCCGCGTGAGATGGATCTGAACAGTCTGGTGAGCGAAAGCCATAATTATGCCGCGATGCAGCCGCTGCTGTATATTGCCTGCGGCAAGCGTGACGAGCTTTATCCCTCGGCGGTGCGTTTCCGCGATTTACTCGACCGCTGCCAGATGGACTTTATTTTTGAACAGGCGGACGCGGGTCACGAATGGGGGTTCTGGGACGTGGCGATTCAGCGCGGCATGGACGCAGTGATCAAAAACTGAGAGCAAGCCCGCACGGCAGCATCATCAGAACGGAAAGGAGGCATTCCGTGTGGCAAAAGTCAAAAAAACAAACGATTTATTGCAGCAGCGTATTATGACAGAGGTGGATAAAAAATACCGCGAAATGACACAGCACGGCGAGAAATCGCTGACGTTGTTCCGCGGAGGGGTTTATCAGATGGCGGATATCGGGGACAGCTATTGTTTTGTGGAAGTCCCCGGTTATCTGAGTGATGAACAGGGTGCCATCGATCCCGCGGCGGTGTATCATTTTGACAAGCTCGCCGGGCTGGTTGCCAAGCCGCCGCCGTTCCACCGCAAATGGTATCTGATCCGCAAAGCGGACATCGTGGGTGCGGAGATCGGGGGACGTTACAGCGGCTTTTTTGACCGGCAGTGCGGGTATCTTCGGTTGACCTATCATAATGGAAACCGGCTTTGCCGCAAGTTGTTTTATCTGCCCGGCGTGAACAATCAGTTTATGGTGCGGGATTTTCTCGGTGACATTCCCGTGACGATTGCTTCCGACGAGCGTACACCGCGCGGCGGGAAGGGACGGTTTCTCGACCGGGACGAACCGGGCACGCTCGGCGCTGTGCTCCGTTATTTCAACCGCAAGACCGTCTCGCTCAACCGCGGGAATTGGATGTTGTCGATGCTGTCACTGCTGCTGACTGTCACGGGTGCTATCGTCAGGCTGCCTTATGGAGAACTGCTGCGGGGAGCGGCGGCGCTGATGCCGCTGGTGATTTACCTGCGGTATCTGCGGCACCGTCATTTGCTGTCGCTGCTGGCGACAGGTATGGTGAGAAAGTCGTCCTACGGGCAGTCAAGACCCGGGTGTTTCGGGAAAATTGCGATTCCCACGGTGGCGCTGCTCATGACAGAAGTGCTGGAATTCGGACTGCTGGTGTCTTTCCGGCGTTATGCGTGGTTCGCTTTTGGCGCGGGATTCATCCTCACGCTGCTGTATGATTTTTTCGTACAGCGCGGTACAAAGGATTGTGTGGCAAAGGGCATCATCTGTGCCGCCATGTGTTTTTTCTACGGTGCCATGGTCATACTGCCGGTCAACGGAATGCGGGTCACACGGGTGGATTCCCGCATACTGGACTTTCCCGCCAGCCGTGCGGTGGAGGAAGTTTCGCAGGGACAGACGTTCCACTATTGCGATGTGCATATGACGGATGGGGATTACCGTATCTATATCACCGACGAAAATTATGAACGGTTAAAAAAGCATGAACTGTCCGCACGGGCGGACAAATACAAAGGTCTGCTGGGAATTGAATATTATGAACTGACACTGGTGGAAGCGAGAACGGGAGATGGCTGATTAATAAAGATGATGGAAAAAAACGACAACCGATTGACTAGTATTGAACTTTTTGCCGGCGCAGGCGGTCTGGCACTCGGCATAGAAAAAGCGGGATTCCGTACACTCGGACTGATCGAAATTGATGAAGATGCTGCCGACACATTGCGGAAAAATCGACCTGAATGGTATGTGATTCATGATGATATCGCCCATATCTCCTGTCTGGATTTATCAGCGTTTTTTCATATTCCCAAAGGATCGCTGGATTTACTATCGGGTGGTGCCCCTTGTCAAAGCTTTTCTTATGCGGGAAAACGTCTTGGCTTAGAGGACGCACGCGGTACATTGTTTTATCATTATGCGAAATTTCTGGAACAGCTTCAGCCGAAAATGTTTCTCTTTGAAAATGTGCGGGGGCTGCTGACACATGATAAAGGACGTACCTATCAGACAATTTGCGATATTTTTGAAAGCACCGGCTATACCATACAAAAAAAAATACTCAATGCCTGGGATTACGGTGTAGCACAGAAAAGGGAACGGCTGATTACCATTGGAATCCGGAATGATTTGAGTCATGAACTTCACTTTGCATTTCCCGTTCCCCATGATTACAGACCTGTACTGAGGGATATCCTTCCGGGGTGTCCCGACAGTCCGGGAATTCCCTATTCAGCATATAAACGCAAAATTTTTGAATTGGTACCGCCCGGCGGTTATTGGCGGGACATCCCGCCGGACATTGCCAAAGATTATATGAAAAGCTGCTGGAATATGGAAGGTGGAAGAACGGGAATTCTACGGCGTATGAGTCTTGATGAGCCTTCATTGACGGTATTGACATCGCCCAGTCAGAAACAGACGGATAGATGTCATCCACTGGAAGCCCGTCCTTTTACCGTTCGGGAAAATGCACGCTGTCAGAGTTTTCCCGATGAATGGCAATTCAGTGGCAGCGTTGCTTCTCAATATCGGCAGGTGGGCAATGCTGTACCGGTGAATCTGGCATTTGAGATTGCTGTGCAAATCCGAAAAACCTTGGAGGGAGAATAATCTATGTGGTCTCTGCAATTTATCAGTGAGGAAGATTTGACACGTCATGTCAGCGCTACAATTGAAAAATATGGAGAGAAGCTGCAATCTTATGATATCAGACGGTTTAACAAAAATCTGATTGACCCGATTAAACTGATCTTTGATAAAACGGTCTATCGGTCAGCGTGGGAAGAAATTATTGGCAATGAGATATTCCGTCAGCGCGATAAATCCAACAATAATGATATCGGCTATTTTCATCAACGTATTTTTCAATACATAGGGCATTGTCATGTACCTGATAACGGAAAAGAAGGCGGCTGGGATGTCATTTTCCGGAATCCTGAAGGTATATGTCTGCCCGATGGAAGCGTGGTACACACGGTTTATGTGGAGATGAAGAACAAACACAACACAATGAATTCCGCGTCGGCGGGAAAAACGTTTATCAAGATGCAGAATCAATTATTGACAGATGATGATTGTGCCTGTTTTCTGGTAGAAGCAATATCACCAAAATCACAGAATGTGAAATGGGAGACCACCGTTGACCAGAGAAAGATGGGGCACAAATTGATTCGCAGAGTGAGTCTGGATCAATTTTACGCGATTGTCACCGGACAGGAAGATGCGTTTTATCAATTGTGCATGGTTCTGCCGTCTGTGATTCAGAAAGTAGTAGAAGATATGGAGGATACGTCGATTCCGCACGATACGGTAATGGATGAGTTGCGTGCGATGGCACACGAACAGCCGATGGATGATGAGAATCTTGCCATTGCGATGGCGGTTTATTTGCTTGGTTTTTCGAACTATCCTGGATTTTCCAAAGAATAAAGATTGAAAATCTGTTGCCTTTGGCTTTTCCTACATATTCCACACGATTTGAAAGGTGGCATCACAAACAATGTCTTCACCGCTTGCGGACAGAATCCGTCCGACGGAAATTGACGAGATGATCGGGCAGCGTCACCTGCTGGGGGAAAACTGTGCCCTGCGCAAGATCATTGAATCGGGGCATATCCCGAATATGGTCTTCTACGGACCGCCCGGCATCGGCAAAACCACGCTGGCGGGCATTATTGCCGCGAAGACCAACCGCCGTCTGCACAAGCTCAATGGTACAACTGCCTCCACGCAGGATATCAAGGATATCGTGGGGGAACTGGATACCTTTATGGCGCAGAACGGTATTCTGCTGTATCTGGATGAAATCCAGTATTTTACCAAGAAACAGCAGCAGACTTTACTGGAATTTATCGAGAACGGAAAGATTACGCTGATTGCCTCCACGACGGAGAATCCCTATTTTTATGTGTACAGCGCGATTCTGAGCCGCTCCACGGTGTTTGAATTCAAGCCCGTGCCGCCCGAAGAGGTGGAGCGCGGCGTGAAGCGCGCCTTTGATTTTATGGAAAAGGAACTGGACGAACGGTTTGAGATGGAGGATGGCGTGTTCGGAACCATTGCCGTGGGGTGCGGGGGAGACGTGCGCAAGTCGCTCAACTCGGTGGAACTGTGCGTGATGTCCTGCGTGCCGGAGGACGGCGTGCGAAAGATCACGCTCGACCGTGCGCGGGAACTGTCCCAGCGCAGTGCCTTCCGCTACGACAAGGACGGCGAGGAACATTATGACATTTTATCGGCGTTCCAGAAATCCCTTCGCGGCTCCGACCCCGACGCGGCGATTCACTATCTGGCGCGATTGATTGAGGCGAACGATCTGCCCTCTATCTGCCGCCGACTGATGGTCTGCACCTGCGAGGACGTGGGACTTGCCTATCCGCAGCTCATTCCGATTGTGAAATCCTGCATTGACGCGGCGCTCATGGTGGGACTGCCCGAAGCCCGCATTCCGCTGGCGGACGCGGTGGTACTTGTGGCGACTGCGCCGAAATCCAACTCCGCTTATCTCGCCATTGACGCGGCACTGGGGGATATCCGGCGCGGCAAGGTCGGCTCCATTCCACGGCAGCTGCAAAATAAGCATTATGACGGTGAGGACGCGGCGGTAAAGGGACAGCATTATCTCTATCCCCATGATTTTCCGCGCCACTATGTCCGTCAGCAATACCTTCCCGATGTCCTCAAAGACACGCGTTACTATGAATACGGCGACAACAAGAACGAACAGGCGGCAAAAGCCTATTGGGACGGCATCAAAAAACCGTGAGTATGTTTGGATTGAGTCATCAATCCAGTTTGTTCCGTCTGAAAAGCAGGATAAGCAATCCCCATAATCCGACGAAATACGCACAGAGTACCGCGACGGTTTTTGAAGTGATGTCGCCGCCCTGCATCAGACCGCTGATCTGACCGCTGTATACGTACCCGGCGGCTTTTTCTATGCGGCTGTTGAACTGACCGAGCATGGGGAGCAGCGCCAGCACCAGCCCGACAGGTACGGCGATACCGTTGGCGCCGGACACGTTTTTGGAGCGGATACCGACGCACAGTCCCGCTAAGGTGGAGAGTATCACACCCGCCAGCATGGCTCCCGCAAACGTCAGCGTGCGCTGCGGGTCAAAATCGCCCATGATCAGGAACGCGCTTCCTGTCAGCATGGAAAAGACAATGACAAATACCGAAAGGCTGATCAGGTATTGGATACCGCTCACACCCGCCATCACGAGGGAACGAAGCGTTCCCTTTTCTTTTTCTTCCGAGAGAATATTGGAGGCAAGTGTGATGGGCGAAAACGAGCAGTGCATGGCGGCGAACATCGGCACGAAGAAATCGGTCATGGCTTCTTCGCCGCGCATGGCGGTTATCATGATCCACGCCACAGCGGGATAGATGAGCATGACCATCAGAGAAGGGAGATTGTGCAGCGAATCTTTGCACTGCTTGATCAAAATAGCGGATGACGTTTTCATGTGTCCAGCTCCTTTCCGGTGAGACGGAGAAATACCGTGCCGAGATCCGGCTCGGACGAATGGATGGATTTGAGGCGGCCTTCGCGTATCAGTTGGGCGACAGTGTCGGCATTTTCCGGCCAATTGGCAAGGAGCAGCGGTTCTTCGTCGCTGGTGACAATGCGCAGTTCGGCAGTCTGACAATGCTTGCGGCAAATCTCGGCGGGCACGCCGCACTCGACGATGTTTCCCTCATGGAGCAGCGCGATTCGGTCGCACATATGATAGGCTTCATCCATGTTGTGCGTAGTGAGAAAGACAGTGGTTCCCCGGCTGCGCAGATGATTCATCAGCGTATGGATTTCGGCGGCGGTTGCGGGGTCAAGTCCGCTCGTGGGTTCGTCGAGAAACAGCAGATCGGGGTGGTGCAATATCGCGCGCGCCAGCGCGAGACGTTGTTTCATACCTTTTGAAAATGATTTAACAGCCTTTTTTTCGCAGCCGTCTAATCCTACCGCTTGAAGCACGGCTCCGATTTCCGAGAAGGGCACGCTGTGAATCCTTGCAAACAGTTTCAGATTATCCTCACAGGACAGTCTTTCGTACAGTCCGCAGTTGTCCAGCACCGCGCCCGTCCTGCGATACACTTCACGCCCGATTTTCCGGCAGTTCTTGCCGAATATTTCGGCTTTGCCTTCACAGGACAACTGTCCGGTCAGAATGTTGATGATGGTCGTTTTTCCCGCGCCGGAGGGACCCAGCAGACCGAAGATTTCCCCCTTGTTGACATGGAGCGAGATGCCTTTGAGCACTTGTTTTTCGCCGAAGCGAATGGAAGCGCCGTCGAGTTCAATGATTTTTTCCGTCATGGTCTTATGCTCCTTTCACACTGTCTTCATCTTCATGATTGCCTTGCCGGAACATATCCAGCTTGTCTTGATATTGTTTGCTTTCCATGCCGGTTTTGATGTTCATCACGGTAAAGCTGACAGCCGTCCCGACGCTGAAGCTCAGGAAAAATCCCAGCCACGCCTGCCACATATGGAATGGAAACCAGTGGAATACGGCGGAACAGATGCCCGCAAGAAAAAATACGCTCATCAGCATGAGTGTGATTCTGGTTTGCGTGAGCATATTTTTCAATATTTTTTCCGAGAACAGCAAATATCTTACCGCGGCAATCAGAACCGACAGCAGCAACAGTTCTCCCAGTGCGGCAAAGGATACGCCTTCACCGCATAGCGCGAACAGTTCTGAAATCTGCCGTAAATCTTCCGACTGACCGCGCAGGACAAAATTGAACGCCGAGACAAACAACAGCGAGAGTACAAATGTTTCACACGTAAAAGGAATGATTTGTTTCCGGTTCATCTTGAAAAGACCTCCTTGCCTGATTACATACCAATCTTTTTTCTGAAATCAGCGGCATACTGCCTGGATACCCAGAGTTTGTCGCCGCTGTCCATCGTGAGCAGCAGTCGTCCGTCAATGTCCGCCTTAATGGAACGGATATGCCTGATGCCGACAATGCAGGATTTGTTGGCGCGGAAGAAATCCGCCTGTGGAAGCTGTTCTTCCAATTCATACAGTCTCAGCGGGGTTTCATACACCTGTTCACGGGTATAGATAAACATACGTTTATCTGCCGTGTCGATGTAGATGACGTCTTCATGACGCAGCAGAAAGACCTGTCCGTCCATCGTGCCGGTCAGCCGGTTTTCCTTGTGACCGGCAGCGTCCAGCAGCCGGCGGATGTCATCGCTTATTTCGCGGCAGACTACTGTGACTTCCGGCTCGGTCACGTTTTCATCTTGGATAATATGTATTTTCATATTTTCAACATTCCGCCTCCCTTTGCAAATGCACTATACCACATCCTATCGGGTAAAATCAAGTGGTTTGGACTGAGATGCGGATATCGCATACCAAACTGTAAAAAAACAGGCGGCACCCGCGAGAATGCGAGTACCGCCTGTTTTTAATGTCGCACAAAATACGAAGAAATTACTTGAGATTGAAACGCTTGTTGAATCTTTCAACACGTCCGCCCGTATCAACCAACTTCTGCTTGCCCGTAAAGAACGGATGACACTTGGAACAAATTTCAACACGGATATCCTTTTTGGTGGAACGTGTCTGAATGACATTGCCGCAAGCACATGTAATGGTTGTATCCTCGTATGTGGGATGCAAATTCTCCTGCATAGTCTGTCACCTCTTTATTAAACAATTCAACAGCATCAAGCGATTGCCGTGACGATCGTCAACCGCCTGTAAACCTTTCAACAAGGTTTACCAAATGATTCTAGCACATCACACATCAAAAATCAAGTGTTTTTTGAAATATTTTTAAATGCGCAACGTTTCCTTTATTATTCTTTATTCTTTATTCGTTATTCTTTCTTCTTTGAGCGACCGCAGGGAGCGTTACCGTTACAGCATATGGGCGATGATTTCGTCGCGGTTCATGGCGCAGAGATCGACGGGCGCCACGTCAAAGGCGGTCTTGCAGCCGGTTTCGCCGCGGGTGTTCATGCGATAGGCGGCGCGTGCGAAAGCTATCAGTACGCTGGCGGTGAATTCGGGGTTGGAATCCAGTTTGAGACTGTACTCGATCACGTGCTTATGCTCACCGCTTACGCCGGTCTGACCGGTGCGGATGACAAAGCCGCCGTGGGGAATGCCCTTGTGATCGCGGTCAAGCTCTTCCTGTGAGATAAAGTTCACCGTGGTGTCATAGTCGGAGAAATATTTGGGCATGGTCTTGATTTCGCGTTCGATGCGTGCCTTGTCGGCTCCCTCTTTTGCGACGACGTAGCAGAGGCGGGTGTGTTTCTCGCGGGTGGTCAGATCGGGATTTTCGCCCGCGCGGACGCTGTCCAGCGCTGCCTGTACGGGGCAGGTGTACTGCCGGGCGTCGGCTACTCCCTCAATGCGGCGGATGGCGTCGGAATGTCCCTGACTCACGCCTTTGCCCCAGAAGGTGTAGTCCTTGCCGTCCGGCAGAATAGCGTTGGCATAGAGGCGGTTGAGCGAGAACATACCGGGATCCCAGCCCACCGAGATAATGGCGGTTCTGCCGCCCTGCTTCGCGGCGGCATCCACAGCGGCGTAGTGCCTGGGAATGTCGGCATGCGTGTCAAAGCTGTCAATGACATTGAAGTCGGCAGCGAGAGCGGGGGTCATCTTGGGCAGATCGGTGGCGCTGCCGCCGCAGATTACGAGTACGTCGATGTCGTTCTTGTACTTGGCGATGTCGGCGGCAGGATATACCTTGGTGGTGTCAAGGACGGTGGTGACAGCTTCGGGCGCACGGCGGGTAAACACACCGAAGAGTTCCGTGTCGGGGTTCTGCGTGACGGCGAGTTCCACGCCGCGTCCGAGGTTGCCGTAGCCATAAATCGCGATTTTCATAGTAAATCAATCCTCTTTCATTGTTTATCAATTTATTCTTGTTTGAGTAATTCCAGATATCTGGGCTTTTCGCTGTCTGGGATTTTCAGAAGATTCATCGCCTGATCGACGGTAAAGCCAGTGCCTTCTACGATGTTTCTGATAGATGTAAGCATGTTTTGGATGATGCCTTTTTCCATGCCTTTTTCTATGCCTTTTTGATATACTCCTTCGCTAAGGTTGCACATAAGGGATACCTCACTTTCTACGGTTCTTGTCATAGGAACGTTAAAATCATCCCGCTGCATCTTCTTTTTGCTTTTGGATTGAATCTCTGTGGAAAACAAAATGTCCAACATACTCAATAATTCATTATATTCTTTGCTGCATGGCTTTTCCAGATACACCATAATCACCGTCAACAGGTGATACTATTATACCTCTGAATCTGATGGATGTCAAGATTGAGGAGCAGCAGGATCCCGCAAGAATGGTATTCGTTGTATGCGTTGATCGTTGTCAAAATCTTTTTATCATAACGCCGCGATTTCTGCGGCATACTATGAGAAAGGAATATGCCGACGGCGGCGGGACTGTACGGCGGTATCTTCCGGGAATGACAAGGCGCGGCGGTGACTTCGCAACCGTATGAATTTTTCCTGCCGCACGGAATCACAGTCGGCTTTGTGAAAGAGTACCCTCGAAGGGATCTGTCACGCGGTATCTCCGCGTGGGAGCTTCCTTGGAGGGTGCTTGTTTTTTTGGAGGTGCGGATGTATTGGTAAAATTTGATCGTGACACTTTACAATATGGATAAAATAGAATCGTTTTCTTTATGATTAGTATTGACAATTTAAGGAAAAATGGTATAATCAATTAATAAGTTTTATTCAAGAATGACGTTTTCAATACAGATGCGATTTGAGAGGAACGGTGATACCGTATGAAAGTCGGTTCATGGCGCACACTCCGGTCATACGCCAAGCTGGGTCTGCTGTCCGTGATGGCGCTGTCGCTGCTCACTACGGGCACAGTGTTTCTGCGCGTCAATGCCACGGATGCGGCAGTGTCGTCCAGTGATACCGTGGTGACATCTTCCGATACGGTGAAAGTGGATGACGGGAATTTTCTTTCTCCGAAAAAGGAAGAATCCGGGAAAGAAGAAGTCAAGTCAGAGGAAAAAGAAATACGGTATCTTGGACAGACTATTAAGCTGCCGGAGATTATCACAGCAAAGGGTGTCTGCGAGGTCAGCGCGCCGCGTAAGCGATTTAAGCCTTCGGCTGCCTATGAGACTTGCTATGGCGATGAACTCTGCGAGGCAGAGCGTATACTCTATAATGGTTATGTCAGCCATTTTATCACGGATGACGCGAACGGCAGCTTTACCGTTTCCTATCTCGAAGAGGCGCCTTTGGTTCGCTTTGCGCTTCCCAAGAATGACAATGATGATATTGTCGAGATCAGAGACATCGTATTGTGTGCGACAGCGGCATTTACCTATGATTATCCCGAAGCATACTGGGTGCGGGCCATCAGTTATTCAATCGTTTATTATCCGGATGATGATACCGGTTATCTGGCGAAACTGAATATTACGCCCAGCTCTGTGTATGCAAATGACTATGCACAAAGGGGAACGGTGAAAAGCGGTCTGAACAGTGCTGTGGCTGCCATCAGACAGTCCAGAAGCTCGGAGCAGCGATATGACACCGTAAAAGCCATACATGATTATATCTGTAACAATGCGTCATACGACTCTGATGCTGTCAGCGGTGATTTTTACACCTACGGCGCCGCCTATACCGCCGCGCCGCTCTTCGGGGGCGGCACACGCGGCAAGAAGTTTGTCTGCGAGGGCTATGCCAAGGCGATGAAAATGCTGTGCAAGCGGTTTGACATTCCCTGTGCGCTGGTGTCCGGCAATGCCGGTTCTCAGAGCGAACCCCATATGTGGAATTATGTTCAGATGGAGGACGGCAATTGGTATGCCGTGGACGCGACGTGGGATGATCAAAGCAAAGTCATCTACAATTATTTTTTGGTAGGTTCCGATACGAAAGTTTCGAAGGACGAGATTTTGTCGCAAAACCATGTGAGCAGCGGCTATGTGATGACGACCCGGACACAGGATCCAATGGCATATCCTTCTCTCAGCAGCGATAAGTATCTTGATCCCGCCAAGATTTCCATTAAGACACTGGGCGCCAGCATCCGTCTTTCGCAGCCCTATGGCATCCGTTTCGGCATCCAGATCAAGAAAGACGCACAATGGAAAAACGCTAAAATCCAGGAGTATGGAACGCTGATCATCGGGTCAGGCACGCTGGGGGACAATGAACTCACGCTGGATACGGAAAAGGTCTTGCGTATAAAAGGTCAGAACCTTTACAGCGAGGACAGCGGACAGTTTACTTATACGGGTGTTCTGACCAATATCCCTGATTCTTTCTTTGATACAAAGGTTAAGGGGTGCGGCTATCTGATTTATAAAGATGAGGAAGGAAAAGATCAGGTGATTTATTCGAAGACAGAGGAAAAAACCTTCAATGGCGTTGTAAGAGCGGCGTATGACAGTTATTCCAAGATTGAGAATCCCAATGCTGCGCAGGAGCGTACACTGTCATTGCTGAGAGAACTTCTGGGAGAAAGCTAGCGATTTACAACGATAAACCTAGTGATTTTGAATCGTATGAGGTGTTTGGTAAATGAGTGTATTAAAAGGATTATCTACATGGAAAATTGTCACCATGACCGTGGCTGCCGTTGTGGCGGTGGAAGGCGCCGGTGCGGCGACAATGGCAGGATTGGGCATTATTGACGCCAAAGACGGCATCGTGTCGATTTCGTTTCACGGTGCTTCGGCGGACGAACCGGATGAAATACCGGATGAGGCGGATGACGTTCAGGACGATACGTCCGCGACCACAGAGCCTTCCGTCACAGAGGATGTATCCTCTGTCTCTTCCGCGCTTGCTTCCCAATCGCAAAAGGCTGTAGGAAGTACGAATGCATCGGGCAGCAGTAACAATCAGAAAACCCAGAAAACCGCGGCAGCACAGACCCGCAATGCCGACAGCAACACCAATAACACGACCCGTCAGTCATCTGACAATACGACCAGAGCGTCGGCTGCCACGACGGCGGCAACTACCGCCCCGACGACGGCGGCAACTACGGCGGCAACCGAGCCACCCTCGCAGGATAACGACGGCGGTTGGGTGGACGGATGGTTCTGATGACGGGTCATTAGGATTTTATTCCTGCTCTGGTATGCAAGATACCGCCCAAATGACTGGGATTTATAAAACGTGCTTTTGTTTTTGGTCGATTCCAATAACAGGAGTACGTTTTTTTGTATTGATAATAATAAAAAGAAGTTAAAAGCACATATAAATATTGACATTTTTGTAAAAAACTGTTAAAATACATAATAAGGTCAACATGTGGAAAACCGTGTTTTCCTAGAAAAAAGAGAAAGAGGGTATATTATGAATAAGGACAGTAAGCCAAAAGGTGAAATCCGCGAAAAGACCGTTCTTTCATCCTCATCCAAAAAAGGAACCCCGGTGATCAGCGAAAAAACATCCGCGCCGGAGAATACAGAAAATCCCCCGCCGGAAAATACCGAAAATACTCCGCCAGAAAATACCGAGAATCCCGCGCCGGAAAATACCGAGAATCCCGCGCCGGAAAATACCGAAAATCCTCCACCGGAGAATATCGAAAATCCTCCGCCGGAAAATACCGAGAATCCCGCGCCGGAGAATACCGAGAATCCCGCGCCGGAGAATACCGAGAATCCCGCGCCGGAGAAT
>JAFPUM010000014.1 GCA_017395425.1 Clostridia bacterium | reverse complement strand
TAGCTTCATTCTTTTATTATATCATACTTTTTCATAAAATACAACCCCATACAACAAAATATTTTTCAAAATTTGACACAAAAATCCCCGCTTTTCACGGGTTCCCACTGTTTTTTTTCTTTCCAACTGTTGAAGTCGCGAGGAAATACCCGAAAAAATTGCCGTATGAATAAAGATTTAACAATTTTACAATTGAAAATCGCCGGACGGTTTTGTATAATGATTGCAAGTACAGTTTTTGTACCGTACAATCATCGCACCTCGGTTGGACGTGACTAACTCATAAGCAGAAACGCATGAAGCTATCACCGCCCAATCTGAGAAAGGAGTTATTTTTATCATGGCATTGACAAACAATAAGTCCATGCTTGCATGGCTCGACGAAATGACCGAGCTTCTCAAGCCCGACCAGATCGTCTGGATTGACGGTTCTGAGGAGCAGCTTGAGGGTCTGCGCAAGGAAGCCTGCCAGACCGGCGAAATGATCAAGCTCAACGAGGAAAAGCTCCCCGGCTGCTATCTCCACCGCACCAAGCCCAACGACGTGGCGCGCGTGGAAGCACGCACCTTCATCTGCACCAATACCGAAGAAGAAGCCGGTCCCACCAACCACTGGAAAGCGCCTGCCGAGATGTATAAAATGCTTTATGACATCGCCAGAGGCACCTACGCCGGCAGAACCATGTACATCATTCCCTATTCGATGGGTCCGATCGGTTCCCCGTTCTCCAAGGTGGGTCTGGAAGTCACCGACTCAATCTATGTCGTGCTCAACATGGCGATCATGACCCGCTGCGGCAAGGCTGTCCTCGACGCGTTCGGCGACGAGAGCACCGACTGGGTGAAGGGTCTTCACGCCAAGTGCGATGTGGACGAAGAGAAGAGATATATCTGCCAATTCCCGCAGGACAACACCATCATCTCGGTCAACTCCGCTTACGGCGGAAACGTCCTGCTCGGCAAGAAGTGCTTCGCGCTGCGCATTGCCTCCTATCAGGGCTGGAAGGAAGGCTGGATGGCGGAGCATATGCTCATCCTCGGTCTGGAAAATCCCCAGGGCGAGATCAAGTATGTCTGCGCAGCATTCCCCTCCGCCTGCGGCAAGACCAACCTTGCCATGATGATTCCGCCCGAAGTTTATAAAGAGAAGGGCTACAAGGTCTGGTGTGTCGGAGACGACATCAGCTGGCTGCGCATCGGTCCCGACGGACGTCTCTGGGCGATCAACCCCGAAAACGGCTTCTTCGGCGTGGCGCCCGGCACCAACCAGAAGTCCAATCCCAACGCGCTTGCCTCTACCCGCAAGGGCACCATCTTCACCAATGTGGCACTTAACCTCGACGACAACACCGTCTGGTGGGAAGGTCTTGACAAGAATCCGCCTGTCAACGCGGTCGAGTGGAAGGGTGAGAAGGTCAACGGCGTGGAATACACCGCCGCGGGCAACAAGCTGGCACATCCCAACTCCCGCTTCACCGCTCCCGCCCAGAACTGCCCCTGCGTTTCCGCGGAATTCAACTCCACCACCGGCGTGCCGATCAGCGCGATTATCTTCGGCGGCCGCCGTGCCAAGACCGCTCCGCTGGTGTATCAGTCCCGCGACTGGAACCACGGCGTGTTTGTAGGCTCCACGATGGCTTCCGAGACCACCGCTGCCGCGACCGGCGCTGTGGGTGTTGTCCGCCGCGACCCGATGGCGATGATTCCCTTCTGCGGCTACAACATGGCGGATTACTGGCAGCACTGGATTGACATGGGCGAAAAGCTCGGCGACAAGGCGCCCAAGATTTTCCATGTCAACTGGTTCCGCACCGACGAAGAGGGTCACTTCATCTGGCCGGGCTTCGGCGACAATCTCCGCGTTCTTGACTGGATGCTCAAGCGCTGCGAAGGCACCGTGGACGCGCAGGAAACCGCTATCGGCTATGTGCCCAATGTGGACGACATCAACCTCGACGGTCTGGACTTCTCCAAGGAAGACCTCGCGGGCATTCTGAATGTGGATAAGGATCTCTGGAGAGCCGAAGTTCCCGGCATCAAGGAGTTCTACGCTAAGTTCGGCGACAAACTGCCCGCCACCCTTCAGGCAGAACTCGACACCCTCGAAACCAAACTCAATAATTAATGCGGAATTCGTAATTCGGAATGCGTAATTTGCAATAAATGAAAAACAGGAAGGCAGACACACAAATTCGTGTGAAAACCTTCCTGTTTTTTTCTTCTAATCACTGACCACTGACCACTGACCATCAGCAGCTTTTTTTGATAACAGCCTTGTGGAAAATCGCCGCGAGCGCGCCGCCGATGAGGGGAGCCACGATAAAGACCCAGACGTTCCGGAGTGCGTCGCCGCCTGCGAGCAGTGCGGGTCCGAGGCTTCTGGCGGGGTTGACCGATGTGCCGGTGAAGGCAATGCCGAGAATATGCACCAGCGTCAGCGACAGACCGATGACGATACCTGCCAGTCTGGCGGTATTCTTCTTGGAAGTCACGCCGAGAATCACCAGTACAAAGACGAAGGTCAGAATGATTTCGATGAGCAGGGATTTCATCACGTTGCCGTCATAGAGACCGTTCGCGCCCAGACCGCTGTCCTTGCCGACGAAGCCCATCAGAATCGCCGCGCCCGCGGTTGCGCCGAGGCACTGCGAAATGACGTACTGCACGAATTCACTTCCGGTCATTCTGCCGTCGATCAGCATGGCAAGCGATACAGCCGGGTTGATGTGACAGCCCGACACGTTGCCGATGGAATACGCCATCGCCACGATCACCAGTCCGAACGCCAGCGCCGTCAGCAGATAGCCCGAGCCGTTCTCGGACGAACAGCCCACCATCACCGCGGTGCCGCAGCCGAACAGCACCAGCACGAGCGACCCGACAAACTCCGCCGCGCATTTTCTGTAATCCAGTTCTTTCATATTGAAGAACCTCCTTTAAGGAATATTGGCAAGAAATATTATATCGCAGACTGTTTATATTGTCAATAATTTCTTCATATTTTATCGGAAAATTATCAGGTTTGCATGAAAAATTCTTAGCCAAATCTTCCTGTATTTCCGCTTGCATATGGCAAAGGAATTTGGTATAATAAAACAATCTATGACGAATGATTCTGCAATAAGGGAATGATGACCATATGACGCTGATGAACGCGGCTGGACTGACGCTCTCCTTCGGCGCGCGGACGGTGTTTGCCGACCTCGGCTTTCTGGTGGACGAACGTGACCGCATCGGACTGGTGGGTGTCAACGGCTGCGGCAAGACCAGTCTTTTCAAAATCCTGACAGGCGAATACTCCGCCGACGGCGGCACCGTCAGCAAAAGCAAGCTCGCCCGTGTGGGCTATGTGGAACAGTTTGCCATCCACAGCAGCCGCACGGTGCTGGAGGAACTGCTCACCGTCTTCGACGACCTCAAGGAAATCGACAGGCGGCTGAACGAAATCAGCACGCTGCTCTCCCGTCAGGAAGGCGACACCGACGCGCTGATCGAGGAACAGCACCGTCTGACCGAGGCATTCAACGACCGCGGCGGTCTGACCTATGAAAGCCGCGCCCGCTCGGCACTGCTGGGTCTGGGTTTCACCGAACAGCAGCTTACGCAGGGGGTCTACACCCTCAGCGGCGGACAGCGCTCCAAGGTGCAGCTCTGTAAAATGCTGCTCTCCGGCGCTAATCTCCTGCTGCTCGACGAACCCACCAACCACCTCGACATTGCCTCCGTCGAATGGCTGGAGGACTTTCTGCGCAGTTTCAAAGGCGCCTATATCGTGATCTCCCACGACCGCTATTTCCTCGACCGCGTGACCTCCCGCACCTTTGAACTCGAAAACGGCAGGTTGACCCTCTACGGCGGCAATTACAGCTACTACATCGACAAAAAAGCCGAGAACCGCGAAATTGCCATCCGCCACTTTGAAAACACCCAGCGCGAAATCAAGCGCATTGAGGGCATCGTCGCCCAGCAGCGCCAGTGGAACCGCGAACGCAATATCCGCACTGCCGAAAGCAAGCTCAAACAGATCGAACGCCTCAAAAAAACCCTCGTCGCCGTGGACAGGCTCCCGGAGGATTTCAGCTTTGACTTTCCCGTCCGCAGCGACAGCGGCAACGACGTTCTCAAAGGCAGCGACCTCGCTTTCTCCTACGGCACGCGGGAAATTTTCCGCGACGTCAATCTGGACATCAAGAAGGGCGAACGCGTCTTTCTGCTGGGTCCCAACGGCTGTGGCAAGACCACCCTGTTCAAAATGCTCTGCGGCAGACTCGGCGGTACACGGGGGTATGTGACCCTCGGCTCCAATGTGGACGTGGGCTATTATGACCAGACGCAGGAATCGCTCCACAACGGCAAGACCGTTCTCTATGAGGTATGGGACGAATATCCCCGCATGACCGAAACCGAAGTTCGCTCCGGTCTGGCAGCGTTCCTCTTCAAGGGAGACGACGTGTTCAAAAACATCGGCGACCTCAGCGGCGGCGAACGCGCCCGCGTCGCGATTCTCAAATTGATGCTCTCCCGCTGCAATCTGCTCCTGCTCGACGAACCCACCAACCATCTCGATATCATCTCCCGCGAGGCGCTCGAAATGGCGCTCACCTGTTATGAAGGCACTATCTTTATGGTGTCCCACGACCGTTACTTTATCAACCGTCTCGCCGACCGTATCTATTATATGGAGGACGGCAGCGTCACGGAATACATGGGCAATTACGACGATTTCACTTCCTACCGCGCCGCCCATCCGACTGCCGGTTCTGTTGCGGCAGCCGTCAATCCCGAAAAGGAAAAGCGGGTCAACGATTACAAACAGCGCAAGGAGGAAGCCGCCGCCGAACGCAAGCGCAAAAAACAGATCGAGAACGCCGAGAACGACATTGAGCGGCTGGAAAACGAGCTTGCTTCACTCAACGAGCGCATGACGCTTCCCGAATACGGCAGCGATTACGAAAAAATGATGGAAATGACCCGTCAGGCTGCCGACATACAGCAGCGGATTGACGATTTGTACGCGCTGCTCGACGAACTTTACGATTGATACAAAAAAGGTGGTTTTTACTTGAAAGCAGGCATCGCAACCCTTGGCTGCAAGGTCAATCAATACGAATCCCAGGTCATGATGGATATGCTGTGCGCCAACGGCTTTGAACCGGTGAACGAGGGCGAATCGGCGGACGTCTTTATTATCAACAGCTGCACCGTCACCGGCACCAGCGACAAAAAGGTGCGCCAGACCGTGCGCCGCGCCCGCCGTGAACATCCCGACGCGGTGATTCTGCTCACCGGCTGTATGCCGCAGGCGTTCCCCGACGAATGCGCCGCCATCGAGGAAGCCGACGTGATCTTCGGCAATACCAACCGCGCACGGCTGCTCGATTATATCGGCGAATTCCTGCGCACCCATCAGCGCATTGTGGACATCACGCCGCACGGCAAGACATACGGCGACGAATCCTCGGTCAGCGGTATCCGCGAACGCACCCGCGCTTATCTCAAAATCGAGGACGGCTGCAACCGCTTCTGTACCTACTGCATCATTCCCTATGCCCGCGGACGGGTCCGCAGCCGGAGCATAGAGGATATCGCCGCGGAAGCACGCCGCATCGCACAGCGCTGCCGTGAGGTGGTGCTGGTGGGCATCAATCTCTCGGCTTACGGCAGCGACATCGGTACCGACCTGCTGGCAGCCGTCAACGCGGCAGCCTCCGCCGACGGCATCGAGCGCGTGCGCCTCGGTTCGCTTGAACCCGATCTCACGCCCGATTCCCTGATTGAAGGTCTTGCCGGACAGCCGAAATTCTGTCCGCAGTTCCATCTTGCCTTGCAGAGCGGATGTGACGAGACACTAAGGCGTATGAATCGGCATTATGACACCGCGCAGTTCCGTCACGTCTGCGAAACGATTCGCGCAACCTTCCCCAATCCCTCCGTCACCACCGATATCATGGTGGGCTTCGCGGGGGAAACCGACGAGGAATTTGCCAAGTCGCTGAATTTTGTCCGGGAGATCGGCTTTGCGCGCGCCCATGTCTTTGCCTATTCCCGCCGCCCCGGCACCCGTGCCGACAGCTTTCCTCATCAGGTGGCGGAATCGGTCAAGCACACCCGCAGTCAACGCATGATGCAGATTTGCGATGAAACCGCCGCCGCCTTCTTACAGACACAGGTGGGACGGCAGGTCACGGTTCTCGCCGAACGCGAGGTTTCGCCCGGCTGGTTCGAGGGCTACACCGAAAACTACACCCCCGCGCTGATACCCGGCAACGCGCTGGGCGGACAGCTCATCGCCGCCATGGGACGCGAAATCCGCGACGGTTTTCTGATCTGCGAACCGCTTGCAGTATAGCCGCGGAAATCACTATATTATGAAAAATTCACCAAAAACCGGTTGTACTTTCTGAAAATATATGGTATAATGAGTTTGATTTTATATGATTGCTCCTTTCGTGCAAGTTAATCAATAAAACAGGACAGTCATGATTTAAAATATAGGAGGTTTTTATTATGGCAAAAAAACCAAAAGTGGAACAGGAAACCGAACTCATCAGGGAGCGCAAGAGACTGGGCTTCTTCGGTCTTCCTTTCTCGTTTACCACCTTCGCTATCACTGAGAAGAAACTGATTTACAAGAAGGGGCTTCTCAGCAGCATCGAAGATGAAATTCTGCTCTACCGCGTGCAGGACATCACCGTCAGACGCACACTCGGTCAGAAGCTCTTCGGTCTGGGCACGCTGGAAATTGATTCGCAGGACAAAACCTGCCCCCACCTCACCATCAAGAACATCAAGCACGTCAAGGAATTCCGCGCCATTCTCTCCGAGCAGGTCGAAAAGGAAAAGACCCGCCGCAACTTCCGCAGCACCGAAATCCTCGACGGCGACAACGACCCCGGCTTCCACGGCGGCATGATCTGACGCCTGACCTTTCAGACACACTGTTATTCTGAATCAAATCCAAAGCATAAGAAACGCAGACAAACGGTATGGTTTTCACCGTCGGTCTGCGTTTTTTTTTGATACTATTACGCCAGATGTGCATCAATATACGCTATATAGGGCTTGCGATAGTAAACACTGTCGGGATTTTTCCGATACCAATCGAATTCCTCCCGCAATCCCTCCGCCAGCGGAAGCGTATCGGGCATCAGTGCGCATTGCTTTGACACGTCCAACACATATTCATAATCATGGAAACAGAAGTAGTCCCGCTGCGGGATGTGCCGCTCCCGGCTGACACGGACAAACAACGGCGTTTTCCCCGCCGCCTCATAGCATCGTGTCACCCATTCCTTCACTGTGACGGTTTCAGGATTGCCCACATTAAAAATGCGGTCAGCCGGATGCCGTTCCAGCAGAATCTCAATGAACCGGCATAAATCCCCCACATGGAAAAATTGCAGTTTCATCTCGCCGTTCCCCGGCAGATAGAATGGTCGCCCCTGCATGGCACAGTCAAACACAAATCCCTCGCGGTAAAGATTTTCATACAGCCCGTAAAAATAGGGCGGGCGCAGGACATAGGCTTGGGGACAGCGCTTTTGCAGCACCGATTCGGCTGCCAGCTTGTTGGTGCCATAATCGCCCCAGACGGCATTCGGACCGCAGAACTGACTTTCCGTGAAGGGCTGGGGATTGGTTTCGGGATAGACCGCGCTGGAACTGATGAAAATATAATCAGTCCACTTCACACCTGAATCCAGCAACGCGGTCATATGTTCAGCCGTGTATGCGGTGATATCCAGCACGGCGTCAAAGCTTTTTCCCCGGAGCGTTTCGCCCAGCGCAAGCCGGTCGGCGGCAAGATGCGTCACACCTTCCACCTGCGCACGGCTGCCGCGATTGAGCACCGTGACATCATGTCCCTGCCGGACAAAATATTTGGCGGTAAATCGGCTCACAAAGGTCGTACCGCCCGTGACCAACAGTTTCATTCCGCTCCCTCACTTAAAAATGCCAGAATATCCGCCACTGCTTCATCGTGCGCGGTATCGTTCAGAATCTCGTGCCGGTTGTCGGGGTAGAGCTTTATGGTGACGTTCATGCCCTTTTTTTTGAGCTTATTGTACACCGTCGTCACGCCCTTGCTGTGTTCACCCACCGGGTCATCGGCACCGGATAGCATCAGAATGGGCAGCCTGCGGCACTTCTTTTTCATGGTTTTGAACCATTTGCCGCTGTTGGTGAGGTCATTGAGCTTGACCAGATCGTGCATGGCGCTGACCGTGAAGTGATAATTGCAGAATTTGTCCGCGTTATACACCCGCCGCACTTCCGGATTCTTGGAGAGCCAGTCGCCGTTGCTGCCGTCGCCGAAGCCCTTGTTGTACTCGCCGAAGGCGGTCTTTTCAATGAAGGGCGAAATATGCCGGTCGCCCTTGCAGCATTTGATCAGATTGATAATGCCCAGCGCCGCTTTGGAAGCGGGATTGGGACCGCCGGTACCCATGATAATCAGTTTATCCGGCAGGTCGGGGTAGGTTGCCGTCGCCAGCCGCACGATGAAGGAACCCATGCTGTGTCCCATGAGATAATAGGGCAAGCCGGGGTATGCCTGTTTCATGAGATTGCCCACGGCGTTGACGTCGGCAATCAGCTTTTTGTAGCCGTCCCTTTTGGCGATATAACCGAGTTCGCTGTCGTCCTTCGCGGTATTGCCGTGACCGAGATTGTCATAGGCGACGCAGAGATAGCCTGCTTCCGCCATTTCGCGCAAAAAGCCGTCGTACCGCCCGATATGCTCCGTCATGCCGTGTACCACATGGAAAATCGCCTTGGGCGCTCCCTCGGGCAGATAGAGCTTGCCTTTGAGCATATGCTGTCCGTCCGTGGACGGGAATTCCTTGTCCTGTACCTGTACTGCCATCTTACGATACACCTCCGCATTGACACGCCGCGACTGCCGAATGCCAGCCGGTCAGCAGCTTTTGTCGTTCTTCGCCGATCATGCGCGGTTCAAATGCCGCGCTCACGCTGATGCCGCCGTCAAAGAGACTGCCGTCATAGAATCCGACCGCCAGTCCCGCCAGATATGCCGCACCCGCCGCCGTGGCTTCCTTCTGATCGGGACGGATGACCTTCAGATCGGAAATATCCGACTGGAACTGCATGAGGAAATTGTTGGCGGACGCGCCGCCGTCCACTTTCAGCGCGTGGATATGCCCGCCGGTGTCGGAACGCATGGCGGCAATCACATCGTCCGACTGGAAAGCAATGGCTTCCAGTGCTGCGCGGATGATATGGTTGCGTCCCGCGCCGCGGGTCAGACCGGTGATGGTGCCGCGCGCGCGCATATCCCAATACGGCGCACCCAGTCCCGTAAAGGCGGGGACGATGTACACGCCGCCGTTGTCGGGAACCTTTTTGGCAAAATATTCGCTGTCGGCGGAATCGTGAATCAGCCGCAGTTCGTCGCGCAGCCACTGAATCACCGCGCCGCCCGTGAACACACTGCCTTCCAGCGCGTACTGCACCGGCGCGTCCTTGACGGTTGCCGCAATTGTCGTCACCAGTCCGTGCCGGCTGAACACCGGCGTTTCGCCGGTATTGGTGAGAAGGAAGCAGCCGGTGCCGTAGGTGATTTTGAGGTCGCCTTCCTCCACACAGCCCTGTCCGAAGAGCGCCGCCTGTTGGTCGCCCGCAATGCCGCAGATCGGCACCTTCGCGCCCATCAGGTTCATATAGCCGTAAACCTCGCTGCTGCTGCGCACCTCCGGCAGCATACACATGGGAATGCCGAGTATCCGGCAGAGTTCCTCATCCCATTGCAGCGTGTTGATATTGTAGAGCATGGTGCGGGAAGCGTTGGTGCGGTCGGTGACGTGTACCGCGCCGTCGGTCAGCTTCCAGAGCAGCCATGTGTCCACCGTGCCGAAGAGCAGTTCCCCCCGTTCCGCCTTTTCGCGTGCGCCTTCCACATGGTCGAGAATCCACTTGATTTTGGTGCCGCTGAAATAGGCGTCGAGTTTCAGACCGGTGGTCTGCTGGATATAGTCGGCATAACCCTCGCGGGCAAGCTGCTCGCAGATGTCGGTCGTGCGGCGGCACTGCCAGACGATCGCGTTATAAATCGGCTTGCCGGTGCGCTTCTCCCATACCACCGTCGTCTCGCGCTGATTGGTAATGCCGATGCCCGCGATTTTCTCCGGGGACACGCCGCTGCGGGCGATACACTCGGTCAGCGCCGCATACTGCGTGGCGTAAATCTGCATCGCGTCATGCTCCACCCATCCCGGCTGGGGATAAATCTGCGTGAATTCCTGCTGGGCAACGCTGCGCACCTGTTTCTCGCGGTCAAACAAAATCGCCCGCGCACTGGTGGTGCCTTCGTCCAGCGCCAGCACATATTTTTTTGCCTCGTCCATGAAAAATCACCCTCCGTTTCTGTCAACCATTGTAACACAAAGCCGAGGGTGATTCAATTGTTTTATCTGAATTTTTTTCGTTTTTTCTAAAAAAACTATGGAATACGACAGTTGTCAGCGCACCAGACCGACCTTTTTATACACCTTTTCAATCGTGCGCGCCGACAGTCTCGCCGCCGATTCGGCACCCTTCCGCGCCAGCTCGTCGAGGTACTTTTTGTCCTTGAGCAGTTCCTTGTAGCGCTGCTGAATGGGTTCGAGCTGCGCCACGACCGCTTCACCCACGGCTGTCTTGAAATCGCCGTAGCCCTTGCCCCGGAATTCGTCCTCAATCTGCGCAAAGGTCAGACCCGTGCAGGCGGCATAAATCTCCATGAGATTATTGATGCCGTCCTTTCCTTCCGCGTAACGCACGCAGGCTTCGCTGTCGGTCACTGCCGAACGGAATTTCTTCATGATGGTCGCCGGTTCGTCCACCATCAGAATAAAGCTCTTGGTGTTGGGGTCGGATTTGCTCATCTTCTTGGAGGGGTCGAGCAGGCTCATGACGCGGGCAGCGGTCTTGGTGATATAGGGTTCCGGCACCACGAAGGTCTTGCCGTACACGCCGTTAAAACGTTCCGCGATGGTGCGGGTCAGCTCCAGATGCTGCTTCTGATCGGCGCCCACCGGCACCAGATCCGCCTGATAGAGCAGAATGTCCGCTGCCATCAGCGAGGGATAGGTGAAAAGCCCGGCATTGATATTGTCAGCGTGCCGCTGCGATTTGTCCTTGAACTGCGTCATGCGGGAGAGTTCCCCGAACTGCGTGAAGGTGCTGAGAACCCACGACAGTTCCGCGTGCGCCGGCACCATGCTCTGATGGAAGAAGATGCTCTTCTCCGGGTCAACGCCCGCCGCGATCAGCAGCGCGAAGAGATTGGTGGTATTTTCTTTGAGCTGCTTGGGGTCCTGCCGCACGGTAATGGCGTGGAGGTTCGCCGTGGCATACACACAGTCAAATTCGTCCTGCATGGCGACCCAGTTGCGGATGGCGCCGAGGTAATTGCCGAGGGTCATCTGTCCGCTCGGCTGAATCGCGGAAAAGATGCGTTTTTTTCGCACGGGCGCGGAGGATGCCGCTGCCGCTTCCGTGGCGGTGGTTTCGGTGTGTTCCATTTGATCCATTTTGTATCAACCTTTCATGGTTCCAGTATTAATTTCGCGTAGACGGTGCCGTTGCTGTCACCGACGTGCAAATAGATATCATATTCATCATTGGGCAGGCTGTATTTGCCGATACGCACGGAAAATCCGTCATCGGTGGAAGCACGTCCTTCGCAGATGGGAAACGCCTCGTACACATAGGATTTGCCGCTGCCGACGCCGCGCAGCTCAATGTAAATATCACTGTTGTCCCTGAGCGGCGCCCAGTCGCCCAGCCGTCCGCTGAAAAGGAGAAATTCGCCGTTATCGGCAAAGGAGCAGGGCTGTTCGGCGTTGGCATAGCCGCGTTTGCCGGGCAGTCTGGTCTGAACCGCTTCCATGATGGGCGCTTTTTCGAGCAGCAGCGGCAGGTGCCGTTCCGCGATTTCCACCACCGCAATCTGACAGCCGCCGCTGCGTGCCGCAGTCATATCATAGGGGAATGCCCGCGTATAACGCACCTTGGCAAAGGCATTGGACATCACGCCGATGAGCGCGTTGAAAAAGGAATCGCGATAGCAGATGGCGCTGTAATACCGTCCCTGACAGGTGGTGTTGATTTCCGCCATAAGGTCGGTGAGCGGACGGTCCGCGGCAAAATTCTGCGCAATGCCGAGGTCATATTGCACATCTGTCTTTTCAAGGGAGGGATAGAGCGTATTGGTCAGATCGCCTGCCACCCGCGTTTCTGTGATGTCCGCTTCCTCCACCGTGACCGGCAGGTAATCGTACTGCGCGATATGCGCGTTGAGACTGCGCTGTATGGCATTGTAGGCTGCCAGCGCGCCGAGGTTGTTCCAATGGCTGTCGTGGCGGAGATAGATGTCGCGCGGCTGGCTTTCTCTGAGCGACAGCAGCTCGCTTTTGATATCCAGATAATAGCTCCGCCCGCCCATCACCCGGTTGAGCCGGTCGAGGTTGGTAGGCTGAGAGCTGCGCCGGATATGGCGCGGCATATGCTCGGGATAGATGCTGTTCTTGTTGGGCGCGGCGAAGAAGAGCATCGTGATATTGTTGTCCTCCGCGTAGCCGTTCATGAGGGCAATGGTCTTTTGCAGCCGATAAATGCCCCGTTCGGAGAGTGCCGCCTCACCGGTATAATCCCCGAGCGTCTCGTTGAGATAATACCAGCCGTCCCGCCCGACGGTTGTCTTGTCGTTGACCGACCGTCCGAAGAGCGTCTCGTTGAGCCACGCGTCCGCCGTCACCAACTCCTGACGAAACCCGAAATGTTCAGCATAATAATCGCCGAGTTTGGCGGTGTATCGGGTGTCAATACGGGTGGTATCCTCCGTTGTCTCCAAGAGCTTTGGCAATGTAAGCATGGTGCGGTTTTCGGTGGACTGGCTGCCCCAGCCGAAGAAGCTCCCTATCAGCGGCAGCGTACAAACCGACGCAACCAGCGCAATATACGCGATTCTCACTGCCTGTTTCGGCTGCATTCTCAAAACCACACCTCCCCATGGAACCAGCTAGAAGCGGAAATAGATAAAAGGATTGTAGGTGGACGCCGCCAGCGACATCACGCACAGCGCCAGCAGCACCAGACTGGCGGCGTATTTCACGCCAGTCATCGCCTGACGGTTTCCCCATTTCACCGCCAGCCGTCCGGCGGTGTCCGACAGCAAAGGCGTACACGCGGTAATCCCCACCGCCAGCATCAGCAGATGGAACGGCGTACATAACGCCATGATTTCCGCCAGCCCTGTTTCGGTAAACCGGAAGCCGATCAGCAGATTGCCGATCATCACGCCCGCCTGTCCCACACCTTCCGCCCGAAAGATCACAAATCCTGCCGCGACTACCGCCAGCGTGTAGATATGCGCCAGAAACCGGCGCTTCCAGCGCTGGGGGTGAACGGCGTAGGTCTCGAGAAGCTGAAAGACACCGTGAAACGCTCCCCACAGTACAAAGGTCCACATCGCGCCATGCCATAATCCCGTCAGCAGAAAGACCGTCATGCGGTTGACGCCTGTGCGGAGCGAACCCTTCCGGTTGCCGCCGAGCGGGAAATAGACATACTCCCGGAACCATGTCGTCAGCGAAATATGCCAGCGTTTCCAGAAATCCCGCAGGGAACCGGCGATATACGGGTAGTTGAAATTCTCCATAAAGGTGAAGCCCGCCATGCGGCCCAGACCGATTGCCATATCCGAATAGCCGGAAAAATCGAAATAGATTTGCAGGCAGTAGGTGATCGCCGCAGCCCACGCCAGCAGGATATTGAGATCGCCGCTGTCGAGGGAGTAA
The DNA here is from genome assembly GCA_017395425.1 of Clostridia bacterium. Lineage (GTDB taxonomy): Bacteria > Bacillota > Clostridia > Oscillospirales > Acutalibacteraceae > RUG762. The sequence goes on along the minus strand of JAFPUM010000014.1, from coordinate 69,173 downwards.
ATACGGTCGGCGGTCTGTCCGAACACATTGGCAAGCAGGAGTTTTTTGGAAAGTCCGATGATGAACCGCCGTATTCCTTCGGCAATCTCACCCGCGTCAGTGGAACGCCGACTGAGCTGCGCCTCGATATCGTGATATTTGACGATGGGTCCCGCGATGAGCTGCGGGAAAAACGAGACGTAGAGCATGAATTTGACCGGCTGCCGCTGCACATCGCACGTCCCGCGGTAGACGTCAATGCCATAGCTCATAGTCTGGAACGTGAAAAAGGAAATGCCCACCGGCAGCGGAATCTCCGGCACCGGCAGTCCGGTTCCCAGCAGGGCGTTCAGACTTGCGACCGCGAACCCCGCGTATTTGAAGACGCCCAGCAGCGTCAGATTGAAGACCACAATCAGCGAAACCATCGCGTGCCGCTTGATGCGGTCGTCCTCACGGCAGGTTTCGGCAGGCAGGGCAAGCAGATAATTGACTCCCATCGAAGCCAGCATGAGCAGCAGATACACCGGTTCGCCCCACGCGTAGAACAGCAGGCTCATGACCAGCAAAATCGCGTTGCTCACTCTGATATTTCTGACACACGACACCGCCAGCAGATAGAACGGAAAGAAGGCAAAGAGAAAAATCGCGGAACTGAACACCATGTGATATTTCTCTCCCTTCGTGATAAAAAATTACAGGAAATTCCGCCCGCTGTAAATGCCCATGCCGATAACCTCGCCGCTGTCGGGTTCCAGATAGAAATAGAGCGAGGGCTGCCCCGATTTATTGGGAGTGCCCGCCCAATAGGTCATTTTGATATAGGAATCGCTGTCGCCGTTGACCACCAGCACTTCCGTGTAATACCTGCCGTAAGCCGCCTCCACGTCGGCGCGGCTGTCGCCCAGACGAATCCCGCGGGTGGTTTCGAGCGAAGCGTTGATCACGCCGCGCACGCTGATTTCACAGATATTGTCCTCCCCCGCGACCATCGGCACAGTGGAAATGGTGCATTTGCCCACCTTGCCGCCCGAAAGGAAGGTGTAGGAATAGGCTTTGTCCTCCCCCACATAGGCGCAGCTCTGATAGGTTTCGAGATGATAGTCCCGGCTGCCGAGTTCCCGCAGCAGCGGCTGGACGGGTTCATCGAGACTGTACACCGTGCCGTTGACTTTCAGCCGGAGCAGATCAAACGAAATGGGCTGATAGTTTTCCAGAATGTCCTCGCTGCTGAGATCGGCGTTTTCGCCCGTGACGTCAGGCGGCGGTGCGGCGGTATCGACCTTGCCCGCCTTCACCTGAATGCGCATGGATGCCGAAAGCCTGCCGTGGTCAGCGGTGAGCGTGACCATGGCGGAACCGGTTCCCACCGCGCGGATCACATTGCCCGACACCCGGATAATATCGGGGTGATTGGACGTCCATGTCCCCTCGAGACAGCGGGCATAGGAAGGCGTGGTGAGGATTTCGGGGCAGTACACCTCCCCCACCGTCATGCTGTGGGAATCCTCGGCAAAGGCAATCGCGTCGGGCGTCACGCTCACCAGCTGGAATTTTTCAATGCTTGGCACGGTCTGCTGATTGGATACATAGACATTGCGGTACGGCACAAATCCCAGCGGGGAACCGTCCACAATCTTGACCTGCGTCCCTTCCGGACACATCTGATAGACGAAATACGCCGCTTCGGTTTCGGTTCGCAGGCATCCCGAAGAACAGTTGGTGCCGATATACAGCACACTGCCGCCGGATACCGAATAGAAATTCTGTGAATAGTAAATCGGACCGTGAATAAACAGTCCGCCGTAATGGTTGCGCACCTTGCTGTACGTCGTGGCATAGGGGGAATAGGCGCCGGACGGCCACTGATGCCATTCTTCCTTTTCCCCCACCGCAAAAATCCCCACCGGCGTGAGCATATCGCTTTTGCCGGTGCCGGTGTACCAGGTGGCAATGCGGTTGGTGTAAAGTCCGTAGCTGTCCTTGCCGAACACCGAGAGCGTATGCGCGCCCTTTTCCACATAGATAAAATAGGGTGAATCCCCCTGCGGGAAACCGTAGAGATTGAGTTCTGTCAGTTCGCTGTCCGAAATGCCCTGCACCACATCGGTCATCGCCATATCCAGCGTCAGCCGGTTTCCCCTGACAACGGCAGCGCCGCTCACCGGCATCTCTTCCGCGAATGTCTGACGGGCGGAGCGCGACGCGTATGACGCGTAGTACAGAACGCCTATCATGGCGGCACTCACAAATGCCGCGGCGATGGACAGCGTGATCAGCAGTGAAACCATTCGCTCCGAACGCCGGTCGGTCCGGTCGGTCGTCATTCCCCTCACCTCTTTCCCGGTGGACGCTTTTTCCGTCGTCGAAAAGCAATTGAAATTATTATACCATTGATTTGGGAAGATAGCAAGTTTTTTTGCAAAAATGATAAAAAAGCTCCCGCGAAAAAATCGTGAGAGCCTTTTCATTTCCGTTATGGCGCATCCACAAACAGCGATTCGTAAATGCGCTGCATCTGCTCATCGGTCCGGGCAATCACATCGGCACATTCACGCAGCTGCGCGGCAACTTCATTGGAAACGCCGCGGGGATTTTTGTACTTGAGCTTATGCTCCAGCGCCGCCCACGAATCCATCGCCACCGTGCGAAGCTGTATCTCGGCAGGAACCGTAACCGTCTGATCGGGCAGATGAAGCGTGACCGAAATAATCAGGTGCAGACTGCGATAGCCGCTCGGCTTGGGGTGCTGAATATAATCCGAGCAGCGCATGAGTTTGATGTTGTCCTGCGCCAGCAGCCGTCGGCGAATCTCGTAGATATCCCGGATGTAGGCACACAGCACCCGGATACCCGCAATATCTGTGAGATTGCGTCTCGCGCTCCCGATCGTAAGAGGCAGTTTTCTGCGCGTCAGTTTCCCGTAGGTACTCTTGACCGATTTGATGCGGCTGTCAATGGAACGGATGACCCGGTGATCGTATTGCACGCGGTAATTCAATTCCAGATTTTCCAGATTGGTGCGCAGCTTGCGGGCAGCACAGACATACAGATTCTGAAACGCAAGATAATCCCCCAGACAGCGGTCGAGTTCTGCCTTCGGATCGGCACAGTCCGGATCATACCCTGCCATTTCCTTAATCAATTCACACTCATCCGGAGAAAAATCCTCTTTGGATAAGACAATTCTATATTTATCAGACATCGTTCATCCCATGAGGGAATCAACCATTGCACATCAGAAATTGCTCCCGTTGAACCCCCATATCCCGACCTCCCCATACTTGATATAGACCTGCTGTATGTCGAGTTCTTCACGGAGAATGTCGGTAATCGCGGCGGTAAGCTTGTCGGCGGCAGAGGGGGTGATTTTGCCGTAGACGCTGACCTCCACAAAGGCGATGCGCTGCTGACCGTCTCCCCGGAAATACAGCGAGGTTTCCGGTTCGAATCCCACCATCAGCCAGCTCTCACTCTTGCCGGGCAGCAGCGAAATGGCCTGCCCCAGACGGGTCTTGACCGCAATTTCCTTCTCCTTGGAAACGGCTGTATTGGTATTGATATTGATATAAGGCACCGGTAATTCCTCCATTCGGTAACAGATAGGTTAATTGATCTTGTCGCCGCCGTACACAATGCCCTTATCGGCATCCACTACGACGGTGGTGCCGTTTTTGAGGATACTGGCGGCATTCTTGCAGTCGGTCAGTACGGGGATGCCCAGTGTCATGCCCACAATGGCGGCATGGGAATTGACGCCTACCGCCTCGGTGACAATCGCCTTCGCCTTGCGCATGACCGAGAGCAGCCGGTTACTGGTCTGGGGAATGACGACGATATCGCCCGGCTGGAACTTGGCGGCAATCTCTTCCTCGGTCTTGCCCACGCAGATCTTCGAGCAGACCTTGCCCTCGCCGATGCCCTTGCCCGACACCAGAATGTTGCCCGCGAGATGCACTTTGAGCAGGTTGGTCGTGCCGGAAATGCCGATCGGCACGCCGGCGGTGATGACGGTCAGATCGCCCGAGCTGATCAGACCCGCGTCCTCGCCCGCCTTGGCGGAACATTCAAACAGTTCGTCGGTGCTGGTCTTTTCGGGAATGAGCAGCGGAGTGACGCCCCACGAGAGGTTCATCTGGCGCACAACCTTCGGGTCAGGCGTGCAGCCGATGATCGGGCAGGGCGGACGGTGCTTGCTGATCTGACGCGCCGTGCCGCCGCCTTTGGTGACGGTGATAATCGCCTTGGCGCCGAGGTCAATGGCGGTTGTCACGGTCGCGTGGGAAATCGCGCCGGTCACATCGTTGTCACCCAGCTTTTCGATATTGCTCTTGAAGCCGCCGGCGTAATTGATGTCCGCCTCGGCGCGTTCCGCAATCTTCGCCATCGTGAGAAGGGCTTCCACCGGATATTTGCCCGCGGCGGTCTCGCCGGAGAGCATGATCGCGCTGGTGCCGTCGTAAATCGCGTTCGCCACGTCGGTGGATTCCGCACGGGTCGGACGGGGATTCTTCATCATGCTGTCGAGCATCTGCGTGGCGGTGACGGCGATTTTGCCTGCCTTATACGCCTTGTCGATGAGCTGCTTCTGAATGACCGGAATTTCCTGCAGCGGAATCTCCACGCCCAGGTCGCCGCGGGCGATCATGATGCCGTCGGACACGCGGAGAATCTCGTCAATATTCTGCACGCCGTCGGAATTCTCGATTTTGGAGATAATCTTGATGGTGTTGCAGTGCAGCTTATCCAGCAGGGCGCGGATCTGCATGACGTCCTCGGCACAGCGCACAAAGGACGCCGCGATGAAATCATAGTCATTCTGCACGCCGAACATGATGTCGCCGATGTCGCGTTCGCTCAGGTACGGCATGGAGAGACGCACGCCGGGAACATTGATGCCCTTGTTGTTGGAGACCGTGCCGCCGTTGACCACGGTACAGAAGATTTCGGTATCGGTGACGGAATCCACGGTCAGTTCGATCAGACCGTCGTCAATCAGAATGCGCTGTCCCGGCTTGACGTCCTTGGGCAGTCCGGCAAACGAGATGGAAGAAATGGTGCTGCTGCCCACGATATCGCGGGTGGTGAGGGTGAACTTCTGTCCCTGCGTCAGTTCCACTTTGGACGGCTCGAAGAGTCCGGTGCGGATTTCGGGACCTTTGGTGTCGAGCAGCGCGGCAATGGGCAGTCCGAGTTCCTTGCGCAGTGCCTTCACCGCGTCCAGACGCTTCTTGTGACCCGCGTGGTCGCCATGGCTGAAATTGAAACGGCAGACATTCATGCCGCCCAGCATGAGCTGACGGAGGACGTCCCCGTTATCGGTAGCGGGACCCAGCGTGCAGATGATCTTTGTTCTTCTCATGTGTAAAACCAACCCTTTCAGAGCTTATCTTATGAATTTTCTATGAATTTCTCCATATGCGCCTATTCAATTTTAGGGAAATTCCCTATACAAATATATCATATACCATTCGGTCACAAAAGTAAAGGATTTTTTATAAAAAACTGTCCGGAACGGTTTCAAAGAGTTCATCTTGATTTTACCATCCGGACGTGTTATAATTGCTGTAATACCATTATTGATTATCACAGATAGGACGGTACATAGATGTCTGATTTGAAACAGCAATATCTGAAAGCCAAAAAACAGATTTTAGAGCGGGAATTTTCCCGCATGAACGAAATGCAGCGGCAGGCGGTCTTTCATGTCCGGGGACCCCTGCTGATTCTCGCGGGCGCCGGCAGCGGCAAGACCACCGTGCTCATCAACCGCATCGCCAACCTCATCCGCTACGGCAACGCCTATGAAAACGACACCCTTCCCTACGGCTTCACCGAGGACGACGCGGCGTTCCTGACGCGATTCGCGGCCGACACCCTCGCCGAAAAATCCGAGGACGACAAACGCCGCGCGGTTCGTCTGATTGCCGACCGTCCCCCTGCCGCGTGGCGCATCATGGCAATCACCTTCACCAATAAAGCCGCCGGAGAATTGAAGGACAGACTTGCCGCCATGCTGGGTGAAGAAGGCGATCAGGTCTGGGCTTCCACCTTCCACGCCACCTGCGCCCGGATGCTCCGCCGTTACGGCAGTCTGCTGGGCTTTTCCGCCCGCTTTACCATCTACGACACCGACGACAGCAAGCGCATGATGAAGGACGTGATGTCCTATCTCCGCATTGACGAAAAAACCTTCCCGGTGAAAATGATTCTCGGCGAGATCAGCCGCGCCAAGGAACAGCTTCTCACGCCAAAGGAATACGAGGCGAAGGCGGGCAATGACTTCCGGCTGAAAAAAGTTGCCGAGTGCTACACCCTCTATCAGAAACGTCTCAAAGACGCCGACGCGATGGATTTCGACGACCTGCTCTTTCAGACCGTCCTGCTCTTCCAGCAGTATCCCGACGCGCTGGATTACTACCGCAACCGCTTCGAGTACATCATGATCGACGAGTATCAGGACACCAACCGCGCGCAGTATCTCTTTGCCAAGCTTCTCTCCGAATCCAGCGGCAATCTCTGCGTCGTGGGCGACGACGACCAGAGTATCTATAAATTCCGCGGCGCAACCATTGAAAACATCCTCTCCTTTGAGAAAACCTTCCCCGACGCACAGGTCATCCGGCTCGAGCAGAATTACCGCTCCACCCAGAACGTCCTCGACGCCGCCAACGCCGTCATTCAGAACAACACCGAGCGCAAGGGCAAGCGGCTCTGGACCGACAACGGCGAAGGGGATAAGGTCGTGCATTATCACGCCCAGAGTGAACGCGACGAAGCCGCCTTCATCGCACGTACCGTGGAAACCAATGTCGCCAACGGTATGCGCTACGGCGACCATGCCGTGCTGTACCGCATGAACGCGCAGTCCAATACCATCGAAAATTTCTTTGTGCGCGCCGGCATTCCCTACCGGGTCATCGGCGGACACCGCTTCTATGAGCGCAAGGAAATCAAGGATATGCTCGCCTATCTCTGCGTCATCGCCAATCCCGCCGATGAAATCCGTCTCAAACGCATCATCAACGAGCCCAAGCGCGGCATCGGTGACAAATCCGTGCAGACTGCTTCCGATATCGCGTCCCAACTGGGACTGACACTGTTCGAGGTGATCCGGGAAGCCGACAGCTATCAGGCACTCGCGCGCGGCGCCAAAAATCTGATGGATTTCGCCGCCATGATACAGTCCCTCAGCGATCTGGCGGACACCGCTACCCTCAGCGAACTCTTTGAAACCCTGCTGCAAAAGACCGATTATCTCAACTACCTGCGCAAAACCGACGAGAAAGCCGAAGAACGCACGGAAAATATCAACGAGCTTGCCTCCAACCTGCTCAAATATCAGCAGGAACACGGGGACGACGCGGAATTGGGCGCATTTCTTGAAGAGGTTTCGCTGCTCACCGACATCGACAACCTCGACAGCGACAGCGATGCCGTGGTCATGATGACCATGCACTCTGCCAAGGGACTGGAATTTCCCGCCGTCTTCCTGCCCGGCATGGAGGAAGGTATCTTCCCGGGTATGCAGTCCATCCTCAATCCCGCCGAAATCGAGGAGGAACGCCGTCTGGCGTATGTGGGTCTTACCCGCGCCAAGCAGAAGCTCTATCTCATCAACGCCGACACACGGATGCTTTACGGCTATACCCACCACAATGAGCTTTCCCGCTTTGTGGAGGAAATTCCCGCAACGCTGCTGGAGGAGGTTTCCCCCGAAGTCAAAAAACTCCCCGTGGAAAATATGCCGCACAAAAAACAGCGCACGCACATCGCGGATATGCCCCAGCTCGCCGGCGCCGCCGAACAAAAGCTCTCCCAGACCCAGGCAGACAGCTATTCACCGGGCGAGCGCGTCCGGCACAAGGTCTTTAAGGACGGCACCATTGTGAGCGTCACCCCGATGGGTAACGACGCGCTGCTGGAAATTGACTTCGACACCAAAGGACGAAAAAAGGTGATGGCCAATTACGCCGGCGTCAAAAAAATCTAAATCCCATCACAGGAAGGCAGGTCATCCAAAATGCTGGAAAACCGCAAACTTATCAATGCCGCTTCCGTCAGCGCCATGCTGACCATAGGCGGCTTTGTCGGCTGGTTTCTGACGGTTATGTACATTTGCCGTATGAGCCTTGAAATTTACGGCACTTCCGCGCTTTTTGCCGGCATGGAAATCATCTTTGACGGCGCGCTGCTGGTACTGCTCGGCGTCATGCTGATCCTGATGTTCCATCTCGACTTTGAAGGACTGCTGGGACATCGCTATTTCCGTGCCGTCCCCGGACTGCTGATGGCGGAAAGCGGCATCGCGCTTGCCTTTACCAATGCCGATTCATTCGGTGTATACGCCGTCATCACGGGACTGTGTGCCGCGTTCGGAGCGCTGGCGGTGTTTTCCTCGCTGCTGAATGTGCGTATGAGCCTGCGGCTTTTCTCGGTGGGAGCGGGTGCTGCCATCGGCGGACTGGTGCGGCTGCTGGCACAGGTCATCTACACCGCCACCGATATCACGCGGGGCATTTATGTCCTCGCCGTGCTGTCGGGACTGCTCGCCCTGCTGACCGTGCGTTCTTCCGGCTTCTCGCGGGAGGATATGCCCATCATCAGCTATTCCGAAGCATCCCATAAGGTGCTGCTCCGCAGTGTTCCGGGTGCGTATTATCTGCTGTTTATCCTCATCGGACTCTATCACCTCTGTCTGGGACGCATCGACGCGCTGGGCGCGCCGCTCTCTCCCCCGCTCTTCAACGCTTATGACGTCTTTACGTATGTGCCGTATGTGCTGACCGCACTCATCATCGCGCTGTTTCTCAAATTCCACACCGTCACCCCTCTCTACGTCTTCGGCTGCTGTTTCACGGCTTATGCCGCCATTCTGCTGTATCTGCCCTATTTTTCCGCCGCCGAAAACGGAGCTTTCCTCGCCTGCCGCTTTATCGGACAGGCGTGCTTCGACGTTTTTGTCTATATCGTTATCGTTACGTTCGCGATGGATCGGCAGCATCCGCTTTTTTACACGGTGTTTGGCTATGCCTGTGTCATCGCGGCACGACTGACGGCTCACCTTGTCAATTATTTCTATCCGGTGCAGCGTACCGGCTGGCTGCTGGCAGCGCTGGCATTTCTGCTGGTATTCGGCGCCCCCGTCATCTATAACCTGCTCCGGAAATACGGACTTACGCAGGAGAGCTTTGAGCATCGCAATTCCCTTCGCAGCGCCATCGCCCGGAAGTCCGAAGCCCTCGCACTCACTGACCGCGAAAAATACCTGCTGGAACTGGTCGTGCTGGACGATTACACCATGGAACAGCTTCCCGACAAAATGATGCTTTCGCGCAACACGGTCCGTGCCCAGATGCGCAACCTGCTCCAGAAGCTGGATGTCCCCGAGATTACCGGACTGCGTGCTTCCTTTGAAGAAGAGCTTCACACGAAAGAACCTACCGCCTGAAACTTGTTCTTCGATCAAATAGTTGTTGACATATCAACGATTTCCCTTTATAATTAAGTGACAGGAAGTTATAAAATGCAGGAATCGCCGGAAAGGAGCATAACCATGTTGCAGGATCGTTTTGAATTGTTTGATGTGTCGGTATCGCTGATTTGTAAATGTATTCAGAAGATCAAAAGCGAAATGATGCTGCCCTATGGTCTGAAAAGCTCTCACGTTCTTTTTCTGGTGCAACTTGGCAAAAATCAGGACGGTCTGACCGCCGCGGAGCTTTCCGAGGCAGGTCATGTTGATAAGGCACAGATTTCCCGCGTGATCACCGAGCTGACCCAAAAAGGCTATGTGATACGGCAGAGTCTTTATCACGGACAAAAGTACAAAAATAAGCTTACCCTCACTGAAGCCGGTCGCCATGTCACCCAGGAAATCAACCGTATTATCGATAGCGTCCTCAATAACATCAGCGGCAGCATTCCGGTTTCCGATCTCGAAATTTTTTACCGCACTCTTTTTACCATCAGCGACAATTTATTCTCGCTTGCCGACGGACAGCCGTCCGGTCTGAGCGAGGCCTGAACGCACAGGCTGCTCTGATACAACCGATCACAGCCTTGAAATCATCCCGTTTTTACCATCTATCCGGTGGGAGGAGAACAATTTTTATGGCAAAAATCAGACTACTGACCGATTCCGCGAGCGATATCTCGGAAAAACATGAAAAAAAATATAACATCAAGGTCGTCCCCTTCAAAATAGCGGTGGGCGACAAATCCTATGTCAGCCGCGTGGATTTCAACAATGAGAAGTTCTACGACATCATGGAATCCTACGACGGTCTGCCTCTTACCTCGCAGGTGACCGCCTTTGAATTTGAAGAGGTCTATGAAGAGATGTTCCGCGACGGCGTCACCGATCTCATCTGCGTCCTCATCAACGGCACCGGTTCCGCTACCTACAACAATTCCCTCATGGCGGCGGACAGCTTCTTTGAGGAACATCCCGAAGCCGTTGGCAAAATGCGCATCACCTCCATTGACAGCCGCAGCTATACCGGAGCCTACGGCTATCCCGTGGTGGAGGGTGCCAAAATGGCACAGCGCGGCGCCAGCGCTTCGGAGATCATCGACTACATCACGCACTGGGTGGAAAACGCTACCGTCTTCTTTGCTCCCTATTCGCTCAAATACGCCCGGAAATCCGGACGTATTCCCGGTGCCGCCGCCTTTGTGGGCGACGCACTGGGACTCAAACCCATCATGCGCATTTATGACCATGTCATTTCCACTGAAACCAAGGTGCGAGGCGAAAAGCCTGTGATTTCCACCGTCGTACAGATGACTGCCGCTGAAATCGAGCCGCAGACCCCTTATTGCATTGTGTACGGCAACGATCCCTACGTCGCCGAAGACCTCGCCAAAGCCATGACCCAGAAGCTCGGCTATCCCCCGGCGGATTACTATCAGATCGGCGCTGCCATTGCCGTCAATGCCGGCCCCCGCGTTGTGGGCACCATCTTCAAGAAGAAGCGCTGATGGCTGCCGTTCCATGTCCTTTTGCCCATTAGTTACCAACATCTCTCCACCAATTCCACAATTATCGGGCAGTACGGATAAATTTTCATCCGGTTACGCTTAACACTTGCATTTTCGGCGGGGAAGTACTATAATGGGGAACATGGAAACACCCTGTTTTTCATGGTAAAAAAATATATCGGAAAGAGGAATCGTCAATTATGAGCGAGACAGTACAGAATATGCCTTTTCAGCCCAACGAGGGCAAGAACCTCGTCATCACCACCGATGCGGGCAGCTTTGAGCGCTATCCTGTCAAGACCCCTATCGTCAAGTCGGGCGACGATCTGGTGGCACTGCTGAACGAACTGGTCAAGCCTTACCTTCAGGAAGGCGACATGATCTATATGAGCGAAAAGATTCTCGCCATCAGCCAAGGACGTGCTTTCCCCATCAATGAGATCAAGCCCTCCCGTCTGGCCCGATTCCTGACCAAGTTTGTCTATAAATCCCCCTACGGCATCGGTCTGGGTATGCCGGAAACGATGGAACTCGCTATCCGCTCCGTCGGTCGTCCCAAGATTCTTTTCGCCGCCGTCATCGCCGGTATCGGCAAGCTCTTCGGCAAGCGCGGCGTCTTCTATAATATTCTCGGACCGGCTGCCCGCGCCATCGACGGTCCCTGCGACTGCACCATCCCGCCCTATAACGGCTATGCCAAAATGGCGCCGGACAAGCCCCATGAGGCTGCCAAACAATTCACCGAAGCAATGGGCGGCAACAAGGTCATCGTCGTGGATGCCAATGACATCGGCGTCAACATTCTCGGCAAGCCTTCGGCTGATCTCACCGACGAGTTCCTGTCCGCTATCTTCAAGGACAACCCCCTCGGTCAGGGTCATGAGCAGACCCCGCTCTGCATCGTCCGCCCGGTGAAGGGCTAATTTGTTTTTCCGTAACTCACAACCGCAAAAGGGAGATATCCGCCTATCAAGCGCGGATATCTCCCTTATTTTTTCGTATTTCTCGCCGAAGACAAAACCTCAGCCTTCTGCAACCTCCAGCCCGAATGCGCCGCATAAAGCCGCCAGATTGCCCATGACCGGCTGCGATGGCACTTCATACGCCCAGCCGTCAGACGAGCGGATGAGTTCAAACACCGCTACGCCCTCGGTATCCGGGTAAGCGGCAAGCAAATCCACGCGGCAGATTTCCTGTCCGTCCTTCTCAAAGAGATCGGACACCACGTTCGCCGTAAAGACCGCGTGAGACGCGGAGGACAACCGCTTTTCTCCCTCGGCGGATACGACGGTGACACAGAATGCCACGCGGCAGATGTCCGCGTCAATCTTGTCCAGCACTGCCAGAATGCTTTCGTCCACACCGTCACCCGGCGAGCCGGTCAGACTGTCGCCGCTGTGAAAGAACGAACCTTCGGTCAGCACTGCCACTTCCGTATTGTAGAAAATCAGATCATTATCGCCGCGTACCTTTCCGTCGGCACCCAGCAAAAAGGCGGACAGATCCAGATCACAGGGTGCCTTTCCCTCCGTATCCCACGAGAGTGCCGTGCGGACACACACGCTGTCAGACAAAAACCGTTTTTCAGACGTCATAATACATCATTCTCCTTTCACGCTGCCGTCACTGATAGAGTTTGACAATGGATTGCAGCCGACTGGCTTCGGGAATGGGCTGTCCCATCGGCACGAAGTCCCAGCCGTCGGCACTGCGCACGATTTCCGCCGCGATGATGCCCGTCATGCCGCTGTAATTGTCGGTCAGATTGAACCGGCACATCTGCTCGCCTGTTTTCCAGTTGCGTACCTGAACAAACGCGTTGTTGATCATGCCGAAATGCTGCCGCTTGGCTTTGGCATCGTAAATATTGACCGCCACCACAATCAATCCCGCCGTCGGCGGGAGCTTGGTAAAATTGATATAAATCTGTTCATCCTCGCCGCTGCCGTCCCCCGTGCGGCTGTCGCCTGTGTAGACAACGGCGTCGTTCTGACTGCGCGCTTTTCCAAAATAAATCACGTCATACGCCTTGCGGTTGAGACCGCACAGAATGGCGGAGGCGTCACAGTCCACTGCCGCACTGCCCATCTGCGCACTGTCCCAGCCCAGCCCGACGATAATGCCGTTGACCTTGCTGCTCCGGGAGGAAAGGCTGACCCTCTCCCCTTTTCTCAGATTGACTGCCATACCGATTACAACCCCTTTTGATTCGTCAGACAAGCCGACGTTTTTAATTTATATGACAATTACTCGATTTCTTCCATCACGCTCATATAAGCGGGACGAATGATTTTGTTCATGCCGATCATTTCCTCAATGCGGTGGGCACTCCAGCCTACAATCCGCGCAATGGCAAAGAGCGGTGTGTACAGTTCCACCGGTATGCCCAGCATTTCATAGACAAACCCGCTGTAAAAGTCCACATTCGGACTTACGCCCTTATAGATATGCCGCTTTTCCGCGATGAGCTTGGGCGCTTCTTCTTCGATGATATTGTATAAGGTGATGCTTTCCTGCTCATGCTTTTCGCTTGCCAGCGCCTCCACATAGGATTTCAGAATCCGTTCGCGGGGGTCGGACACTGAATAGACCGCGTGTCCCATGCCGTAAATCAGACCCTTCCCGTCAAACGCCGTGCCGTCGAGAATCTTGGCAAGATAGGCGCGCACTTCCTGACGGTCGGTCTTATCCCTGACGTGCGCCCGGATATCCTCCATCATCTCCATGACCTTGATATTGGCACCGCCGTGCTTGGGTCCTTTCAGGGAAGACATCGCCGCCGCGATGGACGAATAGGTATCCGAACCCGACGACGTGACCACACGGGTGGTAAAAGTCGAGTTATTGCCGCCGCCGTGTTCCATATGCAGCATCAGCACCACATCCAGCACCTTGGCTTCCAGCTTGGTGTAGGAACTGTCGGGACGCAGCATCCGCAGGATATTCTCGGCGGTGGAAAGCGCCGGAACCGGGCGGTGGATGTACATACTCTCGTCATTGACATAATGATTATAGGCGTGATAGCCGTAGACTGCCAGCATCGGAAACACCGCGATCAGTTCAATGCACTGCCGAATGCAGCTCTCGAGTGTCGCCGCGTTGACCTCGTCATCGTAGGAAGCCAGCGTGAGAATGCTCTTGGTCATGGAATTCATGATATCCTTGGAAGGTCCTTCCATGATGACGTTGCGGGTAAAATTCACCGGAAGCCGCTTGCATTCCCCCAATACGCGGCAGAACTCCGCTTCCTCACGCTCGCTGGGTTTCTGTCCAAATACCAGCAGATAAGCGGTTTTCTCAAATCCGAATTCATCTTCCCCCAACGCCTCGATCAGCGTGTGAACATTGTAGCCGCGATACCACAGTTCGCCATCGCACGGACGGTTTTCCCCGTCAATATTCTTGAAGGAAACAATTTTGGAAATATTGGTCAGACCCGCCAGAACGCCCTTTCCCTTTTCGTCACGCAAACCGCGGTTGACCCCGTATTCGCTGAACAGTACATCCGAAATCGTATCGTTTGCGATACACAAACCTTTTTTCCCCGCCGCATATTGTCTCAGTTGCTTCTCTGTCATAAATGCCTCCTGTTTTCTGATATTTATAATTATGCAATGTAATGAATTCTATTTTTTTGTATATTATATCATAATTTTCATAACCATGTCAACCCATTTCCCATACGACACTTTTGGAGATTTGTCTGAATTTAGAAAGATTTACCAAAATCTCATAGATTATTCATTCATCATTCATATATCAGCGGGATGAAATGACAAAAAACCCGACTCCGCCGTGATATACGGTTGATATACGGTCGGAATCGGGTTTTTTACCAAATCTTTTGAATGAATAAAATCTAACGCTTTACGGATTTCTTTTCCGCTTCGGGCGCCGCGAGTTTCAGAATGCACTTGCGGATCAAATCGACCGGAATAATCGTGAATGCCAGCAGCAGCACGATCCCCCACTGCGGAACCGTCATACCGTGGCAGCGGAAGACTTCTCCGCCGAAATAAGTCAGCGCCACCTGTACCACAGTGATCAGCGCCATGATCTTCAGGAAGTTCTTGTTTCTGCCGATGTTATCAAAAAGATTGAGTTCTTCGGTACGGGCGTTAAAGGCATTGAATACCGCCGCGAAAATAAAGAAGGCAAAGTAACCGGTCAGATGGTTTTCGGAGAGCATTCCCTCCGGGGTTCTCGCCCATTCGGGGAACCATCTGTCTCCCATCAGCAGGAGGATCAGGCTCATGATGACCGTATAGCCCGCTCCCGTGAGAATCGATGACCACATGGTGCCGCTGATGATGCTTTCGTCGCGCTTCTTGGGTTTCTCCTTCATGAAGCGACGGAGCGCCGGTTCGCCGCCGAATGCCAGTGCCGCGAGCGTATCCATGACGAGGTTGACCCACAGAATCTGGGTGACGGAGAGGGGATTGTCAAGCTGGAGCAGCGGGCAGATGAACGAAATCAGCACGGCTGCGACATTGATCGTGAGCTGGAAGACAATGAACTTGCGGATGCTGTTGAAAATCGTGCGTCCGTAGAGAATCGCCTTGTCGATGGAGAGGAAGTTATCGTCGAGAATCACGATATCGCCCGCTTCCTTGGCGACTTCGGTGCCGCCGCCCATCGCAAATCCCACGTCCGCCTTTTTCAGCGCGGGAGAATCGTTCACGCCGTCGCCCGTCATACCTACTACCAGATTGCGCTCCTGCGCAATGCGCACGAGGCGGCTCTTATCGGAGGGCAGCGCGCGGGCAATCACGCGGATTTTGCGGATTTGCTTGCGAATCTGCCGGTCGGTCATGCCCGCAAGCTCGTCGGAGGTATAGACCAGATCGGTGTCCTTGCGGAGAATACCCGCATCTTTGGCGATTGCCACAGCGGTTTCCTTCCGGTCGCCCGTAATCATGACCACCTGCACGCCTGCGCGGCGCACTTCCTTAATTGCCTTGATGGATTCGGGACGCACCTCGTCACGGATGCCCACAAAGCCCACCAGCGTCCAGTCATCTTCCGGCAGACTGCCGTCCGCAATGGCGCTGTCCGACGTGGCAAACGCCAGCACGCGGATAGCACGTTCCGCCAGTTCGTCCATTTTGGCGTCAATCGCAGCCGCGTGTGTCAAAGGCTTGCGGGTGCCATCGGTATCATAATAGTACTTGCATTTTTTCAGCATTTTTTCGGGCGCGCCCTTGATGAGGGTGATGTTGTAATCTCCCTCCACGGTGGAAGCGGAATATTTATTCGTGCTGTTGAAAGGAATGCTGTTCACCTTGGGTGCGCGGAAGGTCTTGTCGGTGCCCACACCGAAGCCCAATACGGCGCGTTCGGTCGCGTTGCCGCCCACGATTTTACGATTGGCTCCCTCGCCTGATACCACCGAATCGGTGTTGTTTTTGATGCTCAGCGTAATGAGGTTGCCCAGTTCGTCGGGGATATCGCTGATGTGCTTGAATTCCTTGAGGTCGCCGTTGATGAAGGTGACAACCTCCAGCTTGCCCTTGGTAATGGTACCGGTCTTGTCGCTGAACAGAATGTTCAGACTGCCTGCAGTCTCGATACCCACGATTTTGCGCACCAGCACGTTGTCCTTGAGCATCTTGTTCATGTTCATCGCCGACACCAGCGCCACCATCAGCGGCAGTCCCTCCGGCACCGCCATGACGATGATAATCACCGCAAACATCACGGCATTCACGATGTCATGCACCACATCACCTGTACGGTGAAAATACGCTCCGATTTTCGCACCGTTGAATTGATTCATCACAAAGAAGCGCTGGAACAGATACGCTACCGCAATCAACGCGCCGCCAATATAGCCGAATTTGCTGATGCCGTTCGCGAGCGCCGAAAGCTTGACCTGCAGAGGCGACTGTCTGTCGTCGTCGGCTTGCAGTTCGCTGGCAATCTTACCATAGACGGAGCTGTCGCCCACGACCGTGACCCGCATGACGCCGTTGCCCGAACATACCACCGCGCCGCGGAACACCTTGTACACATTGAGGAAATCCATCGGCTCGTCCGGCTCCACATACCCTTCGGGAATCGCGACCTTGCGGGCTTCCTGACTTTCGCCGTTGAGCACCGACTGATCAACCTTGATATCGCCGTCGATCATCAGACCGTCAGCGGGAATCTTGTCGCCCGACTGGAGCAGAATGCAGTCCCCTACCACCAGATCGTTGATCGCCACTTCCACGATTTCGCCGTTGCGGTAGACCTTGCACATAATGCGCGAGGCTTCCTCCTGGAGCTTTTTGAAGGCATTTTCGTTGTTGTACTCGGAATACGTCGAGACCAGCGTCGCAATCAGAATGGCTGCCGCGATGCCCACCGGCTCATAGAATTCCGCGTAATCAAGCACCACCAGCACCACGTTCACAATGAGCGCGAAGCAGAGGATTTTGATCATCGGATCCCCGAAATTGCCCAGCAGCTTTTGCCAAAAAGTTTCGCCCGGCTGCTCGGTCATGCTGTTGTCGCCGTATTTTGCTTTTGACGCGGCGACTTCAGCGTCTGTCAAGCCTTTGATTTTCATTAAGATACCTCCTGATACCTGAATCAATATTTCTATAAAAATCATTTGTCAGTTATTAAGGTTCATATGAACTTTTCATGCTGGCATATGACGTTTATATATTGCCATTATACCCCGATTTTTTTCATTTGTCAAGCGTGTTTCGTAAAAATCAGGCATTCAATACCCCAAAACGCCTTCTATGGATTCGTCCTGATTCACCCATTCCTGCACGTCAATCTTACGGAATTCATCCTCATCGTCGCGGATATACACATACGCAATACCTGCATTGATAATCATGCGCTTGCACATCGAACAGCAGTTGCCGTTTTTCACATATTCTCCGGTCTTCACATCCTGCCCCACCAGAAAGAGGGAGCTGCCGATCATTTCGTTGCGGGAAGCACTGATAATGGCGTTCTGTTCCGCGTGTACGCTGCGGCAGAGTTCATACCGTTCTCCGCGCGGAATGCGCAGTTCCTCCCGGATACACCGTCCCAGGTCGGTACAGTTGATTCTTCCCCGCGGCGCTCCCACATAACCCGTGGAAATCACCTCGTCATTCTTGACGATGACCGCGCCATACCGGCGGCGCAGACAGGTTCCCCGCTGCGACACCATTTCTGCCAGATCGAGATAATAATTGATTTTGTCCCGCCGTTCCATTTTGTGAAAAAACCTCCTTGTCGTATACTGTCGAATGCTTGTACGATGGGTCGAACGTCTGCACTGTCCCCAGATTCTCCGCCTGCCGTGGGCAATTTGTCTGTGATTCTGCACATTGACAAAACATTAACGATGTTTTATACTATTGCTGCCGGTTGGGGAACCGGATGCAAGCAACTTCCGTTTTGATCTGTGATTCTTGGAAGGAGTCATCTTTATGTTTGAGAAAAAAATTCAGTTTAATGCTGTCAATGAAATTAAAGAATTTGTCAATCTCACCACCAGGCAGCCTTTTGATATCGACCTCATCGCGGGACGTTATGTGGCGGACGCGAAGTCGATTCTCTCGGTATTCGGGCTGGATCTGGGCAGTGAAGTCACGCTCGGCATTCACGCCACTGAAGCAGAAGCGCAGGAATACCTTACGCAGATTGAGAAGTTTCTTGTCTGAACCAAAGAGCTGCCACGCCCCGTATGGTCGCCCGTTGCGAACGTCTTCGCTTCGGGCGGCTTTTTTTGTTGGCGACTGCTGTTCCGGTTATGAAAGCGGTTCGGATTCGGTCTCCGGCGCGTCGGCAATAAAATATTCCCGGTCATATGCGTCGTCTTCATCGTCTTCCCTCGGCAGCGGAAGGGTCTGATAAACCTCCACCTTGCGGGCGGCTGTCCAGATCTGTGGGTGGACGCGAATCGAATAACCGCAGCCCGGCGCCATCGTCCATTCCGCCATACCCGCTTCGGGCAGTCCGTACTGGGCGAGTACGGTGGAAATCACGCCGCCGTGCGCCACGATCACCACCGACGGAATACCCGTTTTCATCATGGCTTCCACCACCTTTTCAAACGCCTGACAGACCCGGCGACCGAAGTCGGCACCCGATTCTCCCGCCGGCGGCGCCGTCATACCGTCCGCCGCCAGCCACTCGGCAAAATCCTGATTATCCTTCAGATCATCGGCGGTTAATCCCTCAAATTCGCCGAAATCGCACTCCCGGAACGCGTCGATTTCCAGCGGATGCGCCTGCGGATAAATGATGGAAAGCGTCTGCTTGCAGCGCTGCATCGGACTGGTAAAATACGCCGCCGCTCCCGGATATACATATGCCGCGTCGAGCTTTTGAATTTCCGTCACACCAATGTCATTCAGCGGCAAATCTTTACTGCCAATGTACTGACCGTTGACATTTCCGTCAGTTATTCCGTGCCGGATAAAATGGATTTGGTAAGTTTTCATAAAACTGCCTCCGAATGACTAATTGTTATGATTTTCACTTGAAATAACAAGCGGTTTATGCTATCATTAATGGTATTCCGCGTCAAGATAGGGAAGGTTTGTTTTTCTTCCGTCGCTATCTATTATAGCGTTTTTCCTGACCATAATCAAGTGTTTTTCTTGCGTATCTTTCCATGGTTCTGTTCTTTCTTTTTTTATTGTGATATCATAACCCAGTCATCGAGGTGAAATTTGCTTTGAACGACAGTTTTCCGAGAATTATCACCCTGCTCAGAAACGAGCGCAAACTGACACAAAAAGAAGCAGCCGACGCGCTGGATATCTCTCAGGCGCTGCTCTCCCATTATGAACGGGGGGCACGGGAATGCGGATTGGACTTTCTGATCAGAATCGCGGATTTCTATGACGTTTCCTGCGACTACCTGCTGGGACGTACTTCCGAACGCAACGGCGCACGCCTCACGGTCAGCGATATCCCCGAACCGGAAGACGCGATGGACAATCAGTACAAAGGCTCCACTCTTCCGATTCTTCACAAAAAGCTGATCGCCAACTCCCTCAACATTCTCTTCGACCTGCTCCAGAAGACCAATTGCACCGACCTGACCAACCAGATGGCTCTGTATCAGATGGTATCGGTCTATAAGATGTTCCGGCTGCTCTATCAGGCCAATCATGAAAACCCCGCCAGCTTTTTCTCGGTTTCGCCCCTTTGTTTTCAGGGCTATTCCGATGCGTCGCTGGCAGTGCTGGAAGCCAACATCAGCGCCCTCAGCAGCGGCAGTGCCGTCGGCGGCATGAAGCCTCTCAAGGACGCGGAGCCGCTGCGTGTCTCCTTTGAATCCCTCAACCGCGACTATCCTCTCTTTGCGTCCTCCCTCATGAGCCTCGTCCGCAGCGCGGAGAACGCCATGAACTTTGACGAAAAAAAATAATACATCCTGTATTTACACATCGGTTGATCGTACCCTCAACGCGTCAGCCGATGTTTTTTTCTTTTTCTGCTGCCTCCAGCTCTTCCACATCGACTACCCGGAATCCGTTCTCCCGGAGCAGCGACGCGAATACGCCCGACCCCTCGATCAGTCTGCCGGAAAAGGTGCCGTCATAAATCTGCCTGACGCCGCACGACGGACTTCTGGATTGAAGGATTGCCATGTCGATTTGTGCTTCTTTGGCAAGCGCCAGACAGATTTCCGCCCCTTGTCGGAATTCCCTGTCCTTGCTCTCCCCGGCTGTATTGATGACCTCGCCGCCCACGATTTCGCAGGGAAGACGCGGAATGGTCAGTCCGCCCGCCACTTCCGGACAGACCGGTATCACCGTATGTCCCGCTGTAAAAGCCGCGACGGTTTTGCTGAAATTGTCGCCGCCGTTGTATTTGCATTTCTGCCCCAGCAGACAGGCGCTCACTAGGATGGTCATTGTGATTCCTCCTCAAATAGTTGCTTTTGGATCATTTCCCATTATACCTGCCGCAAATGAATATTTCAACCTTCATGAAAAAGCATCCACAAACCTATCCTGCCGTATCCGGTAGAAAAGAGGTTTGTGGATGATAAAAGCGTCCGTCTGCTGTTGCGGATTATTACTTTTGCGACACATTGAAGAGCGAGTAGAAATAGCCCTTTTGATTCATCAGTTCGTCAAAGGTTCCCTGTTCAGAAAGCTCGCCTTTTTTCAGCGTGAAAATACCGGTGCAGCGGCGCAGAATGTTCTCGTCGAGATCATGGGTGACAATCACACGGGTGTAGCCGTCCAGTTTCAGAATCGCGTCCAGCACTTCAAACGACGTTTCGTTGTCAAGCGACGCGGTGGCTTCGTCAATCAGCAGCACGGGAGTGTTCCGCAGAAGTGCCCGCGCGATGGAGATTCTCTGACGCTCGCCGCCGGAAAGTCCCGAACCGTTTTCTCCGCAGAGATAGTCCTCGCCCTTTTCCTCGATGAGTTTTTTGAGACCCGACATCTGTACCGCCCGCTCAACCTCTTCACCCGGAAACGGGGAGAACATCGTGATGTTGTCGCGGATGGTGCTGTTGAAGACAAAGACATTTTGCTGTATGATGGAAACGAGATCATAAAGCGAACTGGGCGAGACGGTTTTCAGTTCCTTGCCGTCATAGAGGATTTCTCCGCTGTAATCACGGGAACCTGCCATGAGGAGGTTGAGGATAGTGGATTTGCCGCTTCCCGAACCGCCTACCAGCGCGTAGCAGCCGCCTGCGCTGATTTCCATGCCAATCCCATTCAGCACCGGCTTGTTTTCTTCATAGGCAAAATCGAGGTTGCGAAGGGAAATGCCCTCCGTGAGCTGCGGCGCGATAGGCTCGCCCTCGTCGGGAATATTCTGATGCAGCGCGACCGCCAGCTTTTCCATCAGCCGCAGCGCCGACTGTCTGCCCGCAAAGAAATTGGGGAACAGCTGGATGGGGCTTAACAGATAGTTCATGAGCTGTACGAAGATCAGAACCGTACCGACCGTGATGCCCTTGCCGGCAAGCGCGAACGCCGCTGCCACAAAGAATACGCCGAACTGCACCACCACAGAGGAAAGCATCGAGGAATACGTGACAAGCACCGACGCCTTCACCCGCTTTCGGGAAGCCTGTGCCACGTCTTGATTTTTCTGCTCATGCAGCTTTGAAATACTGTTTTCCGCCTTGAAGCTCTTGATTACCTTAAAGCCCGTGAGAGCATCCTTCTGCACGCCGGTATAGCGTTCCTTCTGATCGGAAACGTTTTTCTCCGCCATCGCCGCCATGTTGCCGAATATCACCGAAAAAATGATCGGCAGCAGCGAAAAGCCAATTGAGATGAGCGTCAGCAGGGGGCTGTACCATAGCATGAGCGCGAGTGCGCCCGCAAAAGAAATGCCCGCCTCGATATTGGTTTGCAGCGGCTTGAGATACTCCTGCTCGATGGTGTTGACATCGTTGGAAAGAGCGGAAATATAGAGGGACGTATTCTCTTTGGAAAAAGCCTGAATGCCCTTTTGCAGTATTTTGTCGAAGACAAAGGCGCGGTACTGCTTCATCGCTTTGGCACGGAATCTTGAAAGGAAGCAGTAGTCAATCACCCCACCCAGCAGCAGCAGCAATCCGCAGCAGTCGGCAATGATCAGAAGCGTGTACAGATCGAAGCGGCTGTTCCCCGCGGTCAGATCCAGGACTTCTTTCAGCAGCCACGAACTCACGATGGCTGAAACGGAACACAACACTGCCGCAACCAATGTCATAAACAGGTTGAAATGATTTTTGAGAAACAGGGTGTGCTTGAACTGACCGCGCAGTTTTTTCAGTTCTTGTTTGGTCAATGCCTGTCCGTTGGTTTGAATCTCTTGGTCTGTTTTCCTGTTCATTCTTGTTCCTCCTCGGAAATGGATTCCCAGAGAGCGGTCAGCTCCCGGTTCTGAAATTCGTCCATTAAATTCTGAATCACATCCGCGGCGGTCGCGCCGATGTCGTCGTGAATGCTGGCGCCTTCAATGCGTCCGATAAAGAGGATGTCGCTCTCGTCATAGCTGGGCGCGTTGTCGAAGAATGCCGCAAGCGCCTTGGCTTTTTTCAAGGAAGCGCGCGCTTCCGTCTGCTGCCCTGTCATGCACTGCGACCAGGCAAGGCAGGTGAGCAACGCGCAGCTCACTTTGTCGAGGTAGTTCGGCTTGTTTCCCTTCCGCAGTCCGGAAAAGCAATCAAGCCCGAAGCGCAGGACAGCCTGACAGGAAGAAAAGTCGCCCCGGTTGGCGTAGACATTCATGTATCCGGTGACCGTATAGATCACTTCCCCGACAATATGCGCCATGGCTTCCGACAGAAAGGGCGCGGCTTCTTCCCCGCGGTCCCGCATGGCGAGAATCTGCCCGATCTTGTGGCTATAAACACCACCCGCGTTATGGGCTTTCCACAGTTCGACAGCTTTGTCGGTTTCGTCCAGTCCTATATAGATTTGCGCCATCTTCCCATAGAGCGTCTGCTCGCTGATTTCCGGATCGGCATTCTGCCCGAGCAGCGGAAGGCTCTGTTCCGTCAGCTCCAACGCCCGTAGAAGGTACGCCCGGTTCCCGCTTTCAAGCCCGAAACCGCCGTACAGAGTGGCGCATTCATGCACGATCTTAAAGGAATGAGGATATTTCTTCAGCGCCTTTTCCGCCTCGGAAAGCCCTTCCCGGTTCTTGTTCCGGCGATACTCCCGGAGTCGCTGCACAGTCGCGTCAAGGCGGTTGTCCTTCATTTCGTAGCCAAGCAGCACATCCACAGAGGTGTCGAAGAAGTCCGCCATTTCCACAATCAGTTCCAGATCAGGCACCGAAAGCCTTGCCTCCCATTTGTGCACCGCGCCGGTCGTCACGCCCAGCACCTCGGCTAGCTGCTCCTGCGTCAGTCCCCTCTCCTTCCGGAATGAACGAATATTCTCCGCGAGTTTCAGGTTCATGCTGTCTTTCCCTCCCTGCTTTTATGGTACCATTATACCATATCCGTCAGGAAAGTGAACACACTATCCATACTAATCGTAGATTATTTTATATACCGACAGTATAAAAACGGGCATGGCAAGCATTTTGCTCATCATGCCCGTTTGAAACATAATTACTGCGCCTTTTCTAGGGATACGCTGATTAAAGGCTTGCCGTCGATTCCGCGCCGCGAGGATACGTCTTTGAGCGGTGCGAGAATCGACTTAGGAACTATGCAGAATTTAGTCAGTCATTTTCTGCTTAAAAATACAGGTTGCTTGCGTGTTTCAGCAAGTGAAATGTATTAATTATTTCTGCATCGTTCCTTAATCAGCGTTTCCCTAGCAGACGCGCTTTTTCCTTCTCTGCGATTTTGAGGGTGGTTTCTTCGGTCATGCCCCATTCGTCGCGCAGGAGCGCGATGATTCTGTCGTAAGTTGCCGCGGCATTCCGATAATCTCCCATGATCTCATAGATCTCGGCGATTCCATGCAGCTCGTCCTGAAACCTCGGTCTGCGTTTTTCGTTCTCAAAGGAACGCTCGTAAAGCGCAATAGCTTCGGAATAGTCGCATTTCATCGCGTGATACTGCGCCGCCTCGAACAGACAGATGGAGTCATCGGGATGGTTTGTGATCAACTCATCCAGGATCGCATCGGCAGTCGGTTCATCAAACCGGGCAAGCGCGATATAGGCACGGTAGACCCGCGTGGTGATGGGATTGGCGCCTTCCAGCCCGCACAGTCTGTCGAGAACCTGCTCCGCTTCGTCGGCGCGGTGGTCAGCAATCAGGTTGTCCAGCAGATAGGCATAGGGCAGCGTGCTTTCCGGATTTGCCTCCACAAGCTCACGATAAAACGCAATGGCTTTGGAATGGTTGGACAGATTCCAGTCCCAGATGAAGTGATTCTCCGCCATGTTGAGCATCCACTGGCATCCCTTCTCCCCCGGCGACAGACGTATCGCGTCCTTGGCATAACGGCGCACCTTCTGCGCGTTGGCATTCATGCGGTGCCAGTAAAGATAGGCAATCAGCTCCGTGGCGCGTTTTTTGTAGGATTCCGTCTCACCGGAAAGCTGCGATTTCAGATAATCCTCGTATTCCCGGAAGACGTCGGGCGGCAGTTCCTCCTCCGCGTCCATGCGGTTTTCGATCCGGTTGAACCGCTGCTCCGTCGATAAGTCAAACAAATCGTCAATGCTGACCCCGAATATCTCCGCCAGCAGAGGAAGCGAAGCGATATCCGGCATGGACACCGCGTTTTCCCATTTGGATACCGATTGCGCGCCGATACCCATCCGTTCCGCGAGCTGTTCCTGCGTCAGTCCCGCTTTGAAGCGAAGCTGTCTGATTTTCTTTCCTAATTCCATAAGTGTTTCATCCTCCCGATAGGATTGTTCTGCTTGCTGCTTACAATAGGATTGTAACATTGAAAGGACGGATTTGCAATAACGCAGATTTCCAGTCCACTCGCCTGTCGGGAGAATTGCCCCTCCACAGAAAAAACGCTTTTGCCGGTCAGCGTAATCTCCTGACTGACAAAAGCGTTTTTCTTGAAAAGTGCTGTTATCTCTTTTTATAAAGAACCAATTCAGGATTCGCGCCTTCCGCCTCATAGGTACAGACAAGGATAAAATCCATACCCGCCAGAACACCAAAACAACGGTCTCCTCCGAATTCCGATGCCAGTTGATTTCCCAGATAGGTCGTCCCGTCATCGAGAAACTTGACTTTCAACCCGTTGGGAAGCGGATAGGCAAGATTCACATAGGCGCCCACAAGCGCATTGAGTTTTTCCACCTTGGGCATACCTTCAATGGCAAGGTCATTGATTTCTTTTATCAACTGCTGTTTGAACGCCTCAAACTGCCCGTTGTCACTCAGTTCTTCGTATCGCTTCCAGTAATCCAGCGTGGGAAGAAACTGCCGCAGATATGTGCGTGCCTGTTCTTCGGAAAACGATTCATTCACCATGTTGCTGACGCAGATTTCCATCAGCTCATCCATATCGCTGTATGTGTAAGTCCCGTCGGCATAGCACCATTTGCAATACGCTTCATTGAGCGTTCCGTCGTGATTTCTGCCCAGAATTTCGTCCTCCAGCGGCATCCCGCAGCACTGACAAATCAACTTTTGCGGTGAGCCAAGCAGCGTGTTGATGGAAACATGGAAAAGATTGGAGAGCAATTTGAGCGTTTCGGTATTCGGCACCGTTTCTCCGTTTTCCCAGCGCGACACCGCCTGACGGGTGACAAATACCTTTTCCGCCAATTCGTCCTGCGACATTCCCTTCTTGGTGCGGAGTTCGTAAATAATGTCCTTTGTTTTCATGCAAAGCACCTCCCGACTCTATTGTAGTACAGGGATCGTTTTCCTGCAAGCAACCCGCTGTTGCGTATGAAATGCCTACAAGCCCTTGATCATAATCATTTCCATTGGCTGCTCGTAGCCGGGAATATCGACAACAAATCCCGTTTCGGGCAGCTCCCTGTCCAACTCGTACCAAGCCGCTTTGTCGCCGGTTTCAACATGTCTAAGGAACGATGCAGAAATAATTAATACATTTCACTTGCTGAAACACGCAAGCAACCTGTATTTTTAAGCAGAAAATGACTGATTAAAATCTGCATAGTTCCTGATCATTTTCAACACCCCTGCCTAATCAGAAAGCAGTTTGAATTTCAGTTCCACCGGATTATGGTCGCTGAATAAGAACTGATTGTCAATGACATCCATAAAAGTGGATTCCACGTTGTCCGACGCAATAAATCCATCCACAATCAGGGTAAAACAATCCGGACCGTAAGGCTTGTCACAGTTGCGGCAGGACGGAATTGTCACCCCGCTCTGATAATTGGTGATTTTCCGGAAGCCCGCCGGAATCAGGTGATCCGGGAACGGCGCCGCCCATGTGTACTGTTCGGGTACTTCGGCATTGAAAAGCTCCTTGGAATTGCCCAGGAAATCATGATTAAAATCCCCGCCGCAAATCACATAATTGCCCTTTTCATATTCCTGCTGCATGTCGCCGAATAGTTTCTGCATCTGCTGTGCCTGCAAATCACCATCGGTGCCGTAAGCGGAGAGATGTGCGTTGAACACAACCAATTCCTTTCCGTTCTCGACGGGGATACGGTTGACGAAATAGCATCGGTCGAGGTCAACCAGTTTGGAAAGCGATTCGGAAATCGGAAGACTGCGCCGCACCGCGGAATTAATCCGGGCTTTACTGAAGGTCATGAGTCCCGCGTTGGAAGCACCGTGAGGCTGCAATAACGGATAAAACAGGAAAGGGGAATGATAATTGACCGCTAAGGTGGAGGCAGAATCCGGAAACGCCTCCCGCAGCATGGTCGCTTCATCGACGTGATAGCTGCGGGTCGCGTCGAAATCCACTTCCTGAATCAGGGAAATATCCGACTGATATTGCTTGAGAAGCGCGATGTCTCCATGGATGCAGTCTATCACGCTTTCCTTGGATGCCGCCCACGACTGTGTGCCGCCGTCCATGAAGAAGGTAAAATCGGGTGTATAGGCGCCGAATCCGATATTGTAGGTGATGGCGGTATACTCGGTGTCCGGCTGCAGGAATTCCGCTGCCGCAGTTCCCTCCGGCTGTACCGGCTGATTATCCTCTATGCGGTTATAGCTGATCAGCACATAGGACAGGTATCCTGCCACGATCAACACCACGCCCAGTACCACACACATCAGTGTAATGCCTATTTTTTTCCAAAGCGTTTTTTTCATCTCCGTACATCCTCCTTTTTTCACACCGGCATCATACGCCGGTGGATATTGAAAAAGAGCCGTGCGAATCAACCTTCGTTCGCACGGCTCGAAAAAATTAATCCTGCTGATCTGCCTATGATTATGAAGGCTCGTTCATCAGTTCTTTATAGAGATTCACATACTGCTTGGCACTCTTGTTCCATGTGTTGTCACAGTTCATGGCACGCTCCACCAGAATATTCCAGCCGTAGTGATTGGAATATCCGCCGAGTGCGCGGTAAACCGCGTTGATCATCTGACGGCTGTCATAGCCCTGGAATACAAAGCCATTGCCATAGCCGTCCTCGCTGTCGAACACGGTGTCACGCAGAGAACCGGTTTCCCGCACAATCGGCACCGCACCGTAACGCAGCGCAATCATCTGTGCCGTACTGCCCGGTTCGCTCTTGGAGGGCATGAGGAACATATCGCTCGCCGCGTAAATTTTGCGCGCCAATTCGGGAATAAAGCCGAAGCAAGCCACACATTTATCGCGATAACGCTCCTGCATTTCCTTGAAGTAGGATTCATACTCCCATTCGCCCGAACCGAGAATCACAAACTGCACATCACTGTACTGGAGCAGTTCATCGAGAACTTCCCGCAGCAGATCCAGACCCTTGGATGCCACCATCGGCGTCACCATGCCGATCATCGGCACATCGCCGCGCTCGGGCAGATACAGCCTTCTTTGCAGTTCCCGTTTGTTGACGGCTTTGCCTTCTTCAAACGAATCCTTATCATACTGCGCGTACAGCATCATATCGGTAGCGGGATTGTAACTGACGGTATCCAATCCGTTGAGAATGCCCTGAATCTTGAACGCGCGGTCGCGGATCATGGAATCCAGCCCGCAGGCAAACCACGGGTCACGCAGCTCCTGCGCATAGGTCGGGCTGAGCGTGGTAATGCGATGCGCGGTTTCAATGGCGCCCTTGAGCATATTGATACTGCCGTCAAACTCGATGACACTCTGCCGCTCGGAAGGAATGCCCAGTACTTCTTCCGCAAGATCCATGCTGTATTTGCCCTGATACTGGATGCTGTGAATGGTAAATACCGTCTTAATGCCGTAATACCACTCATTCTGACTGTAAAACAGATCATAATACACCGGCACCAGCGCGGTCTGCCAGTCGTTGGCATGAATCACGTCGGGTTTATAATCGATGTGCGGAAGCATCTCAAGGACGGCACGTGAGAAAAAGGCAAACCGCTCGGCATCATCATAGTGACCGTAAAAGCCCTTGCGCTTGAAATAATACTGGTTGTCGATGAAATAATAGGTCACGCCTCTGTATTTCGCCTCAAACACGCCGCAATACTGACGCCGCCACGCAACCGGCACCGAAAGACTGGTGATAAACTTCATATTGTCCCTGAGTTCCTGCGGCACCGCTTCATACAGCGGCAATACCACCCGACAGGTCACCAGACGCTGCCGCATGGCATAAGCAAAACTGCTGGCTGTCTCCGCCAAGGCACCTGATGAAGCAAAAGGCACCGCCTCGCTCGTTACATATAATACTTTCATGTTGATAGACCGTCCTCACTCCATACTCCGCCCATGCCGCGGCACATTCCCGTGGAAAGACGCCGCGGCACGACAAAGCAAATTATCCTGCAATGGGAATGGCATTCAAATCCCTGTATGCGGTCATCAGACCTTGCTGCCCTTGGCCACATACATCGGATAAGAATCCGCCCCGATCATCGTTTTGCCGTCGCTAAAGACCACATCTTTGTCGCTGACGACATATTCGAGTACGGTATTGTCTCCAATGACGGTATCCTGCATCACAATACAGTTGGAGAGCTTTGCGCCCTTGCCCACGCGCACGCCGCGGAACAGCACGCAGTTTTCCACTTCTCCCTCAATGACGCAGCCGTCGGCAATCATGGAATTCCTGACAACCGAGCCGAGACCGTATTTGGCGGGCATTTCGTCTCTGACCTTGGTGTAAATCGGGCGCATGGGATTGAAGAGATCCTTGAGAACGTCAATGCTCATCAGATCCATATTGGCATTGAAGTAGGACTGCATACCGTCAATCGCGCTGACATAACCGTCAAAACGGTAGCCGTAAATCTTGCTCTCCAGCACGCCGCGCTGCAGAATATCCCGTACAAAATTGTTACGGTTGCGGCTGATGGCGTCGCTGATATTTTTCTGGAGGAAGTCCTTGCGCATGACATAAATGCCCATGCCCCAGTCGCACTTGTCGTCCTTGTTGACGCCTGCCACAATATCCGTAACCTTGCCCTGACCGTTGAGTTCCAGCACCACCGGTTCGGTAAGACCGGCAGGCATATCGCTGTGATGGTATACAATGGTGATATCCGCGTTATTGTCAAGATGCGCGTCGATCACTTTCTTGAAATCCAGATTGCATATCATATCGCAGTCCGCGAGAATCACATATTCTTCATTGCAGTTGCGCAGGAAATTGGTGATACCGTCCAGTGCCTCAATGCGGTTGCTGTACATCGAGTTGCCGTTGCCGAAAGGAGGCAGAATGAACAGACCTTCTCTTTTGCGGGACAAATCCCACGCCTTGCCGGAGCCAAGGTGATCCATCAGGGACTGGTAATTGCTCTTGGTAATAACGCCCACCTTGTTGACGCCCGAATTGACCATATTGGACAGCGGGAAGTCGATGGTGCGGTAGCGTCCGCCGAAGGGAATCGAACCGAAGGTTCTGATACTGGTCACTTCACGGAGCGCGTCATCGTGCATATTGGAAAAAATAATTCCGACAACATTATTTCCTCTCATTACTTTGTCACCTCCGGAACATCTTCTTTAACCATTGCTTTGGCTTTTACCACGGCATTGGCACCGACCGTCACACCGCCGCCGATCACCGCGATGCCCCAGTCGTCCTTGTTTTCCACATCCTCGGGACGTTCGCCGACTACCGCGCCGGGTCCGATCACCGCGTCTTCCGCGACGATTGCATACTGTACCACGGCGCCTTCCATGATCTTCGCGCCGGGCATAATGATGGAATCGGTAATCTTCGCGCCGGTTTCCACCGTAACGCCTTCAAACAGAATGGCAAATTCCAGTTCGCCGTTGACCACGCAGCCCTCGGTAATCAGAGAATTCTGGCAAACCGCGTTGCGCCCCAGGAAATGCGGGGGCATGACGGGATTGCGGGTGTAGATAGGCCACGACGGATCGGACATATTCAGCGGATCTCTCGGATCCAGCAAATCCATGTTGGCTTCCCACAGGGAATCAATCGTGCCAACATCCTTCCAGTAGCCGTCGAACTTCCACGCGACCATCTTTTCACCCGCGTTGAGCATAGCGGGAAGAACGTCCTTGCCGAAGTCGTTGCTGCTGTTGGGATTGGCTTCGTCGAGTTCCAGATATTTGCGCAGCTTATCCCAGCTGAAAATATAGATACCCATCGAAGCGTTGTTGCTCTTGGGAACGGCGGGCTTCTCATCAAATTCATAGATGGAACCGTCCTCATAGCAATTCAGAATGCCGAAACGGGAGGCTTCCTCCATCGGCACCTGATAGGCGGCAATAGTGCAGGCTGCCTTATGCGCCTTGTGATAGGCAAGCATTTCAGAATAATCCATCTTATAAATATGGTCGCCCGAGAGAATCACCACATAATCGGGGTTATATCTCTCGATGAAGGGAATGTTCTGATAAATGGCGTTGGCGGTACCCTTATACCAGTCCGCGCCGTGTGTTCCCTGATAGGGCGGAAGCGCGTGAACGCCGCCGTACATGGTATCCAGATCCCACGGCTGACCGTTGCCCAGATAATCATTCAGCACAAGGGGCTGATACTGTGTCAGCACGCCGACGGTATCAATGCCGGAGTTGACACAGTTGGAAAGCGGATAGTCGATGATTCTGTATTTTCCTCCGAACGGAACGGCAGGCTTTGCAATCTTCTTGGTCAAAGCATACAGTCTGCTGCCCTGTCCGCCGGCAAGCAGCATCGCAATACATTCTTGCTTTGGATACATCTTGTTAATTCCTCCTTGCGTAACGTCTACGCACCGACTCGCGTCAAGACAACCCTATATCATACGGTTGTTCCGCGCCAAGCCGGACGCTTATGATTTATGCGCCGGATCTGCTCTTTCGCCGGTGACAGACCCGGACGCTGACAGTCGGATTATTCCTCCGCGGGAGCTTCTTCTGCTGCGGGTGCCGTTTCAGCCACGGGGGTCTCTTCCACCGGTGCGCTCTCCACAGGTATTTCCTCTGCGGGCGCCGGTTCTGCCTTCTTGGTTCTGCTGCGGCGCTTCTTGGGTGCGGCAGTTTCCTCCGCGGGAACGTCTTCTGCCGGAACTGCCGCTTCTGCTGTCTTCTTGGTTCTGCCGCGCTTCTTGGGAGCGGGCGTATCCTCCGCCGGAGCAGCTTCCGTTACCTTCTTAGTTCTGCCGCCGCGCTTCTTGGGAGCGGGCGTATCCTCTGCCGGAGCAGCTTCCGTTACCTTCTTGGTTCTGCCGCCGCGCTTTTTGGGTGCGGGTTTTTCCTCAACGGGAGCTTCGGCTTCCGGCGTTTCCTCGGCTGCGGGAGCAGCGGGTTCTTCCACCGGCGTTTCCACCAGTTCTTCTTCCGGAATATCCACAATCTCTACTGCCACGCCGTCGGGACCTTCGGTCACGATTCTTCTCTTTCTCTTCGGAATCTTGGCGGTGAGCTGGAAGTACTGCACCGACAGGGCAGGCAGATTCACACCGATAGACTGATCGAGATCATGCAGCGGAAGTTCCTCGTTACTGGTCACGGTGCCGTTGTTTTCGCCGCTGCCGCCGAATTCCACCGCGTCGGATGAGAAGACCTGCGTATAGCGACCGTGTGTCGGCACACCGATGCGATAGCCTTCACGCCGCACAGGGCAGAAATTGCAGATGACGATAATTTCGTTGCCGCGCTTGTCGATACGGCGGAAGCTGATGACGCTTTGCTGATAGTCATCCAGCGCAATCCACTGGAAACCGGTCCAGTTGTCGTCGATCTCCCACAGTTCGGGATGATCGAGGTAGAATTTATTGAGCTGACGGTTGAAGTCTTTGAGCTTGCTGTGCATCGGATATTCGAGCAGGTTCCAGTCGAGCTGCTTCTGATAGTTCCACTCGTTGAACTGACCGAATTCCGCACCCATAAAGCTGAGCTTCTTGCCGGGGTGCGCCATGACATAAGACATAAACGCACGCAGACCCGCAAACTTCATATCGTAGTCGCCGGGCATCTTCTGGAGCATGGAAGCCTTGCCGTACACCACTTCATCGTGGGAGAGCGCCAGTACGAAATGCTCCGAGAAGGCGTACATCAGTGAGAAGGTCAGCAGATTATGATCATAGGAACGGTACACCGGATCCATCGAGAAATAACGGAGCGAATCGTTCATCCAGCCCATGTTCCACTTGAAGGTGAAGCCCAGACCGCCGTCTTCAGGAGCACCGGTCACTTTCGGCCACGCAGTGGATTCCTCGGCGATCATCATCGCCTTGGGATAGTATTCCTTCACTCTGGAATTGAGCATCTGGAGGAATTCCACCGCTTCGAGATTCTCATGACCGCCATAGATATTGGGCATCCACTCGCCGTTGTTGCGGTTGTAATCGAGGTAGAGCATGGAGGCAACCGCGTCCACGCGCAGACCGTCGATGTGATATTTATCCAGCCAGAAGAGCGCGTTGGAAATCAGGAAAGAACGCACTTCGTTGCGACCGAAATCGAATACACAGGTGCCCCATTCTTTATGCTCGCCCTTGCGCCAATCCGAATATTCATAAGTAGGTGTACCGTCAAAACGATACAGACCGTGCGCGTCCTTCGGGAAGTGGGCGGGAACCCAGTCCATGATGACGCCGATGCCGTTTTCATGCAGGATATCCACGAACCGCATGAAATCCTTGGGTTCACCGTAGCGGGAAGTCGGGGCATAGTAGCCGCAGACCTGATAGCCCCATGAACCGTCAAACGGATACTCCGTCATGGGCATCAATTCCACATGGGTGTAATTCATTTCCTTGAGATAGGGCACCAGTTCCTCCGCCAGTTTGACATAGCCAAAAGGATTGCCGTCCGGATAGGTGCGCCAGGAACCCGCGTGCATCTCATAGATATTCATGGGGCGATCCTGCTTATTCTCCGTCTGGCTTTCCTGCCATGCCTGATCATGCCACTCATATCCTTCGATATCATAGAAACGGGTCGCGTTGGAGGGACGGGTCTCAAAATGGTAACCATACGGGTCACTCTTCAGAGTCATGGTACCGTAATCGGCCTCCACACTGTACTTGTAAACGCAGAAATCGCCGACGTTTTCAATCTCACATTCCCACACGCCGCCGTTATTGCACTTGTACATGGGATTGGCCTGCGGATTCCATCCGTTGAAATCACCTACTACGGAAATAGCCTTGGCGTTGGGCGCCCAAGTGCGGAAAACGACTTTTCCGTCGCTTTGACGGTGCGCACCCATATACTCATAGGCACGGACGTTTTTGCCTTCATAAAAAAGGTGCTGCGCCAGGCTTCCGCCAGATGAAATGTTTCTTTCATTGCTCATTTGCAATCAACTCCTAAAAAATAATCACCCGAGATTTACCGGAAAATGCTTTTTGGCTATAATAATATCATAACAAACATTCTCGCAAATTGCAAGTCTTTTTAGCATTTTTCTTACAATAATTCATTGATTCAAGCTGAAATTTTGGTGTTTTTGATTATTGTATTTTCCTCAAAAACAGGTTAATCGCCAAAACAGATGCCAGTGACTTTAGCAGTCTTTACAATATCGCTTCCCGCGGGTACAAACTTGGTCTTGCCCGCGATTTCAACCAGCGGATTGCAGCCCACCTTGC
The DNA here is from genome assembly GCA_017395425.1 of Clostridia bacterium. Classification (GTDB taxonomy): domain Bacteria; phylum Bacillota; class Clostridia; order Oscillospirales; family Acutalibacteraceae; genus RUG762. The sequence goes on along the minus strand of JAFPUM010000014.1, from coordinate 34,705 downwards.
CGTCGATCATGGCAACGGTATTGCCGTATTTTTCTTCCTTGATGAGCTTGGCGGCATAGGCGCCGAACTGCGTCGCCAGCACACGGTCATAAGCGGAAGGCGAACCCCCTCGCTGATAATGTCCCGGCACCACCACACGCGCTTCCATGCCGGTCGCTTTCTGAATCTGATCCGCCACACGGTAACTGACCGAAGCGTAATTCTCCGCGGCCCGCTTTTCCATGCGCTTTTTCTTTTTCATCACGGATTCTTCCAGATCCATTGCGCCTTCCGCCACGCAGATAATACTGAACTTGCGCTTTTTGAGTGTGCGCTTTTCGACGGTCTCAATGACCTTATCAATGTCATAAGGAATTTCAGGGAGCAATATTACGTCCGCGCCGCCGCCGATGCCCGCATAAAGCGTCAGCCAGCCTGCCTTGTTGCCCATGACTTCAATCACCATGACGCGCCCGTGACTGTTGGCGGTGGTATGAATCCGGTCCACCACGTCAGTGGCAATATCCACCGCGCTGTGAAAACCGAATGTGACATCGGTGCCGTAAATATCGTTATCGATGGTCTTGGGCAGACCGATAACATTCAGCCCTTCCTCACTGAGCAGATTGGCGGTCTTGTGGGTACCGTTGCCGCCGAGTGTAATCAGACAGTCGAGCTTCATTTCTTTGTAATGCTTTTTCATCGCCGCCACTTTATCCACGTTATCCTGCTCGATGACGCGCATATTGCGATAGGGCTGACGGCTGGTGCCGAGAATCGTTCCGCCCAGCGTGAGCAGTCCCGAAAAATCGTCCGGCTTCATCACATGATAAACGCCGTCAATCAGTCCTTTATAACCGTCGTTAATCCCGACAAATTCCACATCCATCAAATTGAAAGACGCGTATGCCACGCCGCGGATCGCCGCGTTGAGTCCGGGGCAGTCGCCGCCGCTGGTCAGGATTCCCACTCTGCGTTTTGCCATATTGTTTTCCTCCAAATCCGTATTATTTCATCATTCATTTTTCATCACAGAGAGTGTATGAAAAATACTTATTTCCCCGATCAAAGCCTCATGGTATATTCGTAAATATAGCCCTGCGGCAGTTCGGGGGGATCCTCCTGCCGGACAAAGGTACACGCGCCGCCGCTTTGCACCAGCATATTTGCCATTGCCGCACCTACATCGATCTGCTGCCATTTGTCGAGTGAATGACTGCGGAGCGGCGGAGAAACCCGGCAGATATACAGCGCGTCATTGTCACTGTAATAGCGCACGGGCTGATAATTGACCGCCGACGGCGCCAGCCGTCCCGCGTCGATCAGCGGCAGGAATTCCGGACGGCTGATCTTGTTGAGCAGCAGTTCATGGAGCTTTTTGCGGGGCGCCTCTTCCGGCAGACGACGAAACGGCGCGTTGTCGGAGCGTCCGAACTGCACGGTAATCACATAAGGCAGCTCCCCTCTCGCGGGAGGACGCTTGGGACGAACCATGCCAAACCATCCGGTTCCCAATCCCTTATGCGTCAGCCATAGTACAATCTGCTCACCGATAAATCCCACATTCTGCAAATACCCCTGTGCATTGGCAGCCGAACGCAGCACCACAAAATCATTGGCACGGCAGAGCCATGTACGGTAGAACTCGCTGTCAAATTCTTCCCGTCCGCAGATTTCAATGTCCACAGGAATATCGTCATGCAGCGGCGTAAGTGCCGATATGAAATCCGCCAGACCGTCATACACCGACGCTCGCAGCGGTTCGCGGGTATAGGTGCGAACCGACCGTCTTGCAACGATGGCGTCTTTCATTTCCACTACTGATTCACACCCCTCCCCCTGTAAAATTCACTAAATAATAATACACCATTGTTCCGTTAATTGCAACCCCGATTTTATGAACATTTGACAAAAAGACCATAAAACAATCGTCGGCAGCGTGTTCTCCGAAACGGTCAAAAACCGTCCGGAAAACCGTCGCTCCCGACGATGTTTTTCATATTCCTAAAACCGTCATTTTCATTTTCAGCCCGCCATCAGGAAACGTTCAATCACAGGTACCAGACCGTCCTCGTCGCACGAAGCGGTGATATAATCCGCTGATGCCTTAACATCCGGCTGCGCATTCGACATCGCCACGCCCAGCCCCGCGTGACAGATCATAGACAGATCGTTGAATCCGTCACCGCAGGCAATGACTTCATCCTTGCTGATACCGAGATGCGTGGCAAGAATGTCAACCGCGCCGCCTTTGTCAACGCCGCGCGGCAGAATCTCCAGGAAATACGGTTCCGAACGGAATACGCTCAGTTCCCCCGCAAATTCCCGAAGGGCTATCTGTTCCAGTTCCGCCAGCCGCTCCGCCTCACCTGTAATGAGACATTTGTACAGCCGCTTCCGGCGGTATGCCGCCAGAGAAGGTATCGCCGTCACCGACATTTGATTGAGCCGGGCTTCATACTGAATCAGTCCGTCATGCGGAGACTCTGTCACCAATTCATCCTGTGCGTGTCCTACGACAGCCACACCGTGCGACTTTGCCAGCGCCGCGATACGCGGAATCATTTCAGACGGCAGACGGACGTCCCGGATGATCTCACCGGTCTTCGCGTTGAAAATCCTGCCGCCGTTGTACGCCATGAGATAGCCGCCCTTCTCGGCAAACCGGAGCTCTGCCGCCGCCGCCAGCACGCCCGGCAGCGGACGTCCGGAGGCAATGGCTATCACTTTGCCCGCCTCTCTCGCCCGGAAAATAGCTTCTCTGGTGGCTGCCGTGATACGCTTTTCGGAGTTGTACAGTGTTCCGTCGATATCAAGAACCAACGCTTGATAGTGCATATAGCACCAGCCTCCCCGGTGTTATTCTCAATCGTTAAGCCATGTGTCGTCGTCCTCATGGCGTGTGGGACGTGTCATGAGCTGCGTAACTTCTTCCAGCGCATTGCCGCCTTCATAACATACCTTGTAGCAGGCGTCCATAATCGGCATCTCTACCTGGTAACGGTCTTTGAGAATATGCGCCAGACGCGCGGCGTGATAACCTTCCACCGTGCCGATGATCTTGATGGCTTCCTCCACCGGAACGCCTTCGCCGATCAGAATACCCGCGCGTCGGTTGCGGCTGTGCATACTGGTACAGGTCACAATCAGATCGCCCACACCGGTCAGCCCCGCAAAGGTCTTTTCGCTGCCGCCCATCGCTTTGCCCAGACGCCCGATTTCACTCAGCCCTCTCGTCATGAGTGCCGCCTTGGTATTGTCGCCCAGCTTCAGACCGTCGGTAATGCCTGCCGCCAGCGCAATGACATTTTTAATCGCGCCGCCGAGTTCCACACCCACCATGTCCTTGTTGGTATAAACCCGCAGACGCGGCGTGGTAAAGACCTGCTGTATCAACAGCGCGGTTTCCTTGTCCGATGACGCCGCGACCAGCGCCGTGGGAATCTCCCGCGCCACTTCCTCCGCGTGGGACGGTCCCGACAGTACCGTGATTGTATGATCCGGCAGCGCCTTCTGAATGGTCACGGAAAGCCGGTCGCAGGTCGCGGGGTCAAAGCCTTTGCTGATATTCACCAGCAGCGTGGAAGCGGGAATGCCCATTTCCGCGAGCTTTGCGACAACGCTCGCGGTGGCAAAGGACGGTACGGCGGTAATGATAATCTCCGCGTCCGCCACATCTTTCAGTTCCGACGTAAACTTCAGTTCTTTCGGCATTTTGATGCCGGGCAGCAGCGGATTTTCTCCCGTCGAAACAATGCGCTCAATCTCCGCCGGAAAAGCCGACCAGACCGTTACGTCATGTCCCGAGGAAGCGGCGGACATCGCCATGGCTGTACCCCAGCCGCCCGAACCGAGTACGGCGATTTTCTTAACGTCTTTCATAATCAGAAACCTCCCAATTTCACATCGGACGCGGAACCGATCCTTTACCGCTCCGCAGCGAAGATTGTATTCCGCGTCCGTTTGTTACGAATGTTTATGAGTTTTTCTTGGCAATGGTCTTGGGCTCCGTACCGTCGAGAATACGGCGGATATTGGAGCGGTGCATATAGATCACCAGCGCCGCAAAGCATACCGCGATCAGCGTCAGCGCCAGCCACGCGTCGGAAGGCACGATAACGGTATTGAGCAGGCAGGTGACAATCGGATAGAGTGCCGCGACGGTAAGTGAGCCCTTGGAAACCGTCTTGGTAATCAGCAGCACCACGAGAAATACCGCTGCGAGAACCAAAAAGGTCCGCCAGTCAAGCGCACAGATAATCCCCGCGCTGATGAGTACCCCCTTGCCGCCCCTGAAACCGAAATACAGCGGGAACAGATGCCCCAGCACCGCAAAAAGTCCTGCTACGGCGGCGCCTACCTTGGCGGTCTCATCAATATTCGTCACGCCCGGACACATCAGGTGAAAAATCATTTCGCCCAGAAAAATGGCGCCGATTCCCTTGGCGAAATCCCCGATAAAGGTAATAATCGCCGCCGGCTTGCCTACGCACCGCAGTACGTTGGTAAAGCCCGCATTGCCGCTGCCCATCGTGCGGATGTCCTTGCCGATGAACAGCTTGGTGACGGGAATGGCAAAACTGATACTGCCCAGCAGATAGGCAATCACCGCTGAAATCAGGGTCGGAAACCCATAAGTTTGAATGATATCCATCATTGTCACCCTCCAAAATCTTTATTTTTTCTTGCCGTCTCCGCGCTCACGCACAATGAAACGGACGGGTGTACCCTCCAGACCGAAGGTCTCCCGGATTTTATTTTCCAGATAACGCTGATAAGAAAAATGAAACAGATCCGCGTTATTCACAAAGCAGACAAAGGTGGGCGGTTTGGTGGACGGCTGCGTGATATAGTAGATTTTCAGCCGCTTGCCTTTGTCCGAGGGAGGCTGCACTCTCGATGTCGCGTCCGCCAGCACATCGTTGAGCATACCCGTCGAAATGCGGGTGGCATTCTGATTGGCGACATAGGTAATCAGCTCAAACAGACGGTCAATGCGCTGCCCTGTTTTGGCGGAGATAAAGATAATCGGCGCATATGCCATAAAAGAAAAATCATTTTCCAGCTTCTTGCGGAAGGCATTCATCGTGCCGCCGTCCTTCTCCACCGCGTCCCATTTGTTGACCGCGATAATACAGCCCTTGCCCGCTTCATGGGCAATGCCCGCCACTTTGGAATCCTGCTCGGTAAAGCCTTCTGTGGCGTCAATCATGATAACACACACATCGGCGCGCTCCACCGAGGCTTCGGCGCGCAGAATGCTGTACCGTTCGATATTGTCCTTGATGCGGCTCTTGCGTCGGATACCCGCTGTGTCAATGAATAAAAACCGACCCTTATCGTTTTCAATCACGGTATCAATCGCGTCGCGGGTCGTACCGGCGATATCCGAGACAATCACGCGCTCTTCCCCCGCCACGCGGTTGATGAGCGAGGACTTGCCGGCGTTGGGTTTTCCGATGACCGCCACCTTGATGAATTCGTCGTCATTTTCCGCTTCGGTTTCCGGCGGGAAATACTGAAATACCGCGTCGAGCAAATCGCCCGTACCGTGACCGTGTACCGCCGAAACGGGATAGGGTTCTCCGATGCCAAGGTTGTAAAATTCATAAAATTCCGCCGGCAGACTGCCGATATTATCGCACTTGTTGACACACAGCACGATGGGACGTCCGCTCTTTTGCAGCATGGCAGCCACTTCCTGATCGGTGGCAACCACGCCTGCTCTCAGATCGGTCACCATGATAATGACGTCGGCGGAATCTATCGCAATCTGTGCCTGACTGCGCATTTTGGAAAGAATAATATCGTCCGAATCGGGTTCGATACCGCCCGTATCAATCAGCAGAAAAGGACGGCTCCGCCACTCGCAGTCGCCGTAAATACGGTCGCGGGTAACGCCCGGCGTATCCTCCACAATGGACAGACGACGTCCGATTAATTTATTGAACAGTGTGGACTTGCCCACATTCGGGCGACCCACCACTGCCACGATGGGTTTTGACAAAGCAATCAACTCCGTTGTGCGAATTCACAATCATACGCTTCGGCAGTGTATGAGCATCATGCACTGCCTTTATTCTGTCTATATTCCCTTATTGCCCCAGCAGTGCCTCCAGCAGCGCAAAGCCGTCGCTCTCTATCGGTACAATGGGAACGCCCAATGCCTTTTCTACGTCCGACGGGGTAAGGTCGTCCAGAAAGACAGAACCGTCGCTGTTGAGCATACTGGATGAAATCAACAGCCGTTTTCCAAGCGGCTTGCCACGAAGCTGGTCAATAAGGTCTTGACCAGTAATCAGTCCCGAAACCGTAATCCGCTCGCCGAAAAAGCGGTTGACAATCGGATAGAGTTTCCAATTAGCATTATGCCACTTTTTCTGCGCCAGGTCAAGCAATTCCCGTAAAATCGGCGCAATACTTTGTCCGCAGGCAATGGACGCGCTGTGAACCTGATCATCTTGTTCACAGTCCTCCACTGCCATGCCGAATTCACTGCGCAGCAGCGCTACCATACCTACGCCGTTTTCCAACTGGTCGAAATCGCCGTAAAAGTCATCGCCGTGAATTTCCCGTCCGGCGTTGAGATAGAATTCGTCGGACGGATATACGATTCTCGCGCCGTACCGTTTCACACATTCATCGCCGAAGGCTTCGATCTGGTCAATGACACGTCCGCACTCCTCCGGTGTAAACATCCGCAGCGGCGGCAGCGCTTCACGGTAGCGCGTCAGTCCCACCGGCACCACCGCCACACTCTGCACCTGCGGACAAAGCGCGGTCAGGTCGGAGAGGGTTCTGTCCAGCTCCGCGCCGTCGTTCCATTCGGGACACAGTACAATCTGACAGTTGAGCGAAATGCCTCCCTCCGCCAGTCTGCCGATAAAACGCAGCGCCTCTCCCGCATGGGGATTTTTCATCATCTTCACGCGCAGCGAAGGATTCGTGGTGTGAACCGAAATATTGATCGGCGAAATGCGCATTTTGATAATACGGTCAATTTCGCGGTCATCAATATTTGTCAGGGTAATATAATTACCGAACAAAAAGGACAGACGGTCATCGTCGTCCTTGAAATAGAGCGACTCCCGCATTCCCTTGGGAAGCTGGTCAATGAAGCAGAAAACGCATTTATTCCGGCAGCAGCGCTGTCGATCCATCAGGTAGGTGCCGCATTCCACGCCCAGCGAATCATACTCTCCTTTGCGCAGTGTGAACTCCGTGCGGGTACCGTCCGCTTTTTGGAGACAGACCGTCAGGCGGCGGTTGGTTTCATAAAACCGATAATCCAGAATATCGCCGATTTCACTGCCGTTGATAGAGAGTATCTGATCGCCGGGTACCACCCCGTGACGATCCGCCAGTCCGCCCTTCTCTACATGGCTCACAGTGACAGCCAAACCGCTCCCTCCTTTTTGTTGCGCCTGATTCCGAATGAAAAAAGCGACTGTGCTCACCGTATCAAACGGCGAAACTGCACAGTCGCTCTTTCAGATTGCAAAGTCAGAAGAAAATTATTCGCCTTCGCCCATTTTAATCACTTCACGACCCTTGTAGAAGCCGCAGTTACCACAAATGCGGTGAGGTCTTTTGTATTCGCCGCACTTGGGACATCTCACGAGCGCAGGTGCGTTGAGCTTCCACACACTGGAACGTCTGCTGTTTCTTCTCGCCTTGGAAGTTTTTCTCTTCGGTACCGCCATCTTTCAGCACCTCCTTATCATAAATAACCAATCAGTCTCAAATCAATTGATCGGGATCACACGGCTCAAAGCAGCGTATCCAGCACAGCCATTCTGGGATCGACCGCGTCAGATCGGCAGCCGCACTGTCCCTCATTGAGATTCTGCCCGCATTTCGGACAAAGCCCCGCGCAATGCTCGGAACAAAGATGCCGCACAGGCAGTTCCAGAAGAATATCGTCTCTGACCAGACTGAAAAGATCCAGAGCGCCTCCTGTGACCACAATGATATCATCCGAATCCTCATGCTCGGCAGACCGCGCGAGCGTATGAATAAACTGATGAGACATGGATTTTTCGGTTTCCCGCAGACACCGGTCACACGGTTTGGAGTAGGTGAAATCCGCCGTATACGTCAGCTCCACCAGACCGCCCGTATTGGTGACCTCTCCCCTGACCGTAACAGGGGACACCGTCAGGTTCTCGCCCTCTGCGGAAAGGTCGTCGAACACAAAGCATTCCGCCACCGCGACGCGGCTGCCGGGAGTGACAAACAAATCGCTCAGTTCAAGCGGCATATGCTGCATATGTGACATACGCGGCATCACACACCCTCTCTAACACTCGATAATATATTATAAAGAATCGAGCGGTTTTTGTCAATACATTTTTCAAATTTATCGGAGAATTCCGTTCCGGATGATTCGCTGAAGTTATTTCACTTCCGCAATCTTGAAAATAGCCTCCGGGAATTCAGACGAATCCGCCGACACCGAGAAAGTGATGTTGACATTCGCGCCGTCGGTCATGGTTTTGGTCTTGACAAGGAACACCAGCAGATCGTTGAGATCTCTGCCGCCGATCTTGAGCGTGGAATCCACAAAGATATCGGTGATGTCATAATTGCCCGCGCACAGACCCGCAATAAAGCCGTAAAGTCCCTCAAAGCCCACGATGCCGTAGCTTTCAATATTCACCAGACGTGCCTTGTGATCGACATCATAGGTCAGGGTGTCGCCTTTCTCCACGCAGACCACGTTGCCCAGAGAGGTACTGACCGCACCGTGTACCAGATCGATGAGCTTCTTGGTCTTGCCGGAACCCTTTTTGCCAGTCAGAAGTGTAATCATAAGATAAGTGCCTCCTAAAGAAAAATCATAAGAAGTGATAATATCGTAATATAAGGGAACTTCTTCCCCCACGTTCTATCGGCTCAGTCTCGCCTCAAGCGCTTCCTTCTGTTCCTCATAGCCGGGCTTGCCGAGCAGTGCGAACATATTCTTCTTGTACGCTTCCACACCGGGCTGATTAAAGGGATTGACCCCGAGTGTATAGCCGGAAACGGCGCACGCCTTCTCAAAGAAATAAATCAGCCAGCCGAGTTCAAACTCGTTTGCTTCGGGCAGCGAAAGGATCATGTTCGGCACGCCGCCGTCGTTATGCGCCAGCACGGTGCCCTGGAATGCCTTCTTGTTGATATAGTCCATCGTCTTGCCCGCGAGGAAATTCAGACCGTCCACATTGGTGGGATCGGTGCCGATGGTGACTTCGCTCTTCGCCTTTTCAATCTGCATCACCGTCTCAAAGAGATTGCGTCTGCCATCCTGAATATACTGACCGAGGGAATGCAGATCGGTGGAGAAAATCACGGAATCAGGCAGCAGACCCTTGTTGTCCTTGCCCTCGCTCTCGCCGTAAAGCTGCTTCCACCACTCGCTCATGAGCTGGAAGTAAGGCTCATAGCTCACCAGCAGTTCGGTGCAATACCCCTTGCGATAGAGAATATTGCGGATTGCCGCGTATTTATAAGCGTCATTCTTTTCGACATCCGGATCGCACAAAGCGTCCTGCGCTTCCTTGGCGCCCGCCATCAGCGCGTCGATATCCGCGCCGGCTACCGCGATGGGCAGCAGACCCACCGCCGTCAGCACCGAGAAACGTCCGCCCACATCGTCCGGCACGACAAAGGTCTCATAGCCTTCATGATCCGCCAGCGCTTTCAGTGTGCCTTTAGCCTTGTCCGTGGTGCAGAAAATGCGCTCTTTGGCGCCTTCCTTACCGTAGCGTTCCTCAAGAAGTCCCCGCAGCACACGGAACGCGATAGCGGGTTCCGTAGTGGTGCCGGACTTGGAGATCATATTGATGGAAACGCGCTTGCCCTCGCACAGCGCCACAATTTCATTGAGCGCGGCGGAACTGATGGAATTGCCCGTAAAGAAAATCTGGGGCGTATCCTTGCAGATAAGATTGTAGTTGGGAGAGGTCAGGAACTCAATCGCCGCTCTGGCGCCCAGATATGAGCCGCCGATGCCGATGACGATAAACACATCGGAATTCGCCTTGATGCGCTCCGCTGCCGCTTTGATGCGGGCAAACTCTTCCTTGTCATAATTGGTGGGAAGATCCCGCCAGCCGATAAAGTCGCTGCCCAGACCGGTACCTTCATGAAGTGCCTTATGCGCTGCGGCAATCTGCGGCGCAATCGCCTTTAATTCATCCGCCGAAACGAAATCGGCGACATACTTGCTATTTAATGTTACAGCCATGCGTCATTTTGCCTCCTGTTTTTCATAATAACAGCTAATTTATTCTACAATATTTCTTCGGATTTTTCAAGTAACAAGGGGAAGATTTTGGCTTCTTCATAAAAAGTTTATAAATTTCGCCGGAACATCGGCAGATTACGCACCAAAACGCGGGCACACCTGTAATGACCTCCCCATAGGGATTCCGTTTCAGATATACCCGCGCATACGGTAATTGTGTCAACGTTTCCTTCCGTTTCACGGCAGATGTCCGGTGCATCTGAAAATATTATCTTCTGCCGCCGCGACCTCCCATGCCGCCGCCCATCATCTGATTGGGCAACGTATCGACCTGCTGACCGTTGACAATCACGGTGCCGCCGGTGAAGGTAGCAGTGCCGTCGTAATCAAAGCTGGACTGTCCCGTCACGTTGACGGTGCCGCCGGTAATGATGATATTGCCGTTGGAATCCACACCATCGGTATCACCGGCGCCCATGGTAATGGTAATGTCGCCGCCGGTGATCTCCACGGTAGGCGTATAGGCCGAGGATTTGCGCGCGGCATTGATGCCGTCGTCCCAGCTCTCAATGTTCACCGTGCCGCCGTTGATCTGGATATAGGTGGCTTCGATACCCTCCGCGGCGGAAATCGCGAGACTGCCGCCGTCAATCTGTGCCACGGTGGTGGCGTGAACGCCGTCGTCCCCCGCCTTGACGGTAAACTGTCCGCCGACGATATAGATATAGCCGAGCGTATTGTCATCGTCGTTCTCGGCGTGGAAGCCGTCGGTTCCCGCCGTCACGGTGAAACTGCCGCCCGCGATACGGATCGAATCGTTTGCCTCAAACGCCTTGGAGGAAGCCGTCACGTTGTAGGTGCCGCCGGTAATCCTGAGATCGTCCTTGCAGACCACACCGTTGTCCGTGGAGGAAACAGTCAGCGTGCCGGTACCGTTGAGCACCAGATCGTCCTTGGAAAAGATCACACCGTCGGTATTGGTGTCGCCGTCCGCCGTAAAGGTTCCGGTCACGGAGAGAGAATTGCCGCTGTCCGTGGTCGTAACAAACACCTTGTCCGCCTGCCTGACGTAAATGCAGGGGGAATCGGCATTGGTGATGCTCACACCGTCGAGAACGAGCTGCACCTTGTCATCCGAACCGGCATTGACCGTTACCGTCACATCGGAAGCCGTGCCGGAAAGTACATATACGCCCGCCTCAGTGATGGTGATGTCCTTTCCGTCGGTCACGGTATAAGTCACGGCGCCGGAGAGATCGGCAGTCTGTGTCAGGTCGCGGTCGGTAAAGAGATCGCCCGCGCTGTAAAGACCGCCGCTGACCGACGTATTGAGCGAGGTGGTAACGGTTTCGGTCGTATCATCCGTATTGACCGTATCAATTGTATCCGTGGTATCGACAGCGGTGCTCACTGCGGTCAGAGACGTACTGCTGTCGGTATTCTCGGTGAGATTGGCAGTACAACCCGCCATTGCCATCGCGCATACATTGATGGAAATCAGTCCCGCGACGTATTTTAACAGCATTTCATTCATGGTATTCTTCATAAGATGACCTCCCTGAGCGATTTGGATTTTTGGATTTTGTTTCTGTTTGTTTTGGGTTCTTCGCTCTTTCTGTCACCAGTATAAAGTCCCAACCTTTAATGTACTTAAAAGGATTCGTGAGAATTTTGCGATGTCTGATAAAACATCTTTGCAGTTATTTTTCATCGGTCAGCCGGAGCGTCACCTTGCCCGTGGCAATCTTCGCTGCCGCCACCTGTACCCGTACCCGGTCGCCGACGCGGAAGGTGCGACGGGTGGAGGGACTGCGAAACGTCGCGATGCCGTCGTATTCAAAGTCGTCTCCCGGAAAATCCTCATACGGCACAAAGCCCTCGGCGCTGTTTGCCAGCCGCACAAAGAAGCCGCGTTCCAGCACGCTCGAAATGGTGCCTTCAAATTCCTCGCCCACAAAGCGCGACATATATTCCGCCATATAGCAATCCTCCGTGCGCCGCTCCGCCGTGACGGCACGCACCTCATACTGCGACGACAAATCCGCCGCCTGCGTCGCCTTTCCGTCAAAGCGCCGCACGATCTCCGCCTGGCTCATGCCGCCGAGATATGCTGAAAGTACGCGATGAATGAAGGTATCCGCATAACGCCGTATCGGTGAAGTGAAATGACAGTAATCCGCCAGCGCCAGACCGAAATGTCCCAGCGGATTGTAATCGTAACGCGCTTTCGCCATAGCCCGCAGCAGCGCGTTGGATACCACTTCTTCATAGGGCTGCCCCTTGACCTGCGCCAGAACACTGTCCACATCGGCGGGCGACGGATTCTGTTTCAGGCAGGTGCTGTCAATGCCCAGCACGCGGAAGAGCTGTGCCACACGGTCGAGCGCTTCGGGATTGGGCGATTCATGCACGCGGTAAACAAACGGAAGCTGCGCCCGGCGCGCCAGCATCGCGGCGGCGATATTGGCGGCAATCATGAACTGCTCGATCATCTCCTGCGCCTCGCCGGTATCCCGTTCCCGCAGACCGATACACACGCCGTTTTCGTCCAGTGTGAAGAGCGATTCCGTAGACGTGAAATGCACGGTGCCGCGCCGGTCGGCACTCGCCTGAAGAATGTGATACAGTTCCCGCGCGTCATCAATAACCTCACGGACAGGCGCGTATTTTTCCAGAATTTCCTCTGAAGCCGTACCGTCCAGAATGGCGTTGACCTCGCTGTAAACGCCACGCACCTTGGAATCAATGACCGTTTTGGCAAACCGGTAATCCAGTAGATTGCCGTCTCTGTCAAATTGCAGAAACGCGCTGAACGCCAGCTTGTCCGTGTGCGCATTAAGCGAGCAGATGCCATTGGAAATCGCCTCCGGATACATGGGAATGACACGGTCTGCAAAGTAGACTGAAGTACCCCGTTCCAGTGCGGACAAATCCAGCGGACTTTCGTCCCGGACATAATGCGATACGTCTGCGATATGCACCGACAATTCAAAGCCCTGCTCCGTGCGCCGTACACAGATCGCGTCATCCAGATCCTTCGCGTCCGCGCCGTCAATCGTAAAGATATTCATGCCGCGCAAATCCTCGCGACCCGCCATATCTTCTTCCGTCACACCACGCGCGTTGATCTCTTCGGCGCTGCTTTTCACAGTATCGCTGAATTCGTGGGGAATGCCCAGCGCGTCTATGATCGCGTCGGCACAGACGCGGGCACATTCCGATTCCCCGTAAATTTTCAGCACGGAACAGACCATATCATTGCCCTTTTTGGTCAATGAAACCTTCGCCTGCACCTTATCGCCCTCTTCGGCGCCCGCCGCGTTTTTGACGATTTCCAGCGGCACCCGGTACGCCGCGTCCGCGTGAAGCTCCAGCTTGCCGCGGTAACGGCTGACGGTTCCCACAACCAGCCGCGAACCTCGACGATACACCATCCGCACCCGTCCGCAGGGACCTTTTTCCTCGAGATAGCGCGAGACAATCACCTTATCGCCCGGCAGCGCGTCGCAGCAGTACTCGTTGGGGATATACAAATCCTCTCCCCCGCCCTCCGGGGTCAGAAAACTGTAATTCCGCGAAGCCGACACTATTTCTCCCTTGATCAGTCCCGCACCGTCTACGCTCAGCACGCTGTCCTTTTTGGAGAAAATGATATCGCCGTCCGCTTCCAGCGCGTTCAGGTCGCGCACAAACTGCGTGCGGTCGGTCACGCCCAGATCCTTGATCAGCCGCTCGATTCTGACGGGCTTGACAAATTCTTTCAGACAATCCCGGATATAGATTTGCTGTTCGGTAAGCATAGAATCCCTCCTGTTCTTTTTACAGTCATACAACAAAAATGCCGCAGCTTCTTCAAAACTGCGGCATATCAATGGAGCGGAATACGAGGCTCGAACTCGCTACCTCCACCTTGGCAAGGTGGCGCTCTACCAGATGAGCTAATTCCGCATCGGCAAGTCCCTTACGCGATTGCCTAGATATTATAACAGCGCACAAGGGATTTGTCAAGTGTTTTTTTACCAATCTATCGTGAAATTTTCATCTACATAGCTTCTGCAATCCGTTTCGTAAACGAAATCTTCGTACCACGGACTCACGCCCATGAAGTCTCCCACATACAGCACCTCGCCGCCGCGTATGACCCATTCCAGCCCGTGCGCCTTTTCCCACGCGCAATCCAGCTCCACGCCGAACCCGATGACGCTTTCCTCCGGCGGCTTTCTGACAATCAGACAGCGCGGCTTGATAAAGTCGCCCAGCTTTTCCCGTGTTACATCAAACGGGAAATCCGGGTCATCCGACGGACAGAACTGCTTCATATCCTCATAGTACCGCAGCGAACAGACTTCCAATTGCTCCGCCACGTCGTCAGGCAGCGCTTCAAAATACGCCGCGCAGCGCTCCGCGTAGGGCAACAGCGCTTCATCTCCCCGCAGTATCACGTCTATGTCGCAGCCGAACCGCTCCGTGCGCATCCGCGCCACAGTCAGTCCCCCGAACGGTTCCTGTTTCACATCATAGAATTTCATATGCCGTTCCCTCCGCGGCGGTTGGCACGACGAATCAGCCAGCGGGTCAGTTTCATCGGATACAGTCCGTGACACACGCCGCTCAGCCGACGTACCGGCATATTGAGAATACCGTCCAGCCGTTCCGCGTAGACCGGGTCACGGCGGTCGGTTGTACCGATACGGCGCTCCGCGATGCGTCGGATCCGCCTGACCGCAAAACGGAACACGCCGATTCCGCATAGTTCGTTCAGCGTGCTGTCGTCGGAATACACAGCCGTCCGATAAACCGCCATACTGCCGTCTTCGTCATAAAGCCGCTGAAAATCCTGCTCCCCCGGACGTCCCGCGGGGCGCACATACCAGTTCGGGCAGTCCCCCGACACCGCCGGACGTCCGCTCATGGATATCCACACCTCCGTGCGGATGTCCGCCGAGGAAGCCCCTGCACACACACGATAGCGCCCCGCCACGGTATCAAACCGGTCTTCCCGCGGAAAATACCGTTCAAACGCCGTATCGGGCAGCCACATCGTCACCGTGGTCTTCTCGCCCTTGACCAGATAGATCCGCCCGAACTGTTTCAGTTCCCGAACAGGTCGGAATTTATCGCCTTTGGGCGCTTCCACATAAAGCTGAACCACTTCCGCGCCGTCCCGCTTGCCTACATTCCTGACGTCCAGCGTAATCCGCCAGCCGTCGTCCGCCCGCGACGCACGCATATGGGAATATTCAAACTTCGTATAGCTCAGACCGTACCCGAACGGGAACGCCGCAAACAGATTGGCTTTATTGAAATACCGATACCCTACATAGATACTCTCGCGGTGTTCCGACACCCGCTCGTCCCGTCCGAAGGTATCGCCGCACGCCAGATCGCCCTCGTTGAGCGAGTAGCTCACCGACAGCCGTCCCGCCGGATTGCTCAGACCGAACAGCAGCCGGAACAGCGCTTCGGAAACTTCTCCCCCACCCAGCGGCAGATACAGCACTGATTTGACCTTGCCAATCCAGTTCATCTTTGGCAGCGCACTCCCGCCTACCACCACAACCGTGTTGGCATTGGCACGCGCCACCGCCTGAATCAGTCTCGTCTGCGCTTTGGGAAGCTGGTTGGTAAAACGGTCGGCGCTGTTGTTGTCGTAATAATCGTCAAAACCGACAAACACCACGGCAAATTCAGCTTTGGAAGCGCATTTCACCGCTCCCTTCAGCAATGCGTCATCGGTTTTGTTATGTTCATCGTAGCCGTCGCAATAGCGGAACCGCACCTGATTTTCCTCAAAAACTTCCGGAAGTCCCTTGACACTGTCTTCTTCCATCAGCAGCGCGTCTTTCCCGCCACGCTGTACACGGGGATATTTCGCCTGCCGCCCGATCAGCGCAATGTTGCCGCTCAGCGGCAGGGGGAGCGTCTGCTTGTGATTTTTCAGCAGCACCGCCGAACGTTCGGCGGCTTTTCTCGCCAGACGGCAGCATTCCTCCACATCGGGACTTTCCTCATCACGATCTGACACAGCGGTCAGTGTTTTGACCCGTCCGGCGCTCTGTACGGGATAATAGTCCGGCAAATCGCCTTCCTCCACGGCGCGTTTGAGTTTGCGGCGCATCTCCGCGCTCCCTGCCGGATAGGACATATCCACGCCGCAAGCCATCGCTTCCACCGGGTCGAGCAGCCGCATATCCGCCAGCACCGCGCCCTGGAATCCCCACTTTCTGCGCAGAATCTCCGTGAGAAGCACATAGTTCTCTCCGCTGTAAAGACCGTTGATTTTGCTCATACCGCAATATACCGCTTTGGGTGCAGCCAGTTTCACGGTCATCTCGAAGGGGCGCAGATAAAGTTCATGCAGCGCCCGCCGGTCAATCTTGTGGTCACAGGTGTATTTCCCGCCCGACTGACTGCCGTCTCCGAAATGGCTCAATACCGCCGCCACACCTGCCGACTGCGCACCCTTGACCCATTCCGCGCCCAGGGCGCCGCACAGATACGGATCCTCGCCGAAACGATCCGCCAGTCCACCATAAAGCGGACTGCGCACAATTCCCACATCAGGTGACAATACCGCATTCACACCAAACGAGGCTGCCAGACTTCCCACGGCTCTGCCTACCTTATACATCAACTCGCGGTCAAAGGAACAGCCCAGCGCACAGGGCGAGGGCATACATACGCCGCGGACTTTTTCAATATCGGAATCATTCTCATCGGAAAACGTGTACATCAATCCACGGCTTGCGTCCTCACAGAACAAACCGGATTCCGCACCGCTGCCGGCACAGATTTTGAAGCTGTCGCTTTCCGTTTTCTCATGTTTCTTTTCAGAATCAACCAATTGCCGTTCACCTCTGAAAATGGCTTTCATTATGTCATGCTTTGATTTTAATGTCATGCTTTGATTTTACCATTTTCTCACAGAAATTACAAGGGATTTCTATCAATATTTACGATATATCCGTTTTTTTTATGGTTTCCCGGATTTTTTCTGTCAAAAACACTATCGTTTTTTATTGACATCGGCATGACAAAAGGGTAAAATTAATTTATTATCCTATTATCTGCGGATACTGTTTCAGCTTACCCCAAAACCGAAAGGAACGACACAACCATGTCAACTATCAGAACGCGCTTTGCGCCTTCGCCCACCGGCTATATGCACGTCGGCAATCTCCGCACGGCGCTCTACGCCTATCTCATCGCCAAAAAGGACGGCGGCGACTTTATCCTTCGCATTGAGGACACCGACCGCGAACGCCTCAAGGAGGATTCCGTCGATATTATCTACAACACCCTGCGGGAAACCGGTCTGCTCTGGGACGAAGGTCCCGACGTCGGTGGCAGCTGCGGTCCCTATATTCAGTCCGAGCGCAAGGCGATTTACGCGGAATACGCCCGCAAGCTCGTTGAAATGGGTCACGCCTACTACTGCTTCTGCACCAAGGAGCGGCTGGAATCGCTTCACGCCGAGGCAGGCGGCATTGCCAAGTACGACGGACACTGCCGCGATATTCCGCTGGAAGAAGCCGACCGACGCATTGCCGCCGGTGAGCCGTATGTCATCCGTCAGAAAATGCCGCGCGAAGGTACATCCTCCTTTGAGGACGCGGTGTTCGGGCTGGTGGAAATCGACAACGCCGAGCTGGAAGACCAGATTCTGCTTAAATCGGACGGTTATCCCACCTACAATTTTGCCAACGTCATCGACGATCATCTGATGGGCATTACCCACGTCGTGCGCGGAAACGAGTATCTCTCTTCCACGCCCAAGTACAACCTGCTCTACGACGCGTTCGGCTGGAAACGTCCCGTGTATGTCCATTGCGCCCCGGTCATGAAGGACGCGCATAATAAACTCTCCAAACGCAACGGCGACGCGAGCTATCAGGATCTGGTCGCGAAGGGCTATCTCTCGGAAGCGGTGCTGAATTACATCGCGCTGCTGGGCTGGAGTCCCAAGGGCGAGCAGGAGAAATTTACCCTTGCGGAAATGACGCAGGTCTTTGACATCGGCGGCATTTCCAAATCCCCCGCCATCTTCGACCCCGAAAAGCTCCGCTGGCTCAACGCCGAATATATCCGCGCCATGAGCGAAGAAGATTTTCATGCCGCCGTCCTGCCGTTCATCCGTCAGACCGTGCATTCCGAAACCGCGGACACCGCGCTGATTGCCAAGTGCCTGCACCAGCGCACCGAGGTGTTGGGCGAGATCGGTCCGCAGATTGATTTTATCGACACGCTCGATGATTACGCGTCTGACCTTTTCATCAATAAAAAATCCAAGTCCACGCTTGAAAGCTCCAAAACTATGCTTGAAGCGGTCATTCCCGCGCTGGAAGCCCTGCCCGACTGGAAACAGGAAACTCTTCACGACTGCCTCATCGGTATGGCGGCAGGCATGGAGGTCAAAAACGGTCTGCTCATGTGGCCGGTGAGAATCGCCGCGTCGGGCAGAACCGTGACGCCCGGCGGCGCTGTCGAAGTGCTGGGCATCCTCGGTCGGGAGGAGTCGCTGAGAAGACTCAAAATCGGTCTGGAAAAACTGAAATAAACACGGTAAGGAGAGATCATCATGTCTGACACCAAGAAAAAGCCGATGCACATTGTCAAAAAAATCCTGCTTGTCCTTCTTGTGCTGTTCGTGGCGCTGATTGTCATCATCAGCACGGCGGTGGGCATCTTCGCCTACAACAACCTCCACTACGACCAGTCGGACATGAAAAAGGTCTGGGCGGCGGGATACACTGAAAAGCAGGTTTCCCTCACCGGCGGCACGGTACTCAATTACGCTGAGAGTCCCGACGCGGACAAAACCCCTCTCCTGCTCATTCACGGACAGGAAATGGCATGGGAGGATTACGCGAGAGTGCTGCCCGCGCTGGCAAAGGAATATCACGTCTACGCCGTGGACTGTCACGGACACGGCAGTTCCAGCCACAACCCCGCCGATTACACCTGCCGCAAAATGACCGATGATCTCATTCTCTTCATTGAAAACGTGATCGGTCAGCCCTGCGTGGTATCGGGGCATTCCTCCGGCGGCATTCTTACGGCGAGCATCGCCGCCACGTCGCCGCAGGACGTACTCGGCATCGTATTGGAAGACCCGCCGTTTTTCAGCGTGGAACCGGAAGAAATGCAGAATACCTTCGTCTGGAAGGACGGCTTTGAGGTCACGCATTCCTTCCTCGCCCAGAACGAGCAAAAGTATTATATTCCGTATTACTATGAAAACGGCTATCTGTGGCAGAAATTCCAAGGTCTGGAACAGTTCCCCGCCGCGACCGCCAAGGAATACTCCCAAAAGACCGGTGAGGAATGCAAGAAAATCTGGTATATGCCCTATTCATGGACGCACGGTCTGCTGTATGTCGATGAATACGATCTGGCATTTGCCGAGGCATTCTACAACGGCACATGGCTGGAAGGGGAATCGCAGGAGGAAATTCTCCGGAATATCCAGTGTCCCTGCACCTACATCAAAGCCAACACCGATTACGGCGACGACGGCGTGCTCTACGCCGCCAACGATGAGGACGACGCCAAAAAAGTCGCTTCCCTGATTCAGAACTGCAACGTCACCCGCACGCCCACTTCCGATCATGACATCCACTTCGTCTATTCCAAGGAATTCATTGACATCATGGTGCAGTTCAAAAAGGATTTGGGAAAATAATTATTTCATGCTATATCTGCTTGTTTTACTATTATTTTGAGGAGGAGTCACATTGGCTGACAGTATCGAAATCAAAGATAAACCCGAAGAAAAAACCGAGCCGAGCAATTTCATTGCCGACTTCATCAAAGAGGACATCGCGCCCGGCGGACGGTTTGAGGGCATGACGGTTCACACCCGTTTCCCGCCGGAACCCAACGGCTGTATCCACATCGGACACGTCAAGGCGCTCTGCATCAGCTTCGGTCTGGCGGAGAAATTCGGCGGCATGTGCAACCTGCGCATGGACGACACCAATCCTACCAAGGAAAAGGAAGAATTCATCGAAGCCATCAAGAACGACATTCACTGGATGGGCTACGACTGGGAGGACAGATATTATTTTGCCTCCGATTACTTTGACGCGACCTATGATTTTGCGGTGGAACTTATCAAGAAGGGGCTTGCTTACGTCTGTGAACTTTCTCCCGAACAGGTCAAGGAGAACCGCGGCACGCTTACCACACCGGCTACCAGTCCCTACCGTGACCGTCCGATGGAGGAAAGTCTTGACCTCTTTGAGCGCATGAAGAACGGCGAGTTCCCCGACGGCGCCATGACGCTCCGCGCCAAAATCGACCTCGCTTCCCCCAACTGGAATATGCGCGACCCGGTGCTTTACCGCATCAAGCACGAAACCCACCATCAGACCGGCGACAAGTGGTGCATCTATCCGATGTACGACTTCGCGCACCCCATCGGCGACGCGATGGAAGGCATCACCCATTCGCTCTGCTCACTGGAATACGAAAATCACCGTCCGCTCTACAATTGGGTCATCGACAACATCTCCGCTCCCGCCAAGCCGCGTCAGATTGAATTTGCGCGTCTGGGCATCGACTATACGGTACTGAGCAAGCGCAAACTGAGAAGGCTCATTGAGGAAGGCATTGTGTCCGGCTGGGATGATCCCAGAATGCCCACTCTCGCGGCACTTCGCCGCCGCGGTTACACGCCTGCCTCCATCCGCAACTTCTGTGAGCGCATCGGTGTCGCCAAGAACGACAATGTCGTACAGTGGAGTTTTCTCGAATACTGCCTGCGTGAAGACCTCAACAACAACGCCACCCGCGCGATGGCGGTTCTCGACCCGATCAAGCTGGTCATCACCAACTATCCCGAAGGACAGTCCGAGTTTTTTGAAATCGAGAACAACCCGCTCAACGAGCTGGCAGGCAAGCGCAATATTTCGTTCAGCCGCGAGCTGTACATTGAAGCCGACGACTTTATGGAAGAGCCACCCAAGAAATATTTCCGTCTCTTCCCCGGCAATTATGTCCGTCTGAAAGGCACTTATATTGTCAAATGCACCGGCTGCAAGAAGGACGAAAACGGCAAGGTTGTGGAAGTCTACGCCGAATACGACCCGTCCACCCGCGGCGGCAATCCGCCCGAGGGCTTGAAGGTCAAGGGCACCATTCACTGGGTCAACGCTGCCGACTGCGTGGAGGCGGAGGTGCGTCTCTTCGACCGCTTGTTTGACATTCCCAACCCCGACGCCGCCGACGTGGATTTCATGCAGCACGTCAAGCCCAACACCCTCACCGTCAAGACCGGCTGCAAGCTGGAGCCTTGTCTGGCACTGGCTACTCCGGGCGACGGATTCCAGTTCCTGCGCCTCGGCTATTTCTGCGTGGACAGCGTCGATTCCTCCCCCGAACATCTCGTCTTCAACCGCTCGGTGGAACTCAAGGATTCGTACAATTTCAAGGGATAATTTTTCCCCCCCCCCAAAAACCACCCCCGCCCGGCTGGCAATATCTTCCCGAAGGAAGACCGCGCAGCCGGGCGGGGATTTTATGTTGATTGCTGATTTGATTCAAAGATGATGGATGCGAAGATTTTTAGATTTGAAGATTTTTTATGACAGATTCAGCCAGAAAGCCGGGCGGACGGCAACCTTACTGAATCCGACACTGAGACCGAGCCGATTGATGCCGCCACTGTGGTTCACGCTCGCGGCACTACTATAATTGTTGCCGGGCGAACGGAGCCACCACCAGCCAGCTTTCTCGCCAGTCGAAAGTGAATAAATATCACTTGTCCATGCGCCGTTTTTTATGGCATATTCAGTCGGTGCAGCCCTTCTGTCGTCATTATTTCCGAAATATTTCCCTGCCTCGTCTATGCTTAGCGCAAAGATTTTGTCCTGCGTGGTATTTCCGCCGCTTGTTCCGTATGAAGAATTATTCGGGGTATATTTGGTAACGGTAGCAATTTCTGCCTGCTCATTTGAAGTAAACGCTTTGTTCAGAAAATCGTCATTCATCCACTTTCTTAATGTGCAGGTTTCCCATGTAACATTTGTGTATGACTCATTGTACTGTACACAATCAAGCAGCTTTTCCGAAATGACAAGTGCCTTGCCGCCCTGCACGTCCAGCACACGCCATTCGATCGGCTGTACTTCGCCGTTTGCCCCCTGCGGGTAATTGCCGAAGGTGAAATGATCTCCGACCGATACGCTTTCAAGTTCCGACAACGGTTTCACACTTTTTGCAGGATTGCTTCTCGCCCATATGCCGCACACGATTGCCGCCACAAGCACTATCGCAACTGTCACAATCAGCGGCGTATGTTTTACCGATTTTGCGGCAGCGGGCTGTGTTTTATTTGGTACGGAATTGACCGCCGGATTGGGTTGTGGCTGACTGACCGGCTGAGATACGGAAGCAGGCTTCAGTTCCAATTTTGGCACAGAAGGCTTATACGGATTAGTTGATTGTGATACGGAAGCAGGCTTTTCCGCTTTTGGCGCAGTCGGTTGGTACGAGGGTGACGGCGGCTGAGGCTTTCTTCCTTGTATCAGATGGAATTCCGTGACGATGTTCCATGCAATCTGGTCCACGGAGCATCCTGCCATTTTGATGCCCTGCAATTCCTCCACGTCCAGATACCAGTCTTTCAGTTTGCTATGGACATCTTGCGGATTCTGATACGGATTGACATCATCCAGCCACACGACATATTTTTTTTTATTGCTCATATCGGCTAGACGAAACTCCTTGCGAACCCATGTGTCTTCCGCCGCAAAGAGTGTCTTTGTCGCGAAGAGAATGAATGCCTCGCATTCTTCGATGTTCCGATTGATCTCAACGCTCCACCGTTTTCCCTTTTCTATCCCGTAGTCATACCACATCGGCACCCCCATTTCGTTGAGCTTGCGGGTAATTTCTCCTACACGTTCGGAATCTTCGCTCTTATAGCTGATAAAATACCGCTTGCCCGACAGCACCGGCATAAATCCAAAATTCGTTGCCACAGGTTTCACCTCGTTTGACAAGTACTCTTTTGTCATTATACCATGCGATGGTTGGTTTTGCAATAGGATTTATTATCTTTCTCCACAAAAAAACCGCCCGGCTGGCGACATCTTCCCGAAGGAAGACCGCACAGACGGGCGGGGTTTTGTGTTGATTGCTATGTGTATTTCAGATAACGTACACAAAATACATCGGGAGATATACAGGGAACCGCACTTGCCACATAATCTTTTTCATTGCGAGTGACAATATAATCCGCTCTGAATGCAATCGCACATTCCGCTTGCAGACAATCTTCAAAATCCGAAAACGCATCATTTTCCAGTGCGGCTGTCAGCTTGCCTCTGTCAATACCTTCCACCGTAAATATTTCACAAAGTGCCAATAACAGTTTTTTTCGTTCCGACAGCTATCTACAATTTGTTCCGCTGCCCTATCAAACGGTGCCCTGCAAATGAGATAATCTACCAGCACATTCGTGTCAAGCATGATACGCATTGCCGTATTTCTCCTCTCTCCATTCCTCCAGTTCCCGTTCTTCGTCCAAATCGGGAACGCATCTGCGCAGTCTCTCTAATTCTTCAAACGCCGCCTGTTTGCGTTTCTTTCGTTCTCTATCGGTTTGGGAAAGACCGTCAATTCCCTGCATGATCTGGATAATAAAATACAGCTTATCCTCCGGCATTCTCTGCACCAAATCAATAGCATCCCTTTGTAAAGCGGTCACACGCAGTCACTCCTTTCATAACAGTCGATTTGCACCCGCCGTTATTATCATACCTTATGATATCATTTTTTTCAAGTATTATTTTCCCCCTCTCAAAAAACCCCCGCCCGGCTGGCGACATCTTCCCGAAGGAAGACCGCACAGCCGGGCGGAGGGGGAAAAAATTTGTGTTTTCGGAAGGTGACGATGTAAAGCATCATCACTTCTTGTCAATCTTCATCTCGTCATGCTTGAAACTGACGGTAATGCTCTCGCCTGCCTTGACGGTGCCGTCGAGAATCTTCTCGGAGAGTTTGTCCTCGATTTCGGACTGAATGGCGCGGCGGATGGGTCTGGCGCCGTACACCGGGTCAAAGCCGTGCTTGGCGATGGTCTTGGCAACGCTCTTGTCAAACGTCACGTCGATCTCCATCTCCTTGGTTCGCTGTGCGAGAGACGCCAGCATCTTTTCGGCAATCTGCTCCACGTCGGCTTCGCTCAGCTTGCGGAACACAATGATATCATCGAGACGGTTGATGAATTCGGGACGGAAGGCGTTCTTGACTTCCTCCATCACGGATTCCTTGATGCTGTCATATTCCTCCTGCGCTTTTTCAGTGGTGCTGTGACCGAAGCCCAGCGCGTGACCGCCGCCGCCCGTAATCGCACGCGCGCCGAGGTTGGATGTCATGATGATGACTGTATTCTTGAAATCCACGGTGCGTCCCTGCGAATCGGTCACGCGCCCGTCGCCCATGATTTGCAGGAGAATGTTGAGGACATCGGGGTGCGCCTTTTCCACCTCATCGAAGAGTACCACCGAATAGGGGTGACGGCGAATCTTCTCGGTAAGCTGTCCGCCTTCATCGTAACCCACATAGCCGGGAGGCGAGCCGATCAGTTTGGATACCGTGTGCTTTTCCATGAATTCCGACATATCGAGGCGAATCATGGCATTCTCGTCGCCGAACATCGCTTCCGCCAGCGCCTTGCAAAGTTCGGTCTTGCCCACGCCGGTGGGTCCGAGGAACAGGAAGGAACCAATCGGGCGCTTGGGGTCTTTCAGTCCGACGCGTCCGCGGCGGATTGCTTTTGCCACGGCGGTCACGGCTTCATGCTGACCCACAATGCGTTCATGAAGGATGTCCTCCATTTTCAGCATCCGTTCGCTTTCTTCTGTGGTGAGCTGCACCACGGGGATTCCCGTCCACTGCGACACGATTTCCGCGATATCCTCGGTCGTGACGGTATCCTCCCGTCCGGCATTGCTCTTTTTCCATGCCTCTTTCTGCTGTTCCAGCCGGGCACTCAGTTCTTTCTCCTGATCACGGAGCTTGGCGGCACGTTCATAATCCTGACTGTTGATGGCTTCCTGTTTGTCGGCTGCCAACTGCTTGATTTTATCTTCGAGTTCCTTCACGTCCACCGGCGCGGTCTGCCGTTTCAGTCTGACACGGGAAGCCGCCTCATCGATGAGGTCAATTGCCTTATCCGGCAGATAACGGTCGGCAATGTAACGCGCCGACAGCGTAACAGCCGCCTGAATCGCTTCGTCGCTGATTCTGACATTGTGATGTCCCTCGTAGCGGTCGCGCAGTCCCAGCAGAATCTGCTGCGCTTCCTCTTCGGTGGGTTCCCCCACCATGACCGGCTGGAACCGGCGTTCCAGTGCGGAATCCTTCTCGATATACTTGCGGTATTCGGTGATGGTGGTCGCGCCGATGACCTGAAAACTGCCGCGCGCCAGCATCGGTTTGAGAATGTTGGCGGCGTCAGTCGCGCCTTCGGCGGCACCGGCTCCGATCAGGGTGTGGATTTCGTCAATAAAGAGAATCACATTGCCGTCCTTCACGACTTCGTCAATCACGGATTGAATACGTTCCTCAAACTCGCCGCGGTACTTGGAACCGGCGATCATGCCGGTCAGACTGAGATCCACAATGCGCTTGTTTTTGAGCGTCTCCGGCACCTCTCCCTCGGCAATTTTGAGCGCCAGTCCCTCCGCAATGGCAGTCTTGCCGACGCCCGGTTCACCGATCAGACAGGGGTTGTTCTTGGTGCGGCGGGAAAGAATCTGAATCACGCGGTCAATCTCCTGCTGACGTCCGATGACCGGGTCAATTTTGCCCTGCTTGGCTTCAGCGGTCAGATCTCTGCCGTACTTGTCGAGATTCTTGCCGCCCTTGCCATGTTTGCCGCCGCCCTGTGCGGCAAAGGGATTCTGTCCGCCCATGCCGCCCAGCATACCGAACAGTCCTCCCATGGGAGACTGTCCGCCCATGTTTTCTTCCTCATCATCGTTCTCTCCGCCGCCCCAGAATGCTTCCAGTGCGTCGATGATATCCGGAATATCGCCGTCCAGTTCCTGAATCAGGCGCACGGCGTAACTTTCGCTGTCGTCGATGAGTGCGCACAGAATATGCTCTGTACCCACATAACTGCCCATGCGGGAAGCGATGCTTTTTGCCTTTTGCAGCGTGTACTTGCTGCGGGCGGTGAGGTCGTTGGGGTTGACGGTGCATTTCATCCCCTGACCGTGAATTTCGATGATCTTGTTTCTCACATCATCCGCGTCAATGCCGTTTTCATTGAGAATGGACTGTGCCACTGATGAATCGGTCATGAGCAGCCCCAGCAGGAGATGTTCCGAGCCGACAAAGGTATGCCCCATATTCTGCGCACAGTCAAACGCGTAATTGAGCGCGATGTTCGATTTCTCCGTAAATCCCTTAAAGTTGTAGTTCATAAACAAACCCCCGTTTCTGTCATTGATTCTTTATCCTATGCGCCGGAAGCATTTGCCAATCGGCGCGTTCTTTATCGCAACTCGTTTCTGAGAATTTCGGCGCGTTTCTGGTCGCGCTGGGACGGCGTCAGTTCCTTGCCGTACTGCTCCATGATGTTGGCAGGTTGTACCTTGACATACAGGTCGGCGAGCCGGTCGAGCGTCACGTCGGTGACGATTCCTTCCGCCACGCCCATGCGCAGTGCCGAATACAGTTCCCCGAATTCCTCGCTGCTCATCACGCGGGCGCATTTCATAAGTCCCAGCGCACGCCAGACGGTATCCTGATAGGCTTCCGATTTCAGCATTCCGGCGCGTGCTTTCTTTTCCAGTGCAATCATCTGACGGGTGATTTCGGTCAGATTGGAGAGGGTATCCTTTTCGCTGATGCCCAGCGTCACCTGATTAGATACCTGATACATCGCGCTGCTGGATTGACTGCCTTCTCCATAGCTTCCGCGGATAGTCGCGCCCATCTTGTCGAGACTGGAGGCAATCCGGTTGAGTGTGCCGCTTGCGGTCAATGCAGGAAGATGCAGCATGACCGACGCTCTCATGCCGGTGCCGAGATTGGTCGGGCAGGCAGTGAGATAGCCCAGTTCTTCATCAAACGCAAAATGAAGCGTTTCATCAAGAAGCGTATCAATCTTGTCCGCCGTATCGTAGAGTTCATCGAGCTGCAAGCCGCTTCCCATCACCTGAATCCGCAGATGGTCTTCCTCATTGAGCATGATGCTCACCGATTCGTCCTTCATCATCAGCAGCGCCCGACCCTTGGGATTGCCCGCGAATTCGGGACTGATGAGATGCCGTTCCACCATTGCCGCCAGCTGCACAGGCGACAATTGGTCAGCCTCCACATAGGTGAAACTGTCACGCAGCGCGGAATTGCCGCCAATCAGGGCGTCGCGCACTTTTTCATTGACTTCCTTCTTCTGCGCGTCGGTCATACGGTGCGGGAAAGGATAGCCGTTCAGATTCCGGGCAAACCGCAGCCGCGTACTGATCACGGTGTCGGCTTCCTTGCCCTGGGTCTGGTACCATTTTCTCTCTGTATTTTTCTCATTACCGGACATAACTGTCACTCCGTTTTTTTCTGAATTTTTGCATGAAATCTGATCTTTCGTCCGCCTGCCGTCAGGCTTCCATCGCCTTGATCTGGTCGCGAAGTTCGGCGGCACGCTCATAATTTTCGCTCTGAATGGCTTCGTTGAGCTGATTGCGCAGCGAGGCAATTTCGTTTTCATGGCTCTGCTCGGTGGTCACTTTGGAATGCTTGCCGCAGTGAACCGTGTTGCCATGAATTTTCTTGATGGTGGGCGCCAGACGGTTTCTGAATTCGGTATAGCAATTCGGACAGCCCGCCTTGCCGGATTTGGCTATCTCGCCGAAATCCGAACCGCACACCGGACAGCGTTTGCCTGAACCAATCGCGGGCGCACTGCCGAAGCCGCCAAGACTCCCGAAGGGCGAACTGAGCAGACTGCTCACCAGATCGAATCCGCTGTTCAAGCCCCAGAGAGAGCCGAAACCGCCGAAGTCATCCAATCCGTTCCAATCAAACAGCTTGCCGAATTCCCCGCTGTTTCTCAATTCCGCCGCACAGTCCGGGCAGAGATGATACTCATGCACATCCCCGTTCACATTTGTCTTGATATAAGCCGTAGCCTCATTCTTCTTACATTTTTCGCACAACATACTTCTTCATTCCCTTTCTCTATGATTTTGCAATGTCATTATTGACTGATTGCGCATTTGATAAGCATTTGTTTGAGAATTCCTGCCCGCGCGATGTCACGATACGCCGGAGGCAATGCCTTCAAAGCGCTGTCACCGCACGCGGCGAGCATGATTTCCGCAATCGGCGGCGTCAGGATGCCTCGATCGGTCAGGTTGACAATCAGCATACGTGCCGTACCGCTGTCCACACTGTCGCCGATGCTGTTGACGACGTGCATGACCGCCGACGGACCGCTCAGACGCACCCGTGTGATACGGATATAACCGCCGCCGCCCCGTCTGCTCTCCACCATGTAGCCCTGTTCGGGGGTAAAGCGCGACGTGATGACGTAATTGATCTGACTGGGCACGCACCCTATCTGATCCGCCAGCTCGTTGCGTCGGATTTCGGCGGTACCGTCCCGGCTGTCGAGCAGTTCCAGAATATACCGCGCCACCTGTTCACTCATTCTCACGTTTGTTCATCTCCCAAAGGTCTTGGTTTCATTTGTTTTCAAATGTCCTTGACTTTCTTTGACCTTTTGTGATTATCATTATACTTATTCATCAGAAAAAGTCAAAGTCAGAAAAAGTCAATGTTTTGCTGCTTTTGTATTATTTTCTCCCTCGTTCGCCTGAATGCTCTTGTTTTCTCTTTTTTCAAAAAAATCTGACTTTTTTTGACCAATTATTCCAGCCCTATTAAATAAAGCGGACAGGCCTTGCAAGGGTGTTATAACCTTGCAAAACCTGTCCGCACTGTGCCGATCATTCTTCTTTTTTTACGAAAGTCAGCTTTCCTCGCCGTAAACAGTTTTATACCAATATTTGCGGTTCTTGGCAAAATCCACGCCCAGCACCGACATCTTGCGCACCGTCATATACTTAAAGCTGCCGTCAATAGGCATTCTCGCCGACACCATGTCATACTCCAGAAACTCCGGCGTCTGCATCAGCATCGACAGCACTTCGCCCTTGGTGAGATTGGTGGTAATGCAGGGCAGCGCCACATTGGCAAACTGATTCAGTTCGCTCACGCTCATTCCCTTGGCCGTCTTGAAAATCTCATTGAGTACCTTGCGCTGACGTTCGGTACGTCCGAAATCGCCGTTGCCTACATACCGCACGCGGGAATAGGCAACCGCCTGTTTACCGTTAAGCCGCATCATGCCCGCCTTGTTGACGTCAATCTTATCGAGATTTTTGGGCAAACCCAGATGCTCATTGAGTTCCGGAATATAGATTTTGTTCATAACCCTGATTTCCGCGGCACTGACGTTCATCTCCACACCGCCGATGGCATCCACGATATCCATGAAGCTGTAAAAATCCACCTGTACGTATTTATCAAGATGAATTTTAAAGTTCTTTTCGATGGTACGGATCAGCAGATTCGGACCGCCATACGCATAGGCGGCATTGATACGGGTATTGCCCGCCCCGGGTATATTGGCATAGATATCGCGCATGACCGATGTGAGAATAATCTTCTTGGTACGGCGGTTGACCGAAAGAATAATCATGGAGTCGCTGCGACAGTGGCGGCTGCTGCTGCCACGGTTATCCGTGCCGATCATGAGAATATTGGTCACATTTTCGTCGTCAAATTGCAGCGCTTCGTCGCCGTCTTTCAGATTACCCAATACATATTCATCCAAATCCGCAATTTCCTCGGCGGACGAATCCTCTGCTTCCTCATCGTAATCGTCATCCAGATCAATCTGCGTGACAATTTCCACCGGCGTATCCAGCGACTGACGATTGAGCTTATTGTAATAATGCGTGAACACACCATAGCCTGCCGCACAAATCAGCACCAGCAACGCCACCAGTGCCACCAAAACAATCAAAAGCTTACGCCACCCCGAACCTTTTTTCTTGGGTTTCTTCGCCTTTTCCGTTTTTAAAACGGCGCTTGGTTCCGCTTCTTCTGTCTTATCAGGAATGACCGGTTCTTCTTCGACCAGTTCCGGCTCTTCCTCGACCAGTTCCGGCTCTTCCTCGACCGGTTCCGGCTCTTCCTCGACCAGTTCCGGCTCTTCCTCGACCAGTTCCGGCTCTTCCTCGACCAGTTCCGGCTCTTCCTCGACCAGTTCCGGCTCTTCCTCAACCAGTTCCGGTTCTTCCTCGACCAGTTCCGGTTCTTCCTCAACCAGTTCCGGCTCTTCCTCGACCAGCTCCGGCTCTTCCTCAACCAGTTCCGGCTCTTCCTCAACCAGTTCCGGCTCTTCTTCGATGAGTTCCGGTTCTTCCTCGATGAGTTCCGGCTCTTCCTCAACCAGTTCGGGTTCTTCTTCGACCAGTTCCGGTTCTTCCTCAACCAGTTCCGGCTCTTCTTCGACCAGTTCCGGTTCTTCCCCGACTGATTCCGGCTCCGACAATTCACCTATTACTTCGTTAGTCAGACTGGCAATTTCCGCTGCCGCAATGGCACCAAACATTGCCGCCAGTTGCGCTTCTTCGGGTTCTTCGGATTCTTCTGGTTTCTCAGGTTCTTCGCATTCTTCGGGCTCCTCGGGCTCCTCGGGTTCTTCGGGTTCCTCAGGTTCTTCGGGTTCCTCAGGTTCTTCGGGCTCCTCGGGTTCTTCGGGCTCCTCGGGTTCTTCGGGTTCCTCGGATTCTTCGGATTCTTCGGATTCCTCGGGTTCTTCGGGTTCCTCGGGTTCCTCGGATTCTTCGGGTTCCTCGGATTCTTCGGGTTCCTCGGATTCTTCGGATTCCTCGGGTTCTTCGGGTTCCTCCACGGATTCCGTTAAACCCTCAACGTCATCAAAAATCGCGCTCGCCAGACGGGCAATTTCCATCGCGGCAATCGCGTCCAGTTCCCCGGCGGAACCTGCATCTTGTCCCTTTTCCCCTTCGACAAAAGCTACCGACGGATCAATCTCCGCATCTGTTTCCCATTCTTCCACCTCGCCCAGCGAAACAGGAACTGACGCTTCCGCTTCTTCCTTTGCCTCCTCCGGTTCTTCGGCTTCCTCCGGCACATCCGATGTCTCGGGTTCCGACGACGTTTCCTCGGTAACTGTCTCCTCGGAAGATACGGGTGATTCCATCACATCATCCTGCTCTGTCGATTCTTCCGACAAAATCATCTCGTCTCTTTCTTCTTTCAAATCCACATACCGCCCTTTCCTTCTCTGTATCGCCATATTGTATCATAGATTCGCCCGTGAATGTTGAACAAATTATGAACGAAAAGTGAGACATAGAAAAAAATCCCGGCAGAGCTGTCCGAAAACAATTCTGCCGGAATTCATTTGACAATTACCTATTTACCCAATCAGCAGCCCGGTAACGGATACTGCACAGTCGGTAAATCATCTGCGGCGCAAGCAATTAACGGAATCGCGAAATGAGATAATTACGCAAGCTCCGCAAAGTACTTGATGGTGCGAACCATCTGGCTGGTGTAGGAGTTCTCGTTGTCATACCAAGAAACAACCTGAACCTCATAGAGGTCATCAGCGATCTTGGCAACCATCGTCTGGGTAGCATCGAAGAGAGAACCGTATCTCATACCGATTACGTCAGAAGAAACGATCTGATCCTCGTTATAGCCGAAGGACTCGGAAGCAGCAGCCTTCATAGCGGCATTGATGCCTTCCTTGGTCACGTCAGCGCCCTTGACAACAGCGGTCAGGATGGTGGTGGAACCGGTGGGAACAGGCACTCTCTGAGCGGAACCGATGAGCTTGCCGTTGAGTTCGGGGATAACCAGACCAATTGCCTTGGCAGCACCGGTGGAGTTGGGAACGATGTTGGCAGCGCCGGCTCTGGCTCTTCTGAGGTCGCCCTTTCTGTGAGGACCGTCAAGGATCATCTGATCGCCGGTGTAAGCATGAATGGTGCTCATGATACCGCTCTGGATGGGAGCATAGTCGTTGAGCGCCTTCGCCATGGGAGCGAGACAGTTGGTGGTGCAGGAAGCAGCGGAGATGATGGTATCCTCAGCGGTGAGGGTGTTCTCATTCACGCTGAAAACAATGGTCTTGAGGTCGTTGCCGGCGGGGGCGGAAATAACAACCTTCTTCGCGCCTGCATCGATGTGAGCCTGGCTCTTCTCCTTGGAGCAGTAGAAGCCGGTGCATTCGAGAACGACGTCTACACCGATTTCGCCCCAGGGCAGCTCGTTGGCCTTCGCCATTGCATAAATCTTGAGGGTCTTGCCGTCCACGGTGATGGTGCCGACTTCGTCGTCAGCCTCAACGGTGTGGAGACCTTCGCCGATCTTGCCGCAGTAACCGCCCTGTGCGGTGTCATACTTGAGCAGCTGAGCGAGCATGGAGGGCTTGGTCAGATCGTTGATCGCGACAACTTCATAACCCTCGGCGCCGAACATCTGTCTGAACGCGAGACGGCCAATGCGGCCAAAACCATTAATAGCAACTTTTACGGACATGGGAAAGTTACCTCCTAAAGAAATTTTATGATTATATCATACCGCATTTTTCCATAAATTACAAGACCCAGTTGCACATTTCACAAAAAATTTTCCAAAGAATTTTTCGGGCTTCGGGATCTGCCTGTGTGGAAGAAGCTGATGGTATGAATATTCTCATTAAAGTGAATACTGCTGCATAATGTACCGATTTACATGTTACGGTGCGTTTCCGGGTACGGAGGCATTCGTACCTGTACCAGTGCCTGTATTGTCAGGATTATCGTTAGAAGGTGCATTTGGATTCTGGGAAGGATCCGATTCTTCTCCACTGCCGGGTGTAATGGGCGTGACTACGACGCCGTTCTCGTCGGGTTCATCCTCGCCGGTAACGTCGGAAGCCACGGTTGCGGAAGTTTTTTTGCTGGTTTTATTCTGAGATTTTTTGGTTTCCGAACTCACATCCGATTCGGTGGTAGCCTCTGTGTCGTCGGCAACCTGCTGCACGGCGGATACGGTGCCTTCGTCGCTGTCGCTGACCTTGTCGCCGCCGATCTTGCCGCCGAAGAGCAGCCACAGCAGCAGCGCCAGCAGCAGGAGAATAATGATAATCAGCACCGCAATCAGTCCTGTATTGGACTTTCCGCCGCCGGAGCCAGCGGTCTGGGTCTGGCTGACAGCCGCTTGCATAGGCGGCTTCAGTTCCTGCGGGATAGGCATCTGGGTATAAGTGGGGGTCGCTTCCGGTGAATTGGCAGGAGCCTTGTTGGGATTGTTTTCCATTGTTGCATTACCTCTTTTTTTATGAATTTCAAAACAGCTTTCGGAAGCTGTTATCTCCGCGAGAAGTCAGGTGACGGTTAAGGTTCACTTGACGAAACCGGTCCGGTAGGCGCAGGCTTAGGCACACTCGTGCTGGTAGACGGAGGCTCAGGAATACTGGATTCGCTTGACGAACTGGATTCGCTTGACGAACTGGATTCGCTTGACGAACTGGATTCGCTTGACGAACTGGATTCGCTTGACGAACTGGATTCGCTTGACGCACTTGATTCACTTGACGCACTTGATTCACTTGACGCACTTGATTCACTTGACGTTTCCGGCTCACTTGACACGGCGGATTCAGTGGTTTGTTTTGTCGTCTCTTTCAAGGTAGTAGTGGCATGATACCACCACACATCATCACTATCCTCGTTGTACAGCCATTCTATATACCACTCATTATGAGTAGTTGTGGGACTGGTCTGAGTGAAGCTCGTCGACGTTCTCTTCACCGCTTTGAGCGTTTTCTTCGTCTGTTCCGTAGTGCCCGCCGTATCATCCGGCGCTTCAGAAGATACGTTATTCATCACCGTAGGACGCGGCGGCACAGCCCCCATCTGATTCATCCATTCGTCATGCCTGTTCTTGGGTACCTTTGATCCGAACAACCATGTCAGGAAAAACAGCACTGTTGCCAGCAACACGGTTAATCCGAGAATCAATCCCCATGAATGCCGTACAGGTTCAGATGGGCTTGCTGCTACCTTCTCCCATGCAAGCAAAGGTTTCACCGATTCTTCAGCAGCAGGCGTTTCCCCACTCACAGGCGCGGGATTTTCGGTATTCTCCGGTGGAGGATTTTCGGTATTTTCCGGCGCGGGATTTTCGGTATTCTCCGGTGGAGGATTTTCGGTATTCTCCGGCGCGGGATTCCCGGTATTCTCCGGCGCGGGATTCTCGGTATTCTTCGGCGGAGGATTTTCGGTATTCTCCGGCGCGGGATTTTCGGTATTCTCCGGCGCGGGATTTTCGGTATTCTCCGGTGGAGGATTTTCGGTATTCTCCGGCGCGGGATTCCCGGTATTCTCCGGCGCGGGATTCTCGGTATTTTCCGGCGGAGGATTTTCGGTATTCTCCGGCGCGGGATTCTCGGTATTC
>JAFPUM010000013.1 GCA_017395425.1 Clostridia bacterium | reverse complement strand
CTTCATTTTCCACACCTCAAAAAGTGAATAATTTCACTTCAATTGTGTGGCACTTTCGCTTTTGTCAATTCGTTTTTTGCATGAACTTATTTTTTATTTTTATGCATCTTGCTGATGATTCCCTTAAGTTAATGACAGTACCTCTTTGAGGGAGGTGGCACGCCGCAGGCGTGACGGAGGGAGTTAATTTCACTAAGTTGTGGATAGTGTATAGGAACCATATTAAAAAACAATAGATTTATCAAAAAGTTTCAAAAAAATTGACAATGGCATAAACTCGGTCGTATAATAAGGACAACGACAGGGAGTCGTAAAGCTGAAAGGAGTTTTATACCATGAAAGAAATCTTTAGTTATATTGTTATTATCGCTGTTATAGCGCTTATCGGCTTTATTTGCTATATGATCTGGAAAAAGAACGGAACGGATATGACTACGGATGCGCGACAGGGCAATCCGGAACATAGAAAAAACGGTTTGAATGCTCAGAATGAAGAAGACTCGGATGAAACCAACACTACCACTGTATTGGCGGAATGGTCGGTCGTGCAGCTCCATCCGGAAACCGGGAAAGCCATCAAGAAGATGAATCTTGTCATTCCCGCGTCAGGAAGATTTACGATAGGCAGAAGCAAAGACTGTGATTTTGTTCTTCAGGACGCAAAATCGGAGGATGGAACAAGCCGTCTGCATCTTGGTGTAGGGAAGGATGGCAATGGCTATTTTGCCAAGCCGCTTTCGCGTAAAGACGGTTCTCTTGCGCTGACTTATATCAACGATATGCTGATTATGAAGAGCTTTGATCTGGTAGACCAGCAGGTCATCTGGCTCGGCAATACACCTGTTGCTTTTGTCCGTAATGCCTGCAAAAGGACAGATTTGAAATTAAATTCCGGAATATCCGAAAAAAGGAAAGAGGAAGCTGCGTTTGAGCGTGACTATAATGAAACGCTTCTGTTCGGCGAAACCACTCGGCGCACCGATGACAATACATTTACCAGATAATTGATTTGCGAATGGGACTGCCCGCTGTGGTTGAATGATATAGTCATAAAAGCCGGGATTGTCTGACATTCATTATCAGAACGGAGAGATTATAAAATGAAAAAGGCAATACAAGATACCGGGTTGTTCTTAGTTTTGAATGCGGTGTTTGTGGTACTGTTGGTTCTCTTTGCGATGAACAGAAATCTTACAAACGAAATGCTGGCTATATTCTTTCCGATGCTGATTGTCACATCCGGCGCGTTGCTGTATACCGGCTATTATGACGGAG
Source organism: Clostridia bacterium (assembly GCA_017395425.1). Taxonomy (GTDB): domain Bacteria; phylum Bacillota; class Clostridia; order Oscillospirales; family Acutalibacteraceae; genus RUG762. The sequence goes on along the minus strand of JAFPUM010000013.1, from coordinate 29,723 downwards.
ATATGCTGACAGCGATGTCAGCGGCGCTGCTTTTGGAAATCGGTCAGATGACGCAGGTATTGATTTTCGGTGAGGGCGGACTTCCGCTAAAGTCAAAAGTACTTCTTCTTGCGGCGCCTCTTGTCGGCGCCATCGGGGTATGGCTGATATCCTGGCTGGAAACTAAGGATTTTAGCAATGCGGCTGTGGGACAAACCTATTTGCTGATCAGTACCGGGATGCTGGCTTTTGTGCTGCTGGTTCTTCTGGTGTTTGGCAAAGAAAAAAACGGCACCAAAGCTTGGATAGAGGCAGGCGGGTTTTCCATTCAGCCTACGGAATTTTTGAAACCGCTTTATGTGCTTTTTCATGCGGTTCTCTGGAGCTCCTGTCGGAATCGCCAAAAGAGCTTCCTGTTATCTGCCGGGTTGACAGTGATGGTTGCCATGCTGCTGCTGCTCATCAACGAGCTGGGAACACTTCTTGTGATACTGCTGCTGTGGATCATACTTCATTTTATATTCTCCGATAAGCCGGTTTATTCTGTGACGGCGCTGCTGGGGACTGTCACGGCAGTTTTGTCAGGGTATGGGATTCTGTCGTTCATTCATTCCAGAGTGGTCAGATTAAGCGAGATGGGAGAAGAAATCAACGGCGCACTTTTCCGGCTGAACACGATCTACAGAAAATTGCATGACAGGATCATGATCGTGTTTGATGAGGAGCAGTTGTTTTCAAATGCCGATTACAGAAACGGGGACGGATACCAGTTTTACAAGGCGCGTGAAATGATCCTGAAAGGCGGATTATTCGGTTCGATGAGCAGCACACATGTCCCTGTGGAAGATTCCGACTATGCTTTTGTGGGTCTGATTCTTCGCTGCGGCGTGGTGTTCGCCATTGTCGTATTGGTGCTGTTCTTTGTGATTTTTTATCGTACCGTGATGAAATCGGTGCATATCGATAATCCATTTAAGTCCGTTATGATGACCGGCGCGTCTCTCTCACTCATTCTGCCCACGTTTATTAATGTGATGGGAACCACCAATTTCAGCTTTATGACCGGCATTTGTATTCCCTTTCTTTCAAACGGAGGAACCAGTATGCTGCTGACCACCTTTTACATCATGCTGCTGCTGTGGGGAACATGCGATAGACGTCCGGATTTGAACGGTCGTTTTGTCCGGAATCATGCTAAACCAAAGATCCAGCCGGAAGATGTTCCGTTTACCAGATAGGAGTTGGTCTGAATGAAATCAGTATGCACGTCTGTGAAGGACAGAACGCTTGTCGTTGTTTCCGGATTTGTCGCTTTGCTGGTTGTATTTTCGTGTTACCTTGTATATTACAGCGCATCGTTTTACGGAATCAATGAGACGGGTGATGAAGTCAAGGAAAATCTTGCCAGAACGGAGCAGCGCATGGCAACCATTGAAGGCTGTATAACGGATTCAAACGATGACAGGATTACATACGCCGAAAAACCGAATCAACCGGCGGCATGTATGCATCTGTCTTACGGGCAGTTGATCGGCTATAACAGTCTGACATATGGCAAATACGGTCTGAGGCGTACCTTTGAGAAAGAGCTGTTTACGGGTGATAAAGATCATCACGGCGCTACACTGAAGCTTACAACCGTCAACAGGCTTCAGGATGCCGCCTATGAAGAGATCAAGGGCACGGAAGGCTGTGTGGTAATTCTGGAAAATGCCACCGGCAGAATCCTTGCGCTTGCCACTGCCTGTCCGGGACTGGAATTTGATGTCAACCATGTGGGAAAAACCGTGAAGGCGTTTGACAGCAGCGGATACGACGGCGCGTGGATTCAGAACTGGAGCAAGAAGCTTGCTCCCGGAAGCACGATGAAGCCGGTGACTGCTACACTGGTGTACGATGAAAACCGCAGTGAAGAAGTGTATGACGATACCGGTTCCGAAAAGATCGGCGGATATGTGTTTCACAATGCGGGCGGTGCGGTAAACGGCAGGATCACGCTCAAAAAAGCGGTTGTCAAATCCTGTAACACTTATTTTTCACACATGGCAGACGAGATAGGATCATTCAAACTCCAGGAACGGGCAGAGGCCTTCTATATCGGAAAAGAGCTGGAACTGGATTTTTGCACCATCCGTTCGGAACATAATCTCACTCACTCGACAACGGAAGAAATCGCGGCAGCCGGTATCGGACAGGGGAAGCTGCTTCTGACCCCGATGAATATGGCTCTGATCGCTCAGACGATTGCCAATGGCGGAGCCGTAAAAAAGCCGTATCTGATTGACAGCATTTACACCCCGCAGGGCTTTTTATACCAGGGAAAGACCGAAGTTCTGGGAAGAGCCTGCGCTGAAGAAACCGCGGCTTATGTAGCTGACGCGATGCGTGAAGCCGCTGTCAGCTACGGCATTGACAAAAACCTCGGCATTCATGCCAAAACGGGTACGGCTCAGGTAAACGGCACCCATCGTGCGTCGTTCATATCGTTCAACGACAGCTATACCGTTTGTATCGTAGAAAATCATACAAGCAAAGCCGGTCGGAATCTTGCCCCAAAAGCTGTCAGGCTGTACAAGGTACTCGAAAGCCTGTGATGAAATACGAAAGGAGACCTTCTCTATGAATACCACACAGATTATGAAGGGTGAGATTGCAAAAGCAGCCAAAGATGACGGAACCGATTCTTTTCTTGGCTTGTATGCCGGTGATACCGCAAGATTTGATATGAAACTCACACAGCAGTGGCAAGTGTATTATGAAAGGCTGTCACGCGGATATCCGGTTCGCGCCATAGCCGATCGCTGTCAATGCGCTCTCAATACGGTTAAAAAGTGGAATAAAGAGATTCCTTATCACAGAGAGCATTATGTCATGATCGGATGCTGCTTTGGATTAACCGTGGAGGAGGTCTCCCGGCTGATGTCACGCTACGGCGGTTTTTCAAGACTGCACAGCGATTCTCTGGATGATATACGGTTCATCAGACTGCTCCAAATCATGCAGGACAGGCTGTGCTGCAGTCGGGCGGATTTGTTTGATATTCCGTCTGCTTATGCCGATCTGAATGATTCCTACTACGCGGAGGAAAGCCGCATTCAGTCCAAAGGACTCTGGTCGCAGCGTAAAGCGGATATGACAGAGGGATCACTGCTGAAGACAGAGAAGGATCACGCCCCCCCTGATCCCCTGTTTTATGATATGATTTTTCAAAGTCAGAAAATATTGATCAGCAGTTACCATGAAGTATCCAAAACGCTGACAGGCTGCGTAAAGCGTATTGGCTTTAAGACCAACAGCGCGTTTTATGCCAAAACAAAAATGTCAAGCAGTATGCAGCGCATTTTCTCCGCCATGAATACAGAAGTAAAGGCTTCCTCCCCGGTCAATGATTTCCTGCTGAAGCCTATGCCGTGGCGAAGACAACTGATTGCTTTTGGGTTGTATCTTGGTATGCCGTTGGAATATATCAACCAACTATTGAAAAAAGCCAATATGGAAGAACTGTGCCCCAGAGATCCTTACGAAGCGTCGCTGTTGTTTGTATTGCAGCAGCTGTATTATAAAGATAAACGTTACGCGGGTAAAGAGATGCTTGGCAAAGAGAATCTTGCTGTGCAGGAGGATTTGCAATATCTGTATAATAACCACTATTTCGGACTTTTTGGCTATGTTTACTCGAAATTAAGCGCAGGCGATCTGGCTGCGTTCCTGAAAGAAATGGACGTCGATTTAAACAAAGCGATGTGTATCTGATGAAAGTACCCTGTGTCACCATACAGAAAGGAAGTAATCCCATGATCGTGTTTACGAGAAGCCATCACAGCCCCGGTTGTTATTCGGAATGGATGAGAACCGCAAACGGTCAGATCGTTGCCGTATCCTGCAAGGCAAGGGAAAAAGAAAATACGGCATTGTACGCTTATGCCTATGTTCACGCTGTCATGACCTTATTCAGACAATACAGTACGGACGACGCGGCAAAAACAAAAAAGAATGAACTGGCGAAACTGATTCTGGAATACTGCCAATATGCCGGGCAGAAGCTGGATGTATCACTTGAAAACAACATGGTTCACCCCATCCCCTATATCGGAGGATTCCTGACGCTGTCCAACGATCAGACGATGGCATTCACCGTAGGAAATGCCGTCGTCACAATGGCGTCCCATGCGGAGAAAACAGAAAAACGCATGATGCCTTCATTCCTTTGGGCTGGCTGCATGAAGAAAAAACAGCTGTCTGAGCGGCATCTTCCATTCCGTACCGTCAGGGTATATCCCGTGAGCAGTACGTCTTTTGATCATGTGGCACTCATGCCTGAGAAAACAGATGCCGCAAAGGAATCGCTGGTCATGGAAAGCAAGGCGGATAGGAAGAACGCGTTCCCGGCGGTTTATCGTGCCGTTATTACCGGACGGAGGCACGTCTCAAAAGGTCAGTATTGTCAGGATTGCGCCGATTATCGGCTTGCCAAAGACGGAACCGTCGCAGCCGTACTGAGTGACGGTGCGGGAGGCGGCAATCACAGCGAGTACGGCGCGAGAATGAATGTGGATGTCTTCCTGCGCTGTTGTGAGGATGACATTCCGTTTGATCGGTTTGGCAGTGAACTGCTGGAAAAAATCAAAGATACGCACGAGGAATTACAGCGTGGAAAGCCGGTAGACGGCATTCAGGCATATGCTACCCTGATGGGCGTTTATATAAAAGACGGCGTGCTGATGTGGTTCCATATAGGAGACGGAGCCATTTATGGGCAAAAGCATAACGGCACGGTAGAATGTATTTCGGATGCCGAGAACTTTCAGGTGTCCAACCGCACGTATTTTACCATAGAAGCGGATGCGGCGGAGCACCTTTATACAGGGCGGATTCCAAAGGAAACCTATGAAAAAATTCTTATCCTGACGGACGGCGTCTACAACGGGTACAGAGACAATGCGGGGGCTCATGACGAGCGGGATATTCCCGAAACAGAACGGAATAACAGAGTGATGGATTTTATATGCCGCATCTTCAGCCAATCAGACACGGAAGACTTCGATGATGTCAGACTGGCGGAATGGATTGATTCGGAGGAAATCCTGCGTTACGGAGATGACCACTCTGCCATACTGATCGACTTCGGAAGGAGAGAGAATTAACCGTGCATTTTTTCGATTATTTTCTGATAGGAGCCATATTGCTGATTGCTGCCATGATCAGCTTCACCGCGGTCTCCGTGATAAAAAGCAAAAGGGCAGCTGCCTTCAGAAAGCAATTTTCTCCCGGAAAAACCGTGCCGGATTGGAGAGTTTATGCCATTGACGAAGAGGGAAACTGTTTTTGCGGAGCGGAGATCCTTCTGGAAAACGAGAAGGATGTGTTCGGCATCGGACGGCAGGAAGATAACGCGCTGCGGCTTATGCGTCCGGACATTGGCAGGCATCACGCCAAGGTTACCCGGAAAGGCATTATTTACACCTATACGGATTTAGGATCGGCTGCCGGAAGCATATGCGACGGTGTGCCAATCAAGGAAAAACGGCTTCATCATTTGATGGTGGTGTGGGTGAATCATGTGGCTCTGGTCTTTGCCAATTGTGAAGTGGCACAGGATTTCCTGGCGCGGGCAGTTAAAAATTCGCCCCGTTGAAAGGACTAATGATCGACGCAGAGGAAGGTTGAAGTATGGCAAAACAGAATCAGAATGTCAATCATAAAAATCTCATAGGAAAAGGCTTGCGCTCTGTCAGGCAGGAATTTGACCGGGTTAAAAAAGGTACGCCGTATCAACATTACAGAATCACGGATTTTATCGACAGGGGCGGTTATGCGGAGGTTTACAAAGTGGAAAGCCGGTTTCCCGGACCAACCTATGCGATCCGGATTTCTGTGGATACCGGAGAAAAGTATGCAAGAGAACTGAATGTCATCAAACAGCTTATGATTCAGGGGCAAACGCATATTGTGGAATATCTGATGGTTTTTAAGGTGAAATCGGATGACGATGTGTTATGCTGCACGCTGATGAATCTGCTTTGCCCGCTTTCCAAATACAAAAATCAGGCGGATAATATCGAGCTTGCGGTCAGATGTGCCAGTGATCTTCTGCCTGTTTTGCAGGTATTTGCGGAGAACCGGATTCTGCACCGTGACATTAAACCGCAGAATATTTTTTATCAAGAGGATTTTCGCAACGAAACCGGCTTTCTGCTGGGAGATTTCGGCGAGGCGAGATTTGACAGGACAGGAACAGTTACCGGCATAGGCACACCGGCAACCGTTTCGCCGGAGATATATGTTTATGAAGAGAGAAAAAAAGCCGATCACCATCTCAGTGACATGTATTCGCTGGGAATTGTGATGTATTACTATCTCAACGGGCGGGTATATCCTTTCGGGAATGATCATGACCGGCGTCTGCATACAAAGGGAGCGTTGCCCGCGCCGCGGTATGGCTCTGACCGTTTGAAGAAACTGGTCATAAAATCAACACAGTACGATCCGAAAGACCGCTTTGCCTCACCGCAGGAAATGCTGAATGAACTGCGCGAGTGTGATGAATATGCGCAGTATATTCTTTGCAGTGGCATGAGCGGTGAAGAGACCATCGTGCCTGTCAAATCACAAAGAAAGATAAAGACAGGAGATACCCTGCATTTTGGAAGATTCCCGCAAACCGCCAATGGCGTTGTAAAGCCCTTACTCTGGCGTGTGCTGGATGTGAAGGACGGAAAGGCGCTGCTGATAGCCGATAAACTCATTTTATGCAAATCATATCATGATACATTGAAAGATATCACATGGGAGAATTGTTCTCTTCGTAAATGGCTTAACGGAGAATTCCTGCAATTAGCGTTTGGGACGATGCGACCTTCACAGTTAGCTTTGGTGACAAACCGTAACCGGGAAAATCCGAAATACCGCACAAAAGGCGGTAACGATACGAATGACCGGGTGTTCCTATTGAGTACGGAGGAGGTAAACCGATATTTTTCATCAGACAAGGACAGAATTGCCCAAATGACGGATTATGTAAATCATCAGCAATCCCCTAATAAAGCCGCTTCAAAATGGTGGTGGCTTCGCACCCCGGGTGATTACGGAACATATGCCGCGTGTGTGAATGAAGCGGGCAGTGTGCGCGAGCTGGGACGCAATATTATCGATAAGGATATCGCGGTCCGACCGGCTGTATGGATTGTATTATAATATGGATATGACAGGAAAAAGGGCTGGAAAGGAGCTGAAACCGCATTTTGACATCAGATGTTGACAACGAAGAGATTCGGGTGTATAATCGCAATGCCGATATTTGTTTAATTTGACTTCTTTTCGGAATTGCAGCAAACACAATGATTTTTACTCGTTGTTTGATGGAAGCAATACGGGAAAATGATAAAAATACAAATAGAGGTGGCAATCATTTATGGAATACGCGATACTTTCTCAAAAAGGAGACCGTCAGATCAATGAAGATTCTGTTGCGTTTATGGAACATAACGGGATATGTTTATTTGCGTTGGCTGACGGATTGGGAGGTCATGGACATGGCGAAATTGCCTCGGGTATTGTAACGGAAACTGCCGAGATCGTATGTAAAGATAAAACAACCGAGACGAATGATTTAAGAATCATCATACAATCTGTATTTGACGAGGCACAGCAAAAGCTTTTTCAAAGACAGCAACATGACGCGGATCCCTCTTCGTACAAAACCACGGCAGTCGTGCTTGCGATGGATCAATCCACGATTCGCTGGGGATATATCGGTGATTCGCGTCTGTATTTTTTCTATGAAAACAAATTGATCCGAAGAACGCTGGATCACAGTGTACCCCAAATGATGGTGAATGCAGGAAAACTGAAGGAGAAGAAAATCCGAGGGCATGAGGACAGAAACAAACTGCTCAGAGTACTGGGAACGCACTATGACTGTGTCAAATATGTGATAGAAAAACCTTTACTGCGCGATGGAAACCAAGCGTTTTTGCTGTGTTCTGACGGGTTTTGGGAATGGATCGATGAAAAAAGAATGATAAAATTTCTGAAAAAATCCGGTTCTGCACAGGAGTGGCTTGATCTGATGGCAGAAGAAGTGAAAAAGAACGGAAGCGGAAATCACATGGATAATTTCTCCGCCATCACCATCATCGTATGACCGTTCTGAAGGCAGAGCAATCGCAACACTATATGAGATGGCAAGCTGGAGGTCGCAAAGTTGAAAAGATGCCCGAACTGTATGAGAGAACACAAGGACAGTGCCCGTTTCTGTCCCTATTGCGGATATGACATTCACAAACCGGTGGATGGTTCCCAACTGCCCCCTGGAACCTTACTTAAAACCAGATATATGATAGGCACCGTTATCAAGCAGGGTGGATTTGGCATGATTTATCGTGCCTGGGATACGACGCTGGATGTAGTGGTTGCGATCAAAGAATGTTTTCCCACCGGATTGATCAGCCGCAATCAGGGAGAAACGTATGTCAATATACCCGAGAATCAGACAGCCAGACAGGTTTATGAAGAAAAAATACGCCGGTTTCTCGGCGAAGCCCAGACGATGGCAAGATTCAGTGACCATGCGAATATGGTGCATGTGTTTGATTATTTCGAAGAGAACCGTACCGCGTATTTTGTGATGGAATACCTGGACGGAGAAAATATAGAGGAATACTGCGCCTCTCATACGCTGTCAGTGGATGAGTCGGTCGATATCATTGTAAAGGTATGCTCTATCATAAAATGTATGCACAAGGAAAACATTATCCATAGAGATTTAAAGCCGGAAAACATCATGATCTGTAAAGACGGCAATATTAAGCTGATTGATTTTGGAACTGCGAGAGCGCAATTCGGGGAGCTTTCCAAAACCGTCTCGGCGGATCTGACGCCGGGTTACGCTCCGTTTGAACAGTACAGTTCCAAAGGTCATCAGGGCTCATGGACGGATGTTTATGCACTTTGCGCTACATTGTATTATATGGTGACAGGTGTCAAACCGGAAGAAGCCACAGACAGAGCCAAAGAAGATACGCTTGCCGCACCGCGTCAACGCAATGCCAATGTGCCGGAATGGCTTGATCGTACGATCATGGCTGGTATGGCAATTGATTATCATCTTCGTCTGCAAAATATCGATGAGCTGTTGAGTGGACTGGAACAAAACAAAAAGATTTTATATCCTGAAGAAAAGATCCGAAAACAAAAATTCATCCGATCCATTTATCTGACAGCGGCGGTTTTGGTACTGTTGTTTGCGGGAGGCGGATATATCGCTCATATGGCTTCCTATCACGCATGGTTTGTAAAGAACGGTACCATCACTGTCTGGGCGCCGGATAATGCAACCGGAAGAAGCATGGCGGAATCAAGTGACATATTTGAAGAAAGATACAGCGGCAAACAGGTGGAATTTACGTTTGTAAAGGAAGATGCCTATTTCAATGAAGTTTCCGAGGCAGCGGCGAACCGTCAGCTTCCTGATGTGTTTATCCTGCCGGAGGGCGACTTGGCATTCGGGCATCAACTGGCGGATATATCCTCTCTGCTGAACCGCTGCGGCGATTCCGATCATTTTCTCATTAAAGACAATTGTGAGTATCTTTCCGAACAAAAATTTATTCCATTGAGCTTTGATACGATTGTATTGTATGAAAATACGTCGGTGTCCTCTGGCATTGACACGCGTTATGATATGACAGAAAACATAGATTTAAGTCAAACGAAACCGCTGAATGATCCCAAACATACGCTGTTTGACAGCGCATCTCATTTAGTTACATCCGTTATGCAGCGCCAGAACGGAAGTGAGGGGACACAAAATGCTCTCACGGAATTTACAGAAGCAAATCATCAAATCGTACCGTATTACTTTGGCAGCACCAGCGAGCGCCATACCATTCAGAATGCGCTGGCAGGCTATAATGAGATTCACGGTGTGTGTGACGGAAATGTCATGTACGCGGATTTCTGTGATAAATTATCGGTGAGCAAAAGCGCGTATGAAGACAATTCTGCCATAGTGGATCTGTTTATCCGGTACCTGCTCAGTGAGGACGCGCAGAGTGATATGTACCTCCGGAATGATAAGCCTTTGCCAATAGAAAAAAACAGCTATTCTCATTATGTTTCGACGATTGAGAGCCTTTCTTTTCTGAAGGACGAATATGATTGTTATAAGATCGTCGAGTAATTGATTCTATATGAGGAGAGTACGATGAGTAATTATATGAATGAAAAAAACGATATGGATAATTGTAACGAAACCGATGCGGCATTTGATCGGTGTTATAGCTGTATGAAAAAAATAAAGCCGGGAACCGTCTTCTGCAAATACTGCGGTTACAATCAGAAGGAGCCGGCGGCAAAAGGCAATTATCTGACGCCCGGAAGCAAATTGGACGGTCAGACTTTGAAGGGGCAATATATCATTGGCAAAGTCTTGGGCGCAGGAGGATTTGGCGTAACCTATATGGCATGGGACACCAATCTCAGCAGAAAGGTTGCCATAAAGGAGTATCTGCCCATCGAATTTGCCACCAGAATGTCAGGCGCAAGTAATCTTACCGTTTTCAAGGGTGAAAAAGCGAAACAGTTTGAAGTCGGCAGAGCAAAGTTTCAGAACGAGGGTCAACGATTGGCAAAATGTCAGAATGTTTCAGGCGTCGTTCAGATTTACGATGTACTCTATCAGAATCATACGGCATATCTCGTAATGGAATATCTTGACGGCGAAACATTAAAAAGCAAATTAGATCGTGAAACGTCACTGTCAGTGGAGGATGCGCTGGGCATTATCATTCCGGTATTGGATGCGCTTGAGGAAGTACACAAGCACGGTCTGATCCATCGCGATGTGGCGCCGGATAATATATTCCTTTGCAAAAACGGAACGGTGAAATTAATTGATTTTGGCGCCGCGAGATATGCGACAACCGGTTTCAGCCGCAGTCTGTCGGTCATTCTGAAGTCAGGTTATTCTCCCGAAGAGCAGTATCGCAACAAAGGCGAACAAGGACCATGGACGGATGTATATGCCGCCGGTGCGACGTTATACAAAATGCTGACCGGTGTAACGCCTCCCGATGCAATGGAACGCACCGCCAGCGATGAACTGAGAAGCTCCGTTGGACTGCCTGGCTGGGTGGTCACGGTTGACAGAAAATACCGACATTTGAAATGCAGGCTCGCCCATCATTTGTACCGGTATATCCTTCGGAAGGATGAAGAAGAAACGGAGGATTCCGATCAGACGGCAAGAGATATTGCAAGCGAGCGAAGAAGGAATCTTGCGTATCATACCTATCAGAAGCTCACAGGGAATTCTCCGGATGTAGCTGATGACAGCCGGGAAAGCTATGCCGCAAGCGAAAAGATAGACGCCATTCCACGACCTGTCTACATCGCTATGATGAATGCTTTGAATGTCGATAAGAATGACCGGACGCAATCTGCCGCACAATTTAAAAAAGAGCTTACAGGTGAAGCGGAAGCAAAATGGCTTGCCGTAAAAAACAGAAAAATCGATATCGGCGCATTTCCCCAATGGATGAAAGCGGTTGGTGCTTTAGCCGCGGCTGTGGTTGTTTTATTGGTTGTTTCCCTTTTTTCCGTGATTATGGGTAGCACCTCGAATGAAGTGGAAATACCTGAGATTATCAATCACATGACGGATGAAGCCAAAGATATCATTCTTGAAAAAGACCTTGAATATGTAATTGTGGATTCCAAAGTCAGCGATAAAGTGACGGAGAACAAAGTCATGTTTCAGGAGCCGGAACAATTTACCAAAGTGGAAAAAGGCTCTGTGGTAAAAGCCACAATCAGTATAGGGGCAGAAAAAGTGACGGTACCCAACTTCATCGGAATGACCCGGGAGGAAGCCGACCAGGAATTAAGCAGATTACAGCTTACCGGCGAGTTCAGCGAAGAATACAGTTCGGTAGGAAAAGGAAAAATCTGCCGACAGGATCAGGAGGTCAATGCCCGTGTCCCTGTTGGTTCCGTTTTGAACCTTGTTGTTTCGCTGGGGCTGGAAGAAGTGGATAAAAAAGAAACCGTGAGTGTTCCCAATATAACGGGTCTGACGCTGCAGGAAGCAAAAAACAAGCTGGAATCCATCAACTTATATCTTGACGTAAAATCGGAAAAATACGCTGACAAGCCCGCCGGAACCGTTATTTCGCAGTCGGTGAAATCCGGCAGTACTGTCAGTCAAGGTACTACCATTAAAGTGGTGGTAAGTAAGGGCAAGAAAACAGTCGTTGTGCCGTATGTGACATATAAAACCAAAAGCGAAGCCATCAGGCTCCTTGAAAATGCGGATCTGAAATACGCCATCAAATATGATTATCATGAATCTGTCGCCAAAGGGAACGTGATTTCTCAGAGCGTTGCCGCGGAGAAATCCGTTGCGCCCGGTACAACAATTGATCTTGTGGTGAGCAAGGGCAAAAAAACCGTCACCGTGCCCAACGTGGTGGGCAGCAAGTCGGCTGATGCGAAAAACAAGATTGAGGAAAAGGGCTTGAAAGTCACGGTCAAGGAAGAAACGAGCGACAGTGTTGAGAAAGGAAAAGTCATCCGGCAGTCGCCTGCCGCCAAAAAAGAGGTTGCCAATGGCGCGACGGTTACTATTTATGTGAGTAAGGGCAAAAAAGCCACCACCACGACCACCGCTAAAACAACCGCTAAGACCACCACGACCACTAAAACCACGGCCAAGACCACCAAAACAACCGCCAAAACCACCACCACGACCGCCAAAACAACCGCCAAGACTACCACCACGACCGCCAAAACAACCGCCAAGACTACCACCACGACCGCCAAAACAACCGCCAAAACCACCACCAAGACCACCAACGCCACCGTCAAGGTTCCGAACGTGGTGGGAAAAACTTCCTCCGATGCCAAAAAAGCCATAACCGCTGCCGGATGTAAGCCGGTAGTGGTGAAAGCATACAGCTACACGGTACCCGAAGGCACTGTGATCAAACAGTCTCTGGAAGCCAATACGTCTGTAAAACAAGGCGATACCGTTACGATTACCGTCAGCCAGGGAGCGGAACCCATGACGGTGCCGGATGTGGTAGGTGAAAAAGCCTCTGATGCGGAGGCTATGCTTCGTTCTTCCGACCTTCATGTGAATATTGAGAGAGAATACAATGACACCGTGGCGAGCGGAAGAGTCATCAGACAGAATCCCCCTGCCAATTCCTTTGCCCAAGAGGGGGATACCGTTACCATAACGGTCAGCAAGGGCAGACACCCGGTCAAAGTTCCCAATGTGGTTGGAAAATCATTGTCGGATGCGATCAATACAATTGATGCTGCGGGATTGAAACCAAACTATAAGCTGGAAGACAGCGACACGGTTCCCGAAGACTGCGTGATCAGACAATACCCGACGGGAGGAGATTCCGCTTATCAAAACGATACGGTAACGATTGTCATCAGTTCTGGCAGTTCGCGGTAATCTCCCTGTCATCCTCCGGCACATATGTGTTCCCGAACTCTGTGCCGGAATGGCTGATATTGCTTTCTTTTACTCCGGTTCCTTATGTATTGAGTGTGATTGCTTTGTATCAAAATGCCCTGTTCGCACGGGAATGTGCGGACAGGGCGTTTTGATGGGAGATGACAGGGCTATATTTCAATGCTGCGTTCGGCGCGGGCGTTGAGACTGAGATCGGCGGTAAGACCGGTCTGAAATTCATAGAATGCCTGCGCGCCGATCATGGCGGCGTTGTCGCCGCAGAGCGGGAGGGCGGGATAATAGAGCCGGCAGCCCTGTTCACGGCAGATTTCGTCCATGCGGCGGCGCAGCAGGGAATTGGCGGAAACGCCGCCTGCCAGCACCAGCGTTTTGTGACCCGTATGGCGTGCGGCGAGCAGGAATCTGTCGGTCAGGATGTTCACCACCGACCGCCGAACCGATGCCGCCATATCCGCGCGGGGGATTTCCTCGCCCTTCTGGTTCATGTGGTGAATGGTGTTGATGACGGCGGTTTTCAGTCCGGAGAAGCTGAAATCATAGGGGGAGCCGCTGACCTTCGGGACAGGGAAGGTGAAGGCGTTGGGGTTGCCGTCCTCGGCGAGCTTGTCCATATGCACGCCGCCGGGGTAGGGAAGACCCATTGTGCGGGCAGTCTTGTCGAAAGCCTCGCCGGCAGCGTCGTCGCGGGTGCGCCCGATGATGCGCATATGGGTGTAATCGGTCACTTCCACGATGTGACTGTGACCGCCCGACACCACCAGACAGAGGAAGGGCGGTTTCAGATCGGGATGGGTGATGTAATTGGCGGCGATATGGCCGCGCAGATGATGCACCGGAATGAGCGGTTTGTGAGCGGTCATGGCAAGACCCTTGGCAAAATTCACGCCCACGAGCAGGGAACCGATCAGACCGGGATAGGCGGTCACGGCGACCGCGTCAATGTCGGCGATGTCGGTGTTTGCTTCTTCGAGCGCCTGCCGCGCGACCAGCGAAATGGCTTCGCAGTGCATACGTCCCGCGATTTCAGGCACCACGCCGCCGAATTCCACATGGCGGGCGACCTGTGAGGATACCACAGAGGACAGCACTTCCCGTCCGTCGCGCACCACAGCCGCAGCGGTATCGTCGCAGGAAGATTCGATAGCAAAGATGGTCATAAAGGATTATCCTTTCTGCGTGTGATAGAAACTGTAAATTTCCGCGTCCTCTTCGGGGTCACGGTAGAAATGGGGACGTGTTCCCAGATGCACGAACCCCATTTTTTCATAGAGAGCCCGCGCAGGGGTATTGGAGGAACGCACTTCCAGCGTTAGTTCATGCAGTCCGTGTTCCGCCGCGTAGTGAATCTGCGCCTGTATCAGAGCTGACGCCACGCCGCGTCGGCGAAAGTCGGGAGATACCGCCACATTGCAGACATAGCCCACATCGCCCGCGACCTGCATTCCCATATAGCCCGCGACAGTGCCGTCTGCCAGCGCGGTGACAAAATGCGCGGCGGGAAGCGTGAGTTCTTCCGTCAGTGCCGCTTCGCTCCACGGGGTGGAAAAGCATTCCCGCTCGATCTGCGCAATGGCGGGAATATGTGCGGGTTCCATCGGTACGACGGTGACGGTTTTTGTATCCGGATGATCCGACTGTGAAGCAAGCCGGTCTATCAATCGGGTGACAGCTTCGGCAATTGCGTCGCGGCAGGCGCGGTAGATGTCCATATCGCCGCCGAAGGGGTCGGGAATCCCGTCGTCCAGCATCACGATTTTGTCCGCCGGAACGCCGCATTGCCGCAGAAAATTTCCGTGAGCAGCCGTCATGACGGCGAAGAGATCGGTGCGCTCCGCGATTTCCGCGTTCAGCCGCTGGCTGCGGTGAAACATCAGATCAACGCCGATTTCACGGCAGACGTCAATGGCATTTTGACTGGCGGGAGAGCCGTTGAAGGTATTCAGTCCCGCGCTGGAAACCTCTATGCCGCAGTCCGGATAGGTTTCATAGATGAGCTTTCGGGCAATTCCCTCCGCCATCGGGGAACGGCAGGTGTTGCCCGTACAGATAAATGTGAGATGCAATGAATCATTACCCCTTTGCGATATACCAGTTTTCGCCTGAATGTGCGTCGGCAAGCATCGGAACCGAGAGCGAAACCGCTTTTTCCATTTCTTCTTTGAGCAGTGCCGAAGCCTTTTCCGCTTCTTCCACGGGACATTCGAGCAGCAGCTCGTCGTGAATCTGTAAAATCAGGCGGGAGCGCATTCCCTCCGACCGCAGGCGTTTGTAAACGGCGATCATGGCGATTTTGATGATATCCGCCGCGGTTCCCTGAATGGGCATATTGCGTGCCACCCGTTCGCCGAAGGAGCGGGTCTGGAAGTTGGAGGCGGTGAGTTCGGGCAGATACCGCCGCCGCCCGTAGAGGGTTTCGGCGTAGCCCTTGGCGTGGGCTTCCTCGACGGTGCGCTTCATATAGGCGGCAATGGCGGCATATCGGGTCATATAGCTTTTGATATAGGCGGCAGCCTCCGCGTTGGTCACGCCGATGTCCTTCGACAGCGAGAAGGCGGAAATGCCGTAGACGATGCCGAAATTGACCGCCTTGGCATTGCTGCGCATCTGTGGCGTGACAGCGTCGAGCGGTATGCCGAACACCTGCGAGGCGGTGACGGCATGAATATCAGTGCCGTTCCGGAAAGCGTCGATCATGGTCTGATCACCGGCGATGTGTGCCAGAACGCGCAGTTCGATCTGACTGTAATCCGCGTCCACCAGCGTCATGCCCTCGCCCGCCCGGAAAAATTTGCGCAGTTCGCTCCCCAGCGGTGTGCGCACGGGAATGTTCTGTAGATTCGGCTCAATGGAACTGATGCGCCCGGTGCGGGTTTCGGTCTGGCGGAAGGTGGTGTGAATGCGACCGTCGGGATCGATTGCCTTTTTCAGCCCTTGGCAGTAGGTGGAGGTGAGCTTGGTGAGCGTTCGGTATTCGAGAATCTGCGCGACGATTTCATATTGTCCGCTGAGGGCTTCGAGTACCTCGGCATTGGTGGACCAGCCGGTCTTGGTTTTCTTACCGCCGGGCAGTCCCATCTTGTCAAAGAGAATGGAGCCGATCTGTTTGGGGGAATTGAGATTGAATTCCTCCCCCGCAAGGGCGTAAATCTGCGAAGTGAGTTCCGACACCCGAACCGAAAGGCGCTGCTCAAATTCGTCCAGCGCCGCACGGTCAGCGGAAAAGCCGGTGCGCTCCATATCCGCGAGTACATAGGCGAGCGGTATCTCGATGTCGTGGAGCAGGGATTTCTGACCGTTGTTTTCAATTTCCCCAAGCATCCGGGCGCACATGGCGGGAAGGCGCAGACACAGCAGTGCCGTGTGCAGTTCGGCTGGCATATTGTCGGGCAAAGGGGAGGCGTATTGTGCCGCGAGTTTGTCGGGATCCTCGCAGTCGGAGGAGGGATTGAGGATATATGCCGCCAGCATGACGTCGCATTCGCAGTGCTGGGGAAGAATATTAAGCGGTGTAAGCGCGTGAAGCACGGATTTGATGTCGAAGGTATATTTTTTAACGGTATCGTCTGACAGAACGGCACGGCAAAAGGCTTCCACGCCGTTGTTTTCCTCGGTGACAACCGTGACGGTGCCGTTCCGGGCGACGCAAATCTGTTGCAGCGTGCTGTCGGGCAGGAAATAGAGTTCGCCGTCGGCTTTGATCTGGGCGATGAGGCTGTCGATATCTTTGCAGAACTGCACATCGGCAGCCGTGTCTGTTGGGAGATTGTCCGCATTGGCTGTCTTTACGGCGGAAGGAGCCGTATTTCCGAACCAGTCCTTTTTCATTTTTTCCAGCGATTTGAAAAGCTCCAGCCGAAGCATGATTTCCGTGACTCTTTCCACATCGGGCGGGGTAAGCACATATTCGGATAAATCGGTGGGCACCGGCGCTTGGGTGCTGACCGTGCCGAGCCAGCGGCTGAGGTAGGCGCTTTCTTTGCCCTCGACGAGTTTTTTGCGGATACCGGGCTTGACGTCAATTGTGTCGATGTGGGTATAAATATAGTCGAGACTGCCGAAGCGCTGCACCAGATCGAGCGCGCCTTTTTCACCGATGCCCGGAACGCCGGGGATGTTGTCGCTGGTATCCCCCTGAATGGCTTTTACCTCGATGAGCTGAATGGGTTTGACGCCGTAGGTTTCGAGAATCTTTTCCTCATCATAGATCACCGCTTCCGCCTTGCCCTGCTTGGTGGTAAGCATACGCACTGCCACACCGTCGCCAACTAACTGTAATGTGTCGCGGTCTCCTGTGGCAATGACGCAGGAATCCTCGGGATTCTGGCGGCAGGCTTCCGCGAGTGTACCCAGAATGTCGTCTGCTTCCCAGCCCTCCGCCGATAGCAGTTTAAGCCCCATCGCGGCGAGCAGTTCTTTGAGAGGTTCCAGCTGCATGGCGAGTTCGGGGGGCATCCCCTTGCGCTTGCCCTTGTAGTCGCTGTATCTGAGATGACGGAACGTAGGCGCTTTCAGGTCAAAGGCGACGGCTATGGCGTCGGGACGGGTATCCTCATAAATCTTGTGGAACATGGTCAGAAAGCCAAAGATGGCGTTGGTAAAAAAACCGTCCTTGGTGGTGAGCGGACGCACGCCGTAATAAGCGCGGTTGATAATGCTGTTGCCGTCGAGTACGAGCAATTTCATAGACGTTCTTCACTCCGTTGCTGTCGGTGATTTTTATGCTATTATTATATACCAACAGGTGCGGAATTGAAAGGGGATTTATGGAAAAATACCGGGATAACGGTTAAATGAAATATTTTTACACAATGCCGGATATTTCTTGACAAACTGATAAGAAATTGTTAAAATAGATGTAGCTGAATAGCAGTGTGTTTGTTTCATGCAGTGTATTTAGTGAATGATTTTTTCTGAAAAAGGAGTTTAACCATTATGAAGAGAACAGCGATTCTCACCAGATCGGCGGCAATGCTGCTTTTGCTGTCGATGATGCTTACGGTGCTGACGGGCTGCGTCAAGAAAACCCCTGTGACCACGGCTGACTTTATGGCCAAGGCGGGCGAATCCGGTTTACAGTGTGTGGATGTCAAGGAACAGTTTGCCGACTATGATTTCATTCAGGAAGCCACCATTGCGGCTGCCTCGGATTTATCCTATCAGCTGGAATTCTATGTCTTTACCAACAGTTCTCAGGCGTGTTCGTTCTATACCAATAATCGGACCATATTTGATATGAACAAGGGAAATGTCTATACAGACACCTCCAAAGAAGGCGCCAATTACGCCAGATATGCGCTGAATGCGGGAGACAGATATATGTTTGTCGCGTATGTGAAGAACACTGTGCTGTATGTGGATACCGATAAGACACATAAGGACGATGTGAACGCCATCATTGATGCACTCAAATATTAATATTATTTTTTGCAGATTCAATCAATAACGACCCGTCCGCACGGAAGAATGGCTTCGGTGCGGACGGGTCGGTTTTTTGGGAGAGCGTTTTACCATGTGCGCACGCCTTGGATATGCAGGAAGCGGATTTGTCCCCACGCGTATTGAAAGAGCGGGACATTGCGGGCGTCGAAGGTATGGGCGCAGATCAGGATGGTGGGTTCGGTCTGCGTGATGAAGAGAGAATGGTAAAATTCACCCGATGCGCTTCCCAGTTGAATGATATCTCCCGGAAGCACCTGCGAGGCGGATACCTCATGGGCATAAGGTCCGACGGAATGGTTACGGGTCAGAAACTGATAGAGATATTTTACGCCGGTCCAGGCGGCAGCGCGGTCGCTTGGCGAACGGTAGTACCAGCCGGTATCGGGGGTAAAATTCATCACACCTGCGCCCGCATACAGGCATTGGGAGACAAAATTGGTGCAGTCGCCGCCCACAGGGTCGAAGTTGTAATAGGCGGGATTGCGGCTGAGCGCCCATTTTTCCGCGTAGGCGACAGCCGCCGGACGGTCGTAGTTCTTTTGTTTCATGACAATCCCCTCATACCATAGAATCGTGAGAATCGTGTCCTTTTCCATGGTATGAGGGGAGACGCGTTTTGGTCAAACGGTTTCCGAGGAAACGCCGACCTTTCACAATAAAAAAGTCCTTCGTCAAAACAAAGGACTTTGAGAGTGGAGCGGAAGATGGGAATCGAACCCACACCATCAGCTTGGGAAGCTGAGGTTCTGCCACTAAACTACTCCCGCAGGTACGGATATCATTATATCGGAATGTCACGGCATTGTCAAGTTTTTTTTGCAAATCCGCTTGACTTTTTGTTTGTCATATGGTATATAAAGAGTTAGTCTTGCAAAACTGATTAAGGGTAAGGATGATGGTTCATTTTAAAAAGAGGGTGGTGTACATGGAACATGGAACAATATAACGTGACCGGTATGAGCTGCGCGGCGTGCAGCGCACGGGTAGAGAAGGCGGTTTCTCAGGTAGAGGGTGTGACCTCCTGCGCGGTCAGTCTGCTGACCCATTCGATGGGCGTGGAGGGAACCGCTTTACCCGAAGCCGTGATTGCCGCTGTACAGGGCGCGGGCTACGGTGCGTCGGTCAAAGGGACGGTAGCCACATCTTCCCAAAAATCCCCCGTGGAAGATCCTTTGGCTGATACCGAAACGCCGCTGCTCCGGCGGCGTCTGACAGCTTCACTTGTCTTTTTGGTGCTGCTGATGGTTGTCTCTATGGGGCATATGATGGGACATCTGCCGCTGCCATCGCGGCTGGAAGGCAATCCTGTCGGAATCGGATTGGTGCAGCTTCTGCTGGCAGTGACGGTGATGGTCATCAATCAGAAATTCTTTGTGAGCGGTTTCCGGGGACTGCTGCACCGTTCTCCTAATATGGACACGCTGGTAGCGCTTGGCTCGGGTGCCTCCTTTGTGTATAGCGTCTGCATACTCTTCACTATGACCGACGCGCAGGCAAAAGGTGATATGGGTGCTGCGATGAGCGGTCTGCATGAACTGTACTTTGAATCGGCAGCCATGATTCTGGCGCTTATCACCGTGGGGAAGATGCTGGAAGCCCGCGCCAAGGGAAAAACCACCAATGCGCTCAGGAGCCTGATGAAGCTCGCGCCGCAGACAGCGTCAGTTATACGGGACGGCACGGAAATCACGCTGCCTGTGGAACAGGTGCGGAAGGGCGATGTCTTTGTGGTGCGTCCCGGTGAACACATTCCGGTGGACGGTGCGGTGACGGAAGGCAGCAGCGCAGTGGATGAATCCGCTCTCACCGGCGAAAGTATTCCCGTGGACAAAACCGCGGGCAGCAGTGTTTGGGCGGGAACGGTGAATCAATCGGGGTTTCTGCGGTGTGAAGCCACAAAGGTGGGGGAGGATACCACTCTTTCGCAGATCATTCAGTTGGTCAGTGACGCGGCGGCTACCAAAGCGCCTGCTGCCAAGCTTGCGGATAAGGTGTCCGGCGTTTTCGTACCGGTGGTCATGGGCATCGGGCTGTTGGCAACGGTTGTCTGGCTGATCGCCGGAGCGTCTTTCGGTTTTGCGCTGGCGCGGGGGATTTCGGTGCTGGTCATCAGTTGTCCCTGTGCGCTGGGACTTGCCACGCCGGTTGCGATTATGGTGGGCAGCGGCAAGGGCGCGGGTCAGGGGATTCTCTTTAAGACGGCGGCTGCGCTGGAGGAAACCGGGCGGGTGCGTATCGTCGCGCTCGACAAGACCGGTACCGTGACCGAAGGTATGCCGCGTGTCACCGACCTGCTGCCAGCGGACGGTGTGAGTGAGACGGAATTGCTCACGGCGGCGCTGGCGCTGGAATCCCGCAGCGAACATCCGCTCGCGGGAGCCATTGTGGAGACTGCCCGAGGGAAGGGACTGATTCCGTCCGATGTGACCGGATTCACGGCACTGCCGGGCAGCGGGCTGACCGCCGTGCGGAACGGTGCGGTTCTCCGGGGCGGAAATTTCCGGTTTATTGCATCCCACGCCGTATCCACGGAGAGTGTCGCTTCGCTTTATGAAACGCTGACGGCGCAAGGCAAAACGCCGCTCTTCTTTGCGGAAGACGGTCGGCTGCTGGGAATCATTGCGGTAGCCGACACGCTGAAACCCGACAGCCCGCAGGCTATCCGGGAACTGCGGGACATGGGCATCCGCGTGGTCATGCTGACCGGCGACAATGAGCGCACCGCTCGAGCCATCGGTTCGCAGGCGGGTGTGGATGACGTGGCGGCTGGCGTATTGCCGGACGGCAAGCAGCGGGTGATTGGCGAATTGCAGCGGTATGGCAAAGTGGCTATGGTGGGCGACGGCATCAACGACGCGCCTGCCCTCACCTCCGCCGACGTAGGCATTGCCATTGGCAGCGGCACCGATGTGGCGATTGACGCGGCGGATGTGGTGCTGATGAAGAGCCGCCTGCGCGATGTGCCGGCGGCGATTCGTCTGAGCCGCGCGGTTCTGCGCAATATCCGGCAGAACCTGTTCTGGGCGTTTTTCTACAATGCGGTGGGCATACCGCTGGCAGCGGGTGTGTGGATTCCGCTTTGGGGCTGGCAGCTCAATCCCATGTTCGGAGCGGCGGCGATGAGCCTGTCGAGCTTCTGTGTCGTATCCAACGCACTGCGGCTCAATCTTCTGGACATCCACAGCCCACGCCATGACAAAATCCTCTCTCCCGTCGCGGATTTCGCGATGGAATCTAACGGAAAGGAGGAAGCGGAAATGTTTGGCAAACACAAAAAAACCATCAAAGTGGAAGGCATGATGTGTGAACACTGCGAGGCAAGAGTGAAAAAAGCGCTCGAAGCACTGGACGAGGTGGAAAAAGCCGAGGTCAGTCATCAGAAAGGTACCGCCGTGGTCACCTATCAGGATGCGGAACCGTCTGATGAGCTGCTGCGCACCACGGTGGAAGCACAGGGCTATCAGGTGATTGCATAAGGATTCTTCGGACTTTCACACACAAGAAAAAACAACCGACAGGCATATCACTGCCCGTCGGTTGTTTTTGTGTGCGCAAGTAAGATGATTGTGTACAATCAGTCCTCCACATAATTGCGGATGCTCTGAATATAATAGCTGCCGTCGTCATTGTAGGCAAGGATATATTCCATATATTTGTAGCAATCGACATTGGAAGAGGTGAGAGTCATCTCATCCTGAAGCACATATCCCACTACCAGCGAAACATAATCGCTCTTCTGCGCCATCTTGGTGATGACTGCCGAGGGTCCGACAATGCCGCCGATGGAAATGTGGAAGGTGTTTTCAATGCTGTCATAGTAATAGATGGCGCTGCCGTCGGATTCAATCAGAACGTCCATCTTGAGTTCCACGTTGTTGCCGAAAAGCTCACGTCCTGCTTGTGCCACACGTTCCGCGGGCACGACAATCTTACCGGTGGCATCCTGCGTGTATGCCTGTTCCTGATCTTCCGCCTGACTCATCTGTCCCAGCACGCGCCAGATAGCGCTTTCCAGAAGCATCTGATTGTCGGCTTTTTCCAGCGATTCAAAAGGCGCAGGATCATTGAGTACCACCGGTTCAATGAACTGGCTGTATTCCGTTTTCTTTTCGTTGGCGCCGCCGATATTGTGGAAGCCCGTGATGACCGTACTGAGCGCGCTTACCAGAATCATGACAGCAAAGAGAATTGCCACACCGCCGATAAACGCGGAAATTCTGCGGCGTGCTTTTTTGCTTCGTTTCGCCATTTCGTCACCGTCCTCTTCATCGCCCAACCATTCCTCCTGGAAATCCGCGTCGTCAATGTCGGGAGGCAGCATGAGCGAGCCTTCCGGCAGTTTGAAGACTGCGGTGGGGTTGGTTACCGCCGCCGAATGCAGGAACTGCATGTCGTCCTGCTTACCCGCGGCCGCATCGTCTACGACACTGTGGCTGTCATCGACGATCAGCACCGATTCAAATACATTTTCATCCTTGGAACGCTTTTGGCGGGGCTGATACTGTCGAACTTCCTCCGAGGCATCCTCGTCCTCTTCGGATATTTCTCCGTCCATGGGTTCTTCGCTCTGAGCCGCTGTTTCGACATCGATTGTTTCCTGAAGCGGCAAAGGCGGCGCCATGCTGAAAATATCTACTTCCTCAGGCAGCTTCTCCGGAGAAGTCTCAGCGTCAGGAGATTCCTCTTGCTGCCGCAAAGCGTCAGCAATATCCGCTGTCTCCGCCGAAACGGCATCCTCCTGCCCGGTAAGCAGGGGTTGAGAATCGGATATATCTGCCGCGCCGAAGATTTCCTCTGCCAGCGCAGCGACCTCTACCTCTCCGTCCAAAGAGTCATGCGAAGCAGGTTCCACTTCCACGGCAACGCTGTCGGGCGTATTGAAGAACTGATTGAGATCTACGGTCTCGGTGAACTCATCACTGTCATTCGTCTGTTCCGGATTGTCTTCGGGGAATGTGATCAGCGGCTCATCCTCAATCGCCATATAGGATTCCATCAGCCTGCGGGACAAAAGGCTGGCGCTGTTCTCTGTCGCAACGGCGTCAGAAAGGTTTTCCGTCGCATTTTCGGCACTGTCGTCTGCGGGAGGCGGCTGCACCTCATGCCAGTCATCCGACGGCGTATCTGTGAATGGAACGTCTGAAGCGGGCTCCGCTGTTTCCTCTCCTGCGTGGGACGGAATATCGGTATCCGGCGACGCTGTAATTTCGACCTGCTGCCGTGCTTCATCAAAAATCTGACCGATATCCTGCGGTTCTTCATCGGCGGGTGTATTTTCCGGCTGATCGGGGAATACGGTCGGTTCTGAAGAGGCAAAATCCAGTACAGGAGTGAAATCCGGTACGTTGGAAACCGTCTGTGCGGTTTCCTCCTGTGTCAGCGGTTGGGACGAAGGCGATGCCTCCTGCGCCTCACGGATATTTTCTTCCATAATCCGATCATAAGGCAGCGCTTCGTTTTCGTTCAGTTCCACGGGGGTAACAGTCATCGGTGCGGACTGTTCCGAAACCTCCTCGAAGCGGCGTGCTTTCTTTTCTTTGGGCTTGTTGCCGGAGGGAGCGAGCCTGGATTTGGAAGAAGCCTCTGTGGAGGCATTCTTTTCCGAACTCTCGGGTTTGGGCGGGAAGGCTGCGTCATAATATTCGTCCCAGTTGATGCCGGACTCTTTGGTTTTCTGTGAAGCCTGTGCCGCTTTCTCCGCCGCGGCGGCAGTAGCAGCCCATTCTTCAGCAGCCACATCCTTTGCCAATTGCGCCACAGTTGCCTTGCGTGCCTCGGTTTTTGCCTTGCGGATTTCCTCGGTCTGTCTGTGGCTGTTGTTTTTTTTGCGATGACTGCTTCCGGTGGAATGGGATGTGACCTGAGAGGGATTGTCCTTCTTTTGATTTTCCAGATGTGACGCTGTTTCTGCCAGACGAACGATGTCGTCATCGGCGGCAGCAGCGGAACCAGACGATTCCTCCTGCATCGGAACAGACGGGCGCGGCATCGCTTTTTCCGTATAATTCCGGCTGACCGGTTCTTGCGAACCGCCGGAGGCTGGCGCAGGTTGCGTATTTCCCTGTGGCTGTATGCCTGATCTGACGCCATAGCCGCCCCGATTGGCACTGGCAGGAGGCAGAACGGCGTCGGTCATGGCAGCGCGGGAGTAATCGCCGCTGTCAAAGGTGCTGTGAGACGCACGCAACGGTGTGCTCTCTTCTTCTATGGAACGCTTCTTGGCACCTGGATGATAATTGCCGTCCGCGGAATAGCCCGTGTAGGGGTTGGGACGGTTGCTGTATTCCTCGCTGTAACGCTTGACCGGCTTTTTATTGCGTTTACGGCGGGGCTGATTGCCATGATTGCTGTTGTTGGCCACGGAATCTCATTCCCCCCTTGAGATAATTCGTTCTTTATCATCCGTCCTGTTTTGGCAATAAAAGATGAAATGGGGATTGCCGCACGACGGATGACTGCTTAATTTCTGATCTGACCGTCTCCCAGAATGATAAATTTGGAGCTGGTGAGCTGACGGATGCCCATCGGACCGCGGGCGTGGAGCTTTTGCGTAGAGATGCCGATTTCAGCGCCGAGACCGAATTCTCCGCCGTCGGTAAAGCGGGTGGAACAGTTCACATAAACCGCCGCGCTGTCCACACGAGCCGTGAAAGCTTCGGCATGGGCATAATCGCGGGTGACGATACACTCGCTGTGACCGGTGGAATAGCGGGCAATATGGTCAATGGCCTCATCAAAGGAATCCACTACCCGGCAAGCGAGAATATAGTCGAGAAATTCGGTGGCATAATCCTGCGGGGTAACCGTAACGATGCTGTCGCCCAGAATGGCGGCGGTACGTTCGCAGCCGCGGATCTCCACATTTTTCCGGTCAAGACGTTCCTTAATGACCGGGAGTGCTGCCGCGGCGATATCTTTATGCACGAGAATCGTTTCGATGGCATTGCAGACACTGGGACGGGACGTTTTGGCATTATCGATGATGGACGCGGCCATTTCGATATTGGCGGTCTGATCCACATAGACGTGGCAGTTGCCCACGCCGGTTTCAATCACCGGCACAGTGGCTTTTTCCACTACCGCCTTGATCAGACCGGCGCCGCCACGCGGAATAAGAACGTCAATAAACTGATTCAGTCGCATCATCTGATCCGCTACCCGACGGGAGGTATCGGTTACCAACTGAATACAGTCGGCGGGCAGACCTGCCGAATCAACCGCATCGCGCAGTACATCGGCAATGGTACAGTTGGTGATAATGGCTTCCTTTCCTCCACGGAGAATGCAGACATTGCCGGACTTGAGACAAAGTGCCGCTGCGTCGCTGGTGACATTGGGACGTGCCTCATAGATAATGCCCACCACACCGAGCGGCACACGCACCTGACGGATGCGCATACCGTTGGGACGGACACTGCCCTCTATGATTTCGCCTACGGGGTCAGACAGCGCCGCCACCTGCCTGATGCCGTCTGCCATGCCCGCGATGCGCTCCGGCGTCAGTCGAAGACGGTCGCACATGCTTTCCTTCATTCCGTTTTCGGCGGCATTTGCCATATCCTGCGCGTTGGCGGACAGGATTTCCTCGGTTCTGTCGAGCAGCGCGGCAGCCATAGCTGTCAGTGCCTGATTCTTGAGAGACGTGCCGGCAGTGCCAAGCACTTTTTCTGCCGCTCTGGCTCTTTCGCCCATAATGGTCAGATTCATTCGTTTGCCCTCTTTCGGTTCGGTTTTATATATGTCTCATGATTCGGTGCTGCGGACGGGCAAAAAATGGGTACCGGTAATCTTGCCGTCCACAAGATCGTAAAGGTTGTTGGGGTTATCGCTGACAATGTAGGTGTCAATGCCTACGCCGCATGCGAATTCTGCTGCCTGCAATTTGGTTACCATACCGCCGGTGCCCCGTTTGGATCCGGATCCTCCCGCCATTTCCTTGAGCGCGTCGGTAATCTCCAGCACCACCGGAATCTGTACGGCAGTATCGTCCTCGCGGGGATTGCGGTCGTAAAGTCCGTTGATATCGGTGATCATTACCAATGCCTGCGCCCCTACCATGTTGGCTACAATAGCGGACAGATTGTCGTTATCGCCGATATTGTTGCCGGTCAGTTCGTCAATGGCAACAGTGTCGTTCTCATTCACGATGGGAATGATCGACATTTTCAGCAGTGCGGAGATACACTCGATTACATTGCCTTTGTGATGTTCATTTTCCACATCGTAGCGGGTGAGGAGAATCTGTGCTACATTTATGCCGTATTCAGAAAAAATTTTGTCATACAGAAACATGAGTTCACATTGACCCACGGCGGCCATCGCCTGACGTCCCGCCACGTCCTTCGGACGTTCGGAAAGCCCCAGTTTGCCCACACCTACCCCCAGCGCACCGGATGTTACCAGCACGATTTCGCGGCCGGCGTTGCACAGATCACTGATGACACGGCAGAGATGGTCAATACGGCGGATATTCGGTTTGCCGTTTTCATAGGTCAGGGTGGATGTCCCCACCTTGATAACGATTCGTTTTGCGTTCTTGATATTACCCAAAAATTGTCACGCTCCGAAAAAACTATTACAGAAATGGGATTTGGCACTTAAATGTATTATAACACAGGTTTCGCTGGCATTCAATCACTAAATATGCCCTATTTCGGCGGATAAATGCCTGTTGTATACAATATATTGATTTCTTCTCCCGGGCTTACCGTTCGGTATATTTTCTATTATAGCATACTCCACCATTGAAAAAAACAATTATGACAGAACTGTTATTTTTTGATTTCCGCATGCGGCGTGTATAGATGGGATATAATAAAAAATTCAAAAAAAGACTTGACATTGCGGCTTTTATGTGGTACAATTCTTTTCGGTTCGAAATCTCGGTACCAAAATGATATAGTTGCTGATGTGGCTCAGTTGGTAGAGCAGCTGATTCGTAATCAGCAGGTCAGGGGTTCAAGTCCCCTCATCAGCTCCACGGCATGGACGCATAGCTCAGCTGGTTAGAGCGCCTGCTTCACACGCAGGAGGTCGGCGGTTCGAGTCCGTTTGCGTCCACCAGAATAGGTGAACAAAAAAGATGCACCTCCCGTAAAGCCCCTATTTTAGGGGCTTTTCGTGGTTTTAGGGGGAAAAAAACGGCAAGGTTTTTCCGTAGATGCATTTGGCTGATTTTGCGCCTTGTACGGACTCGAACCCCTGTAGCATCTTTTTTGAGCCTTGCTTCCCCCTATTTCAAGAAAATTCAATACTCAGTCAATCAAGCGCGCAGGTAGAAAATCTGTGCGCTTTTTTGTATAAAACATAGAAAGCCGATTGTTTTGAAGAAGGACGTCTGATCAGCGTCCGACAGAAAAACAGTCGGCTTTTTTTGTTTGCTAACGAAAATTTTAGGAGAGTGATTACCAAATGAGATTCAAAAGCCAGCAGCATAAGTCCACGTTCAAAAAAGCCATCCGCAAGAAGGATAAAACCGACACCCGCCTCATGGCGGCGATGTACCTGCTCACGGCAGACCAGATTCTGTGGAACAAGGTGAAGGGCAATATCCGTGAGAGCCGCATCGACTACGACGAAGTCAGGCTGGACACAGTGAGCGAAAACTGCTACACACTTTACAGTGCGTCGAAGGATATGTACTTCAACACCGACCATGTCTCACTCAGCGATATCTTCGATACCAAGCTGATCTCGGAAAAAATGTACAACGTCATTATCACAGCCATCAATATCCGGCGGCTGGGCTTGGAGAAAGCGGAGGCGATAGAATATGCCATATAATAGGAAGGTATTTTCGGACGATTACGCCACCGAAACCTTTTACTTCCCTCTGTCGGTGCAGGTGGAGGACGAGGACAGCGAAGATCTGTACAACGTCAGCAGCGACTCCGTCCGCTGGTTCGAGGACGAAATCCAAGAAGCCATCGACGATTACCAGTCCGACATCGAAATGGAGAAATATCTCTGCGATGACAACGATGCCATTCAGCGCAAGCTGATCTCCGCCGAATGGGGCGTTGAAACCCTGAACGGCGAACTCTACGGCCGCATGAAACTCACGCTGAAGGAACCGCTCACAGCAGAAGAAACAGAGGAAATGCGTTCCCAAGTGACCGGACAGGCGAGTGATGGCTTTGGGGAGTCATTTGAACAGCACCCGATCACGCTGGACGATGAGCAATATTATGTCTCGTTTTGGAACAGCGGAGATGACTATTTCGTCTACACCGCCGATGAGATGGATGAATATCTCAGCCAGCAGACCGGACAAGGCTTCAGCGGTATGTAAAAAAGCCGTTTGTATCCTACATTGGAGGTGACCTAAAGGAATCATCTTGGATTTGTTTCAAAAATCGCATGAAACCCACAAAAACCTACAAAAATCAACAGAAAGAAACAAAAGAAACGAGGAATCAACAGCAATGAATTCATTTGACAGAGAGCGCCTGAGAATTCAGCGCGCCAAGATGCTCTACCCGCCCGGCACGAGAATCGTCCTCGGCGAGATGAGCGACCCTTACGCTCCCGTACCGCCCGGAACGCGCGGAACGGTGAAGTTCGTCGACGATATGGGTACCATCCATCCCCAGTGGGATAACGGAAGAACGCTCGGTTTGATTTACGGCGAGGACAGCTTCCGCAAGCTCACGCCGGAGGAATTGGATGAAGAATCCCAGACAGCCGATGAAGCGGAAGAAACCGACGAATCGCAGGACGAAGGAGGAATGGGATTCGGAATGTGAGGCGTGACCGCAGGAACGAACCATGAAGGCTGTGCGTGAAGCATGGCAATCAGAGTCATGGATATGTTCTGCGG
>JAFPUM010000012.1 GCA_017395425.1 Clostridia bacterium | reverse complement strand
TTGACCGGAATCACGTCCTGCACCGATTCGGGGGCGACAAACTTCTCCCTGTCCTGCGCCTGAATGGTCTTAAAGGTTTTCAGCATGGTTCTTCAACCCCTCTTTCTGATGATTTTCGATGTTCTCTTTGCACATCTCGTAATAAAGATTTTTGGGCTTGTCGATCAACACTTTCGGGGTGAGGAATTCCGATTTGATCCACGCCCAGATGAGTTTCTCCGCCGTCATGCCGTTGTACTGGATGAATCCCAGCACCGCAAAGGGCAGGGCTGCGAGAATGCAAATCCAGCTCAGAGCCTCCATGCCGAGGCAGGGACGCAGCAGAAAATACAGTCCCACCGCCACGGCACAAGCCAGCGCGGAAAAGATACATTGCCGCAGTGTTAGCCCGAAGAACACCGTTTCCGAATAATCGCGGATTTCCTTGTTAATTCGTCGTTCCAAATGATCACACTCCCAACATTTCATGCACAATTTTGTCGGACATCTTGACCGCGCCGACCAGCACCAGCATATTGAAAATCAGTTCCGCGATATAACTCCAGACCATACTGACGGGTGCGGCGTTAGGGTCAATTTCCGGCGGCGAGGACGCGAACAGTGAGAAGATGACGCAGGCAAGAATAATCACCGCGCCTTCCAAGCAAACGGCGGCATACGATTTGATGAAGCTCTTGCCGACATTCTGCGTCGGTTCTCCCGCAAAGGTAGACAACGGCACCGGCGCGAGCGCGGTGTAGAGATACAGCTTGAAAAATCTGCCGTACACCGACATAATCATGATGAAGGACAGCACGGTAATCACCAGACTGCCGATGAGCGTCACCGCCCAAAGCGGAACGCTTTCAAAAAAGCCGCAGTCCTCGATTGCCGTCACCATTTCCGCAGGCAGCACGGTCTGATCGGCAGCACCGAGCCCCGACGCATTCATAATGGTGGAGATCAGTCCCTGCACGATTTTGAAAAGTGCCATCATCAGTTCCAAGCCGTACGTCACCACGCCCTTGGCAATCGCAAAGCGGACAAACAACTTGATAGCGTGTTCCGGCTTTTTGAGTTCGGCAAAACTGCCGCAGGTTTTCATTACACCCACCACGAAGAACAGCACCAGCAGCGCAAGCCCGATTGCCTTGACCGCGCCGTGAATATTGACAATCACCGACCAGATCGAGCCGCCTTTGAAATCCTCCGGCGACTGCGTGACGAGCTGCCAGATTTCCGACATTTTTTCATTCCATGAATTCAGGGCATTCTCCAGATTCTGGACAACCCAATTGTCAGACATAAAACATCCCTCCAAAAAATAAACGGCGGGAGATTAGGCATAAACGCGGCTTCTCCCGCCGCCTTTTGTGATTGGTTCAAACTGACGGTATTCATCAGCCGCCGGTGATGAGATTCAGAATTTCCTTCGCAAAAGTGATGACCACGCCGCCTGCCAGCGTCAGGAAGCCGTTGGCTCTCTGCGACGGGTCGTGCGATTTGAGCGACAAGCCCACCTGCACGATGCCGAAGCCGAGCGTAATCATGCCGACGGCGCGAATGAGTCCGAATACAAAATCCGACAGATTATTGATGACCGTCAGCGGGTCGTTGCCGGTTTCCGACGCGAATACCGGCATGGCAAGGCTGCACAGCATGATGACAATCACGCACAGCGCACAGTAGAATTTGAAGCCGCGTCTGACGCTGCCCGTCATGGGCAATCGGTCGGTCGGTTTGGGTTTGCTTTTCATAAAGATGTTCATAGAATAAAATCCTCCTTTTTTACTCGGCGTTGTCGCCGTAAATGACTTCCGCTTCTTCCTCCGACAGCAGTTCATAGGTCGTGCTGACCGGTTCCAATTCCACCGCGTTGTCAGGCACACCGCCCGAAAAGACAAGCGTTCCCACCGCCTGCGTCGGTTCGCCGTGAAGGTAGGGCGGCTGCCCTCCGTCCTCGGTGAGCGCGATGTTCGGATGCTTCAAGATGTCGTACTTCAAATCCATCACGGGACGCTCTCCGCGGATGAACAGCAGCGCGTAATGGTTATCGAGCATCCGCACTTCGTCCGGCGTGAGCAGCTCACGCCCTGACAACTGATAATTGGTGGAATAATTGCCGTTGCGCCCTGATGATTTGCCGTAGGAATTGGTGTCGATGGTTTCCTTGCCCAGCAGTTCCGAGACATATTTGTGCGTACTTTGCTCGTTGCCTCCCAAATAGAGGAATTCATCACAATTGCCCACGACGGACTCCCATTGCTTTTCAAAAAGAGCCTTTAGCTGCGCGAGATTTTGCAGAATAATGGACACCGATACGCCGCGGGAACGCATGACGGACAATATTTTATCAAAATCATCGGGCAGGCTGACGTTAGCAAATTCGTCCATAATGAAGTGACAGTGGACAGGTAGTCCTCCGTGATACTTGTGGTCGGCAAGGTAGAAAAGCTGCTGAAAGAGCTGCGTGTACAAAATGCTGACGAGAAAATTAAAGCTGGTGTCGTTGTCGGGAATGAGCGCGAATAACGCCACCTTCTTTTCGCCCAGACTCGGCAAGTCTAACTCATCGGTCACGGTGAGTGACGCAAGGCTTTTCAGATTGAATTTCTCCAATCGCGCAGCCAGCGTGATCTGAACACTCTTGAGCGTCTTTGCCGCGCCGGAGTGGTAGTTGTGATAGTATTTCAGCGCGATGTGTTCGGGGTTGGTGATTTCCAACCGCTCAAACAGCTCATCCAGCGGGCTGACGTAATTGTCGTCGTCCTCCTTCACGTCTCCTGCCCGCAGCAGTTCCATCACCATTGGAAAATTCTGCTCGTCGGGCGGTGCTTCGTATTTCAGAAAGAAGATGAGTGCCAGCAGCAGCATACTCGCCGCCGTATCCCAAAATGGCTCCGTTGATTGCGAACCCTTCGGAGTGGTCGCCTTGAAGAGATTGGTGACAAGCCTTTGTACGTCGTTGTCGTCGTGCAGATAGACAAAGGGATTGTAACAATGGCTGCGGTTCATGTTCAGCAGGTCAAGGACGCGCACATCGTAGCCCTTCTTTTTCAGCAATCCGCCGACTTTGTGAATTATCTCTCCTTTTGGATCCAACAAGACAAATGACGTATTGCACTGCATGGCGTTGGGCAAACAGTAGAACCTTGTCTTGCCCGCGCCGGAACCGCCGCATACCAGCACATTCAGGTTGCGGCGGTGCTTTTTTCCGTCCAGTCCGATGCGGACATTCTGCGTCAGGATTTTGTTCTGAAATTCGCGTTTGTCGCGGTACTTTTTGTTAAGCGCACTTGCGCTGCCCCATTTCGCCGAGCCGTGTTCCTCGCCGCGCCGGTAGTTCCGGCGGCTGGAAAAATAAATGCCGATTGCCATGCCGTATGCCAACAGACACGCGCCGATGACGCGCGGACTGTCGCTGCACCATTGGATGTGCAGCGGGTGTTCCATGAGCGTCGGAAATTCCGACAGCATGGCAACCAGCCCGCCGTCCGCATACGGCGCGATCAGCAGCGCCAGCCAGATCACCGGCACAATGCCGATCACGGCGAGAATCACGCTCGACTTGAAATCATTGGCACGTTTCACTGGGAACGGTTATCCTTTTCGCCGGACGCGCCGATTTTAATGATGAGGTCGTCAAGCTCG
>JAFPUM010000011.1 GCA_017395425.1 Clostridia bacterium | reverse complement strand
TTTCATATGATGCGCCTCCAAAATATGAATATATTTCATATTTTGGAGCCAATTTTAATTTGTCAATTCGTTTTTTGCACGAACTTATTCTCTGTTTTTGTGCTATTTGACGAACTTTCCCTTAAGTTGATGACATTGCCTGATAGCGGGATAGGGTGTGAGCGCGGGCTGATTCTCACCGTGGATGCCAATGATCTTTTCCATCCAGATCATATCGTACCAGTGACCGAATTTGTACCCGCATTTCCGGAACATTCCCACCGTGGCAAAGCCCATATGGGCGTGGAACTGCTCGCTGTTGTTGGTGAGGTACGGGTCGTCCATTTCGGTATGTCCGATGCAGGCATAGAGATTCAGCACGCCCATTTGCCGGAGCGCCTGTTCCAATGCCTCGTAGAGCGCGCGTCCCGCGCCGGCATGACGGCAGTCGCGGTCAATGTAAACCGTCAGTTCGGCGGACCAGTCGTAGGCGGCGCGTCCCACGAACGGGTGGGCATAGGCGTAGCCGATGATCGTTCCGTCCCGCACGGCGGCGAGATAGGGATATGTTTCTATCGTATGCGCAATTCTTCCCCGGAATTCCTCTACCGTCGGCACATCGTACTCAAAGGAAATCGCGGTGTGTTCCACATAATAGCGATAGATATCCAGCAGTGCCGCCGCGTCGTCCACGGTAACGGGACGGATGACAATCTCATGCTTCTTCATCCGCCAGACACTCCATTTCGATGACCTTCCAGCGCTCGCCGCGGAATTCAAAATCCGCGTCCTCCACGGCATAAGGCTTGAAGCCGAGGCGCTCATAACACTTGCGGGCGCGTTCGTTGGGCTCAAACACGCCTAATGTAATGCGCTTCATGCCGAGGATATCAAAGCAGAACCGCTTGGCAAGCGTGAGCATCTGGGTCCCGAATCCCCTGCCGCGCCTGCTTGCGTTGATAACAATGAATCCCATATGCACGCTGTTTTTCTCATAATCGGCGTTGCGCAGCAGGAAGTAGCCCACCACATCCCCTTCATCGTTGAGCGCGGTCATCATCCATTCGCAGGGATTGTCGGCGGCGGCATTCATGCGGGCGTTAAGTTGTTCGCCCGTCATGGGGTACTGATAGCGGTAGGCGCTCCACATGGCAAAGGTCTGTTCATCGGTCAGCCACGAGGCAATGATGTCGCCGTCGCAGGGTTTATAGGGTCTGAGTCTCATATTCATATCTTCCTTCCGGTTTGCTGATAAAAAAGCTGCCCGCAGAACCATAAAAAAGCAATGGACGGCGGGCAATTTTTGGGTATTTTTATTATAATCCGCGCATATGCGGTTTGTCAATTCTAATTTGGAAACGGTTGTGCACAGTGATAGACAGTGGTTTGAAAAAGCCGTCCGGCGTTCATCCTTTTAAAGCAGGATTGACCGGACGGCTTTTTTTATGCGAAACGGGTTCCGTTATTCCGCAATCGCGGGTACGGCGGATTTTACCACCACCTGCGTCCCGTTGTCGGACGGCTCGGTGGTGACAAGGATTTCCGGCGGAAGTTCTCCGGCGGATTCGATGACGAAATTGGCAAGTTTGTCCTCCACTTCGCGGCGGATGAGGTTGCGCAGGTCACGCGCGGAGGCTTCACCGCCGAGTGCGTTCTTTGCCAGCAGTTCCACGGCGCTGTCATCCACGGTCAGGGTGACGCCGCGTTCCGCCATCGCGGTGACATATTCGCCCATCAGCAGGCGGGAGATGCGTTGGAAGTCTTCCTCGTCGAGCTGGCGGAACACGACGATTTCATCCACGCGGGCGAGAAATTCGGGGCGCAGGAATTCGCGCAGACCCGCCAGCGCCTTTTCGCGGGAGATGTCGTCGGAGGTCTTGTTGAAGCCGAGCGAACCGCCCTGCCGGTTGCTGCCGGCGTTGGAGGTCATGACAATCACGGTATTCTCAAAGCTGACCGCCCGTCCCTGCGAATCGTTGATCCTGCCCTCGTCGAGAATCTGGAGCAGGATATTCATCACATCGGGGTGTGCCTTTTCGATTTCGTCAAAGAGCAGTACCGAATAGGGCTTGCGGCGCACCTTCTCGGTAAGCTGTCCCGCCTCGTCGTAGCCGACATAACCGGGCGGCGAACCGATGATCTTGCTGACCGAGTGCTTCTCCATGAATTCGCTCATATCCAGCCGGATGAGGGTTTCGGGGGAATCGAACAGCTCGTTCGACAGCACCTTGACCAGTTCTGTCTTTCCCACGCCGGTGGGTCCCACAAAGATGAACGACGCGGGACGGCGACGGGGGGAAATCTGCGCCCGATTGCGGCGGATGGCAGCGGCAACCAGCCGGGTGGCTTCCTCCTGACCGATGACTTTTTCGTTCAGTGCCGCTTCGAGCGAAGCCAGCTTGCGGAATTCGTTTTCTTCCACGCGGGACGCCTGAATGCCGGTCCAGAGTTCGATGACCTTGGCGAGATCGGCTTCCGTGACCTGACCGCCCAATGCCTCCGGCTCGATTTCGGAAAGACGGGCGCGGATTTTGAGTTCCTCGGTGCGAAGCTCGGCGATGCGGGCATAATGCTCCTCAGACATATCTTCCGTATCCGCCTTGCGTTTTTCGCTTTCGTCGAGTACCTTGCGCAGCTTCAGATTGAGGCTGTCAAACTCCGCCATGGCTTTGTTGCCCAGCGAAGCGCAGGCGCAGGCTTCATCGAGCAGATCAATGGCTTTGTCAGGCAGGAAACGGTCGTTGATATAGCGTTCCGACAGTACCACGGCGCGTCGGGCAATCCAATCGCTCACGTTGACGCGGTGATGTGTCTCGTAATAGTTCTTGATGCCCAGCAGAATCTGAACGGTTTCCTCCACGGAAGGCTCCGTCACATTGACCGGCTGGAAACGGCGTTCCAGTGCGGAATCCTTTTCGATGTACTTGCGGTATTCGTTGAAGGTGGTAGCACCGATCACCTGAAGCTCGCCGCGGGAGAGGGCGGGCTTAAGAATGTTGGCGGCATTCATGGAACCCTCCGCATCACCGGCGCCCACGATGCTGTGTACCTCGTCGATAAACAGGATGATGTTGCCGGCGCGTTTGATGTCGTCGATCAAGCCCTTCATACGGCTCTCAAACTGCCCGCGGAACTGCGTTCCGGCGACCAGCGCGGTCAGATCGAGCCGGTGGACTTCCTTGTCGGACAGCCGGAGCGGCACGTCTCCCTGCGCGATTCGCAGTGCCAGACCTTCGGCGATGGCGGTTTTGCCCACGCCCGGTTCGCC
This sequence comes from Clostridia bacterium, assembly GCA_017395425.1. GTDB lineage: Bacteria > Bacillota > Clostridia > Oscillospirales > Acutalibacteraceae > RUG762. Next base: position 68,975 of record JAFPUM010000011.1, on the reverse strand, counting down.
GATCAGGCAGGGATTGTTCTTGCTGCGGCGGCAGAGAATCTGAATGACGCGGCTGATTTCCTTGTCGCGTCCCACAATGGCATCAATGCGTCCTTCCCGCGCCTTTTTGGTCAGGTCTTCGCAGAATTCATTGAGGAAGCGGCGGTTCTGTGCGTTTTTGCGTCCGCGCTTGCGCCGTGCCGCACCGTCGGCAAACTGGGCGCCGCCCATTTCAAAGCTGTCGCCAAACAGACGGGCAAAGGGATTGATGGGCGGTTTATCCTGATCCTCATAATTTTCGTCCTGAGGGCGTGGGACATCTCTGTCATTGTGACGGAAGTTGGTCTGCTTGGGGAAGAGATGACCGGAACCGTCCTGCGCGGTGATGGGAGAAGGCGTTCCGTCGGCGCGGTCTTCCGCGGGCTGCATATCATCCGGCTCATCATCGTCCTCACCGACGGAATCCTCACCGTCAAATTCGTCCTCCTCATCGTTTTCCTCATCTTCGTCGCCGTCATCGAGAGAGTAAAAATTCCCGTCCTCACCGATGCCGATATCAAGGTCGGGATCTCCATTGAACGGAAAAGGCAGCTCACCGTTCTGAGCCGCCTCCGCCAGGCGATTTTCCATGTCCTCCACGTCGTCGATATTCATGCCGAAGGCGCGGAGCATATTCTCCACATTGGGCATTCCCATCTCACGGGCGCAGGTCATGCAATAGCCCTGTGTTTTATTGGGATGAGCGGAATCGGTGACAAACACCACCGCCGCCCTTTTTTTGCATTTCATACAAAGAGGCATTCCACCTCACACATCCTTTCTTTCGTCTGGTCGCTTGTTCTGTCTCTTTACGATACTCTTCTGTGTCGGTTTACTCCTTGTTTTCAGCGGCAGACCGCAATAATTCCGGCTTTTTGGCGGATTCTGCGTTTCTGGTATTTCTGCCGCGTGTCAGATCAAACTCTTTCTGTAAGTCAATGGTTCCTTCCATTTCCACGCCGCGGATCAGCTTCAGTCCCAGCGCGAAATAGCGGATGAAGGCAAACATCATGACCCCGGCGGCAAAAAACGCCAGCGCCGGCACAATGACCCGCAGGTTTGCGTCGGGAAACAGAATATTCAGCGCCACGATCAGCAGCATACAGGCGTAAAATACGACCGTCGCCACCTTCCCCCACCACTGTGCCTTGACCAGTTTTCTGCCCTGACGGACAATGATCAGTCCCCCGACAGCCATTGCCGCTTCCTTGAGCAGCATGAGCCCCAGCGCCAGCGAAATCCACGGGAACTGCGCGTGATAGCTGTACCACATACACACCACAACCGCCGCCAATGTCAGCTTGTCGGCGATGGGGTCGAGGATTTTTCCCAGTTCCGTTTCCTGATGCAGACGGCGCGCCAGCAGACCGTCGAACATATCCGAAAGTCCCGACACAATCAGTACCGCACCGGCATAGACATAATAATCGGGTCCCATCAGAAACAGTGCGCAGAAAAACGGAATCAAGACAATCCTCAGTGATGTGAGCGTGTTAGGTAAGTTCATCAGGTATGACACCCTTTCCGAATTGTCGTTTGACCGGTTTACAATTTTTCCATATAAATTCCCTTTAGGCAAACATGGAAAGACCCTTGCCCAGAAACAGCATTATCAGATTATCTTCATAGAACAGCCGGAACAGGAAGGAATGGCTGTAAGTGGAGTCTCTGAAAAGATAGTAATCGGGCAGCACCGCACCCGCCAGCGACAGCACCGACAGCAGCGACAGGAAGATGACCAGCACCTTGCCCGCTCCCAGCACCATACCGATGGTGGGCGAAATCGCCGCACGGTCGGGGTTGTAAAAATAGGCCTCCACGGTGGGATAAAAAGCGCGCAGCAGCCGATAGCAGCCTGCCAGCACTACCACAAAAAACAATGCGCGCAGTACGCCGTCCACCACAGGACGCGCCAGCAGATCCACGATGTCCCCCGTGGTGGAGGAAGCCGACAGATCACCCGACAGCAGCCAATTAATCTGTGCCAGCGACTTGCCGGAGGTGGTGTGATACATCCGTGCGCCGTTGTTGACCACCACGGGCATACCGTTCATAATTCTCTCCAGCGGATCCACACTGGGATCCACGTCGCCCGATGTTTCCACCAGCGAACGCACACGTTCGATGACCACCGGACGGTAGAAGCTGCTGTAACAGAAATCCCCCAGAGACACCGCAATCGGCACCGCCACAAAGGTTGACAGCACATAGCCGATGGATTCCACCGCGTTCCGAAGCTTTGTTCTCGACGCACATTTCTTCAGCAGCACCAATAAAAACAACACCGTCAAGATATCCAATACGATTCCCAGCATAATTCTCAGACTCCTTCCGCATTGGCTGTTTCGCCCCGTCTGCCATGTTCTGATCTGCGGCACTCTGTAAAAACCCGCGCGCGGACAGATACCCGCAAAGACAGTACGGCTATACTATCATACCACAGACAAACGGCAAAGACAAGATGATTTAAACAAAATTAACAATTATGGAAAAACCGCTAGGGTACAGCTAATCCAGACAGGTAATGGCGGAGGTGCCGCCGACCAGTACATGCCCCTCTGATGTCAGCACCCGATGGGCATCGGCGGGAACTTCTCCCGATGTCATCAGCCGTCCGCCGGTCGTCCAGCTGTAAAAACGCGACTGTCCCACCGCGTTGATGCGTCCGCCGGTCAGTTCCACGGCGGGAGCATCCAGTGTGGTTTCCACCGTTCCGATTTCCTCGCAGGAAGCGTTGAGTATGACAATGGAGGCGTTCTGTCCGTCGGAATGCTGCGAGAGCGACAGCGCGGTCATACCGTTATCCGCCACGTCAAACCCGGTCAGCGTGCGGTTCTGATAGGAATAAGTGAGCTTTTTTTCGGAACCGGCAAAGACCCGGGCGGTCAGGTCATCGCCGATGGCCGTCACACTGTCGTTGTCGGTAAACGTGACCGAAAAAAGCAGCGTATCATCGAAAATATATTCGCGCAGATTCTCGCTGCCGCCCACCTTCTGAATCAGAACGCAGCTCCGGAGCCTGCCCTCGTCGTCGGCAGCCGTACCGCACATCGCCACCAGATGTCCCGAGGGACTTACCGCGATGTCGGAGATATGGTAGACGGAGGATTTCCACTTATGCAGCACGTCGCCGCTTTTGGAAAACACATAAATATGCGCGTAGGCGGTATCATGTTTTGTCACCAGCGCGAAGCAGCCCGAACGCGATACGTCGCCCGTAAAAATGGAATGATCCACATGACCCTCACAGATATTGCCGGAAAGGGTACGGAGACAATATGCCTTGGCTTTTTTGTCAAACAGCAGCATATAGCGATCCGCCGTCCGGAGAACGGGATTTGCCATATAGTGCGTCTGGCATACGATTTCCTTTCCGTCCTTGTCGAGTACGGCACAGACACTGTCGGTCAGCACTGCCGTTCCGTGGGACACATGTTCCACCTGCATCGAACGGCTGCCCTTGATGTCATAGGGAAAGCCCTCTCCCGAAGCGGCGGAAAGCACCTGCTTGTCCTTCGCTCCCCGCACAACGGCTGCCGGAGAGAGATCGGCGCGTACCGCTATCATGAGCAGCACTGCCAGCAATGCCGCCGCCGAAACGGTGAGTTTGCCCGCTGTTTTGATGTCGATGTCCCGGAACGGCAGCCGGAACGCATACAGCCGTCTTTTGAATTTGCCGAGTGCGCGCCGGAACCGCCGCAGAAGGGCGCGATTCTTTGCCGCCATATCGGACAAGGGGGTTTGGGGCTGCTCCGTGGTATTCTTTTCGGTTGTCGTATCTTTGTCTGCCATGAGTGATGTCCTCCTGTATGGCTGTTTTTTCAAAGTATCGTCATTGATGATAACGGATCATAAAAAACCCGATGGAGATACAATCCGCAGGCTGCGGCTGTGGCGCCGGCGCGCTGTCTGTCACGCGAGGCGAGAATCTCCCCGATGCTGTCCGGCGGGATGCGACCGGCAGCGATTTCAAGCAGTGTTCCCACCATGATGCGCACCATGTTGTAGAGAAATCCGTCGGCGGTGACAGTGAATTCGATCATCTCGGGCGTGTCCGGCAGACGGCGCACGCCGCACTGCGTCACGGTACGCACTTTGTCCGCCACGTCGCTGCCCGCCGAGCAGAAGGCGGAAAAATCGTGGGTGCCCAGATAATCCTGCGCCTGCGCGTCCAGCAGCGCGACGTCAAGCGGGTATTTGTACCACAGCGCCCGTGTATGCCGGAACGGATCACGCAGCGGCGCATTGAGAATGAGATAGCGGTACTGTTTGCCCCGGCAGTCGTAGCGGGCGTGAAAGCCCTCCGGTACGGTCACGCAGTCGAAGACCGCGATATCGGGCGGCAGTTTGGCGTTGAGCGCCAGCGGCAGCCGCTCGATGGGGACCGTGCAGGAAGTGGAAAAGCTGACGCAGAATTCGTCGGCATGAACGCCGCTGTCGGTGCGGCTGCACCCGCGGATGGGGACGTTTTCTTTCAATACCTGCCACAGCGCGTCCTGAAAGACCGCCTGTACGGTGCGCAGACCGTCCTGCACCTGCCAGCCGCAGAAATCCCGCCCGTCATATTTTAATTTTACCATGAGATGTCTCATTGTGTTCGCTCCCGGCTGTTTTCCCATCATACCAAACAGGACGCGGCAAGCGCGTCCCTTCGGTCAATGGTATTCGGTTTTTCCTCAGGCGGCAATTGATAGGATATTACGGTCAGCCGCTGATGGTCTGGTTGAAATAAGGACTGTCCAGAGCCCAGCGGTCGGAAGGATCCCATCCGTCATGCACCGGGTCGGCGATGCGGCGGGGAACGCCGGGACCGTAAGGACCGCTTTCCTGCGTGATTCTCACTTCGGTGCCGAGCGGGATATTGTCATACATCCACTTGCAGTCCCGCACACACATACGGATGCAGCCGTGAGAAGCAGGGCTGCCGAGCTTGTCGTATTCCTCGTTTTTGAGGGTGGAAACATCTTTCTTCTTGTAAGGCACCGAGTGGAACAGATATCGCGTGCTGATGGACGTGCAGTACTGCCCGTACACACCGTTCATAAACCGCCAGCGGTATTTGGCTCTGGCGCGATAGATACCCGTGTCGGTGGGCGTATCATCCGAACCGGTGGAACAGGTGAAGCGCTTGACAATGACATTGTAATTGCCGTTTTCATCCGGTTCATACACCACGGTGGACTGGCTGCCGAGATAGACCACCACGAGATATTTGGTAGTACTGTAAGGCACGCCGGGATACTCGTCGTTCCATGTGGTGACAGCGGTTGTCTCGGTGGGAGTCTCTGTGGTGGAGGCAGTGTCTGTGGCTGAAACCTTCGGCGCGGAGAGCAGATCGCTCAGACTGACAGGGACTGTGTCATCACTGCCCGAAACGCTGTCGGTATCGATGCCGCGTGCGGTACATCCCGCCGTACACAGCAGGCAAATCAGCAATGCCGCTGCCAACCGTACCGACAGGGAGGATTGGGATAAGAGGGGGCGCGTCATAGTGGTTCTCCTTCTTATACGTCTTGTTATTTTTTATGAAAATATTTCATTCAGGAATAATAAGGATTCCCGGCGGACCATTGGTCGGAGGGATCCCAGCCGCTGTACGCTTCGTCGGTGCGGCGGCGGGGAACGCCGGATCCGGCGGGTCCGCTGTCGTTGACGATGCTGACCTCGGTGCCGATGGGACAGTTGTCATAAATCCACTTGCAGTCCCGCACGCACATCCGGATACAGCCCTTGGAGGCGGGGGTGCCGAGTTTGTCGTATTTCTCGTTTTCCAGTGTGGAGGCATCCTGCTTATAATACGGCACGGAATGGAACAGATAGCTGCTGCTGATGGAACTGTTCCACTGCCCGTACACACCGCCCACCAGCCAGCGCCAGCGATACTTGGCGCGGATGTGATAGGTTCCGATGCGGGTGGGAGAGGAACTTCTGCCGGTAGAGCAGGTGAAGATTTTGACAATGCGGGTATAAGCGCCGTTGCTGTTCTTGCCGTAAACCACCGTGGACTGGCTGCCCTTGTAAACAGTGATGAAATAGGGAGAAGACCCGCCCTGTTCAGTGGCTTTGGTTGTGGTAGTAGTTTTGGACGCGGACGTAGTTGTATTCGACGCGGAGGTGGTTGTCTTGGATGCAGAAGTCGTCGTTTTCGATGTGGAAGTAGTGGTCTTGGATGTCGAAGTAGTGGTCTTGGATGTGGAAGTAGTGGTCTTCGACGCGGAAGTAGTGGTCTTGGATGTGGAAGTAGTGGTCTTCGACGTGGAAGTAGTGGTCTTGGATGTGGAAGTAGTGGTCTTCGACGTGGAAGTAGTGGTCTTGGATGTGGAAGTAGTGGTCTTCGATGTGGAAGTAGTGGTCTTCGACGTGGAAGTAGTGGTCTTGGATGTGGAAGTAGTGGTCTTGGATGTCGAAGTAGTGGTTTTGGATGTGGAAGTAGTGGTCTTCGACGTGGAAGAGGTGAACGACGGCTTGAGCGACGGTCTGGTGGGCGATGTAGTCCCAAGAGAAGACGTACCTGCCGGAGATGCCGGGAAGGTGATCGTAACCGACGACAGCGCTTTGTCATTCGCCGACGCTTTGGGCAGATCGGACGCGGCTCCGATGGCGATACGTGTAGTAGAAGGTAACGAACTGCCCCGCGGCATCACGCGATAGAGCCGGGCAAAGGCTACCAGCACCACACAGGACAGCAGCAGGAATGACAATGCCTGCGCTCCGCGACCAAACGATTTTCCTTGCAGTAATTTCCTCATTTTTGATTTCCTCTCCATCCGAACAGGACACGCACGCGGGAAGGAAGAAAACAGGGGGAAAGGAGACCTTCCTTCGCAAATGAACAAATAATAAGGTTATTATAATATGGATAGTGACCGGAAATATGAATTAATTGTAAACTATCCGTCGAATGCTGTCACCGTCCGATGGCAACAAAAAAGCCCGCACGTCTCTTTTTACAGAGAGGAGCGGGTCTTTCCGATCAGCAGAGGCAGCGCCCATTCAAACGGCACGCCGAATGCCCGGCTGCTTTCGGGCAGTGCGGCTGCCTGCCCGATACATTCGCAGGTAAAGTGTACGGCGAGCGCCACAGCCTCGTCCAATGTGCGTCCGCCCGTCAGCGCTGCCACACAGACCGAAGCGAAGATGTCGCCGGTTCCGTGAAAACTGCCCGGCACACGTTCCCCGAAGGAGGATACATAAGTGTCGGTCACGCTGTCATAAGCCATCGCGCCCAGCCTGTCGGGGGAGAAACTGACGCCGGTGACAATTGCCTGTTTTGCGCCGAGACCGGTCAGCGCCCGCAGAATGCCGCGGATGGTTTCCTCCGCATATGTCTCGCCGATATAAGGACGGTTGAGCAGCAGGCAGGCTTCGGTGAGATTGGGGACAATGACGTCTGCCTTAGCGCAGAGTGCCGCCATGCGTCCCACGAAGTCCGGTGTAAACCGGGCGTAGAGATGCCCGTGATCACCCATCACGGGATCGATGAAGACAAATCCCTCGCCGCGAAAACCGTCGATGAAGCGGGAGATGAGATCGAGCTGTTTGATGGAACCGAGATAGCCGGTGTAGATACCGTCGAAGGTCACGCCGATGTCCCGCCAGTGCGATGTGATACGGGGAATCTCCGCCGTCAGGTCGCACACGGCGGGATGGGGAAACAGCGTGTGTGACGACAGCACCGCCGTAGGCAGTACCGAGGCTTCCACTCCCATAGCGGAGATAATGGGCAGCGCGACGGTCAGCGAGCATTTGCCAACGCACGACAGATCCTGCACCGTGACGATTCGCTTCATTCGTTCCATAACAGTCCCTCCCCCGGTTTCTCTATGCTTTCTTTATGTCCTTTTTGCCCACGTTGAAATCAAACAGTTCCGCCTTGATAAGTGCCGGGCGAAGGGCTGCATAGAGAATCACGGCGGCAATCAGGGAAAGCACCGCGTTGACGAAGGTGGTAGCGGTCTGCCATTTGGCGAGCATGGAGGCGGCGTCCGCGTCAAGTCCGAGAATGAAGTGCTTGTAGAGGTAAGAGACAACCGGTTCAAAGATGACGTTGAAGAGCAGTCCCGCAGCCGACGCCAGCAGGCTGCGATGGAACACCTGCCGGGGGCGGAGGGTTTCGCCGTTCTCATCGCGGCGGGAGATGCCGCACAATCTGTGCGCCACAATGCCCGTCACCAGACCGATGCCGAATTTAAGCAGGAAGGTCTTGGGGGCGGAGGTGATGTAGACCGGGTCAAGCAGGTCGCCGATGGTCATGCCGATCGCGCCCGCCAGACCGCCCGGTACGCCGCCGAAGAGCAGCGCCGCCAGTACGCAGAAGGTATTGCCGAGGTGGAAGGATGTGTATTCCGCGCCGACGGGAATCTTGATTTGCAGGAAGGTAAAGGCAAGGTAGGAAAGGGCTGCCATGATGCCGACTTTGGCGATCAGCAGCGCGTGATTTTTATCATTTCGGTTGTATTGGCTCATAACATAACGCTCCTTTGCAGAATTTGTTTGGGAATAAAAAATTGGATTGACTTTCCACGTGGAATCTGCTATCATACTACATCATGACTGACCATTTGAAAAGACACAATTTCAATTATTTTAACCATGACAGTTTTTCCGGAAGGAGGGGATCTGCCCGTGATATACGAACCCATCTGCCTTGAACCGTCCAGTGATATGCCCATGTACCGCCAGCTTTACGACAGTGTGCGCCATGCGATCGGCAGCGGCGGACTGCGCGTGGGGGATCGTCTGCCTTCCATCCGGAAGCTCTCGGAGGAACTGGGTGTGAGCCGCACCACGGTGGAACAGGCGTATCAGCAGCTCTGTGTGGAAGGATATATCGCCAGCCGTCCGCAGAGCGGTTATTATGTGGAGGCGGTTGTAACCGACGCGCCGCCGGAACCGTTCCTTCCGTCCGCCGATTCACCTGCCGTCCGCGAAAGACCGATCCGCTACGATTTCGGCAGCCGCTATGTGGAGACCCGCCGCGGCGATATGGAATTATGGCGCAAATACGTCCGTGCGGTTCTCAGCCGGGAGGACATCGTTTCGTCCTACGGACACTTTCAGGGGGAGCCGGCACTCCGGACGCAGCTGGCGGCATACGGTCTGCGGCTGCGGGGGGTCAACGCCACGCCCGACCGGATTGTGGTGGGCGCCGGTGTGCAGCCGCTCCTCTCGCTGCTGTGCGGACTGCTGGGGGAGGACGCGGGGCGGGTGGGCATTGAATCGCCCTGCTTTCCGCAGGCGGAACGGGTATTCCGCGACTTCCGGCTGGACATTCTGCCGCTGGGACACGACCGGTACGGCGTGACGGCGGGAGAACTGTATGATTCGGGGATTCATGTGCTGTATCTCAATCCTGCCAACACCGAGAGCATGGGACGTCCCATGCCCATCCGTCGGCGTGCGGCACTGCTGCAATGGGCGGAGACAACCGGCGGTCTGATTGTGGAGGACGACTATAACGGCGCACTGCGATTCCAGTCCCGTCCGGTTCCCGCGATGCAGAGTATGCCGGGCGGGGAACGGGTGATCTATCTGGGTTCCTTTTCCAAGCTGCTCATGCCGTCGGTGCGTCTGAGCTATATGGTACTGCCGCCCGATCTCGCGTTACGCTATGCCGAGCGGGGTGCGTCTTATAACCAGACCTCTTCCAAAATTGAACAGTTAGCCTTAGCGGATTACCTGCGGGACGGTCATATTGAGAAACGTCTCCGCCGTCTGCGCAAGACCTATGCCGATAAAAGCGCCCGTCTGACGGAGCTGCTGTCCGGCGCACTGGGACATACGGCGGATATCTCGCTGGCGGAAACCGCCCTGTGCGTCGATGTGAGGGTTGCCTGCGGCATGACCTCGCGGGAACTCGCGGAGGCGGCATTGGCGGAAGGCGTGCGGGTGATGCCCATGCCGGACGAAGACCGGCGCGCCCATGTGCGGCTGAGTTTCGCGGGCATTGCCGCGGAGGATATGCCGGGCGGCGTGGAAATGCTGCGGCGGATTATCACGAATGATGACAAAGATCAGCAAGGAGGATTATAATTATGCCGAGATTTTTTATCGAAAACGTATCGGGAGAGTTCATCACGGTCAGCGGATCGGACGCCACGCATATCGCCAAATCGCTGCGCATGAAGCCGGGCGAATCGGTCACGGTGTGCGGCGGGCAGGGAATCGACTTTCTCTGTGAAATCACGGAACTGTCCGAACAGACCGTGCAGCTGCGGGTGGTGGATACGGTTGTCACGCAAAGCGAGCCTTCCCTGCACGTCACGCTCTATCAGGGGGTGCCCAAGGGGGACAAGCTGGAATGGATTATCGAAAAAACCATTGAACTGGGCGTAAGCCGCATTGTGCCGGTACTCATGCAGCGTTCGGTCTCCCGTCCCGACGCGAAATCCGCCGCGAAAAAGCACGAGCGTTACAATAAGCTCGCGCTGTCGGCTGCCAAGCAGTGCGGACGGGGCATGATTCCGGAAGTCGCACCGATGGCGGCGTTCCGGGAAATACTTCCCCTGCTGAACGCTCATGATCTGGTCATCTTTTTCTATGAATGCGGCGGACAGCCGTTGTCGGAAGCCGTGGCGGCTATCAACCGCTCTGCATGGAAAGACATTGCGATTGTCATCGGACCGGAGGGGGGATTTGACCCGGCGGAAGCGGAGGCGCTGCAAGCAGCAGGCGCCTTTACCGCCACGCTCGGACCGCGTATTCTCCGCACCGAAACCGCGCCGCTCGCGGCTCTTTCGGCACTGATGTACGGCACCGGCAACTGGTGATTTTGCAGGATGACATATGCTGTCATTCATTTTGAGAGAAACGGCAGCGTAGAATCCGTGCAAAAAAACACTTTTATTGCAGGATTTTTTGTATTTTTATACAAATATTCAAAAAGTCTGGGATTTTTGCCCCGATTCCGTTGACAAACCGCCAATCTTGTGCTAATTTATTTCTTGCAGAAATTCAGTACGGCAAAGCGACAACGCGACAGTGTGGTATTGTGGTATTATGGTATTGTGGTATTGTGGCGGACGTATTGAAAAAATATATCGGAATAATGATTTTCACAGGAGGAAGAAGCATTATGAAAAAGGTTATGGCTATGCTCCTTGCCGCTGCGATGCTCTGTGTGAGCTTTGTCGGCTGTAAGGGCAGCAATCAGGACAACAACACCGGCAGCAACGAAGTCACTGGCACCGTGGACGTCAGCAACGTCAAGCTCATCAAGGACGGTACCCTCACCGTCGGTATGGAAATCGGCTATCCGCCCTTTGAGGACAAGGCGGAAAACGGCGACCCGATTGGCTACGACGTGGATCTGGTCTACGCGATTGCCGACAAGCTGGGTCTGGAAGTCAACATCGTTGACACCGCGTTCGACGTGATTTTCGCGGGTATCGGCACCAACTATGACTGCGTGGTTTCCGCTGTCACCATCACCGACGAGCGCAGAGAAAACTGCCTCTTCTCCGACCCCTATATCGACAGCTATCAGGCAGTTGTCATCAAGAAGGACAGCGGCATCCAGATTGATTCTCTGAAGGATCTCTCCGGCAAGTCGGTTGCGCTTCAGGACGCGACCACTTCCAAGGCGCTTCTTGAAGACATGATCGAGACCGGCACTGTCAAGGACTGCAAGATGGGTCCCTCCGAGAAGGTTCTCACCGCTTTCACCGCGCTGGACAACGGCGAATATGACGTGGTTCTCTGCGACAGCCCGGTAGCCGACACCTATCTCACCAACTATCCCGACAAGTACGAGCTGGCTTTCCTTGATGATGAGAACGTGGAGCAGTTCGGTGTGGCAATGGCAAAGACCGACGAAGCGCTCCAGAGTGCTGTCAACGAAGCAATGGCACAGCTCAAGGACGAAGGTTTCTTTGAGGAAAATACCGCGAAGTGGTTTGCGTAAGCTTCGCTTTAGGAATCTGAAAGATTTAACTTGATAGCACTTTCTTTTGAAAGCTTGTGTATTTCAGGATTTTTTGATAGAAACTATCATCTTATTTCTTTCAGACCCCTTATCATCCCATAAAACATAAACGATTAGAGGCACATGGCGGCGGATTTCGCTGTGTGCCTTTAATCGGTTTTCTGCATTATTCAAGAGAACAGAAGGTGTTATCCAAAATGAAAACCTCGAAAATTCAGACGTTTCTGAGCTGGCTTGTTTCGGTCTTTGACGTGAGAAAATGGGAACGCAAGTCCCGTATCATCGCGGTCGTGCTGCTGTCGATTTTTGTGATTGCCACGGTCTTTGCCTTTGTCAAGCCGAGTGAGGAAGCACTCATGGACAGCGCGTCGCAGCAGATCCGCACCGAACTCAAAAAGGACGAGACCCGTTCCCGCCGTCAGGTTGCCATTACTTACAACGACCTCTATTTCATCAATTACGCTTCCTTCTCCACTTCCGGCGTGAAGGGCATCAGTGAGAAATATGTCGGCTTTGCGGGCAGCGTCCACAAAGCGGACGACGGCGCGTGGAACGTCGTCGGTCAGTTTATCAATTATACGTACCGTATGCTGGGCTGCGGACAGAGTATGCTCTACGGCGCGAAGCTCACCATTCTGCTGACCACTATCAGTATTGTCTGCGGACTCTTCCTCGCGATTTTCTTAGCGCTGGGCAAAATTTCCAAAAATCCCATCATCAGCCTGCCCTGCCGCGCCTATATTTTCTTCTTCCGCGGCACGCCGCTGATGATTCAGCTGTTCTGTATCTATCTGGCAGTGCCGGGTATTTTCGAGGGATTCAGCTGGCGGAGCCTGTTTGATTCCAACGACCCCGAAGGCGTGTTTAAGGGCGCTTTTGTGGCAGCGTGTATTGCTTTCATTCTCAACAGTGCCGCTTACTGCGCGGAAATTGTCCGTGCGGCGGTGGAATCCATCGACAAGGGACAGTATGAAGCTGCCAAGGCGCTGGGCATGAGCTACGGTCAGACCATGAGCAAGATCATCATTCCCCAGTCAACCCGCCGCATGATTCCGCCGGTGTGTAACGAATTCGTCATGATGATCAAGGACGCCTCGCTGGTGTTCGTTATCGGTCTGATGGACATCACCACCATTTCCAAGACCATCTCCGCGAGCGGTTCCTATCTGGTGTTTATTCCGGCGCTGGTGATCTATCTGATTATCACGGCGTTCTTCACGTTTGTCTTCGGCAAGATCGAGAAGAAATTCTCGGTGTATGAATAAAGGAGGGATTCTGCCATGTCAATGATTCGTACCGAACACGTCAGCAAGAAATTCGGTCATCTCGAAGTGCTCAAAGATGTGAATCTCACGGTCGAAAACGGCGAAGTGATCTGCATCATCGGACCCTCCGGCGCGGGCAAATCCACCTTCCTGCGCTCGCTCAACCAGCTGGAAATGATTACCGGCGGTAAAATCTTCATTGAAGACGAGCTGTTTCTTCACCGCGAGCATGACCGCACCGTCGAGAGCATCGACAAGGAAAAGCACAAGGCGCTCATGCTGGAAATGGGCATGGTGTTCCAGCACTTCAACCTCTTCCCGCACAAGACCGTACTGGAAAATCTCATGCTGGCGCCCATGACCGTCAAGGGCAAGAGCCAGGCGGAGATCGAGCCGCTTGCCCGTCAGCTTCTCGAAGAAGTGGGTCTTTCCGACAAGGCGGACGTGTATCCCTCCAAACTTTCCGGCGGACAGAAGCAGCGTGTGGCGATTGCCCGCGCGCTTGCCATGCAGCCCAAGATCATGCTCTTCGACGAGCCGACGTCGGCGCTCGACCCCGAATTGGTGGGCGAAGTGCTGAACGTCATGAAGAAGCTCGCAGAGGAAGGAATGACCATGCTGTGCGTCACGCATGAGATGGGCTTTGCCCGTGAAGTGGCGGACAGAGTGGTGTTCATGGCGGACGGCATCATCATGGAAGAAGGCACGCCGGAGGAGATGTTCAACAATCCCCAGAATGCCCGCACCAAGCAATTCTTACAGAGTATTTTATAATTATCATACAAATCATACAGCGCCGCGTTTTGGCTTGAAGACGAGCGAAACACGCGGCGCGTTTTTTCACGTTCATCAGGAAAACGGAGGAAGACATGAAATGAAGAATATCAGACAAATCCGGGCAACCTTGCTGCTGCTGCTCACCGCGGTGATCTGGGGACTGGCGTTTGTGGCGCAGGAAGTTGGCGCGGAATATCTCGGCACCTTCTCCTTCAACGGCATACGCTTTTTGCTGGGCGCGGCATCGCTGGTGCCGGTGATACTGCTGTTTGAAAGGGAGCATATGAACAGGTCGGCATGGAAGAAATTGCTGGGCGGTTCCTGTGTGGCGGGTACGGTGCTGTTTCTGGCTTCAGCGCTCCAGCAGTACGGCGTGCAGCTGGGAACCCCTGCGGGCAAAGCGGGCTTTATCACGGGACTGTACACGGTGATTGTGCCGGTGCTGTCGCTGCTGCTGTTCCACAAGAAAACTCACGCGTTGGTATGGGCAGGAGCGGTACTGGCAGTGGCGGGACTGCTGCTGCTCAACCTCGATGAACGCTTCAATCTGGTGATCGGCGCGGGGGAATGCTGTCTGATCGGCGGAGCCGTGATGTGGGCGGTGCATATTCTGGTGGTTGACAGATTTGTGACGTCGCTCAGCCCGCTGAAATTTTCGATGGGACAGTTTATTGTCTGCGGCGTGGAGAGTATGATTGGCGCGTTTCTGTGGGAGAATATCACACTCCCTGCCGTGCAGATGGCAGCGGTGCCGCTGCTCTATGGCGGACTGATGTCGGTGGGTGTGGCATACACCTGTCAGGCGCTCGGGCAGAAGGATTCCGACCCGACGGTGGCGGCGATAGTCTTTTCGATGGAATCGGTGTTCAGCGTGATCGGCGGCGTGCTGATTCTCCACGCGCATATGGCGTGGCAGGCATATGCGGGTTGCGGACTGATTCTGGCGGGCATTATCATTGCCCAGATCGGGCCGAATCCCAAGGAAGCGTAAAAAACACAGCGGTCGTCGGTTGATTGACAAACCGATGACCGCTTTTTAAATTTGCTTGTTTTCCGGGCAAATGATCATCCAACTCTGGCGCAGGGGCGCGGCTGAATAAAGGGTGGCGGCAGGTGACGTTCCGGGATGATTTCATATGAGAAACAATCGCTCGCGTCGGGGCTTTTGCCTGGATGCTCGCGTCCGGGGCGAATACGGCTTGCGCCGCCCGCGTACCTCACTCGTCGGGTCTTGCCACGGATGTCCGGGTGCTTCGCTGATTGCGCGTGCTTCGCCGCGCAGGCGGATGGAATTACTGGCGATAATCCTCCGGGACATTGTCCTTCTGGGAGAGACGCTTTTCGATAATGGCAATCAGCTCTTCGAGCGTGCGCAGCCGGGCGTATTTCTTGTCATTGGATTCGATGATAATCCACGGCGCGTCGGGGGTATTGGTTTTGGCAATCATCTCATCCACGGCGGCTTCGTACTGGCTCCATTTGGAGCGGTTGCGCCAATCTTCGTCGGTAATCTTCCACTGCTTGGAGGGGGTGTTCTGACGGGCGGTAAAGCGCACGAGCTGTTCGTCGCTGTCGATGTGCAGCCAGAATTTGATGACAATAGTGCCGAACTGCGTCAGGCTGTATTCAAACCGGTTGATTTCGTCATAGGCTTTCAGGCGCTGCTCGTCGTTGATAAAGCCCTCAATTGGTTCAACCATGACGCGACCGTACCATGAACGGTCAAAGATGGTAGTATGTCCGGTTTTGGGCAGCACGCGCCAGAAGCGCCAGAGGAAGTGATGGCTGCGTTCTTCCTCATTGGGTGCGCTGATGGGGATGACCTCATAGCCGCGGGGGTCGAGTGCCTGCGCCACGCGCTTGATATTGCCGCCCTTGCCGGCAGCGTCCCAGCCCTCATAGACGATCACCAGCGGTATCTTCCGGCGGTACAGTTCGTTTTGCAGCATGAAGAGCTGCTCCTGAAGGGCTTTAAGACGCTTTTTGTAGGACTTGTCGGACACGGCGCTTGCGAGATCGATATCCTTGAGACTGAGCGACACCTGCGGTCGGACCGGTGCGGAAACGGTTGCCGATCCGGGGTCGAGCGCCAGACCGCGGCTTTTCTGCTCGAGCGCGTGTTCCATGGCTTCAATCACGATGGAGAAAACCTGTGCGGTTGCTTCGTCGCCTGTCGCTGTATTGACGGCGTGCCACGGGGCGTTGGGCGTGTTGGTTTTGTCCAGCACCTCGCACAGCAGCCGATAGACCTTGACGTAATTCTCGTTTTGTCGGAGGTCGGATTTCTTGATGCGCCAGGAAGTGGATTTGACCGACTTGAGCTTGTTGAATCGCTTTTTCTGCTCATCGGCGGAGATATGCAGGAAAATCTTGATCAGAAGATAGCCTTCGCTGGTGAGCTGCGATTCAAAGTCCAGAATGTTGTGAAACTTCCGGTCTTCAGTGTCCTTGTTCTTTTTGCCCTCCACGAAGTCAAAACAGCGATACCAACTGCGGTCAAAAATCGTGATATTGCCCTTGGCAGGAAGGCGCTGCCAATAGCGGTGCATAACCGGATAGCGTTTTTCCTCGTCGTCGGGTTTGACCATCGTGAAAACCTTGAAGCCGCGGGGGTCAAGATGGTAGATCAGGCGGGAAATGCGCGAACCCTTGCCGGAAGCACTCCAACCCTCAAATACGATGATGGTGGGAATACCGGCGGCTTTCATCTCGCGCTGAAGCTCGCTCAGACGCGCTTCCAGCGCTTCCTGTGTGCGAAATACGTGTTTTTTGCCTTCTTCGACGCACTTATCATAAATATCAAACATATTGCCAAAAACCTCCCAATCATGGAATGGATGGATTTACGCTTTTTATGCTACTATTATAAAAGATACTATGGTGACTTTCAACAGTAATTTGTTAAAAATCCGGCGCAGAAAATTAATTTTACAATATTTCAATTTTTTATGAAAAAGCCCTTGACAAATCGGAAAAAACCATTATAATAATATAGGTCTTCACGGCGGAGACGAGAACAGTAAAAGCATTGATATTGCGGAATTGTGTAAGGGTAGCACGACAGACTCTGACTCTGTTTGTCTGGGTTCGAATCCTAGTTCCGCAGCCATTGTTAAAAGCCCTTTCCGATGGGAAAGGGCTTTGTTTTTTGTTTTTTCAAATTTTTATGAGGGAGAAATTGCATATGGCGTCAAGCAAGGAATACATGGCATATATTATGGAACAGCTTTCAGACATAGGGGATATTTCCTGCCGTCCGATGATGGGGGAGTATATTCTGTATTACCGCGGCAAAGTGTTTGGCGGGATATACGACAACCGCTTTCTTGTGAAGCCCACCCCATCCGCCGCGGCGCTGATGCCTCACGCGGAGCGGGAACTGCCCTATGAAGGCGCCAAGGAAATGCTGCTGGTGGAAGATGTGGAAAATCCTGCGTTCCTGCGGGAACTCGTGGAAGCGATGTACCCGGAGCTTCCCAAACCCAAAAAGAAAAAATGAGGGGAGAAAAAATATCATGGAACGCATTGATTTATATACGGCTGACCGGGAGAAAACAGGATTGACGATCGTGCGGGGGCAACCGATTCCGGAAGGTTTTTATATGCTGGTGGTGCATATCTGCCTGTTTGATGAAGAAGGACGGATGCTGATTCAGCAGCGCCAGCCCTTCAAGAAAGACTGGTCGGATCTGTGGGATGTGAGTGTCGGGGGTCTTGCGGTGGCAGGCGACAGCAGCCGTTCCGCCGCCCAACGGGAAACCCGCGAGGAATTGGGATTGGTCATTGATCTGTCCCATGAGCGCCCTGCGGTGACAATTCATTTTCCGTTTGGTTTCGACGATTACTACGTGCTGACACGGAAAGTGGATTTGGCAGCGCTGCATCTCCAATATGAGGAAGTGCAGAATGTGCGGTGGGCAGACAAAAGTGAGATTCTGCGCATGATTGATGACGGGGCGTTTATTCCCTACGAAAAGAGCCTCATCGAACTGCTGTTTTCCCGCCGGTGCAATCGGAGCGCTCATACCCGGAATCATACGGAAAAACCTTGACCCGGAATGTATAATCCCCTTCCCGCGGGGCATACTGAGAATGACAGATGATGGAACCGGCACCGTCCGACAGGGAGCCGGGGAAAAGGGGAAGCAGGGAAATATGTACATCTCGCTGATACGCACCGTGATTTTATACAGTATCGTGATCTTTGCCGTTCGTGTGATGGGCAAGCGTCAGATCAAGGAGATGCAGGCGTCGGAGATTGTGGTGACGCTGATGATTTCCAACATTGCGGCGATGCCCATGCAGGAGGTCGGCATTTCGATCTTTGCGGCGGTGATTCCCATTCTGACACTGGTGGTGACGGAAGTGGGCATGTCGTATCTCATGCTGAAAAGCCCGAAATTCCGCGAGACGGTATCGGGTCTGCCGGTGGTGGTGATTGACAAAGGGCAGGTGAATCAGCAGGCGATGCGGTCCCTGCGATTCAGCAATGAAGACCTGTTTGAGGAACTGCGCAAGAAGGATATTTTTGACATCAGCACTGTGGCATACGCGGTGATCGAGACCGACGGCACGCTCAGCGTGCTGCTGAAAAGCGGCGAACTGCCCGCGACGGCGGCTCAGATGGGCGTGAATCAGAATCCCGACGACAAAGGGGAGGACGCGCTGTATGCCCTGATTGTCAGCGACGGCAGTGTGGACAGGCAGTCCGCATCGCTGGTGGGCTGGACGAAAAAAAAGATAGACAAGACGCTCCGAACAGAGAAAATCACGCTGGATGACGTATTTCTTATGGCGGGCAACGCCAAAGGGGACTACCGGGTTATCCGGAAAGAAGGGAAGGAAAGCCGATGAAACTCGACCGGGCAAAGATTGCCATCGCGCTGATGGCGTTCCTGCTGGGATTCAGCACCTTCGCGCTGCTGAACACGCGGCACGTCGGCAAAGAAATGACCGCGCTGGTAAGCGGTATGCGGGATACGCCGCCGACTACCAAGGACATCACACGGCTGGAACGGGAATGGAGCCGTTATGAGCCGGTGCTGGATCTCTATTCGCGGCACGATGAAGTGGAACGCATCTCGCAGGCAATTGAGAAACTGCGTCCGCTGTACGATACCGGTCAGCTCGACGATTTTGAGGTGTTGCTTGACGAAGTGACTCACGCACTGGAACATCTGGTGCATACCGAAACGCCTATTATCTCCAATATATTGTGACAACCAAAAAAACACGCGCGTAATACGGGAAATTCCCTGTGTCATGCGCGTGTTTTTGTCATATGGATTTTTAATTTGATCAAAAAAATGCCGTTTTTCTATTGCAATGCGGCGTCTTTGCATGTATACTGAAGACAGCGTTTTTTCATTGACTGAAAAATATGACAGAAAGGATGATTCAAATATAAAAAACATCAGCCGGAGAATTCCCCAGTGGGAGATCCTCCGGCTGATGTTTTTATGAGGTGATATCTGTCAGGCATCATTATCCGCGTTCGTACATCGTATCGGACAGCGTGGGGTAAACCCTGTAAATCTTCGTATCATTCAAAAAGAACAGGTATGTTCCATCGTGCTCGAAATCAGCCGGAACGTGCATTTCGGCATAGGTTTTGCCGTCGGTTCCGCGGGAATTGTTTCCGGTCAGGAAATAGGTATGCCTGGGCGAACCGCCCGCGTCATCGTCGTCCCAGGTGACATCCATACCGTACCACTGACCGTCCTCCATCTGTACATAATTCCACGCATGGGCGCCGAAATCATAATTCCCTTCCACATACATACATGGAACATCCAGTCGGTTGCACAGTACGCGGAATGCCTCGGCGTAACCTGAGCAGACAAAACGATGACCTCTGTTACCGACTCCGAACAGCGGCGCTGCCAGATAGGTAAAATTCCGCAGCTCGTCGTGATTGACAATGCCCCAGTCATAGGAAGCGTTCCAGCAGATATAATCGTGCGCGGCGCGCACGGTATCATAACGGGATTCGGAGCGGCGGGATTTTTTGATCCGTTCCACTGCCAGGTCAATATTGCTGAACAATTTTTCCGCCTGATCGTAAAGGTCAGGGTCTTGTTTACGGAAATCCATTGTGGCGGTATCAATTAAATTCTGGTCATTGCGGGTGACGGTTCTTTGAAAATAATTGACCCAATACACTTCGGGATAATCATTCATAAAGCAGTCATAGGCATTATACAATATGTCTCTGACAGTGTCTATATTCTGATAACCTTTGCCGGGGAAAGAGACGGTCAGTGGATCGTTGCGCCTTTCAACGACAAAATGCTGTTTCATAGCGTCGTACACCGTCAGCTCGTCTCCGACCAGCATGGTCCGGAAGCTGCTGGTAAAGGTCACGTCGCGTTCGGCGGCATTGTATTGCTGATCCATCGCGTCGGCAGGTTCGGCTTCCGGCTCATCGGACACCGAAACCACAGGCTGAGGTTTGTTCATCATGCCCATTCTTTCCACGGTAAACACGGCGGCACAGAACAGTGCGGCAACCGCTGCCACCGACAGCGCGACGGTCAGAATCCGGCGTTTTTTTGACATACCAAAAACCTCCCTGATGTATAACGGATGACGGTTAAACCGGGCAAAAAATACCCGTACTCCCACAGACTTTATTATTTCTTTCCCGTCTGATGAACCCAGTATAATCCCTTTTTTCAGGAATGACAAGGGGGTGGTACGCGAAATGCACCAAACCTATGCTGAAATGCACAAGTGGGAAAAATAACAACCGCGTCCCCACCCGGCATGGGAACGCCGTGTGGGACGCGGTTGATGTTGTGTTTTGCTGCGGACGAAAAACACAGCGGTAACGCATTGCCAATTCCGCATTACGCATTCCGAATTCCGCATTATGAATCGTCGGATTGTCTCAGCGGGAGCAGCAGTGCGGCGGCAATGCAGAGAATCAGAACCAGCGTATTGGCGGCGCCGCCCTCCATGCCGAAGCTGCCGCCGTTGAGCCATTCCATGCCGTCGACAGCCGTGCAGCGGAAGACCGAAGGCTCCGGATGCGTGCCGCTGACCGGCACGCCGTAGAAATTGCCCTGCACGAAATTCCAGACCGAGTGAATGGCAGCCGCCATCCAGATGGAATTGGTTTTCAGAACGACAACCGACATGAAAACGCCGAACAGGATGATATTGAGGATGGAAAAGACCGTCACGCCCCTGTTGCCAAGGTGAAGCAGACCGAAGAGCAGCGAGTTGACCAGCATACCGATCAGCGCGCCGTTTTTGCTGCCGACGGAGGTCATGATAAAGCCGCGGCAGACGACTTCCTCGCTCAGCCCCTGCACCAGAAAGCCGGCAAAGAACGCGACGAGCAGACCGTACTGACCGTTCAGCACAAACCCGTCGAAGGTCATCGCGCCCGTGGCGATACAAAGTCCCACGCAGACCGAGAACATCGCGAAACCGATGCCCATGCCGGTCAGATAATCCGGTACGGCTTTTTCCTTGACGAAGCCCATCGAACGGGCGTCCCGGTTTTCGATGAATTTCACGTAGAGAATCAGCGCCGCGATGGGCAGAACCGTACTGGCAAGCTGCACCAGCATCATAGGTCCGCCGGTGAGGTTGAGCGTCATCCCGTTCTGAGCGGTTCCCCGCAGCAGATTCATCACGATCACGTACAGAACGGCGGGCATGATGATAATGAACTGCGTAAAAATCGCGCCGATACCCACCGCCAGTGCGATGAGAATATTGACCGCTTTTTTGTAGGACATCTGCGTGCCGACCTGCGCTCTCTGAAGCAGTGCAGGCGCGGGGGTGAAGGTCTTGGCGAGATTGGCAAGCATGGCGGACCGCTCCTTTCAAGGGTTATTTCCTGGGAATCAACGCTTCCTTGCCGCCCATGTACATACGCAGCTTTTCGGGGATTCTGACGGAACCGTCGGCTTGCAGGTTGTTTTCGAGGAAGGCAATGAGCATTCTGGGCGGAGCGACCACGGTATTGTTGAGAGTGTGGGCGAGGTACTTTTTGCCGTCCTCACCCACTACGCGGATACCCAGACGGCGCGCCTGCGCGTCGCCGAGATTGGAGCAGGAGCCGACCTCAAAATATTTCTTCTGCCGCGGCGACCATGCTTCCACATCCACCGATTTGACCTTGAGGTCTGCCAGATCACCCGAGCAGCATTCCAGCGTGCGCACCGGGATATCCAGCGAACGGAAGAAATCGACGGTGTTCTGCCACAGCACGTCGAAATATTTCGGGCTGTCCTCCGGCTTGCAGACCACGATCATTTCCTGCTTCTCGAACTGGTGAATGCGGTACACACCGCGTTCCTCGATGCCGTGCGCACCCTTTTCCTTGCGGAAACAGGGGGAATAGCTGGTGAGCAGTTTGGGCAGTTCGGCTTCCTTGGTGATGGTGTTGATGAATTTGCCGATCATGGAATGTTCGCTGGTGCCGATGAGATAGAGGTCTTCGCCCTCGATCTTGTACATCATGGCGTCCATCTCGGCAAAGCTCATCACGCCGTCCACCACGTTGCGGCGGATCATGTAGGGGGGAATCACATAGGTAAAGCCGCGGTCAATCATGAAATCGCGGGCATAGGAGAGAATCGACGAATGCAGCCGTGCGATGTCACC
Organism: Clostridia bacterium; assembly: GCA_017395425.1. Classification (GTDB taxonomy): domain Bacteria; phylum Bacillota; class Clostridia; order Oscillospirales; family Acutalibacteraceae; genus RUG762. Next base: position 46,373 of record JAFPUM010000011.1, on the reverse strand, counting down.
CATGAGGTAATAGAAGCCGTTGCCCGCGACAGAACCGGCAGCGTCGAGATCAATGCCGTCGAAGGTCTTCATGATGTCGGTGTGGTAGGGAATCTCGAAATCCGGCACGACGGGATCGCCGAATTTCTCCACTTCCACGTTCATGCTGTCGTCCTTGCCGACCGGCACGGAGGGGTCAATGATATTGGGAATGACGAGCATGATATTCCGGACTTTCTCCTTGAGTTCGGCTTCGAGACGTTCGCACTCGGCGAGACGTTCCGAGAATTGCGTGACCTTGACCTTCTCCGCCTCGGCTTCTTCGCGTTTGCCCTGTGCCATGAGAGCGCCGATACCCTTGGAAACCTTGTTGCGGTTGGCACGGAGACCGTCGGCTTCCTGCATGATGGAACGGAGCTGCCTGTCCAGCTCGATCACCTCATCGACCAGCGGAAGTTTGGCGTCCTGAAATTTTTTCTTGATGTTGTCCTTGACGGTATCGGGATTTTCCCGAAGGAATTTGATGTCCAGCATGATGCAATCTCACCTTTACAGAATAATTTGATAGCAGAATCCCTCACGGCAATACGCCGCCGCATGGGATAATGAATCCATTATATAACAGCGGCGGAAAAATAGCAAGGGGGCAATGGAATGAATTTCTTTTCCGGGCGGAAAAAAGAGGAAAACACAGACTTGTCCACACTTTCCACAGAGTTTTCCACGGGTATTCCCCAAAAGAAACGGCGTTTTCAAGGGAATCCACCGGGTTTTCCACCGGAATCCACGCGATAAAACAAAGCTCACAGCGCCAACTAGCCGCGCAGCGGCGTGGGATTCCAAAGGGACAAGTCCCTTTGGCGGGTCAAGGGCGAGGAGCCCTTGCGGGGAACCGGGGGCGGCGCCACCGGCAGGCAGGCGAAAGCCTGCCGGGCGAGATGAGCTAATCTCTGAAACGGGGTCGGGCGGATTCCGGAAAAGGTATCTCTTAAAATAACATTTCCGGAAATGAAAAAGGGACACGATACACCCGTCATCCCGGAAAAATGACGAAGTGCCGCATCCCTTTTTCATTTGAAAAACCATTTATGAAAGGAGGTAGGTTTAGTCGGTTTTATCTGCGACCGCCTCGACCGCCGCGATTTCCGCGACCGCCATCCGTGCCGCCGTTGCCGGGCATCTGTCCGCCGCCCATATCGCCGCCCGGCATCTGTCCGCCGCGACCGCCCATGCCGCCCATGCCGCTGCCACCGCCGGTGATCAGCGAATCCATGCTGACCGTGGTTTCGGCGGAGCCGGTGACAAGGGTATAGCTGCTGCCTTGTTTGACGTCAGGCGTACTCACCAGCACGCTGTCATACGCCTTGTCGGGTGTAAAGGTTGCCAAGGTCTTGCCGCTGCTGTTTTTGAGCGTGACGGCGCTGCCGCCCTGCTGCTGGGACACCGTCACCAGCATGCAACCCTGTGTGGAGGCGCTTCCGAAATTCTGCGCCATGCCGCTCATGCCCGCAGCGATCAGCGTGCCGCCCGTGATCGTGGCGCTGCCGTTGTAATCGAACGCCGCGTTGCCGTTATTGGTGGAGCCGGAAACATAGGTTTCCCCGCCCGATACCGTAATATTGCCGTTGGAGTCGATGCCGTCGCCGCTGGCGCTGACATACAGACTGCCGCCCGAAATGATGATTTCCACGCCGTCCTGCGCGGCGAACTGATTCTGTCCCATGCGACCGTTGACACTGCTGCCGTCATTGCCGCCCGCTGCGTTCAGACCGTCGTCGGAAGCCGTCACATGAATCGTGCCGCCGCTGATACCGATGGTCTGTCCTTCGATGCCTTCGTAGCTCTTGGTGATGTCGATGGTGCCGCCGCTGACGGACAGCGCCGCGTCGGCGTGCATACCGTCGTCGCCGGAGGTGATCTGAAGCGTGCCGTCCGTCACGGAGAGCGCGTTGTTGGAGTGAATCGCGTCGTCGGAGGAATCAATCGTAAAGCTGCCGCCGTTGATCGCCACGGAATTGTCCGACTTGATGCCCTTGGCGGAATCGGATGTGGAGGATGATGAAGCCGTCGCGATGGGGGTATTGCTTCCCGCGCGGGACGAATCATCGCTGCCGGGAGCGGGGAGCGCCGGGAGATCAGCCGTCGATGAGAGTGTCACCACGGATGACGCGGTGTCCGTGTCGGCGGATAGCCTTCTGCCGCCGTCCATATTGCCCCTATCGCCGCCGGGCATCTGACCGCCGCCCATGTCGCCGCCGGGCTGACCGAAGCCGCCGCCCCAGTTGCCCCAATCGCCGTTGCGGGAACCGTCCTGCCTGGTGCTGGCGTTCTGACTGCCGCCGCCGGTGGTAATCGTGAAGCTGCCGCCGTCAATCTGAATCGCGCCGGAAGCGTCCATTCCGTCGGTGCCCGCGGCGAGAGTAAAACTGCCGTCGGAGATATAGAGATAGCCCTTGGAGGTGTCTTCGGTATTTTCCACATGCAGCGCGTCGGTGCCGCTGGTGACGGTGAAATTCCCGTCGGCGATGCGGATGCTGTCGTTGGCGTCGATACCCTTTTTCTCGGCGGTGACGCGATAGGTTCCGCCGGAGAAGACCAGATCGTCCTTGGAGGTAATGCCGTGGCCGTAAACGGCATTCACAGTAAGGGTGCCGGTGCCGTTAAACGTGAGGTCGTCCTTGGAAAATACCACCGCGTCGATATCGTTATCGTCAATCGCCACAAATGCGGCGCTGTCGGAAAGGGTATTCTCCGAGCCTGGCGCAAGGGTGACAAATACCTTGTCAGCCTGTTTCACATACAGTGCCGCACTGGTATTGCAGTTGATATTCACGCCGTTGAAGATCAGGCGTATCTTGGCGTTCTGGTCAGCGTCCACGATAACCGCGCCGTTGTCGAGCGAGCCGGAGAGCAGATAGGTTCCCTCCTTCGTGACGGTGACAGTGCTGCCCGAAACGGTCACACCGTCGCCTTCCGCCTGAGCGCTGCTGCCGCTCAGAGTGATTTTGACGCAGCTTGCTTCATCGTAGCCGATCTCCTGATCCTTGCTGCTGAACATATCGGCTGTATTCAGCACCGTCACAGGTGCCGAGCCATTTCCGCTCTTGCCGCTGACGCCGCATGACGTAAACGACGCAATCAGAAGCGCCGCCATGATGACAGACATTATTTTTTTCATCGCGTGAATTTTCATAATCATTATCCCCTTTTGGTATCATTACAGTTCGTTCACGGTGTTCTGCTGTTCCGTGATGTTGATTTCGAGATTGCCGTTGCGGCAGCGCATTTCATCCATGAGCTGCTTCTCCACGTCGGCGGAATTGAGTTCGATGTGATAGGTCAGCTTGAAGAGACTGCCCATATTGGTGGTCTTGACCGTGACAAGCCGATGACTCCGGGTGTAGCGGGCAAAGAGATCGTCAAAGAGATTGGTATAATCCAGATCCTCCGGAATCGTGACGTTGAGCCGCTTATGGGTCTCGCCGTGACGATCCAGACCGAAGCCCGCCGCGTTCATGGCAAGCATCGCGGTACAGACAATCGCCGCAAAGAGGGCCGCGAAACCGATATAGCCCATGCCGCACGCCAGACCTGCCGCCATCGCCGTGAAAATCGCGCCGATTTCCTTGGCGGTGCCGGGTACCGAACGGAAGCGCACCAGTCCGAAAGCGCCTGCCACTGCCACGCCCGCGCCGACATTGCCGTTGACCAGCATGATGACCATCGCGATGGCTGCCGGCAGAATCGCCAGCGTAATGACAAAACTCTGCGAACAGCGGGTCTTGTGCTTATACGCCAGCGCCATCAGCGAACCGATGAGCAGGGAAGACGCCATACAGATCAGGAACGGCGTCAGGCTGATGGTCTGTGTGGCAGCCGTGCTGCCGCTTTCAAATATTCCGGTAAATAATTTCTCCAACATGATGAGTACCTCCTATATTATAACACAGCGGCGGCGTGATTGACAAGTGCGCGCCGCTTTTCATATTGTCCTGTGCTGATGTCTTTCCGCGGCAGGGTATGATAACAATACACCGGTTGACCGGAGAGTGCCGTCATATCCTGATAGGCTTTGCCGTACTTGGAAAACGACGTCTGATAGATGCGGTGGCGGCTGAGTACCGACACCATCCAGAGCGGCATTGCCGCGCCCACTTTGAGTTCCATCAGCGAGTACCCCGCCGACAGCACTTCCCGTCCGTAAGCGCCTTTTGTGAGCGAGAGATCGTCGGTGCGCCAGAGAATATGGCGGTCAAATGTCACGCGGAAACTGTCGTCGTCCGTGTCATAAAAGGCTTCGCGTTCATAAGAGATGAACATTTTCGGCGCCAGACCTTCATAGAATCCCCGGAAATAATCAATCTCCCGTCCGATCTGCCCCGGCAGACCGCCCATCGCGTCACTGCCCAGATAAAACATCGCTTCCCGCTCCGGCAGGCTCACCCGACGTTTGTACACGATGCCGTATGCCTTTTTCTTCAGTTCCACAAACACGCTGCTGTCGGGTTGGGCAACGCCGTAGCTTCTCACCCGGAGTTTTTCTTTATAAGCGGGCTTTTCCAGCGACCGCCGGATGAGCGTGTAGGACGGCACATCATAATACAGATTGCAGATCGTACTCTGACCGTATTGATCCCCTTTCAGATGGGAAGCGGTTTCTCTTACAATCGCGTCACGCTGCGAATCTGTTACAATATATTTCATTTCATATCTTTCAAAGATATTCTGGCTTTTCATACTCGCTTACCTCCTTTTCGTGTTTTATTGTACAGGGGCTAACATAAATAAAGTTAAAAAAATGCCGTCAATTTGTGAGGATTTCGCGAAGCATTTTTTATCATAATGAACCCATAAAAATTTTCAAATGGTATAGAAATTTCTGAAAACATATGCTATAATCAAATATACATGATTCGCCACTTTATCAAGAGAGGGGTTTTTGCAAATGTTCAAAAAAGTCTCGGCGATCCTCGCGGCTGCCGCTATGCTGTGCGGGCTTTCCGCCTGCTATATGCCGGACACCATCTTCCCGGAGCAGCTCTTTGAAACCGAAGAAGAAGCCTCCCTGAAGGACGAGCTTTCCATTTACAACTTTTCCTTCAGCCTCGGCAACGCGGAATATCAGCTTCCCGTTCGCTACACCGCGCTTTCTTCGAGAGGCTGGAAGCTGCTGGGCAGTGAGGAAACCGAAGGGGACGGCGCCGCAAGCGATCTGACCGCTCCTAAGGCCGCTGCCACTGACGATGCCACCGAAAACAAACTCTATCTGCCCGATACCGTCATGCAGCCGGGTGAATATTCCAGCTATGTCCCCGCTGACCGCGCTTCGGAATATGTCGCGCTGCAGTTCTACAACGATTCCAAAACCCCCAAAAAGGTGTCGGAATGCCTTGTTACCGGTGTGAGAGTGGAAATCGGCAGCGATGATCTGCCCAATTTCTTCTTTGAGGACGACATCACACTCGGCACGCCGTATGAAACGATTGTCACCACCTTCGGCAAGCCCTCCTATGTGGAGGATATCGTGTCCGCCACGGGCGAAATTGCCGCTATCGACGATCTTGCCTTTATCGATGACTATGACCCCGAATCCGACGATCTGACCCGCACACTCTATTATTCGGTGTCGGATCACGCCACCGTGGCGTTTGAACTGGGCGAATATGAAAAAGAAGATCAGGCTGCTATTTCCATTACGATGGAAAACCAATACGAGGTGGAGGATCATTACGATTACACCAAGGATCTCAAAACTCGTCCGTCAGTGGTGCGTATCTTCAAAGGTCCCAGTCTGCTCGGCAAATCCTTCAGTGACTTCGCCTTTAAGTATGAAAACAACCTCTATACCCTCCCCATGCCGGTCAAGACACTGGTGGACGACGGCTGGTCCTTTGTACGCGGCGCGGCACAGCGTGTTCCCCCCGGAACCACACAGGACGGCATCGTCCTGCACAAGGGCAATCTTGCCATGACCATTCTGGTTCACAATTACGATATGAAACGCGCACAGCCTCCCGTCAACTGCTTTGCGCTCAGTCTCTCCGCCGACGTGCAGGGACCCAGCGTCAAGATTCTCATGCCCAAAGGCGTTACACTCGGTTCGGACTACAACGATCTCGCCACCGCCTTCGGCAAGGAATACAAGCGGCTGTCAGAGTATGTGGATCCCGAAAATATGACTGACGAGGAAAAAGCGGCTGCCGATGCCGCCTTCATCGCCCAGCCTGCCGGTATCACCGAAACCTATGAACTGACCGAGGATGAGGGCTGCTCCATCGTCAAGACCGTGGATGAGGATTACGTCATCTTCTCTTATATCATGCCGGACGACGGCCCCTCCATTGAACTGCCTGTTTCCATCACGGATATCAAAGACCCCAACGCGTCGCTCCTCGGAGAGCATCGCAAGCATATTGACGTGTATCTCAGCAAGCGCAACGGCAAAATTGTCCGCATCGATCTTCAGAACGGAACGGAATATGTCGTCAACGAAACCGAAATCGTTGAGCAGCAGCTCGAAGCCGCCGAGAAAGCCGCCAAAGAAGCCGAGGAAGCCGAAAAAGCTGCCAAGGAAGCCGCAAAGAACAGCGGCGGCAGCAGTCAGAAGAAAGCCGCGGAACCGGCGGAAAATGAAGCAAAAACCGAGGCAGACACGGTTAAATCCTCTGTTTCAGCCGCTGTCGGAATGATTCTCTACTCGTTCTGAGCGTTATGCGTTCTCTTTCAAACCCTTTGGAGCTGATTCCTTTTGCTGACTGTCAATCATAAGCAATGCACAGGCTGCGGATCATGTATCGATACATGTCCGCAGCTTGCTGTCGTTACCGTCAGAGATAAATACAAATTTCTCTATCCCTCCGTCAACGCGGAGCAGTGCATATCCTGCGGAAAATGTGCGGACGCCTGTCCCCTGCATCATTCCGACAGTCCCCCTCCCCTCTCCCCCGACGTGCGCTATTATGCCGCCAAAGCATTGGACAAGGCACTCCTGCGGGATTCCCACGCGGGCGGTATCTTTCCGCTGCTCGCCCGTGCGGTGCTATCGCAGGGCGGTGTTGTATACGGCTGCGCCTTTGACGAAGTCCGCCATCCCCGCCATATCCGCGTGGAACAGCCGGATGATATAGCCAGACTGCAAGGACTCAAGCCGGTGCAGAGTGATACATCCGGCGTATTTCGCCGCGTGCGGTGCGATCTGGAAGCAGGTCGCACGGTGCTGTTTTCCGGCACGCCCTGTCAGTGCGACGGTCTGCGGTGCTTTCTGGGAGCAGACGGCGATACCGCCCGCCTGATTCTGGTTGACATGCTGTGCGGGGGCGTGACTTCGGAGGGTATCTTTCACCGATACGTCCGCTGGCTGGAGGAAAAAATCGGCGGCTCCGTGCGGAGCCTGCGATTTGAAAACAAACCCGCTTTCGGTCACAGTCCCGGTCTGCGGATCATCTTCCGCCGGGGAAAATTCCGCTATCTGCTTTCGGTACCTGCCGCGTGGGACATGCTTTACGCCATGTACCGCAAGGGCTGCATCAGTCGGCGCGCCTGCGGCGAATGCCGTTACGCTGTCCCCGCCCGCGTGGGAGATATCACACTGGGACGTTTTGAGCGCATACGGCGCGCCCATCCTGATTTTCCTTATGACAACGGCGTATCGCTGGTCATCACCTCCACTCCCAAGGGAGCCGGACTGCTGAAGCAGATTGCCCCTCAGCTCATGCTGGAAGAATCCGATCTGGAACGGGCTGCCGTCAACCGTCGGCTGGTCACCCCCATTCCCACGCATCCGCACCGCGCTATGCTGCTTTCGGATATCTATCGCCACGGTTTTTCCAAAGCTGCCGAGAAATTCGGGTCGCCCGGACTGAGCGACGCGCTCACGTCGCTTATCACAAGCGCGCTGCCCGACGGCGCGGTCATTCGCTGTGACCGCCTGGCGCGGCGCATCAGGGCGAAACTGGCAAAGAAGGCGCCGTCCGATTCTCTCTCCTGAGTCTGCATTCGCCGCTCATCGCACCGAACGGTGTGCTGGGCGGCGTTCCTTTTTCCGTTGCTTTCTTGCCCCATCTTTATCACACGAAGGAAGGTTCCGATATGGCTCCATCCCGCGACTCGCAAGCCGCTCAATATCAGAAGATGACCGGCACACCGGTGGAACAACTGGTGTTCCGGATGTCGATTCCCACCGTCATCAGTATGCTGGTGACCAATATCTACAATCTCGCCGACACCTATTTCGTCAGTTCCATCGGCACGAGTGCCAGCGGCGCCGTCGGCATTGTCTTTGCGCTCATGGCGATTTTACAGGCGGTCGGCTTTATGATGGGACACGGCGCCGGCAGTCTCATCAGCATGAAACTCGGCGCGAGAGATTTGCCCGCTGCCCGGAAGCTGGCTTCCACCGCTTTTTTCACGGCGCTGGCACTCGGCGTGAGTGTTTCCCTGATCGGACTGCTCTTCCTGCGTCCGCTGATGGTGCTGCTCGGCAGCACCCCCACCATTCTCCCCTATGCCAGCCGTTACGCGGTATTTATTCTGCTGGCGGCGCCCATGATGGTGACCAGCTGCGTCATGAACAACATTCTCCGCTACGAGGGAAAAGCCGCTTTTGCCATGGTGGGACTGACCTTCGGCGGCGTGCTGAATATCGCGCTCGACCCGCTCTTTATCTTCGGACTGAAACTGGGCATCACGGGCGCGGGACTGGCAACCGCACTCTCTCAGACAGTGAGTGCCGGACTGCTGCTCAGCGTCTTTCTGCGAGGCAAGACCCAAAGTACCTTCCGTCTGCGCGATCTCTCCCGACAGCCCGGCGATTATCTGAGGATTTTCCGCAACGGAATGCCAAGTCTGCTCCGGCAGGGGCTCAACAGCATTGCCGCCATGCTGCTCAACAACGCCGCGGCGGTCTATGGCGACCCCGCTGTTGCCGCCATGAGCATCGTGGGACGCGCCAGTTTCCTGATTTTCGCGGTGGGCATCGGCATCGGACAGGGGCTTCAGCCGGTCAGCAGCTTCAATTACGGCGCGGGACGCTATTCCCGCGTGCGCCGCGCCTATCTCTTCACCCTCGCCTACGGCACCTCCGCCTGCGCGGTGCTTTCCACCGTCGGACTGCTCTCTGCCGACAGCATTATCACCGCCTTCCGCGATGACCCCGCCGTCATCGCCATCGGCGTACCCGCTCTGCGCGCCCAGTGCCTTGCCTCTTACCTCTGCGTGATCTTTCAAAGCACCAATATGCTGCATCAGAGTGTCGGGCGAAGCAATGCCGCCACCGTGCTCGCCAGTCTCCGGAACGGTGTGTGCTTTATTCCCCTGATACTCCTTCTCCCCCGGCTGCTGGGCATCACCGGCGTCATGTGGGCGCAGCCCTGCGCGGATTTTCTCGCGTCTGTTGTGAGCATTCCTTTCCTGCTCCATTTCATCACCACTTTGCCGCCGGATACTCCTGCTTCTCCCTGAAATATTGCGTTTTATATATCATATTCATTTTCTCATCATCACGCAATCGCCCCATAAGGCAACACATCGTACTGCCTTATGGGACGATTGCATAGAAAAATGGTTACTTTTTGGCAAACCCGCTCAGATCCTGCCGTTTGAGCGCGCGTTCCAGCAGTTCCGGCAGCCGGTCGGGCGGACAGGCAAAGCAGGGTATTCCCAGATTGGCAATCCGCTGGGCAGTGGTTTCGTCATAATACGCCTTGCCGCCGTCTGCAATCGCCAGCAGGACGATGACCGTCACACCCGCATCATGCAGCGCCTCGATACGCCGCAGCAGCGCCGCGCGGTTGCCGCCTTCCTCCAGGTCCGAAATCAGGAAAAACAGCGTCTTGCCGGGTTCTTCCACCAAGCCTTCGCAATAGGCGACCGATTTGGCAATATCCGTGCCGCCGCCCATCTGAAAACCGAACAGCAGGTCCACCGGGTCGGCGCACAGCGGCGTCAGATCCATGATCTGCGTGTCGAAGGCAACCACATGGGTCTGCACTGCCGACATCGACGCCAGAATACACGCCATCACCGAGGAATACAGAATGGAATCCCCCATCGAACCGCTCTGGTCAATATCGAGAATTACATGCCAGCGATTCACCCGGCTGGAGCGGTCGAAGAAATACACCCGTTCAGGAATCACCGCGCCGAGCGATGGATTGTAATGTTTCAGGTTGCGGCGGATAGTGGTGGGAAAGTCAATGGCTGCCGCACTGGGCAGAGGGGAATGGGCGCGTTTATTGAGCGCGGCGGTCACGGCGCGTCGCATATCGTTTTCCAGCATTTTGTTGATGTCTTCTACAATGCGGCGGATAAACCGACGGGCGTTTTCCTTGGATTTTTTGGGAATCTGATCTTTGAGCATGAGAAGCGTGGACGCCATCTGCAAGTCGGGTTCGAGATTGTCGAGCAGCTCCGGTTCGAGCAAAAGCTGTTTCAGTCCCTTGCGCTCAATCGCGTCGTTCTGCACCACCGCGACGGTCTCGCTGTCGAAGAGACGGCGCAGATCTCCCAGCCAACGGGCAATATGCGGAGACGACGCTCCCCGTCCCGCACCGCGCTGGGAAATGCTTTCGCCTTCGCCGCCGTAGATTGCCGCGAGCGCCTGATCCATCATCATTTCCTCCGGTGACAGCGTTTCGCCGCCCATATCGGTGAAGCGTTTTTCGCTCTCGGAACCGAGAATCAGCCGCCAGCGTGCGATTTGTTTTTGCTGTGTCATGGGACTGCCCCTTCCTTTACGATAATATGATGCGCGATGTGAATGTTTTTTTCGGGAAAGCTGTACGGTATTCGCCCTGCCCTGTTGCTTATCTTGGCTTGTTTTGCTTTGGCGGGGTTCCCCGTTTGTATTCGCCCTGCCCCGTTGCTTATCTTGGCGCGATTCGCTCGGCAGGCTTCCGCCTGCCTCGTGGGACGCTGTCCCACTCCCTGGCAGGGCTCCTGCCCTGCACCCGCCAAAGGGACTCGTCCCTTTGGAATCCCCGCCGCTTCGCGGCTAATTATGCGCTGTTTTCAGATATCGTCAAAGTCAAAATCGCTGAGTTCCTCCAGCGCCGCCTGTTCTTCCTCGGTGGGCTGATTCATCAGCACCTCGGCGGCTTGCGTGGGATTCACGCCCCAGATTTCCCCCAGATTTTCGGCAATATCGCTTTTTTCATTGGGCGAAAAATCCGCAAAGGCGCGGCGCAGGAAGACCAGTGCCCGCTTGAAAGTGTCGTCATCGAGCTCATCCAGATAGTCGCTGAGCTGCCGCCAGAGAGACAGCCGCGTGATTAACGCGTAGCGGTTCTTTGCCGCCAGTCCCTCGAACCACCCGGCGCCGAGTTCCGCGGGTACACCCGGCGAGAGCCGCCGCGCCACTTCCCGCTGCAACAGCGTTTCGTCCGCCGTGCCGCGTTCGAGCAGGATTGCCATGGCAAAGCCGGAACAGCGGGTATTGAGGTCATCGCGGTCGGAGATGGTTTCCAGCAGCGAGAGCCAGCGGGTATCGTCCAGCCAGTCGTGATGCAGCGGCAGGGCATTGAGACGATCCATTGCCCGCGTGATTTCGATTGCCGCCTTTGCGTCACAGCGGCAGCTATCCTCCAGCGTCAGGCAGGCGCGAAGGAAGAGCTGTTCCAGCAGCGGTATCATGGGAGACGGGTCAAACTGCCGCAGGTCGCCGTAGCGTATGACCAGCGAGAGCTTTTCCGCCGTGGCAGCCACAGCGGTCAGCGCCGCTGTATCAACTGATATTCTCTGTAAAGCACGCAGCGCATGGGTAGCCGCGGAAGGCATTCCGCAGAGAAACGCATTCTGAAAGACTTCCGCTGCCTCGTCGATGGACGCAGCCTGTTCCGCCGCTTCGCGCAAGGCAAAATCCCCTGCGCCTTCCACCGTATCGCCCAGAAGCGAGGCTTCCACCACTTCGATTTCCATTTCCGGCGTCCAGCGCAAATCCCAGTATTCGCCCCAATTGGCGCGTTTCTGACGGCTCACGCGGGAAGACGCGAAATGAATCCCCAGCACCCGCAGACGGTGGAGGAAAAACGAACGCCGCAAATCCAGCAGCGCCGCGTCTTTGCTTTTGACGCGCAGGTTTTCGCGCAAATCCAGGTCCAATGGCTGTATTTCGTGGACGCGGTATTTTTCCAGCTTCAGGGCTTTGAGCTGTCGGTAAAAATCTTCCTGCACCGAGGTACGGCTCACCCCTTCGGGCAGAAAACCGATGGTCTTGCCGATGTTCACATCGGCAAACGCCAGCGCCAGTTCACCATACTGTCCGTGACCCATCGTGGCAACCGCGGCATCCTGTAAGTCCCGCAGGACGGGGTAACGGCCCCCGCGCAGTGCCGCCAGCGCTTCCGCCAGTCGCAGGGCTTCGATGACCTCCGCCGAGGAAACGATGTTGCCCGCCTTGCGATGGGCTGCCGCCAGTTCCACGAGATACCGTCCGGCGGCGCTTTCCAGCCCTTCGCCGTTGAGACAGTCCCACAGCAGTCCGAAATAGGCGGGCGCCTGATTGCCCGCGCCGTAGCCGCTGCGGGTGGTCAGGCGGTAGTAGGAATAGGGCATCAGCGTGGCACTGCTTTCGGCGGATGGCAGCGCGTCCCGTTCCTCGTCGGTCATGGGCGCACAGTTCCGCAGACCCTCTACATGATACGCGCCGCAGACACAGAAAATCTTTCCGGGAGGAATCCCGCTGTCGAGCGTATCCTGTATCACGCGCTTCATGCAGGCTTCGCGCAGGGCATTTTCCGCCGTGCGTCGGGCGTCATCAACGGTGGAACGGCGCAGTTCCCGTCCGAAGGCGGCACAGGCTGCCTGATAATCGTCGGACTGCTCGAAATGCCGTTCCCAGAAGGCGTCGTGTTCCTCGCCGATGAGCTTTTCCAGCTGCCGATAGACCGATTCCGTCGTATGGGATTGGCTGCCATTGTCGGAGGCGGGAGCATCCGTTTCCTTTTCGTCAAAGGCAAGAAAAGCGCCGGACGGCAGGTCCATGAACCGGCAGGGAACACCGTGTTCGTGCGCCCAGAGAATCGCCTGTATTTCTGGCGAATAGATCGCAAAGGGATAGAGAATCGAGCGAACCGGCGGCGTGAGGGTATATGCCATGATCGCCACGGGGTACTGCGTGCGCGGGTCGCAGAGCCACGGCATCTGGTCGTTCAGATCGCTCGGTCCCTCCACCAGAATCACGGAAGGCTGCAATTCGTCCAATGCCCGCCGGAGATGAAACGCGGCGGCAGGCGACAGATGACGCACCCCGAAAAATGTCACCCCGTCCATCAGGATTCCAGCTCCTTACAGGCGCGATAGAGCGGAAGCCACTGACTGCCGCGTTTTTTCATCACGTTTTCAAGGTATTCCTTCCACGCGATTTTATCCTTGTCGTCGTCCTTGACCACCGCGCCCTGCAAGCCCGCCGCGAGGTCGTCCGCCGTGATGGCTCCGCTGCCGAAGCTCCCCGCCAGCGCCATCGAATTGGCGAGCAGTGAAATGGCTTCGGCGGTGGAAAGTACGCCGCTGGTGGTCTTTACTTTCTGCTTGCCGTCGAGGGTTTCCCCTGACCGCAGTTCCCGGAAAATCGTGACAATTTTGGTGACGGTATCTTCATCGGGCAGTGCGGCGTGAAGCGTCATGCCCGACGACATCTGCGCCACGCGGGTGCGCACGATGTCGATTTCGGTTTCCATATCCGAGGGAGTGGGCAGCACCACGATGTTGAAGCGACGCTTCAATGCCGCCGACATCTCATTGACACCTTTGTCGCGCGTGTTGGCGGTGGCAATCAGCGAAAACCCCCGCCGGGCGGGAACTTCCAGACCCAGTTCCGGCACGCTGATGCGCTTCTCGGACAAAATGGAAATCAGCGCGTCCTGTACCTCGCTGGCACAGCGGGAGATTTCCTCCACGCGGGCGAGCGTACCGGTTTCCATGGCGCGGTAGATGGGGCTTTTGACCATTGCCTCGGCGCTGGGACCGTTGGCAATCAGCATGGCGTAATTCCATGAATAGCGGATCTGTTCCTCGGTCGTACCCGCGGTTCCCTGCACCGTCTTGGTGGAATCCCCGTTGATCGCAGCGGCGAGATGTTCGCTCAGCCACGATTTGGCGGTACCCGGTTCCCCGATGAGCAGCAGGGCGCGGTCTGTCACCAGTGTGGCAATGGCAATTTCCACGAGACGGCGGCTGCCGATGTACTTGGGCGAGATGTCCACGCCCTTGACCTTCGTGCCGCCGAGGATATAGGTCAGCACCGAGCGCGGCGACATCTGCCAGCCGGTCGGCACCGGGTCGGTTTCGGCGGCGATGAGCGCCTGTATTTCGTTGGCATAGGCTTCCTCTGCGGTCTGCCGCAGAATCGTTGGCTGTTCCACTGTTTTGCAGCTCCTTTGTGATTTTTTTGATGGATACGGTATCTCCACCGTGCGGAATACCGTGTTGTGTTCTTCTGAATGTTCTCCGCGCGCTGTTTTCGCGCGAATCACGAACCAATACCGCTTTCCGCGTGAAAATCCCCTGACCACGGCGCAATAGGGATAGGCGTCTTCCTGCTGTCCGTATGTGTCTCCCGGTTCCGGAACCAGCGTCAGCCGCTTGGCGGCGGACAGTTCCGGGTCGAGCGAAAAGTCCGGCGGCGCGTCACTGTAATACAGTGTATACACCACACCGCAGGGAGACAGTGCCACGTCCCATCTCACGGCGACTGCGTCGCCGTCGATGCGTACCGCTTCTCCGATACCCACGCGGGGAGAAGGCGCACGGGGCGGCCATGTGGGGGAATCGTTGTACACGCTGCTCCATACCGGCGGCGCGGGGAAAGGTATGGCGGAATGGCGCAGGACAAAATCATTGAGCATCGTCAGTCCGCTGTCGGTCAGATAATGGGAAAAGCCCATGGCTTCCGCTTCGGCGATATCGGTATATAATGCCGCAAGTCCTTCCTCCGACTGTCCGGCAAGCGTTTCCCGGAGTTTCAGAGCGGGCGGACCCTCGGCGTATCCCAGCGACAGCACCGTGAAGCCGTCGGGACGTGCCGCCTCCGCCAGCAGTTTCGGCGCGACGGCATAGCGGTTGTCGGCAGCATAGCCCTCATGGTACAACTGCTTGGGACTGGCGTCCAGCCGGTAGCTTTCAAATAACAGAAAGTCAATATAATGCCGGGTACAGAAGCGGTAGTGAGGGAGACGCGGGTCAAAAAAGAACAGTCCCCGGTTCTGGCAGATCAGCTTGCCGGGATAGCGCTGCCGCAGCCGGTCCAGAAATGCCGACGCGCCGGCAGCCGTCCACTCAAAGCGCGTGCGGGCGGGATTGTCGTCTTCGGTATAGGCATTGGGCGCGCAGGTATCCAGCGTGTCGAGAAAAATACCGTCGCAGTCCAGTCCGCGTCCGTAATCGGGGGTAAGGATTTCGCGGATACCGGCAGCGCCGTCCTCCCCGTCGAGCGTCATGCCGTCCAGCACGTCGAACCACGCGGGGTCGCCGATGCGGGTATAGGCGCAGCCGAAGAAGGGATTGCGGTCGGGCAGTCCGTCGCGGTCATTGTCGTCGAGGTAGTAGGAGGCAAATCCCGTACCGCCGGAAGAGGGAAGTCCTGCCGCGTCGGGGCTGTCGGCGAAAGGAAACGGCGCGGATGTGTCCGTGCGGGGGTCAACCCGCGGACCGCTGCCGTCGCCGGTAAAGCGGGAATCGTTCCGCATGGCTTCACCGGTGATGCCTGCCGTGCGCAGGTCTTCGCCGACGGATAGATAGCCGAATACCTTCGTACCGGCACGCTGTATGCGCGCCACAACGTCGCGCGTGAGGTTGCCGGAGGACGGATGGAGAATGGCTACGTCATACAAAACGGCATTCCTGACCGCTTTGTCATCAAGAATGCCGTAGTAGATCATATAGGTTGGTGTTGCAAAGAAGGACTTCATACCGCTCAGTTGGCAAGCAGGGCGCGGTCGTTGGCAAATTCGGAGCCGCTGAGCTTGGCGAATTCGCCGAGAAGTTCTTCCACGGTGAGCTTCTGTTTCTCCTCGCCCTTGACGTCGAGGATAATTCTGCCTTCGTTCATCATGATCAGACGGTTGCCGTGGGCAATCGCGTCGCGCATATTGTGTGTAACCATCAGAGCGGTGAGATGTTCCTCTTCGATGAACTTATCCGACAGCGCCAGCACGTTGGCGGCGGTCTTGGGGTCAAGCGCGGCAGTATGCTCGTCGAGCAGCAGCAGCTTGGGATGGTTCATGACCGCCATGAGCAGCGTGACCGCCTGACGCTGACCGCCGGAGAGCAGTCCCACCTTGGTGGTCATGCGGTTTTCCAGTCCGAGGTCAAGTTCCTTGAGCAGTTCCCTGAATTCCTTGCGCTCCTTGGCGGAAATCGCCCATTTGAAGCCGCGGAACTTGCCGCGGCGGTTGGCGACCGCGAGATTTTCCTCCAGCCACATATCGGCAGCCGTACCCATCATGGGATCCTGAAAGACACGACCGAGGTATTTGGCACGCTTGTGTTCCGGCAGTTTGGTCACGTCGATACCGTCGATGGTAATGGAACCGGCGTCTACGGGATAGACGCCCGCAATCATGTTGAGCATGGTGGATTTACCGGCGCCGTTGCCGCCGATGACGGTGACGAAATCGCCGTCGTTGAGGGTGAGGTCAATGCCGTTGAGGGCTTTCTTTTCGTTGACCGAACCGGGATTGAAGGTTTTGTACAGACCTTTGACTTCAAGCATTGTCGGCGACCTCCTTTGCTTCGGATACGGCTTTCTGGGGCTTGTGGAAACGCTGCTTGAGCTGGGCGCGCCAGTAGGGAATGGCGAGGAAGATCGCCACGACAATCGCGGAGAAGAGCTTGAGGTCGTTGGCCTTCATGCCGAGATTCAGCACCAGCGTGATGACGATGTAATAGATGATGCCGCCGATGACGGTTGCAAGCAGTTTGAGGGCGAAGTTCTGGAAAATCTTGCCCAGCAGCACGTCGCCGATAATAACCGCCGCCAGACCGATGACAATCGCGCCGCGTCCCATATTCACGTCGCAGAAGCCCTGGTACTGCGAGAGCATACCGCCCGACAGCGCCACGATGCCGTTGGAGAGCACAATGCCGATGATTTTATTGGTATCGGTGTTGATGCCGTTGGCACGCGCCATCGAATGGTTGCTGCCGGTAACGCGCAGGGCATGACCGAGTTCGGTACCGAAGAACCAGTATAACAACACAATGAGACAGATTGCCACAGCCGCGCAGATGATCAGCGATTGCGTGATATTGCGCAGGGTGATGGGATAATGAAAATTCATGTAGGAGAGAGGGAGGTTTGCCATATCGCTCTGAATGCGGAGGTTGATGGAATAGAGACTGAGCTGCGTGAGAATACCTGCGAGAATTGCGGGAATACCGAACTTGGTGTGGAGAATGCCGGTGGCAAGACCCGCCGCGCAGCCGGCGAGGAATGCGCAGAACATGGCAAGATAGAGATTCTGACCCGCCGTGACCATCACGACCAGCACGGCGCCGCCGGTGGCAAAGGAGCCGTCTACCGAAAGATCCGCCACGTCGAGGATTTTGAAGGTGAGATAGACGCCGATCGCCATAATGCCCCAGATAATGCCTTGTGTAATGGCACCGGGCATCGCGTTGAGAAATGGCATGAAGACCCTGTCCTTTCGTTAAAGAAATGTGAAACGGTAAATACCAAAATCAGCGATAAGGCACACAGAATGCACCTTACCGCAGATTTCGTATAAAGGCTTGATACTATTTTGTTGTATCTCTACAAAATTACGCGATGGCTTCGTAGTTGTCGGGAACCTCGATGTTCAGCTTCTCGCAGCGGGCAGCGTCGTACTTGTAGACCGGCGCGTCGTCATACTGGATTTCCATGTCAGCGGGGTTCTTGCCGTTGACGAGAATGTCATACGCCATCAGACCGGTGGCATAACCGATATTGTCGTAGCTGATGGAGAGAGTGGCAATGCCGCAGCCCTTGCAGATGCCTTCTTCACCGGCGATGATCGGAATGCCCGCGGGCTCCGCAATGTTGTTGATGAGTTCGGCATTGTCGGCGCACTTGTTGTCGGTGGGGATATAGAGAGCATCCACTTCCTCACAGACCTTGGTGACGACCTGCGCGATATCGTTGGAATCAGCAAAGGTATATTCCGTGACCTTCAGACCCAGCTTGGTGAGTTCCTTGCCCACGACTTCCGCCTGATACTTGGAATTGGCTTCATTGGAGCAGTAGAGGATACCTACGTTCTTTGCCTCAGGAAGAAGTTCCTTGACCATAGCCGCCTGCTTGTCCAGCGGAGCGAGGTCGGAAGTGCCGGAGACATTCACGCCGGTCTTGCCGCTGAAGTCCTTGATGCCGAGTGCCACGCCGTACTCGGTCACAGAGGTGCCGAGAATCGGAATGGTAGCGGTGCCTGCCACAGCCGCCTGCACAGCGAGGGTAGCATTAGCCATGATGAGATCCACATTGGACGAAACGAACTGGTTGACAATGGTGGTGCAGGTGGCGGAATCGCCGGAAGCATTCTGCTCGTCAAAGGTCACCTTGTCGCCGAGCTTCTCGGTGAGGGCTCTCTTGAAGCCTTCGGTAGCGGCGTCGAGCGCGGGGTGCTGCACGAGCTGGCAGATACCGACAGTGTAGGTGTCCTTGTCCTTCTTGCTGTCACAGCCGGTGACGGCAAGGAGAGAAGTGGCTGCAATCGCGCAGGAAAGTGCTGCCGCCATGAGTCTTCTGAATTTCATAGTCATGAAACCTCCAAAAAAATAAATTTGTACGACAGATACGACAGTGGAAGTCCCCATCGGCTTCCCGCCGCAACATTACTAGGTGAGTATAACACTTTAAATCGATGATGTCAAGGGATTTTTTGCAGGTTGCATCATTATTTTTTGCATTTTTTTGCGAATCATTCCAAACCCACGGCGTGCGAAACAAATTCTTTCACAGAAAAAGCGCGGAGCGTTCCGTTTGTCCGAAAACAACCGGACCGCCCCGCGCCGGCAATGTCATCAACTTAAGGGTTCGGAATGCAATTTGTAGGGGACGGCGTCCTCGACGTCCCGGCAAGACGGGCTAAATAACCCCCTTACAGGTCAGGCGAATGGTGATAATGTACGTTATTTGTGTTCGCCTTACCCCGTTTTGAAAACAAATTTGATTTCGCCGGGACGTCCGGAGGCCGTCCCCTACACGCCCTTTCTTCACGTCGGCTCTAAAGTTGATGACATTGCCCGCGCCGGGACGTCCTTTATCTGATCTTCATACTCGCCGCGTCGGACTTGACGGCGTTGCCATACTTATCCGTCACGACACACCGGACATACCGTCCGTTGTTCTTGTCGCTGAGGGTCGTCGAATATTCGACGGTCTTGTTGGAACTGTCGCGCCACGTCTTGCCCGCGTCGTCAGAGAGCTGCCACTGATAGGTCAGACCGTTGCCGGTCGCTTTTACCTCAAATTTCACCGTGTCGCCGCTTTTGGCGGTGACGTTAGTGGGATGGGCGGTAATGGCAAACGGTTCGTCCGCCGCGGCGCAATGGACGGTCACGCCTTCGGGGGTCTCTCCGCCGCCGGTCAGGACATTCCACTCTTTCTGGGAACCGGCAAAGTTGACGGTTTTGAGAGCGGTGCAGCCGTAAAACGTGCTGTAAAACACAGTGCCTTCGATGTCGGGCTTCCTGCACAGCATCGTCACAGTGGTCAGCGAAGTACAGTCTTCAAACGCGCCCGAGCCGATTTTCGTGACCGAAGCGGGAATCACGATTTCAGTCAGCGAAGAGCAGCCATCAAACGCAAACCAGTCGATGGTTTGGACGGGGGAAGGAAGGTTGATACCGGACAGGCTGATGCAGTAGGAAAACGCGCTGTACCCGATGGTCTCGACCGAGTCGGGAAGCGTCAGCTCCGACAGGGATCTGCAGCCCGCAAACGCGTTAGCGCCGATGGATTTGACATGATCGGGAATGGTTACAGAGCTGAGCGCCCAGCAGTAACTAAACAGATAATCCGGGATTGCGGTCAGAGAGGCGGAAAGGGTCGCGCCGGTGATCGCTCTGCATTCTCTGAACGCGGATTCTCCGATGGAGGTGACCGTATCCGGAATAGTAATGCCGGTCAGGGAGGTGCAGCCGGCAAAAGCGTTGTCGCCCACGGCAGTCAGACCGGCGGGCAGGCTGACGCCGTATAACCCCGAACAGCCCTCGAACGCGCTCTTTCCGATGGTCTTCACCGACGCGGGGAAACTCACGACTTCGAGGTCGGTGTTGTTCTTAAAGGCTTCTTCGCCGATGGCGGTCACGCCGTCCGGCACGCTCACGTTGACATTGGTTCCCTGATAGCGCACCAGCGTGCCTTTCTAAATGATAAAGGCACGGCGCCTTTCCGCGTTTAACAGCGGATCGTTGTAGGAACCGATATGCGTCCGGAGTGTCTCCCAATCCGAATCTTCGGCGGAATAGTACACCGTGGTCAGTGCGTCACAGCCCATAAAGGCATAGTTCTCCACGGAGGTCAGTCCGGCGGGCAGTGTTACCTCTTTCAGCGCCGTGCAGAGCGACAGACACCCTTCGCTCACGGTTGTCACGGAAGCCGGGAAGGAGAACTGTTCCAGTGCCGTACAGTAGCTGAAGGCATAGCTGCCGATAGATGTGACGGAATCCGTTATATAAACGGCTTTGAGATGGTCGCAGTAGGCAAAGGCATTCATGCCGATGCTCGTGACCGAGGACGAAAAATAGACGGTCTCCGTCACGGTATTGCCCACAAACGCGCCGTCTCCGATGGCGGTCACGAGGGGAGGAATGTAAACCGTGCTGTCGGAGCCGGTATAGGCAGTCAGCACGCCGTCTTTGATCTGAAAATCGTCTGACACAATCTCAAACATCTCAGTGGCAAAGACGGTGGGGAAATCCGTCCCATACAGCGGCAGGAACATCACCATCATTTCCAGCACCAAGGTGAGCGACAGGATTTTTTTCATAAAATTTCTCGTAAAATAACCTCGCTTTCTGAAAATTTTCAGGGATAATGCCTCATACACCTCTATTGTAGCATTTTCGGGGATGAAAGTCAATTAAAAAACACAAAAAACGCAGACTAAATGGACAATGCGGAAACAGACAAAAGGTTTTTTCCGCAATTTTGCACAATCAATATTGACTTTTGAGACAAGGATTGGTATAATAGTTTCCAGTGACGTTACCACCGTCAGGCGTGTGAGAAAAGCGGGTGAGAAAACATTGCAATATCACAATCATCAACTGCGGCATGAACTGAAATATCAGATTTCCTATGCCGATTACTATGAGCTTCGCAGCCGCGCGCTGAGCTTTCTGCGACACGACCCCCACGGACGGGACGGGCAGTATTTTATCCGGAGCCTGTATCTGGACGACATCCGGCACTCCAACTATCAGCAGAAGGGTGACGGCTGGGAACGCCGCCGGAAATACCGCCTGCGCATTTACGATCTCAGCCGTGACGTAATCAAGTTTGAAATCAAGGACAAATACGGCAAGTTTATCTCCAAGGTCTCGTCGCGTGTGACGGAGGAGCAATGCGCCCGCATTCTGCGGGCAGACTTCGGCTTTGCCGGCGAGCTGATCCGCACCAACGCCGACGGGGGACGGGAAAAAGCCCTGCGGATCGGCTATGTGGACTGTGCCTGCAAGATTCTGCGTCCGCAGGTGGTCGTGGATTACACCCGCGAAGTATTTATCTGCGACGAAGGCAATGTGCGCATGACATTTGATATGGACTTGCGCGCGGGAGCGGGCACCGGCGACATCTTTGATCCTCATCTTCCCACGGTAGCGGCTTACGAGCCGGGGCGGATGATTCTGGAGGTCAAGTACGACGACTATCTGCCGGAGATCGTGCGGAAAATGCTGCGATCCCTGCGGCTGTGGCAGTCGGCACAGTCCAAATTCACCATGTGCTGTCTGGCGCAAGCCAATTACTTAGGAAGGGTTGTGGACTGAAAATGTCTGCCAGTGAAGTTTTTAAAAACAAATTTCTGAATCAGTTTACCGTGGTATCGCCGATGGAATATGTGATGGCGCTGCTGTTTGCGATTGCAACAGGACTGGTCATCTATTTCGTTTATAAAAAAGCCTATAACGGTGTGGCGTACAGCCGCAATTTCAATATGACGCTGATTCTCATGACGCTCATGACCACCATCATCATCTTCACCATCACCGCCAATCCGGTGCTGTCGCTGGGCATGGTGGGCGCGCTTTCGATCGTGCGTTTCCGCACGGTGGTCAAGGATCCGGTGGATCTGATGTACCTCTTCTGGGCGATTTCGATGGGCATCATCATCGGCGCCAAGCAATACATCTTCGCGCTGATCTGCGCGGTGATTGTCTCGGCGTTCTGCCTCATCATGGCAAAGCTCAAGGACAAGGATCAGCTCTATCTCGCAATTGTCCGCTACGATCTTTCCGCCGCCGACGCGGTGGATCAGGCGATTGCCAAGGTCAACGGCAAGGTACGCAACCGCACCGCCAGCAAGAGCGGCATTGAAACCATCGTCGAAGTGAAGAGCGGCGCCATTGAAAAGGACAGCCGCTTCGTCGAAAATCTCGCGGCAATGGAAGGCGTCGAGAGCGCCGTGCTGGTCAATTACAACGGCGAGTATGCCGAATAACCGCTATTATTACATCTGACTACAAGAAACATTCCTTTCTTTCTTTCCTTATTGCCGCCGTTACGACGTTCTGTCGGACGGCGGCAATAAAAACCCCCGCAGGGTCTCCCGGTGAAACCGGGAAACACTGCGGGGGTTTGCTTTTTGGAAAAACAGATGGGTTCCTCTCAGTCCGCGAAATTGAAAATATTCTTGTTTTTCTCCTTGAAGATCTGGAACACTGCCTCGGCGACGGCTTCATCTTCTACGCTCACAAAGCTGTCGCCTTCCTCGTCGTCATCCGAAGTCTCTTCCAGCTTGAGAATGACCACTTCGTCCTCTTCCTCATCGGCAGAGATCAGTACAACGTATTCGTCGCCCTCATACTCGATGGAATCGAGATATTCAAAGGCAGCCTCGTTGCCCTCGTCGTCACAGAGATAGACCAGATTGTCCTGCTCTTCTTCGTCAAAGATATCCTTGGTTTCGTCACTCATGATTGATCAGCCAACCTTTCGGCGCACGGTATGCGTTAAATTACGGTGCATGACGGACAAGACTTGCATCTTATCCTCATGCCGTGTTTTATTGTAGCATATGTTACGGGGCATTGTCAACCACCAAAATTGTCTGAACCGGGAAAAAAACAACTATTTAGCGGCGGAAACGTCCACCGGCTGTTTTGCCTGCTCGAAGCGGTCGAGAACCTCCTGCGAGGGCTTTTTGCTCAGGAGCGAAACCACTACGGCGGCAATCAGTCCGCAGATAAAGCCGGGTACGATTTCATACACGCCGGTAGTGCCGCTCAGGAAGAAGTACCACAGCATATCCACCACGAAGCCGGTGACAATACCCGCCACGGCGCCGGAATAGGTGAAGCGCTTCCAGTAGAGCGCCAGCAGAATCGCCGGTCCGAATGCCGCGCCGAAGGCGCCCCATGCGCATTCGACCAGTGCCATGATGCCCTTGCAGCTCGGGCTGCTGGCAATGATGAAGGCGACAATCGCGATCACAACCACCACGATACGTCCCGCCCACATCATTTCCTTATTGGATGCGTTCTTGCGGATGACGGACTTATACACGTCGGAGGAAAATGCCGACGAAGAGGCAAGCAGCTGGGAATCCGCCGTGCTCATGGCAGCCGCAATGATAGCGGAGAGCAGTACACCCGCGAGGAAGGCGGGGAAGAAGGTTCTGACCATCGTGACGAACACCAGACTCTGGCTGTCGGAGAGGCTGTCGCCGAAGAGCTGTCTGCCCAGCAGACCCACGATGGCGGACATAATGAGAATGACGGTCGTCCAGCAGCTTCCCACGATCCGGGAGCGCTTCATATCCTTTTCCGAGCGGATCGCGATGAAACGCACAATGATGTGGGGCATACCGAAGTAGCCCAGACCCCAGCCGAAGCCGGAGATGATGTCAGCGATGCTTGCCCAGTCAAACGAGCCGCTGGAGAGAACGTTGTAATAATTCTCCGAGAGGGCGGCGCTGGTGCCGGGGGTAAAGCTGCCGGCTTTGAGCGCGAAGACCGCGATGATGGGACAGAGCATGAGCGCCGCCAGCATGAGCAGTCCCTGGAAGAAGTCGGTCCAGCAGACGGCGTTGAAACCGCCGAGGAAGGTGTAGAGTACGATAATGGCAGTCGCCACAATCATGGCGATACGGGGATCCGCGCCGAGCACCGTCTTGAAAAGATCGCCGCACGCCACAATGCTGGACGCCGAATAGACGCAGTAGACGATGACAAACACCACGGCACAGATAATCTGAAGCGCCTTGTGCTGGCTCATGAAGCGGTTGGTGAGAAACTGGGGAATGGTGATGGAGTCGTCCGCCACGATGGAATAGCGCCGCAGACGGGGCGCCACGAAAATCCACGCGGCGATGGTGCCGAGCATCAGACCCACGGCAATCCACACTTTGCCCACGCCGTAGAGATAGATGGAGCCGGGCAGACCCATCAGCACCCACGCGCTCATGTCGGAGGCGCCGGCGCTGAGTGCGGCGACCAGACCGTTCATGTTTCTTCCGCCGAGGAAGTACTCTTTTTCGCTTTCGCTTTTCTTCGATTTGACAAAGAAGAAAATGCCCACGCCGATGACCAGTACGAAATAGAGAATAATCGCACTGAGTTCCACGTAATTCAAAACAATCAATCCTTTCTGTTTTTTTCCCGCGAGATAGTTTAGTACGTTGAACCGTCACGCGGTAAATAGATAAATGAATGAATCCCTACTATTATAGAGAACCGGGCAGAAGTTGTCAATATTTTTGCAAAAAAATAGTTATCTTTTTCAAAATGGATTTCCGCATACCAACAGAAAAACGGTTGCATTTTTTTCTGCTATGTGGTAAAGTTAATATAAAAGAGTCTGACCCGTCAGAAAGAGGTGTGCGCGATGAAAAAAGTGAGACACGTCTATGCCCGGAAGGTAAAAATGAAACCCGTTGACGCTCACGTCAAAAAGGTGGAAAACGTGCCTGCCTATCCCAAAAAGACCACCAGTATCCGCACGGAACTGAGTGACGGCTGTTATATGGTGACCTATTACTACAAGCGCGGTCCCTATGGCGAACTGCTGGCGGAGGACGTCGATACCGCAACCCACTTTGAACGGGCAATCTACGACCCCATGAACCATATGCTCGGCAGCACCACCGGGGAACTGACCGGCAGGATTCGCTGGTAAATTTTTTACTTGTGTCAAAACAAAACACAGTCATTCCGGCTTTTGCGTAAAAGCAATGAATGACTGTGTTTTTTGTCTGTGTCGGGCATCATAACTGCGCCAGATCATGGATAATCTGGGCACATTTGTCATAATTGACGGTTGCCGTATTGAGGATGATATCATAATCTCCCATATCCGGGGGCGGCAGACTGTCGCGTTCTTTACCGGCGGCGGTATGACCCGGAGCCTTCCGTGAGGGAGAATAGGTCAGCACCCTCACCACCGGACCGATTTCATGCGTAATCAGCGGGGCAAACTGATCGCTGAAAATGCACTTGTGATGTCCCCCGCACAGCTTCCGGATGGCTTCCACCACCGAAAAATACGTTCTCCGGGCGGACTGCAATTCCGAGACGCTGCTCGCGGGCATTTTTGCCAGATGATAGAGAAGACTGCGGCAGTCATCATTGATCATCCATTGAAAGTATTCCTCATCCGCGCCAAAGGATATCGCTTCGGTCAGAATGCGCTGATTGTCAATAAACGGTACGCCTGTCTTTTCTGATATTTGGGACAGGGTATTTGCCTCCTTCATGTTCCATGCCCTGATGGTAATAATTTTCAGTCCTTTCAACCCTTTCACTCCTTCACACTCTTTTGACCGGGTGACCATTATTATATCACAGAAAGTGTTCATAAGCCGTTATAAAAAGAGCGATTTTTCTCATTTCTGGAGCTCTCTTTGTAAATATTTTACTAAATTCAGATTTCAATTTTGTAATATTTTCCCAAACGTAAAAAAACAGCCGCTTACAGCTATGCTCCTAAGGCAATACCTGCCGCGGCCGATTCCGGTAAAAACGGATTTTGCCAAGTATACTGTCGGCAGCCCCGGCGGGCAGCCGACAGATACCTGACAAGACATATATGGGGTAATTAAGGGGATGTCAACAGAAGAAGGGGACGCGGGAAACCACATAGCTCAGGCATCGGGCATACGATTCTGCCTCAATACCAGTTATATTCCTCCGCGATGTTGTCTGTGACACCGTCACAGACAATGTGGCTCATATTCAGCGCGATTTTGCCGTACTTCTTGACAATCATCTGTCCGGCGCCCACGGATTGAAGACAGGCGCGCATATCCATGATCAATTGCCGCAGACGGACCGCCTTGTTGGGATTGCCGTCCCACAAAATCCCCAGCAGTTCGCCGTTGGTGGCAAACGCGCCGTTTTTATAAACCAGATAGGCAAATAACTCAATGGTTTTGTCACATTGAAATCCGAACGGATAATTGTCCACGAACACGCCAAACGGACGGCACCGCACCCAAAGCCGCTTTGGCTCCGACGAAAGGGGAAACCGGAGATGACGCAGTTCCCGCCGGATATCCTGTTCGCAGGCGGGATTGGTCAGCAAACCGCTGGGGTGTACGCTGTAAACCGACACAGGATACTGGGTATCATCGGTCAGAAAGATGATATTCAGTGAGTGGTGTTCCTGCTGCATCAGACGCGCCGTGTTCATGCTGTCCTCATCCGGCATGGCAATCGATAAAAACACAATTTGCGTGTCGTGCGATAACATAGCCAGCGCGTCTTTCACGCAATTGGCGGTCAGATGCCGACCGTCCGGGTCGATCTGATAAAGCAAACGTCGCAGCCATGATGTGACACTCACCCGACTGTCCACAGATAATGTGATCATATTTCTTTCATGCTCCTTTTTTCGCAGGGCGTCAGCCATCCAACGGAATGGCAATACTGCTGTAAAAACGCTTGCCCTCATGAGAAAACTGCGCCACGCCTCCATAAGATTCGGCGGTAGAGAGGACAGACCACAGTCCAATGCCGTTTCCCCCGTGAGACACGGAGAGATAGCGACCGTCATGATTCCGGGATACGTCGCCGCTGAAGCTGTTGACCACGACAATATACAACTGTATATCGTCCTCGGCAATGGCGGAAAGCCGGATATATTTTTCATCCGCTTTCTGACAGGCAATAATGGCATTTTCCAGAATGTTGCCGATCATATTGCAGAGATCAATATCCGAAACCCGCAGTTTTTCGGGAAGCCGAATGCGGGGGGTAAAGGAAATCCCGTTTTCCCCCGCGACGTGTACATAATAATTGAGCAGGGCGTTGAGGGCGGTGTTGTCGCAGAAGGAACGGATATCGCCGGTCGGCATGGTTCTGACATACTGCCGGAGATATTCTCCCAGTTCTTCATAATCGCCCGCTTCATACAGTTCGCTCATGGTGCGGATGCTCTGACGAAAATCGTGGCGGACCTTTTCGGTGGCTTTGATGTAGCGCTGCTGGGAATCAAACTCATGCTTCTGTGTCTCCAGAAAGCGGTTTTTCGCCTCGATTTCCGCCGCGTTGAGAATCCCCGACACGATGAGGAAGAAAATATCCTGCATCAGCAGCCATAGAATCAGAAGGGCAATCAGCACCAGCACCATATAGATTCGCAGTTCCGGCTGCTCAATGACCGCGTATTCCACCGGCAGCAGCAGCATGTTCACCGCAAACACCGTGGCGGAAAACAGAATTGTGGCATACCATATCCGGGGCTGTTCGGTGCGGTCAATGAGCATACTGCCGTATTTTATATAGGGACGCGCCAGCAGCAGTACCGCCGCCCAGCCCACGCTGATCTGAAACAGACGCCCGTCCCATGAATCCGTGTTGACGGTCGGCAGGATATCTAAGTACGCGTCGAAGCAGATCGCGCCGTTGGAGAGAATCGACAGAAACGCGGTACAGGCGCAGAAGACCGCCAGCGATTTGCTGATATGCACCTTCAGACTGTGATGATACAACACAAAGAAGAACATCAGCAGCGGCAGCAGGAGATCGTTGTCGTCGGTATTCAGCCAGCGAGTCAGCCATACGCCCACCGCGGAGGCGGCGGTGATCAGCCCCACTCCCATCAGCAGTGTCCGCAGACGGCTGTACCGCAGCTGGTGCGCCATGGGAAGAAAACAAAGCACGGCTGCCGGAAAAAAAACGAGATAGGAAAGACTGTCATTCAGCATCGCGGATTCTCCCGAAAAACAAGTTGATCCGTTGCATCGCTTCCTTCGCGGGGGTCATGAAAATCATCCAATTCCCCGCGGATTTTGGCAAATTTGAAATTGAGCCACTTCTGCTTGAGTTCCTTCTGGTTCTTGACGTGAAGCGGAAAGACCGTACCGCCCCGCAGGAAGCATTTGCCGTCGGCAATCTGTACGATATAGTCCATATTGACCATAATGCCCTTCATCAGCGTGAGAAACCGGCTGTCAAGGCGGCTTTCGGCAGTGGAAAAGGTCATGCGCGTCCGGTAGGAATTCCCGCTGCGATCGACAATGGTGAGATAATTGCCGCTGGTTTCCAGCGATACAAGGTCCGCGTAACGCAGGCTGTAATCCCTGCGGTCAAAGGAAAAGTCAAAGCGCTTTTCTTTCTGCGTGCGGATACGCAGGATATGATCCATCGCGCGGAATACCTCTTCCTCGGAGCAGGGCTTGCGCAGATAGGCGGAGGCAAACACGTCAAACGCATCGGAATAGTGCGTCCCGCTGGCGGTCAGAAAGACCAGTACGGCGGCGTCATCCTTCCCGCGGATGTAACGCGCAAGCTCCATACCCGTCATACCGTCCATAAAGATATCCAGAAAGATCACGGCAAATCCGAACGGCTGAAAATCCCGCAGCAGGGCTTCTCCGCCGGTATAGTGATAAAAACGCATATCCACCCGGTTAATCCGGTCATATTCTTTCAGAATGTATTCCAGCCGACGTCTGTCCCGTTCCACGTCGTCCACCAGAGCGATGTTCATTGTGCGACACTTCCTCCACACCATACCATACAAATGAGTCTCTTCTTTTTCCGCTTGATTATAATCATACCATAAACCGCACATCATGACAATCCCTTAGCCCCCTGCCGATTTTCACCTGCTGCCTGCCGATTATCCCAAATCGGTTTTTTGGGTCGGCTTTATGGTAATATGGTGGCAGATGCTTTATGGGCAACGGCAGCCGTCGCATGATCATATAAAAAGCCTGTTTGGCATTTTCACGCAAAACAGGCTTTTAGAAAGTTGTATGATTATGATCCCCGCCGTCGTTTGACCGCCAGCACAAAGCCCAGCAGGATAAATCCGGCAAAGGCGAGATTCATGCCGCCGATACCGCCCGGGAGAAGGAGGTGCCATCCGAAAATCGTTCCCTGTCCCAGCCATTCCCGCAGCGCACCCACGGTCATTGCCGCCACAGCATACAGCCACCACAGCCGCAGCGCCTCAGGGAGCGCCTGCGTCGGCGGCAGAAACGGCGCGTCGGCCTGCAGCCGCGACAGTACCAGCGCATCCACCGCCAGCAGCGGGAGATACATCCCGATACGGCGCAGCGTATCGGGGACTGTCACACCGGCTGCCAGCGCGCACAGTCCCGTGATAAACGCCGAAGGCACCAGATACAGCACCGTCCGCATGGGCTGACGGTATTCCCCCCGTTCATAGATGTATACCACGCCCATCGCAAGGCAAAGCACCAGCATGACAAGCGTCAGGGTCAGCGCGCTGCCGGCAGACGTACACGCCGCCGCAATGCTTGCCGCACCGGCTCCCCGCTGCAGCAGGGGATGTTCTTCGCCCATGCCGTTTTCGTAGCTGACCACGCGTGAAAATCCCGTCGGACGTGCCAGCCGGGGACGGCTCCATGCTTCTTTTGGATTCAATGCGGTTGGTTCTCTCCCTTCCCATTTTCACTATACACTATTCACTATTCACTTTTTCCGGCTATCGCCTGCCATACCGTGCGCCACGAAATATCCTTGCTTCGCAGCGTCCAGACCATGCGGTCAAAGGGTACGGCGAGCGGACACATCAGCAGCACCGCGAAGGCGCCGCCCGCTTCCACGCTGCCGAAGTGCTGGATCAGCACCGACAGCGCCCCGCAGATGCCGCCCCAGACATAGCGCGCCGTCGCCAGTTTGGGACAGTAGCACGGACAGGCTGCCATAAAGACGCAGCAGAAGAAGGTCGAACCGCTCAGCAGATCGTAAAACAGCCCGAACGCCGTTCCGGCGGCGGGATAGGGTATCGCGAAGGACACCACCGCTGTGGCAAGCGAAAAGGACGCCACACACTGCCACGCCAGATTGCCGCTCATATACAGCCAGAGTCCCGCCATCACCAGCAGTGCCGCCGAAGCGGTTCCCATCGGTCCCGCCATTTCCCCCAGAAAATATTCGCCCGGATGCACACTGGGGTCTTGCCCCCGCCGGAGCATCTCAATGGGAGAAAACGCTTCCGGCGCGAGTTCGTTGGAGCTGAAGGCATAGAGCTTGTCGATGACATGCTCATTCACGCGGGAAAAGGTGAAGGTTTCTTCCGGAAAGCACACCGCCGCCATGCCATAGCCTACCGAGGCGGGGACAAACGGTGTGCGGCTTACCCCGCCAAAGGGCATTTTGCCCACGGCAATCGCGGCTGCCGCCGTAAAGACCGCCAGCCAGTATTCCGCCCGCGCAGGCATCAGCAGTGCGCAGGTCACGCCGATTTCCACGGCGGTCAGATCGTCGAGCGTCTGCGCGCGCTCCGCGATGACATTCCACAGGGCTTCGGTTCCCACGGCACTCAGTACCGCGAACAGCACCATCACGGGCACCCGTCCGCCGTAATGAATCAGCGGAAAAATCAGCAGGATGCCCAGCGCGATCAGCCGGTGAACCGTGGCATACAGCGGGATATCGGTCTGCCGGAAATGCGGCGCCGAACTTTGCGCGAAATCGTCAGCCATACGGTTTTGGTTCTCCCTTCGTAATGGAATGATAAGGTATATAACAGGATATACAAATCCCTTCAATGACCGTGCGGCACACGCTCCAGCAGATTCTTTTCATAGGACAAGTCCGCGTACACCAGCTTCACAAACACCGCCAGCAGAATAACCGCCGCACCCCAGAGCGAACGGTAAGAGAAAAGCCGACAACCGATCGCCGACGCCACACCGCCCAGAAAGAAGCACAAAATCATGGAACCGTGCGTCCTGACCAGTGCCGCCGAAGCTGCGTCCCGGTGGCGGACATATTTGGCGAGATTGGCGCCCACCTGCCGGATATGATTGGTGACGAAGGTGGTGGCGGCGGGGATTCCCTCGGACTGGCGGAAGGTGTTGAACTGCATGGAGCAAAGAAAATTCAGGGTGATCTGCGTGATCTGATGGGGGACGCTGCCCGGCAGACAGCCCAGCAGCACCACTGTGACAATTTCGCCGCCGATGAGCATCGTGTCCCAGCGGAGGAAATGGAGACGTTTGACCGTCTTGCCGAGGTATTCCGAACAGAATGCCCCCGCAAAGTAGGCGGTGATGGGCACCAGCAGATACGCCGCGCCCTTCCAGTCGCCTCTGCCCAGTGCCATGGACAGCAGCACGATGTTGGCGGTCTGCGCGTTGCAGAACACCCCGCCCCGCAGCAGATAGGTATAGGCGCCGAACCACCCCGCCGCCGCAATCAGACAGCAGTATACCCAGTGTTTTTCACATTCCAGATAGTCGGGGAAATCATTTGGCAAATGGTGTTTCATATCATTTCTACCTTACCCGCTTCAGTGCAGGAAATTCATAATCAGGCTGACCATCGCTTCCTTTTCCTCGGCGCGGGATTCGGCAATCATCAGCGTAATGGCAACAAGGGTATAGTCCGCGATAATCTTGTCTCCTTCTTCGTTGAAAAGAATGCCGTTCTTGTCGAGGAAGTAGAGGAACACCGCCGCTGCGATACGCTTGTTGCCGTCGGAGAAGGAGTGGTTCTTGGTGACGAAATAGAGCAGGTTCGCCGCCTTTTCCTCAAGCGACGGATACACGTCTTCTCCGAAGAAGGTCTGGTAGATGGCGGCAATGCTCGCCTTGAAGCTGTCGTCCTTCTCGTTGCCGAAGAGGTCGCTGTCGGCGTTGAACTTCATGCCGTCGATCAGCTCGCGGCATTCCTCATAGGAAATGACATAGGTCGCCTCACTGCCGCGCGGCTTGGGAATGCACTGGTGGTCGTAATCGTCCAGCAGGTCGAGCGCGGTCGCATAGCTCTCCACCACGTCGAGAATCTGACGCGCCTCCAGCATATTCCGGGCGCGTTTCATGATCTGGATGACCTCGCCGAGCTGCTTCA
Source organism: Clostridia bacterium (assembly GCA_017395425.1). GTDB lineage: Bacteria > Bacillota > Clostridia > Oscillospirales > Acutalibacteraceae > RUG762. Next base: position 13,937 of record JAFPUM010000011.1, on the reverse strand, counting down.
TGCGCTGTTCGTTGGCGGCGTAGCCGCGCAGGATATATTCCCGCAGCACGCCGCTCGCCCATTTACGGAATTCCACGGCGCGCTTGGATTTCACGCGGTAGCCCACTGAGAGAATCACGTCTAGGCTGTAATAGGCAATCGGCTTGCCGGTGCGTTCGGAGCGTGCATAATAGACGTTGCCTTCCTTTTCCACCTCGCCGTCCTTGAAGATGTTGGAGATGTGGCGCGAAATGCCCGAAATGTCCCGTCCGAAAAGCTCCTTCATCTGCTTCTGGGTCAGCCAGACGGTTTCATTCTCCAGCGGCACATCCAGCGCCACCGAACCGTCCGCCGTCTGATAAATCACAATCTCGCTGTCGGAGAGTCCTCTGCCGTCGTCCTCGATGACCACATCCGGGTCGTACTCCGAATCCTCCTCGGTTTCCTCGGGTTCCTCGTCGGCTTCTTCGGGAATGTCTTTTCCGTCGGCTTCCTCCGCAAATTCCGCCGCCGTGTCCTCTTCCTGCGGTTCCGCCAGGGTTTCGGTTTCGATTACGTCTTCGTTGTCAAAAAACATGGCTTTCGTCCCTTTCTTTCAATGGGTGGGATGGTGGATGAACCATCCATACAGGTATGATTATATCAATAACCGCACCTTTTTGCAACCGTAAAATTAAAAGATTCACGGCAACTGTTTTGTTTTGCGATTGACAAACCCCCATAAACAGGCTATAATAAATGTATATACGGTATATACGCCGTATTTTATACGGCACAGGCATCAGAGTATCCCAAAAAATCAGCAAAGGAGAGATCATGAATGTTTTGCAAAATGATCAGAACCTGTTTATGCACCTGTTTGGTTCTGTGTCTGGCGCTTATGCTGCCGCTGTCGGGTCTGACCGCGATGGCAGCCGGCACGGATTCCGACAGCGTGGCAGTCCGGCTGGTCGAGCAGGGCGACGGCTATTCCGCGATCCTCTATGACAACACCAACGGGCTTCCTACCTCTGAAGCCAACGCGCTGGCAGCCACCTCCGACGGCTTCCTCTGGATCGGCAGTTACAGCGGTCTCATCCGTTACGACGGCAACACCTTTGAGCGCATTGATTCCACGACCGGTATCGCCAGCGTGGTGAGCCTCTTTGTGGACAGCAAGCAGCGCCTCTGGGTGGGAACCAATGACAGCGGCGTGGCAGTGATGGAAAAGGAATCGTTCCGCTTCTATACCAAGGCGGACGGTCTGCGTTCCCGGTCCATCCGCGCCATTGTGGAAGCGCCCGACGGAACGATTTATATCGGTTCCACGCAGGGTGTGTGTATCATTGACACCGATATGAACCTCACGCCGGTCAATGATATCCTGCTCAACGACGAATATATCTGCGCACTGCATCTGGGCGTGGATCAGGTGATTTACGGCGTGACCAACAGCGGCGCCATCTTTACCATGCAGGACGGCAAGCTCACCTCGATGAGCGGTTCGACGGTGACGGGCATCAGCGGCATCCGTGCCATTCTGCCCGATGACGAAAACCCCGGCTATGTCTACATCGGCACTTCCGGCAGCGAACTGTATTACGGAAAATACGACAACGAATTGCAGGACATTAAGTCCTATGATATTTCTCCCTTGGACTATGTCAATTCCGTCAACAAAATCGGGGATCAGGTGTGGGTCAGTGCCAACAACGGCATCGGCGTACTCCGGAACGGCAGCTTCCAAAAAATCGATCACCTGCCGCTCGACAGCTCCGCCGAAGGCGTGATGGCGGATTATCAGGGAAATCTCTGGGTTCCCTCCTCCAAGCAGGGCATCATGAAGGTGGTGCCCAATCAGTTTGCCAACATCACCCAGCGGTACAGCCTTCCCTCCGACGTCATCAACGCGACCTGTATGTATCACGGTATGCTGTTTATCGGCAGTAAAAACAACGGTCTGACCGTGCTTCAGAATGAACAGACATTGGATGAACTGCCGCTGGTTTCGGCAGTCACGGCTTCCGGCGAACCGCTGGAAGCCACCAATCTGCTCGATATGCTGGAAGGCTGCCGTATCCGTTCCATCATTCCCGACAGCAAGGATCGCATCTGGATTGCCACCTACGGCGAAACCGCGCTGCTGCGCTATCAATACGCTGCGGACGGCGGCACTGTCACCCGTTTCAGCACAGAGGACGGTATGCCTTCCGACCGCGTGAGAACCGTCTTTGAAAAGCAGGACGGCAGCTTTATGGCGGTCTGTTCGGGCGGTCTGGCGCTGATTCAGGACGACACCGTGACGCAGGTCTACAACGATACCGCCGGCATCAACAATACCGAAATCCTCACCGCCATTGAAACCCGCAGCGGTCAGATGATCATCGGTACGGACGGCGACGGCATCTATTTCCTCTCCGACGGCAAAGCCAGACACGTCGGCATTCCTGCAGGTCTTGCTTCCGAGGTGGTCATGCGTCTGAAGGAGGACACCTCTCGCAACGTGATCTGGATCGTCACCAGCAATTCGCTCGCCTATATGGACGAAATCGGCAATGTCACCACCGTCCAGAATTTCCCCTATTCCAATAACTTCGACCTGTATGAAAACAGCAAGGGCGATATGTGGGTACTCAGCAGCAACGGCATCTATGTGCTGTCGGCGGATGAACTGATTGCCAACGGCGACCTCAACCCGCGTTATTATGGCAGGGATAACGGTCTCTCGGTGATTGCCACGGCGAATTCTTACAGTGCGCTCACGCCCGCCGGAGATCTGTATATTGCCGGCACCACCGGCGTGGCGAAGGTCAATATTGAAAATTCCTATGAAGACGTCAGCAATGTCAAGATAGCGGTTCCCTATGTTTCCGCTGACGGCAAGCGCTTTTTCACCGGCGAGGATGGAAAAATCACCATTCCCTCCGACACCAAAAAACTCACCATTTACAGCTACGTCTTCAACTATTCCCTCATGAACCCGCAGGTGACGTACCGTCTCAAAGGCTTCGACGACCACGATACCACCCTTCTGCGCAGCGAGCTCACTCCCATTGACTACACCAACCTCAAAGGCGGCAATTACGACTTCGTGCTTTCGATTTCCGATTCGCAGGGGCAGACCAATCAGGAAATGTCCGTGCGCATTGTGAAGGAAAAAGCGATCTATGAACTGCTGTGGTTCCGTCTCGCCGCCGTCGCGCTGGGTGCGCTGATGGTAGGCGCACTCGTCATGCTGTATATCCGCCGCAAGACCAAGGCGTTCCTCAAAAAGGAAAACGAACAGAAGCAGCTCATCCGTGAAATCGTGGAAGCCTTCGCCAAGGTCATTGATATGAAGGACGCCTATACCAACGGTCACTCCTCCCGCGTGGCACAGTACACCGTCATGCTGGCGAAGGAACTGGGCTATGACGAGGAAACCATCCAGCAATATTACAACATCGCGCTGATGCACGATATCGGCAAGGTCGGCGTGCCGCCCGAGGTTCTCAACAAGCCCGGCAAGCTCACCGATGAGGAATTCGCGATCATCAAGTCGCACCCCGCGCTCGGTTACGAAACCCTCAAGGGCATCAGCATTATGCCCGAACTCGCCATCGGCGCGGGATTCCATCACGAGCGTCCCGACGGCAAGGGCTATCCCAAGGGGCTCAAGGGCGACGAGATTCCGCGCGTGGCGCAGATCATCGCCGTGGCGGATACCTTCGACGCCATGTATTCCAACCGTCCTTACCGCAAGCGCATGAATTTTGAAAAGGCCGTGTCGATCATCAAGAGCGTGCGCGGCACACAGCTCACCGCCGACGTGGTGGACGCCTTCCTGCGGCTGGTGGACAAGGGCGAGTTCCGTGCGCCGGACGATGCCGGCGGCGGCACCACTGAGGATATCAACAATATCCATCAGAAGCAGAAGGAAGAAGCAGCCAACGAGCCTGCCAAGACCGAATCCGCTCCCGCCGAACCCGCCAAATCCAATCTGGTCAAGGATTCGTCCGCTTCCAATGCCCGCAGTTCCATTCAGACCGGCACCAGCTTCCCGCGTTACCGCCGGTAGAAGCCGGACGGAGGATCTGATTGATTCGTAACATGTTACGCCCGCCGGGGAGAATTTCTCCGGCGGGCGTTTATTTTTTTTCAGATATCGCTTATTTACCGGGATAGCGATGATCCGACCCCGGCGCAGGGGCGCGGCTGGATAAAGGCGGCGGCTGGGACGTTCTTTCGCGTTCGGATAAAAAGAAGTGCTTTGCTCGCGTCGGGGCTTTTGCCTGAATGCTCGCGTCCGGGGCGTATACGGCTTACGCCGCCCGCGTACCTGCCGCGATGGGTCTTGTCACGGATGTCCCACTGCTTCTTGATTTGCGCGTGCTTCGCCGCGCGGGTTATGGCTGTAAATGATAGCGGGTTCCGTGTAAAAAAGTCCGCTGTCGATTGACAAGAACGGAAAAATGTGATACAGTAAAGGGACGTACATAAAATGAAAGGATTGTCAAAAAATGAGTTTGTTTGATCTGGTTGTCATTGCCATCGGACTTTCGATGGACGCTTTCGCTGTGTCAATCTGCAAGGGGCTTTCGGTACATGAACTGCGGACGCGGCATTATATGAATGTCGGTCTGTATTTCGGCGGATTTCAGGCGCTCATGCCGCTCATCGGCTACCTATTGGGCAAACAGTTCGAGTCGATGATTACCAACGTCGATCATTGGATTGCCTTCGTGCTGCTGGCGCTGATCGGCGGCAACATGATCCGTGAGGCAGTGGGCGACGAAGAGGAATCGGTGGACGGCTCCTTCTCCTTCAAAGCCATGCTGCCGCTGGCAGTGGCCACCAGCATTGACGCGCTGGCAATCGGTGTGACATTTGCCTTTTTGCAGGTACATATTATTCCCGCCGTCCTGCTGATCGGCGTGACCACCTTCGGCATATCCGCGGGCGGTCTCCGCATCGGAAACGTATTCGGAACGCGGTATAAGAGCGGTTCGGAAATACTGGGCGGTGTGATTCTGATCGCGCTGGGCGGCAAGATACTCATCGAGCATCTGTTCTTCGGAGGCTGATGCCCGCTGCAAAGGAGCGTACAAACGCTATGAAAAACCGAATTCTTCTGGTGCTGACGGGCGGAACCATCGGCAGCGTCTGCGCCGATCATGTGCGCGGGCTGACCGACGATTCGCCCTACCTGCTGCTGCGGGAATTGAGCCGTCAGTGTCCCGCCTATGGCGGCAGCGCGTTCGATGTCACCGCGCCCATGCGCCTGCTGAGTGAAAATCTGACCCCGTCCCACTGGGTTGCCCTCTATCAGGCTCTTTCGCAAGCCGATCTCACTCTCTATGACGGTGTGATCATCACCCACGGCTCCGATACCCTCGCCTACACCGCCGCCGCGATGGGAATGCTGCTGCGGCATCTGCCGGTTCCCGTGGTACTCATCGCCGCCGACCGTCCCGCCGACGACCCGTTGAGCAACGCCGTCTCCAACCTTCGCGCCGCCATGGACTTTATCCGTCACGGCGGGAGAAAGGGCGTATTTGTCTCCTACCGCCGTTATGATGACGGGGCGCAGGTCATCTACCTTGCCACCCGTCTGGTCAGCGCGGACAACTGTCTCGACGAATTTTCCGCTTACGGCGGTCAACCCCTCGGCATTATGGCGGACGGGCAGTTCACAGAGAATGACGCTCCGTGGAATCCTACCGCCCGACAGCTCGATTTTCCCTATGCGCCGCTGGTGCGCGGTGCGTTTACCCTCGACCGGAAGGTGATGCTGCTGCGTGCCTATCCCGGCATGGACTATACCGCTATCCACCCCGATGGCTTTGCCGCCGTGGTCCAGTACGGCTATCACTCCGCCACCGCCTGCACCGAAGGGGATACAACCTCGCTGCTGTCATTCGCCCGGCGCTGCCGGGAATGCGGTACTTCCCTTTGGCTGGGATCTTTCAAGCGTGCCGAGAACGAGCTGTACGCCACCAGCCGGGATTTACTGGCGGCTGGCATTCTGCCGTTTTACGATATGTCGCCCGAAGCCGCCTACGCCAAAGCCGTGCTGGCTTACAACCTGCCGCTCACGGGTCTGACCGATATCACGGAGCCGGAGGCATTTATGGGGAAGGACAGCCTCTATTACGAATGCGTAGGGACACAGACCGTTTACCGGAGAGAGGATGGCCGCGCATGAACGATGATTCGCTGGAACTGCCGTGGAGTCCCTCGCTGACTGCCACGCAGCTGAAACTATTCGCGATGGCGTGTATGCTCATCGACCATATCGGCGCTTTTCTGCTGCCGGAGGAGGCGGCGCTCTATCCCCTCTGCCGCACCGTCGGACGGCTTGCCTTTCCGATTTTTTGTTACCTGATCGCAGAAGGAGCGGAGCGCACGCGTTCTCTGCCCCCGTATATGGGACGTCTGGGATTGTTTGCGCTCGTCAGCACACCGCCTTACAACGCCGTACACGGCAGCCCGTGGTATGCCCTTGACCAGCCCAATGTGTTTTTCACCCTGCTGCTGGGACTGACGACGATTTTCACCGTAAAGCAAGCGGTTCCGTGGCTTCTGTGTCGGCTGCCCCAACCGCGGCTTGCCGACAACCGTACTGTCTGCCTGCTGCCGGAACTGCCCATCTGCGCCCTTCTGTATCTCGCCGCCTACGCGTGGCATACCGATTACGGCGGTTACGGCGTGATCGCGATTCTGCTGTTCTGGCTGCTGCGGGAGCATCCCGCCGCCGCGTGGGGCTGTTTCGCGCTGATCACCTTTGTGGGCTACGATTTCCGGCTGGTGCAATACATCGGCGGACGTGTGAGCGATTACTGCCGCATGACCCCCTACGACCTGTGCGCCCACCGGGTGTGGCTGGGAGGCTATACATTTCGGTTTCAGAATGCCCGTCAGATGGCTGCCACGCTGGCAATGCTTCCCTGCCTGATGTATCGCGGCGAGAAGGGACGCTGTTCCGGATGGAGCAAATGGGCTTTTTACGCCTTCTATCCCCTTCACCTCACCGTGATATGGCTCATACAGATTGCTATTGTATTTTTTTCCGATATGTGATATGATAAACATACCCACAAATTGACAGTCAAAGGATGGATGGGATTTATGACAATCATTGCGCCTTCACTGCTTTCCGCCGATTTTACCAAACTGGGAGACGAAGTCCGGGAAATCGAGACAATCGGCGCCAAAGTGCTGCATATCGACATTATGGACGGACATTTCGTGCCGAATCTCACCTTCGGTTATTCGATGGTCAAAGCCCTCCGACCGCTTTCGCAGATGATTTTCGACGTGCATCTCATGATCTCCCATCCGCTGGATTACATCGAATCCTTCGCCGGAGCGGGTTCCGATGTCATCACCGTACATATCGAATGTGACGACGACGCGGATCGTTGTCTCGATCTGATTCACGCCTGCGGCAAAAAGGCGGGACTTTCGATCAAGCCCAACACCCCGCCCGACGCGCTTTTCCCCTATCTGGACAGGCTTGACCATATTCTGGTGATGACCGTGGAACCGGGCTTCGGCGGTCAGGCAATGATGCCCGACTGTCTGGACAAAATCGCGGTCATCAAAGCCGAATGCGCCCGCCGCGGACGAACCATTCCGGTGATGATCGACGGCGGCGTGAATGCCGGTAATGTACAGCGCGCTTCGCAGGCGGGCGCGGATAGCATGGTGGCAGGCAACGCGGTATTCGGCGCGCCCGATCGCGCCGCCGCCTTCCGCACTTTGACAGAACAATGCTGATTTCCGTCATGAAACAGAAATCATGCACAAAATCATCAGACAAAATAGCTTGTATTCCCCGAAACAATGTGTTATAATAGTGCTATGAGCTTCGGACAAAAGCAAAAAAACAATTGCGTATAGATGGAGGAATGAACCGTGGATGCGTTTCAGTATGCAAACAGCGGCAATATGACCTATGGAGGTTCCCGCATGGGACGGTCTCCGTCGGAGACACTTGCCGAATATATGGACTGCCCCTGTCGGCTTATTCCCGCAGGTTCCGGTATCAACGACGTCAATCAGAAATATCTGTCGGTGCTGCGGTACTGTATGGAACACGGTTCCACGCCGCTGCTGATTCCGGTCAGCGATCGGCTGGTTTCCTATCTCGTCGGGGGAATGGGACTGAATATCAATCAGGTGCGCCAATCCCGCCGTTCGATGCTCTGGGAAATGAACGATGCTTCGGGCGAACGCATTGTGGCCGATTCGTATCAGCAGAAAGCCAAGTATATGGCTTACAAAGGCGTGAATATGAACGATTTTGAAAACAGCGGTATGCCCGGTGTGGCGGTCAACTGCTTCAGTTCGTTCATTTCGTCCGGCAGAACCAATTGCGACGTACTGCTGGCACAGGTGCCGACCGGCAATCCGTGGGAAGCGTTTGTCTGGCTGCCCATCGGCGGGCTGAACGGCGCGCCCGACAACAAGCAACTGGTCGCCGTATCACGCCGCTGGAATGAGCTTTGCGGAGCCGTACCCGCTGTGATCGGCTACGGCGTGGCGGAATACTTCGTGCCGCGCGGCAAGCCCGACCGTCAGACCGCTATGGAGATTGCCAAGGGACATTTTGCCATCTGTCCCGAACGCGCCCTTTGCATGACCCAGAGCCATACCGTCAGCGAACTGGCGGACACGCTCACCAAATCCTGCGTGTGGTATATCGGCTGGAAGGAATAAAAATTCCGTTCGGATTTTTCAAAACAAAAATGCACTGCCTTGAGACATAGCTGTCTTTACGCAGTGCATTTTTTGTTTATGCCTCGTTTTCCCATTGGACCAGCAGTGTTTCCACTTCTTCCTCGTGCCATCTGCCGTAGCGAACCTTGATCTTCTTTTTCTTCACCAATTGATCAATCTCCCGCAGTTCTTTCGCCTTTTCCGTCCGGCTGATAGGGAAGGTTTCCAGCAGCGACCGGAGGGAATACCACTCCACGTCGCCCTGCACCTGCACACAGTGCGGCAGCAGCCCGTCCCATTTGGTCCAGCCGCATTCCTTCAGCCAGTCGCGGTAACGGTAGGGACTTCCCGTACTCCACATCTGCCGGAACAGGTAATCCCCGATGGCGGCACACACCTCGGGAGAATCTTTGTCAATCATTTTTCCCATCATGGCGTCCCAGTCCAGCCGCTCCAGCTTTTCCCAGTACGGACTGATCGAAGCCGTCCGGTACTCCTTCTCCAGTTCCTTCCGCGTCAGTACGCACGACCAGCGCGGGTCGGGTGCGGGAACCGGCAGCCGCTTCCAGTCATCCTCTCCGGTCAGAGGTTCCCGCACAAAAGCCGAAAGCCTGAACCCGTTGTCATCATGGTCGACGCGTTCCAGCACCGGCAGCAGGCGCAGCCGCCATTCGGACTGTTCCGCGTTGCGCTCCGGGTCAAACCGGACCGCGTATGCCTCATAGACCTCCCCCGCCGGACGTTCCAGCCAGTCCGCCGCAAATGCCGCGCCGGCGAACCAGTAGGGCTGCTCCGGCAGCACTTTTTTCGCCGTCTCATGCAGTTCCCGCGCCAGCGCGAAGGTTTCGGCGCAGGGACGCCACAGGACGGTGAGCAGCATACATTTTTCCAGCAATTCGGCAGGCGTCAGCACGGGATAGGCGGGCTTTTCATACGGCGGCTTGTTGAGCGCGGGCATTTCAGATACCATCTCCCGCCAGAAGTCCCGCAGCGCCGGCGAATACTGACCGTAAGCCGCATACATGCCGCTGCGCAGATCGTCATACAAATCGCCGATATAGCCATCGGCAGACAGAATGTTCCGCGTCAGCGCCCGCAGGGACTGTGCCGTGATATCCCCCGCCAGCACGGACGAAAGGCTCTCCAGTTCCCACGCGGATGAGGGACGTTTCTGTATCTCCGCTTCCCAGAATGCCCGCGCTTCGGGCGAATCCATACAAGCCAGCGAACGCAGCGCCGCGCGTTTGGCTTTGCCGCGTTCACCGCGGCAGAGGTCGAGCAGCAGACCGGTGTTGTCCTGACAGCTCCCCAGCGCGGCAATGAGTACCTCCCGCACCGCCTTCTGACTGCCGGGCAGCGCGGCTTTGTACCATTCGTTCTCCTTCCCGCCTGCCAGTCTGACCGTCAGCCGCACGCGGCGCACCATTTCCTTCTTTCCGTCCGGCGCCAAGTCTTTCCGGAGCAGCGGAATCACGCCTTCGCCCTGCGCTGACAGAATGGTTTCCGCCAGCGACGCGAGTTCGGCGGAACCGTCCCCCAGCGCTCTGACCACAGAGGGCAGCACGCGGAAATCCGAAAAATACGCCGGATGATGGTTCCACGCGCTCTGAATGACCGCCATACGACCGCTGCCCGTACCGGTCAGTGCCGTGATGAGCGGCTGCAATTCTCCGTAGGAAGCGTGGACATAGCTGCCTTCCGCGGCGTTCATGGACTGCAATTCGCCCTGTCCGCCGGACGTTCCCTGTGTGTAAACCACCGCGTCCACCAGACTCAGCACGTCCAGCAGCTTTCCCCCGCGCTGCCCGGCAGGAGCGGTCAGCAGTTCCTCCGCCTCCGCCTTGATGCGGGCAAAAACGGGATTGGCGCCTGCCAATGTTGCCATACCCTCCACCGCTCTCGCCAGACGGAAATCCTCTTCCATGAGCGATGTGCCGGCAATGGCGATATGCGTCAGCCGGTCTTTTAATTCATACAAAGGTGACAGATTCATATCTTTTCCCCCTCCCCTTCTCAATATTGCAGCCGGATCATGTCGGCGGAAGTCATCAGACTGTACGGGTGGAAACAGATATGGCGGTCGCTCCCGTCATAAAAGACCAGTCCGAACAGTGCGTCCCCCGCCTCGGGGACAACGGGAAGGGTGTTCAGCCCGCGCACACAGGCATGATCCTCCCCGTCCTCGCGGCGGTCGCGCAGTTCCAGCCGTGCGCCTGCCGCGTCCTCCACCATCCACGTCTCCCCCACGGTTCCCAGTGCTGCCACCGGCACCAGCGCGGGCATAAATTTGGGCAGCAGCGTGTTTTTGAATTGTCCTTTTGCCGTTTTGACCACTTCGGCAATGCCCTGTGAGGCAAAGGTTCTCAGCGTCTCCTTCTCGATGTCCGCCAGCGGACGCGACGTAAAGCTATCCCAGCGCACGCGGGGGCATATCCCGCCGGGATAGCGGTACAGTGTCGGGATTTGGAGCAGGTCAAAGTAGCTGTCTTCTCCCTTGACATATTTGAGCGCCTTCGCCGGACGCAGATTCAGCGTCTGCACCAGTTCGCCGGAGGAAATGTCCAGCCAGAAACCGCGTTCGATATATTCCTTTTTGGCTTGGTCGAACGTCACGTCAAACGAAAGCTGCACCAACCGGGCATTTTCCCGGAAAGAGCCGATCTCCTTCAGATCTTCCAGCCGCCATACCCCGCCCAGCGCTTCATACAGGATCGAATCTTCCGCCGAATAATTCTCCACCGTGAGTTTATCCTGTAAAAAAACACGGGACTTTTTGACCGTCGCGCGCAAAGCAATCAGCATCCGCAGCGCTTCGGCGTAATATCGCTCCGCGTTGTCCTTGTCCTGCTGTATCTGCCGCATGGTCAGCGCGATACGTTCAAAGGACGTCTGCGGTCCGGTCAGATAGTAATTGCCCAGTTCCTTGGCGAGTTTTTCCATCGACTGTACAGAGGCACCCGACAGCGAGGCGGACAGTCCCGCGCTGAGCAATTCCTCCGTCATTTTTTCCACGACGTCCAGCCCTTCGAGCTGCTTTTGCAGTTTCTTTTTCTGCGCGGCGGTATTTTTGGCGCCCGTCTTCTTCGGCTTTTTGGGGGCGGATTCGCCCGCGGCTTCGGCTTCACTTTTCTTTGCCGCCTTCGCCGCCTGCTTTGCCTGTTTCTCGGCGAGGTCGGCAGGCATTTCTCCCACGGCAAAATCCTTGTCCGCCAATATCTCAAACATCAGCCCCAGCGCGTGCTTGCAGGGAAATTGCCGGCTCGGGCAGGAGCAGCGGCAGGTGGGCTGTTCCTCATGGAGCGAAAAATCCACCGACACGCGGTAAGGCTTGCTGCCGCTGCCAGCGCATTCGCCCCAGTAGGTGCGCCGGTCCTCCGTGCGTCCGAGCGCGCCGAAACTGCCCTTCTGCGAGAGCTTCCGCCCGCTCTGCGCCGCCGCCGGATTCGGCGCCTGCCGCAGAATGAATTGTTCTGTGAGCTGCATAGCATGATCCTCCTTATGCGTTGTATCGTGTATCTCAAAAGAACTGAAAAGATTTGTATTTGCCTCCATGATAGCATCATAGCATACGCCGGTGAAAATAGCAATGGTTTTTTCCCTGTTTTATGCTTGCAATACGCCCGCTCATCAGGTATAATAGGAAACAGAGATATGGCAATGATCATAGCATTCTTTTGGCGCGTATTCTGTTGCCGTATGGAAGACCATTGACTTTTTTATTTCAAGGAGCGTGATGTTATGAATCAGACCAGAAGAACCGTATTCATCGCCGTGCTTTGCGCCGTTCTGACGGCGGCAACGGCACTCACCGTGTGGGCTGCCGACATCGGCGGCGCCGCTTTGGGCGATGTCAACCGCGACGGCAGCATCGACAATGCCGACGTGATTCTGCTCACCCGCTATCTCACCACGCAGGGCGTAGCGCTCGATACAAACGCCGCCGATATCGACCGCAGCGGCACAATTGACCGCCGCGACCTCTACCTGCTCCAGCAATACACCGCGCACTGGCCGGTCGATTACGGCAATATCGGCGCTTTTGTCACCACCTCGCCCGACGACCCCAGTATTTCCAGCTATCCCAGCGCACCCTACAATCCCACCCGTCCCAGTGACCCCAGCAATCCCAGCAATCCCAGCAATCCCAGTGAACCCACTGAACCCACCAATCCTTCTCAGCCGAGCCAGCCGGTCAGCGACCTCACCGCGGACATCTCGCCGATGACCGACACCGCCACCATCTACCGTTCCGCCACCTTCACCGTCACCGCAACCGGCGGCGAGGGTCTGCTCACCTATCAATGGCAATACCTCGACTGGGAGGGCAAATGGATTGACGGGCGGCTGACCCAGAATACCTCCGCCGAAAGCGATACCTATCTCATCTCCATCCCGTTCATTGAACTCACCGGCGGCGGCAACGATTACCTCAAGTGTCGCTGCATTGTCACCGACGGCAGCGGCGCGACGGTCATCACCGCGCAGGCAATCGCTTATGCCCAGCGCTGACCCTGCTGCCCCGTATGACGCGAACCAAAAAAGGAGGATTGAACCCTATGAAAAAACGATTGCTGGCTTGTGCCTTGATTACCATGCTTTTCACGGCGCTGTCGTCCGTGACGGTCTGGGCTGCGTCCCAGTCTCCCCTTTCCTTTGACGTGCAGGACGTTTCGCAGTCCTGCCGGGCGGACACGATTGTAGAAATTCCCGTGACCGTCACCCAAAATCCCGGCTATCTGCTGGGAACGGTGGGCGTGGTCTGGGACGAAGATATCCTCAGCCTCACCGATATCCGTTTTACCGACGCCGCGCCCGACTGCATGACCCCCGTCAACTATCCCGTTTCCGACGGCATGTATTACATCTCCTTCGGCAACCCCGCCGCCGCACAGGATTTCACCGCGACCGGCACCTTCTTTACGCTGATTTTCCGCGTGACGCAGGACGTTCAGCCGGGCGAGTTTACGGTCAATATCATTGACGACGTGAGCGGTATTTTCAACAGTGCCATGGAGCCGGTGCCGCTTTCCTGCCGCGAAGGCACCGTCACCCTCTCCGACGGACCTGTCATCACTGCCCAGCCGCAGAACGCTTCCGGCGCCGCAGGCGACAAGGTGAGTTTCCCCCTGACTGCCGAAGGCGACGGTCTGACGTATCAGTGGCAGCTTTCCGACGATCAGGGCAAGACGTGGCGCAACAGTTCCACCAAGACCGCGACCTATTCCACCACCCTCAGCGAGAAGAACAACGGACGGTATGTCCGCTGCGTCGTCACCGAT
>JAFPUM010000010.1 GCA_017395425.1 Clostridia bacterium | reverse complement strand
TTCGCTATTCACTATTCACTTTTATTCTACCACACCCCCGTCGGTTTTGCAAGGTTCTCTCCCGCTTATCTTTCTAAAATTTACAATTTTGTGTGAATTATGGTTTTTTATGCTTTACATATTGATTGAAAAGTGGTAAAATAATCGGTGATGTACCGGAATACAGGCGACGCTTTGTGTCTCGGTCAAAATTCCCCGCAGCCGGCAGCAGCCGCCGATGGCGTCTTCCCTCTTTCGCCCCGGCGATTCCTCTGCCTCCGCCGGAGGAATATCCCTATATATCTGAAAATTTCCAAGGAGGAAACAAACAACATGGCCAGAAACAAGAAAACCATGGACGGCAACAACGCGGTCGCGCATGTATCCTACGCGTTTACCGATGTTGCCGCGATCTACCCCATCACTCCGTCTTCCGTCATGGCTGACGAGACGGACAAATACGCCACTGCCGGCAGAAAGAATCTCTTCGGCAGAGAAGTACAGGTCACGGAAATGCAGTCCGAAGGCGGCGCTGCCGGTGCTGTGCACGGCTCCCTCTCCGCCGGCGCTCTGACCACCACCTACACCGCTTCTCAGGGCTTGCTGCTCATGATCCCGAATATGTACAAGATGTCCGGCGAACTGCTCCCCGGCGTGATTCATGTGTCCGCCCGTTCGCTCGCGTTCCACGCGCTCTCCATCTTCGGCGACCATTCCGACGTGTATGCCTGCCGTCAGACCGGTTACGCAATGCTCTGCTCCAACAATCCGCAGGAATGTATGGATCTCGGCGCTGTCGCCCATCTCGCCGCCATCAAGGGTCGTGTGCCTTTCCTCCACTTCTTCGACGGCTTCCGCACCTCCCATGAAATCCAGAAGATCGAGACGTGGGATTATGAAGACCTCGCCGATATGCTCGACTGGGATGCGGTAGACGCTTTCCGCCGCCGCGCCCTCAACCCTGAGCATCCTGTCCTCCACGGTTCCGCCCAGAACCCCGACATCTTCTTCCAGACCCGCGAAGCCTGCAACAAGTTCTATGACGCGGTACCCGGCATTGTCGAGGAATATATGGACAAGGTCAATGCCAAGATCGGCACCAACTACAAGCTCTTCAACTATTACGGCGCTCCCGACGCGGAGAAGGTCGTCATCGCGATGGGTTCCGTCTGCGACACCATCGAGGAAACCCTCGACTACATGAACGCTGCCGGTGAGAAATGGGGCGTGGTGGAAGTTCACCTCTACCGTCCGTTCAGCGCCGAGAAGCTCGTCGCAGCCATTCCGGATACCGCCAAGTATATCACCGTCATCGACAGAACCAAGGAACCCGGCTCCATCGGCGAACCGCTCTACCTTGACGTCGTGGCTTCCCTCGCCGACAGCAAGTTTGCCGGCATCAAGATTCTCTCCGGCCGCTACGGCATCGGCTCCAAGGACACCACTCCCGCCCACATCATCGCGATCTATCGCAACATGGGCGCTGCCGACTGCAAGAAGCGCTTCACCGTGGGTATCGAGGACGACGTGACCAACCTCTCCCTCAAGGTCAGCGAGAATCCCAACACCACCCCCGAAGGCACCATCTGCTGCAAGTTCTGGGGTCTCGGCTCTGACGGTACCGTCGGCGCCAACAAGAACTCCATCAAGATCATCGGCGACCACACCGATATGTACGCGCAGGGCTATTTCTCCTACGACTCCAAGAAGTCCGGCGGCGTCACGGTCAGCCATCTGCGCTTCGGCAAGTCCCCCATCAAGTCCACCTATCTGGTCAACAAGGCGAACTTCGTTGCCTGCCATAATCCCTCCTACATCGACAAGTACGACATCGTCGAGGATCTGGTTCCCGGCGGTACCTTCCTGCTCAACTGCATCTGGAGCGGCGAGGAGCTGGAGAAGAACCTCCCCGGCAAGGTCAAGAAGTACATTGCTGACAACAATATCAAGTTCTACACCATCAACGCCATCAAGATCGGTCAGGAAATCGGTCTCGGCACCCGTGTGAACACCGTGCTTCAGTCCGCCTTCTTCAAGCTCTCCGGCGTTATTCCGATTGAGGACGCTATCAAGTTCATGAAGGACGCGGCTACCAAGTCCTACAGCAAGAAGGGCGAAGCCATCGTCAAGATGAACCATGACGCGATTGATGCCGGCGTACAGGCGATTGTCGAGGTTCAGGTTCCCGAGGCATGGAAGAACTGCACCGACGACACCAAGGTGCAGGTTGCCACCGGCAACAGACCCGAACTCGTCAAGTTCGTCAACGACATCCTCATTCCCGCCAACGCCCAGAAGGGTGACAGCCTGCCGATTTCCACCTTCATGGACATCGTGGACGGCACGCTCCCGCAGGGCTCCGCCGCTTATGAGAAGCGCGGCATCGCGGTCAATGTTCCCGAATGGAATCCCACCAACTGTATCCAGTGTAACTTCTGCTCGCTGGTATGTCCGCATGCAGTCATCCGTCCGGTTGCCATGACCGCCGACGAGCTGGCTGCCGCTCCCGAAGGCACCAAGTCAAAGGATCTCACCGGTCTGCCGGGCTTCAAGTTCGCCATGACCGTTTCCACCCTCGACTGCACCGGCTGCGGCAGCTGCGCCAACGTCTGCCCCGGCTTCAAGGGCGAAAAGGCACTCACCATGAAGCCCATCGCCTCTCAGATGAAGGAACAGGCTGTCTTCGATTACGGTCAGACCCTCGACGAGAAGCCCGAAGTCGCTGCCAAGTTCACCGACGCCACCGTCAAGGGCAGCCAGTTCAAGCAGCCGCTGCTTGAGTTCTCCGGCGCCTGCGCGGGCTGCGGCGAGACTCCCTATGCCAAGCTGATGACCCAGCTCTTCGGCGACAGAGCCTACATCGCCAACGCCACCGGCTGTTCGTCCATCTGGGGCGGCTCCGCACCCTCTACCCCCTACACCGTCAACAAGAAGGGCTACGGTCCCGCCTGGGGCAACTCCCTCTTTGAAGACAACGCCGAGTTCGGTCTCGGTATGAACCTCGCCCAGAGAGCCATCCGCGACAGACTCAAGGAGTATGTCGAGAAGATTGCCGGCTGCGAGAACGCTTCCGCTGACGCGAAGGCCGCCGCTGCCGAGTATCTCGCTACCTTCGACAATTCCGCCACCAACAGAGCCGCCACCGACAAACTCATTGCCGCACTCGAAGCAATGGGCACCTGCGGCGAAACCGTCCAGAAGATTCTGAAGGACAAGGATTTCCTCGCGAAGAAGTCCATGTGGATCTTCGGCGGCGACGGCTGGGCATATGACATCGGTTTCGGCGGTCTGGATCACGTCCTCGCCTCCGGTCAGAACGTCAACGTCCTCGTCTTCGATACCGAAGTCTACTCCAACACCGGCGGTCAGGCTTCCAAGGCGACCCCTGTCGGCTCCATCGCCCAGTTCGCGGCTGCCGGCAAGTCGGTCAAGAAGAAGGATCTCGCTCAGATCGCAATGAGCTACGGCTATGTCTACGTCGCACAGTGCGCGATGGGTGCTGACTACAACCAGACCCTCAAGGCGTTCCGTGAGGCGGAAGCTTACAACGGTCCGTCCCTCATCATCTGCTACGCGCCCTGTATCAACCACGGCATCAAGGGCGGCATGGGCATCTCCATGACCGAAGAGAAGAAGGCTGTGGCAGCGGGCTACTGGCATATGTTCCGCTTCAATCCCGATCTCGCCGCCGAGGGCAAGAACCCCTTCACCCTCGACAGCAAGGCTCCCACCGAGAGCTATCGCGACTTCATCATGGGCGAAGTCCGTTACAACGCCCTCAAGCGTGCCAATCCCGACAGAGCCGAGGCGCTCTTCACCAAGGCGGAGAAGTACGCCGAGGAGAAGTACGAGACCCTGGCTGACAAGAGCAAGAAGTAATTCCTGCCGTCCGGTTCTTTGACATTCTTTAAGTAAATTTTTCCCTCATCCTTTCGCGCCGTATCTTCCCGCCGCCGTCTTCGCCGTGCCAAGAACGCACGGTCAGAAGCCTCCGGCGGAAGTACGCCGTGAATCTGTCGGAAAATCACAGCAGTCGGCACCCGTTTCGTGAGACTGCCTATATAACAATATACCGCCGCAGGATTCAGCGAAGAAAGCTGATTCCTGCGGCGGTGTTTTTTGGGTATATTTTATGAAATGCCTTCCGTCTCTTTGACAAACGTGATAAATTGGCTGATGGTCCAAATCTGATCCTGCCGTTCTTTGGGATAATAGGAAATATAAGGTTTTGGCACCACCAAAACAATCTGTTCTGCCGTCATCTCATCTATTTGTGCTGTCGATATTCCCTGCTGTAAAGTGCAAAGATACTTCACTCTTTGTCTCAATCGATCCGCTTCATTAATCACCTGTCTCCATCTGTCTTTGCACGTTGTTTTGGCTGCGAGAGAAATCAATTTTTCCGTGGGGAAATCGGGGGTATGATAGGCAGCTTGGGAAGGAAACAGAAAATCAGGTTTTTTGTTTCCTTCTGTGACGACCTGTTCCTCATAAATCAAGCCATTCCCGCTAAACAAGGCAGCCAAATGATGCTCTAAGCTTTTTCCTGCACGGCTTTTTCTTCTGTTTAACACTTGATTGGCTGTCATCACAAAATCCTCCATAGACAAAAATCCCTTTGAAATGACGTCTCCATAACGCGCATATTCCAAAGCCTGAAACAGTTTAAATTCCATATTTGTCCAATCAATCAGTTTTTTGTCGGGGTTTGTAACGATATAATCTGCATGATCATAAACGCGGTTATCAATTTTTCGAGCCGCCATTGACATTCTTTCGGAAGATGGAAAATCGACGTCCAATGTCTCAATCAATCGTTCCATCTCTGCTTTTTCCATGGATGCCAGCGTCACATGATGAAGATTGAGCAATTGATTGGTTTGTGTAACGCTGATGCCAAATGTATCCAGAAATTGATTGATATCATCTTCGGCGTTGAGAACAAAGCCATCATAATCCTCCGATGATTTTTGCACCAAGATAAAAAGAGCTCCGGTAAATTCTGAACGCAAATAAGGGAAACTGCGCCCAAAATTGGTAATACGGTATTCATTTCGGGTTCCCTGACCGTAATAGATAAATCTGCTGTCGGTTCTGCGACCGTCTTGCCAAGCAATTGTGACACGTTTCTCTTTATTTTCCCCACGTATACCCGGCTCATCAAATAAAATAGGAACAGACGGCTTTGAAATGTAGATTCCAGCCTGATGCGCACCGGTTTTTCCTGTGTCATTGGCAGAAAGAAATTTGCAAAATACACGCTTGCCCGCCATAGCAGACTGTATGGCGCTCATTACTTCATATTCCATATGCGATTCCTTCAGTATGCAGGCTGTCCGTCACTTGATCGAGCCGTTCCGTTTCTTGAACAATTAATTCTGCCACCTCACTCATCAACGGTACAACAACAGAATTTCCAAATTGCCTATAAGCCTGCGTATCCGATACAGGAATTTGAAATGTATCGGGAAATCCTTGCAGTCTTGCGCACTCTCTGGGTGTCAGTCTGCGTGGATTTTTTCCAGACTGTTCAATCAAAATTTCCGAGCCGTCTTTATAATATCTTGCGCTGAGGGTTCTGGAAATGCCGTCTAAAGGTGCCATACCATATCCAAATCCATTTCCGGCCGCTTTATGTTTCGCCGCGTAATCCTGTAAATATTGCCACAGTTTATCTGAAAGTGTATATTTTTCCTCAACTTCCTCTTCCAAAATATCTTTTAGCAAAGGCTTTGGAAATTTTGGCTGAATAATAAATTGAAACCCAATGTTGCGGCTCAGATAACGCTGCCGGTCAAATCCCACAATCAAGATTCTTTCCCGATGCTGCGGGACAAACATCTGACCGTCCAATACCTGATAAAAAATTTCGTAGTCCAGCTCATCAAGCGCTTCACAAATGATTTGAAATGTTCGACCATGGTCATGACTACATAAATTTTTTACATTTTCCAATAAAAATGCCTTGGGACGTTTTGCTTTCAGCACCCGACATACATCAAAAAAAAGTGTTCCTTGGGTTTTATCTTCAAATCCCGTTGCCCGTCCCAGACTCTGCTTTTTAGAAACACCTGCAATAGAAAACGGCTGACAAGGGAAACCCGCTACTAAAATATCGTGTTCAGGTATCATAGCTTCGTTGACTTTTGTAATATCGCCATCCGGCTGTTCTCCAAAATTGGCATAATAGGTTTGCTGACTATACCGATTCCATTCGCTGGAATAGACACACTGCCCTCCGGATCGCTCAAAAGCTATTCTCATGCCGCCTATTCCCGCAAACAGATCAATAAAGGTAAATCTACTCCGGATCATTTCGATAGAAGCCACATCGTTTATCATTTTAATCGCTGTATCTGACATCAATCACTTTCCCCCCGCAAGACAACGTAAGCTCAACAATTTTTATTATAACATCTGACAACATCTTTTTCAATAGAGACAGAGACGATTATTTGGGTAAACAATTGTCAGCGTTATACCACGTCTCTGTCGAGTACATACTGTGTCTGACTGACAAGCCCTGACGGATTTAGGTTTTGGAAGATATTTCGCGAACGGGCGTGTAAAACATTCGCATATCAAACCGCTTCATTCTACATATACCTGCCATGATTTCAGCAAAAAGCAACGAATACCGCACGTCGGAGTGAGAAAATTCCTTTGACAGTTTCACAAAAAAATGGTATAATAATATCGGAGGTGAAACCATGAAGGACTATGTAAAAAGAATACACGATCTTCGCACCGACAGGCATCTGACCTTGCAGCAGGTGGCTGATTTTTTGACAATTTCTCCTGACGTTTACGCGCGCTTCGAGTGCGAATCCGGTGATCTGCCTACGGCACAGCTCATCAGACTTTCCGCGTTATACGGTGTATCGGTGGATTATCTTCTGTGTATCACCGACAAACCGGAAAGACTCACCTGAGGACGTCATTTTCCTTTGGTTCCACATATTCCTGTTTTTTTGCCAAAGTTTTTCGCCTTGATTTTTTGTATGAAAGCCTGTCGCTTTGCCAACAATAACAGCGGGAGGAATGTGCCGCTGTTTCCTGCCGTGCGGAACATTCCTCCCTATCAACACAAGGGACGGTAATGCAAGATGATGAAATTTCGTATCATGTGTGCCGTCGCCGCGCTTGGGCTGCTGATGCTCCCTGTAAGCTGCGGTGCCAGCGGCAGAAACAATACCACTTCCTACGGCGTGAATGAAAACGGTATCTACGACGGTTCCAACACCGGCAGAAACATCGCCGACCGCGCGGGTCGGGTCATCGACGATGCCGGCAATGCCATCGAACGCGGTGCGGACAGAGTGGAAGACGGTCTTGACCGAATGGGTGACGAGATGTACGGCTCGACCACTTCGACTACCCGTACCACCACGATGACCACTACAACGACCACCACGCCCGCGTCATCGAAAAGATAACGCTTTTTCAGGTTTCACGACGCAAAAAACCGACGGTACCGCCTTGTCAGCCACGACAGAACTGTACCGTCGGTTTTGTTTGTTGCAGAATTATTTGACCGGTTTTCCGAGGATAACCATTGCAAAACGCTCTGTCATATGCTATAATAAAGACATGGAGAGGTGGTGGTACCTGTGATACGGAATGAGCCGGTACTGACGGATGAAAAAAAACTAGCTATTATCAAGGAATTGCGTCTGATTGACGACGCCTTTTTTGCCGTCTGTTTTGATAAGGACACTGAATTGACGGGGTGGATGCTGCGCATTATTCTGGAGCGTGACGACCTGACTGTAACAGAGGTGAAAACACAGTACTCGATCAAAGGACTGGGCGGACATTCCGTCATATTGGACGCACTCGCCACAGATCAGGAAGGACGGCTTTATAATATTGAGGTACAAAAGCCGGACGAAGGTGCCATTCCCCGCCGGGCAAGATTTTACGGCGGTCTGATTGACAGCGCATTTTTAAAAAAGGGGCAAAAATACAAAGATCTTTGTGAAACATATGTCATTTTCATCACCGAGAACGACGTATTGGGAGATAATATGCCGGTTTATCATATTGAGCGAACCATTCAGGAGAACGGCAAGCGTTTCGATGACGGACTGCATATTGTGTATGTCAACGCATCTCATACAGACAGTACACCATTGGGAATGCTCATGCACGATTTCATGTGTTACGATCCTAAAGAAATGAATTATCATCAATTATCGACGAAAACAGACTATTTTAAGAACGAAAAGGGGGAACAGCATATGTGTCAGCTCCTGGAAGAATACATTGATTATTATAAGGATCGGATCGCTGAGGCAGAAACGAGAACCGCTGAGGCAGAAATGCGAACCGCTCAGGCGGAGGCGCGAACCGCACAAATAGAAGCTCAGATTGCTAAAGCGGAGGAACGAACTGCACAAATGGAAACGAAGGTCATCAATGAAAAAAATCAGATCGCACTTCGTCTGGTCAAAAAAGGGTTCACCATCGAGGAATCCGCTGAAACCACCGGTCTGCCAGTGGAGGAAGTCAAAAAACTGGCACAGCAGATGATGTAAATCCAACACAATCCCCGGCGCAGCCGCCTTTCACAGCGACACGCCGGGGATTGTTGCCATATTAGGAAGGATGAACCGGAATATATATTCCAAGCGCGAAGCGCTTCCGAATCTATTCACTATTCATTCTTCACTATTCACTATTCACTACTTCACTACTTCACTACTTCACTTCTACCGTCCAGCCGAACTCGTCGGGGAGCTTGCCGAACTGCATACCGGTGATCTTGTCATAGAGCATCTGGGAGATCGGTCCGATCTCGCCATTGTTGATGTTGATGATGGTGTCGCCGCATTTGAGCTCGCCGACCGGAGAGATGACTGCCGCCGTACCGGTGCCGAACATCTCCTTGAACTCGCCCTTCTCGTTGGCTTCAACCAGCTCTTCCACGGTGATGAGCCGCTCGGACACCTTGTAGCCCATCTTCTTGAGCACTTCGATGGTGGACTTTCTGGTAATGCCCGGCAGAATAGAGCCGCGCAGTACGGGGGTGACAATCTCGTCGCCCAGCACGAAGAAGACATTCATCGCGCCGACTTCTTCGATGTACTTGCGCTCCACGCCGTCCAGCCAGAGCACCTGGCTGTAACCCTGCTCCGCCGCGACGTCCTGCGCCTTGAGCGAAGCCGCGTAGTTGCCGCCGGTCTTGGCATAGCCCGTGCCGCCGATGACCGCGCGGACATACTTGGTCTCGACGTAAATCTTGACCGGCGCCAGACCGCCCGCATAATACGAACCGGAGGGACTCATGATAATGATGAACTTGTACTCGGTGGAAGTATGTGCGCCCAGTGCGTCCTCGGTGCCGATGATGAAGGGACGGATGTAGAGCGACGCGCCGTCGGTGTGGGGAACCCAGTCGCGGTCGATGTCAACCAGCATTTCCAGCGCCTTCTCAGCAAGCTCCTCGTCGATGAGCGGAATGCTCAGACGGTCGTTGGAGCTGTTGAGGCGGGCGAAGTTCTGATCGGGGCGGAACAGACGGATTTTGCCGTCCACGCCGCGATACGCCTTCATACCCTCAAAGACTTCCTGGCTGTAATGCAGACACATACACGCCGGGGTCAGATCGAGCGGACCGTAGGGGACAATGCGCGGATCGTGCCAATGCCCGTCCGTGTAGTCCATGACAAACATATGATCGGTGAAAATCTTACCAAAGCCGAGCTTGCTCTCGTCTGTGGGCTTCTGCTTCGGCTGGGTGGTAAGCTGAACTTTGATTTCTTCCATGATACTTTGCACTCCTCTTGATGGAATTTTTATGGAAAGTATCTCTATTATACCACCCTGTTTTTCGTATTGCAAGTTTTTCAGGCAAAAATTTCATGGATTCACGCCGTTATTTCGTTCAATGATTGGGAAAACGGTAAAAAATCTCCCGCACGACAGGAAATTTTTCTGTCCGTGCGGGAGATGGATTGAGGAGGGTTCCTTGTCAGTATTCGCTTTTCCTTTATTATTCACTATTCACTATTTCAGCCCCAGCGCTTCCTGCGGGTCGAGAGGGCTGTCTTCTTTCCGGACTTCGATATGCAGATGCACCCCGTCGGCGCTCTCGCACGGAATCTCCCCCACCGTGCCGATCACCGTGCCCGCCGAAAGGTTCTCCCCCTCCCGCACCGCGACATCACGGCTGAGTCCGCTGTAATACACCATCAGCCCGTCATTCTGATTCACCACTACCGTGGTGCCGTACAGCGGATCCTGCACAATGCCCGCGACCTTGCCTTCTGCCGCGGATTTCACCGCTTCGCCGGCGTTGGCTGCCAGATCGGTGCCGCTGTGTACCCGCCAGTCGCCCATCGTCTTGGAGTACACCAGTCCGTCCATACTGTATCCCTTCGTAATCGCGCCGCCTGTGGGTCGCACATAGGTCAGATGCTTCCCTACCACCTGAATAGCAAGTGTCTGTTCGCTGTCCTCTTTGTCATCGTATTCGTCGGACGTATTGGGTTTCGCTGTATCATGGGACACCGCAGACGTATTTTTCACCGGCTCCCCCGCGTTGTCAGCGGGTTTGGTACCGTCGGTATGATTTCCCACATCGGTGGGATAGGTCTGCGCCGCTCCGTCAGTCTGATCGGAAACGCTGCTCTCTTCCGGCTGCGACGTCAGCGCCGCCCGGTCCTTCTGCGCCCTCACGGCTGCCGCGCTGATGGCAATCGCCGCCGCCGCCAGACACAGCACAAACGATCCCGTCGGTCGGAAGGATTTTCTCCGTCCGCGATGCAGATGCAGCTTCTCCCTGTTTCCCTTATCTTCATGATTCATGATTTCTTCCACCTTTCCTTTTATCGGCTTCGCTTTTAGCATTTCCCGCTGATATGAAAAATATGCGCCGCAGAATTCATTTAAAATTCATGGGAAACAGTTGAAATCCCCATATTCCTTTGCTAGAATAAGGGGGTAAATGACATTTTGCGGCACGGATTCGCAAAAAGGAGGGATCGGCGTTGGCTTACGGAAATTACGACGAACGCATTATCAAGGTCTGCGAGGGAATTGCCGCACTGCTGCAGCCCGTGCGGATTATCCTCTTTCACTCCCGCTTTACTCTCAGCGGGGAACTGGAGGGCTTCAAGCTCTGTGTCATCGTCAATCAGACCGACTGTTATAAGATGGAGCAGAAAATCTATCTCAATGTGGAGTGCGACGTGTCCTATGACGTGCTGGTGTATAACCGTGACTTATGGGATTCCCTGATGTCGGATCCCTGCAGCTTTGCCAGTCGCGGCATTCAGAATGGCGGTGTGGTGCTTTATGAGTCGGAATAGACACGGCAAGGGCGACAGCCGGCATTATTTTGAGTGGATGGAATATGCCAGCGAAGACCTCGCCGCTGCCCTGCTGCTCGCCGAGGACGGCACCTGCGTCAATACCGCCTGCTTCCACTGCCAGCAGGCGATTGAAAAATCCCTCAAGGCCTATCTGCTCTTTATGAGCGGTCATAACCTCGACGGTCACAACCTCTCGTGGCTCGTGCGGCAGGCGTGCAAATACAATTCGGCGTTCGGCGGATTTATTTCCCGCACGGCGGTGCTCAACCCCTATTACATCGAATGCCGCTATCCCTCCGACCGCTGGGAAACGCCCGACGCGGAGGGTCTTTCACAGACCGTTGACGTCACACGGGAGTTGTATGAATATGTGTGTTCCATTATATACGGGGAAGATTATCACGCATAGAACCCGCCCATTTTCATGAAAGGAGACAGCGCCATGGACAGTCCTATCCCACGCGGCGATGAAACCCGCTTTTCCCGCCGCCGTCCGGAAGAAACCGAGCAGCAGCGTCAGATGAACGCCGCCGCCGCGCCCCATATCTATATCGAACGCGGCATCAGCCGCCGTCCCGAGAGCAGCCGCAACCTGCGCGAGCAGCGTCGGCGGGTGGAAAACGCGCCGCTGGACAATCCTCTCGCCGAATACCGCGAAGCACGGCTTCGGGAAGAAGCCGACCGGAGCATCTCCTTTGAACCCGACGAGCGTGATGACGATCAGCCCCAGGAGGACAACCGTTCCTCCCTGCTCACCGACGGCAGCGCCGTCAGCCTCCGTCAGGCAGCCGCCCGCCGTTTTACCAGACGCACCCACCGCGAATTGGCAGAGGGGGAAGAACCGCCGCTCATCGATACCCTTGCCGAGGCAGTGGAAGAACGTTACAGCAGTCGGCGGGATTTCCGCGACCGTTACCACCGCAGCAGCGCCGGCGCTTCCATCATCCGGCGCGAATCGGACAAGGGTGGTTCCGTCGTGCGCGAGGTGGAATACTTTGTGCCGAAGATCTCCGGCGACAATGCCGCCGAGATCAATTACGGACAGAAAAAAGCCCGCCGCGCCCGTTCCCGCAACCTTCGCCCCATGCGCGGCTGGCAGAAAGCCGGCATTACCACCCTCAGCCTGCTGCTGGTGTTTGTGGTGCTGCTGGGCGGCGCTTTCAGCATACTGCTCAACCGCATGAATTTTGTCGGCAACGCACAGGCAGGTCAAAATGCCCTCTCCGTGCAGAATATGGAAGCCGACAAAGAATTGCAGCAGGCCGCCGACGGCGTGGACGATTCCGCCATTGAACTGCCTACCGCCGTAATGTTTGACGCGGACATCGAAAATATCCTGCTCATCGGCAGCGACCGCCGTTCCATGGACGAAGACGGACGAAGCGACGCTATGATGATGCTTACCATCGACCGCAAGCACAAAAAAATCAAGATGACTTCCTTCCTGCGCGACCTTTACATCAAAATTCCCGGCAAATACGGCACCCGTCTCAATTCCGCCTATTCGGTGGGCGGCGTCGATCTGCTCAAACAGACCGTGGAAGCCAATCTCGGTATCACAGTGGACAGATACATCATCGTTGACTTTACCGCTTTCAAGACCGTTGTCAACAAAATCGGCAAACTCAACGGCAAGGGCGGCATTAAAATCACCGTGACCTCCGCCGAAGCCAATTATATGTGTCATCATGAGAAATACGGTCTGTTCCCCCGCTTTGAAAAGGGCAAGGGAACCTATTATATGAACGGCGCCGAGGCACTCAACTACGCCCGTATCCGTAAAATCGACTCCGACTTCGGGCGTACCAAGCGCCAGCGCAAGGTGCTGACCGAAATCATCAACGAACTCAAAGGGCTGGGCTATATGGACCTGATTTCCATCGGGTATGCCTGTCTGGAATACGTCACCACCGACTTCACCAAGGCGGAATTGGTGGGTCTGGCATCCGAAGCGCCTGCCGTGATGAATTACGGCAACGCGCAGATTTCCATTCCGGTCAAGGGCAGCTATACCACCCAGCACATGAGCAACGGCAACGAAGTTCTCGCCGCCAATCTCACTGTCAATGCCCAGATCCTCGGCGATTTTATCTACAACGACGATATGAAATACGAGGGCAACAACAAGGAAGTGCGGGGTATCTATCTGCCCGACCTCAAGGGCATCGCCAATTCCAACGTCACCACCAAGCACGACACGGAAAGTACCACCTCCGCCGATACAACCGGCACCACTGCCGCACAGACCCATCAGACCACGAAAAAAGCGGCGAAAACCTCCAAATCCTCCAAGACGACCGCCAAAAAGACCACGTCTTCGGCTGCCAATCCCACGACGACAACCCCCACCACTGCCATCGTCGCGGTGGGATAACACGCTCCGGCTTTCCCTGCGCAGACCGCTTCCTCATGGGAACCGGTCTGCTTTTTATTCCTTGCAGCATATCACGCCGTTTGTCGGCACATACTATCGCTATACCATCTATTCTCTCATGACAGGAGCATGAAACGCTTGCTATGAACATTCCATTGAATGAAGAAAAAACGCTTGTTATCACTCCCCTCCAGATCCAGCGCACCGTCTTCGCGCTGCTGTCGGTGGTCATGGCGGCGGTGGTGTGCAAACGTTCACTGCCGCAGGGCAAGGCTGCCATCGCACGCCTCGACGGGGAATTGCAGCGGCTTACCTTCCGTCCGGCTGCCGTCACGCTCTATGTGGGCGAAACCTTTGACAGTCTGCCCGAATGCAGCCCGCCCAGCAGCCGTCTCGACAAAGACGCCTACACATGGGAACTGCTTGACGACGGGGTTCTCACCGTGGAGAACGGTCATATCGTCGCCGCCAAAAACGGCACCACTACCCTGACCGCTTCTGCCCGGCATCTGACCGCCAGCGTGGGCGTGACCGTGCAGTACCGGGAACTCCCCCCCGACAGTACCCTGCCCCGGCTGTATTATGAAAAGCTCCCCATCGCCAATTATCAGAACACGCTGGAAGCGGACGACGTTCCCGCCGATCTCATGGCAATTCCCGCTGAATACGTCGCCGAAAATTACGGCACGCTCTATATTTCCGCCGAAACCTTTGAGGCATACCAGGCATTGCTGCGTGCCATGCAGTCCGAAGTGAGCGGCTGCCGTATGCACATCATCAGCGCCTACCGCAGCTATGCGCGCCAGTCCCAGCTCTATGACAACGCCGTGCAGCGCTATATCAACGCAGGCAATTCCTCCACGCAGGCGCGGCTGCTCGCTCTCAATACCACCCAGACTCCCGGCAATTCCGAACATCAGCTCGGGTGCAGCATCGACGTCAGCAACGACAATACCACCGACCACAACTATCAGAATACCCCCGAAGGTCAGTGGCTCGCCGAGAACGCCCATAAATTCGGCTTTGTCCTCCGCTATCCCGCCGACAAGGAGGAAATCACCCGCATTGCCTACGAACCGTGGCATATCCGTTATGTGGGAGTCTTCCATGCCACCTATATGTATGTCAACCATGTGTGCCTGGAGGAATACGTCGCCCTTCAGCAGGAAGCTGAGGCTGCCGCCTACGCCTATACGTCGGATCAATAGAACCCCATTTTGAAATCATCCACAAATCATTTGACGAATCGCAGCTTTTGTGTTATAATGCTCTTGTCATTTATGAAACATATGACATAGCAGGTTTTATCCCGTCACATCATACGATAGAAGAAAGGAAGAACATACGTATGTATATCACCTGTCTGGATCTGGAAGGCGTGCTCGTACCCGAAATCTGGATTGCCTTCGCGGAGGCTTCCGGCATTCCCGCGCTTAAAAAGACCACCCGCGACGAACCCGATTATGACAAGCTCATGAAATACCGCATTGCCATTCTCAAGGAGCACGGTCTCGGTCTCAAGGAAATTCAGGACGTCATCGCTACCATCGACCCCATGCCCGGCGCTAAGGAATTTTTGGACGCGCTCCGCGAAATGGGGCAGGTCATCATCATCAGCGACACTTTCAAGGAGTTTGCCGCCCCTCTCATGAAAAAACTCGGCTGGCCCACGATCTTCTGCAATTCGCTGGTCGTCAATGAGAAGGGTGAAGTCGTGGATTTCAGGATGCGCGTCGAGCAGTCCAAACTCACCACCGTAAAGGCGCTCCAGTCCATCGGCTATGATACCATCGCCAGCGGCGACAGCTTCAACGATCTCGCGATGATAAAAGCCAGCAAAGCCGGTTTCCTCTTCCGCTCCACCGACCGGATCAAAGCCGACAATCCCGACCTTCCCGCGTTTGAAACCTACGATGAGCTCCTCGCCGCTATCAAGGACGCTATGCGGGAATAAACAGGCTGACGCTGTTTTTTAAAATAATAAAAAATAAAGCGCTCCCCCGTATGCCGAAGGATTTCTTCCGCATACGGGGGAGTCTTTGATTGATTCACCGGTATTTTTTATGCTTTTTACTTTTTCTTCATGCTGGCTGCCTTGGATGTAACCTTATTGCCGTCCTTATCGGTGACAATGCAGCGCACCTGACGGTTGACATTGCTCTTACTGAGAGTCGTGTTGTAATCGGCTTTCTTGACAGAACTGTTGCGCCAAGTCTTGCCGTTATCGTCCGAAAGCTGCCACTGATAGGTCAGACCGGTGCCTTCCGCCTTGACGGTGAAGGAAACCTTGCCGCCGAGTGCAACCGTCACGTTGGCGGGCTGCCGGGTGATCTTGAGCGTCGCGCTCTTGGTAACGGAAACGCCCTTGACAGCAGTTTCACTGGCGGCTGCCTTGACAGCCTTCTCAATGGCTTTCCAGGTGCCGGAGCCGCACTTGCCGTCCACGGTCAGACCGTTTGCCTTCTGGAAGGCCTTCACCACGTCACGGGTGGCTTCATCATACTTGCCGTTGACATTCACGCTGTAACCAAGCGTTTTGAGCGAGTTCTGAACAGTCTTGACATCTTCGCCGGTCATCACGGTCTTCTTATAGCTCAGCACGCGGCTGTAAGAACCGTCGCTCTTGCTGGTGCTGGTCTTTTCGGTGGAAGCCTCGCCGGAGCTGGCGCGGTAATGCTCGGCATAGTAGCTGTCGGTCGCCTGCACCACATGGCAGATATATCTGGAACGACCGGAAAGCTGCGCTTTATTGAAGCCGTCCCATGTGCGGGTGATGATTCTCACAAGACCGTGACCGTCCGCGTTGCCTTCGAGATAGGTGATGCCGTTGGCGTTATAGCTCAGCACGATCAGGGAGTGACCCGCGCTGCCGTTGTAAGCACCGTTGGACTTTGTGGTGGTTCTCATATAGGCGCCGCACTTGACGCCCGCGTCGGTGAACTGCTGATAGGAAGCCTTGCTGCTGCCGCCCGAAATGACGACCTTGGAATGGGAAAGACCCTGCGCACGACCGATGTATTCGCCGAACAGCGTATTGTACACGGCATTGGCGTAGATGTAGCACTGCCAGCCGTTGGTGACGGCGCCGGTGGTCTTGTTCTTGATGTAATACTGATTGCGGCTGGTCATCTTGGAAGAACCGAGCGGCGCACTCACGGTGCTTTTGAAGGAAGAGGTCTTGGAAAGACCGATCTTGCCCGCGAACACCGTGTCCAGCTTGGCAGCCATCGCCGACGAAGACGTGTAGGATTCGCCGCTGGTGCTCTGGGCGGATTCGATGCTGGCGGAAGCCGCCTGCGCGGTCGCGAAGTCACCGAACGGAATCACCGCTGCCGCCATCATGACGATCAGCGCAAACGCCGCGAGCTTTCTGATTACCTTTCTGCTGTTTTTGGTGTTATGTGTGTACTTCATAATGAACCCTTTCTTTCGGTTTGTATGTTGGAAACCGTTTCTCTGCACCTGTTGTGCAACCCTCTTAATTTGTCGTTTTTCTAACGAGCCATTTCAAATCTGTTACCAATTATAACAGACTTGTAACTATTTGGCAACCCCTAAATGGCATTTTTCTTCATTTTCATTTCATTGACCGAAATTTTTGGGCTTTATCGAAGGCATTTGTCGAATATATCCTATAATTTTGTGACTTTATTCATCAAAAATGCGAATTTGTGAATTTAATCATTATTACAGGATAAAAGAAAAATAACAATTTCACTACAAGTTTGTCATTTTTTCGTCTGTCAAAATGGGGCGTGAACGAGATGGAAATCTCATATATATAATGAAAAAAAGGGTGAAGCTGTCCTGTTCAATTTTGTGCCGCATATTGACGAAACCCACCACTTGTGCTATAATGATAAAATCCCCCCTTCAGAAAGGATTCCCTCTTTATGAATCTACACATATCTTCCTTTTTCCATAGAAAGAACCATCGCCCCGGCACGCCTGCTTCACTGCCCGTCCCGCTTATCACGGCGGCACTCATTGCCGTCACCGCCGCGGTCATGGTTCTCACCCTGCGGACGGCACTCCGACCCACCTTCCGCATCCGCCGAGGCGAATTGCTGCAATACAACGGCAGTGCCGCTCAGGTAGTCATTCCCGACAATGTCACCGCTATCGGCGACAATGCCTTCCGCGGCTGCGAAAATCTGATAGACGTCACGATTCCCGAATCGGTCACCTCTATCGGCACCTCCGCCTTTCGCGGCTGCACCCGCCTCAAGGTGCTGACAATTCCCAATTCGGTCACATCCATCGGCGCCGACGCCTTCAACGGCTGCCGCAGCCTTACTACCGCCGCGCTGCCCGACAGTCTGACCGAAATCCGCTCCTACACGTTCATCTACTGCGACAAGCTCACCGCTGTCACGATTCCCGGTCATGTCACCGCCATCGGCGAAGGCGCTTTCGCCGGATGCGCCAGTCTCTCCCGCATCAATATCCCCCGCTCCGTCGCCGTCATCGACGACAGCGCCTTTGCCAACTGCACCTGCCTGACCGACGTGCAGATGCAGGGCGCGCTCACCAAAATCGGCGCTTATGCCTTCTGCGACTGCGAAAACCTCGCCGCCATCACCATTCCCGAAACCGTCACTTCCATCGGTGATCACGCGTTCTATTACGACGAGCGTCTGCGGAGCATACAGATTCCCCGCACCGTCACCTCTATCGGCGCGTATGCCTTCTACGGCTGCCGCAGTCTTTCCGATATCGACGTCGCCAGCCGCAACCGGGACTATACCAGCCGCGGCGGTGTGCTTTACAACAAGGCGCTCACATCCGTCATCTGCTATCCCGCCGGGAAATACGGAAAGAGCTGCCGTCTGCCCGACACCGTCACCACCGTCGAGGACGGCGCCTTTGGCTGCTGTGTCAACCTGCGTATGGTCGCCCTGCCGCTGCGTGTCGTCTCTATCGGTACGCGTGCCTTCTCCGACTGTCCGCTGCTGGAAAGTGTTACCATGTCGGACGGCGTGACGTCTGTCGGCGCGCGTGCCTTTGCCAAATGTCCCGCACTCACCGGAATCAGCCTCTCCGACGGACTGAACACGCTCAACGAGGGAACCTTCTTCGGCTGTGCTTCCCTCGCACGCGTGGAAATGCCCGCCTCTGTCCGGGAAATCGACAAGGATGCCTTCGACGGCTGCGACGCGCTGGAAACGGTCTATTACGGCGGCGGTGAAAATGACTGGCGCCAATTGATGAATCGCACCTCAGACGGCAATGACGCGCTTACCCGCGCTTCCATCGCCTATCACTACACCCCCGCTTCTCTGCTGGACGATTACGAATAAATCCATGCCCCCCGCCCGCGTTATCAAAAAATACGCGGGCTTTTTCAACACTTATACAAAAATACAAAATTCCAACGTAAATTTCTTGACAGAAAACAAAAAAAGTACTAAAATATAAACGGTGTATTGTCGCGGGCGCTTTGCATCCATGTGTGTTCGCGAAGGTAAACCAACCCTGAAATCATCCAAAAAATTGTATGATGGAGCGTTTATCCGTTGTTTCGGCAGAAACGCTCCATTGGGCGGCGCAACGGAATTTCTGTTTTTCAGATATATTTTGATATATTTCCATATATTTTCATATATTTTTAACTGTGTTTTTTCACGGCGTTTTTTGTCTTTGCCGCAAAAAAACACCGACGGATCCAAGGATTGCGATTTGCGCCGACCTGCCAGAACGAAGGAGGTTGTGTGTCAAACAATGTTGTGGTTTTTATTGGGTTTATTGATCGGATTGATCATTGGCGCAGTGATGCTGGTGCTCGGACGCAAGTCCGGTTTGCAGGAAGGGCATCAGCTGGGTTATGAGGAACGCAAACGGGTAGCGGAAGCTGCCATCTCTTCGGCAGAGGAGGAAGCCAGACGTCTGGTGGAGGACGCCAAGAAAAAGGGCGAATCCAAACGCAAGGAGATCGTCCTCAAGGGCAAGGAAGAAGTCTACGCCCTCAAATCCGAAAACGAAAAGGAAATGCGCGAGCGCCGCGGCGAAATGAACAAGCAGGAAAAACGCCTGCAGCAGCGTGAAGAGCATCTCAACAAGAAAATCGAACAGGCGGAGAAAAAACTCGAACAGGCATCTGCCCGCGTGAAACAGGCGGATGAGAAGTACGCGGAGGCGGAGGAAATCCGCCGCAGCCAGCTCGAAACACTCGAAAAACTCTCCGGTCTGACCAGCGAGCAAGCCAAGGAACTGCTGCTTCAGGCGCTGGAGGATGAGCTGATTCACGAGAAAGCCGTCAAAATCAAGGACTACGAACAGCAGACCAGAGACGAAGCCGAAAAACGCGCGAAAAATATCATCGCGCTCGCCATTCAGCGCTGCGCTTCGGACTATGTGGCGGAAACCACTGTTTCTGTCGTCCCGCTGCCTAGCGACGAGATGAAGGGTCGTATCATCGGACGCGAAGGGCGCAACATCCGTGCGCTGGAAACCGCCACCGGTGTGGACATCATCATCGACGATACGCCGGAAGCCATTACGCTCTCCTGCTTCAATCCCATCCGCCGTGAAGTGGCGCGCATTGCCATGCTGCGTCTCATCGGCGACGGACGTATCCACCCCACCCGCATTGAAGAAATGGTGGAGAAAGCCAACCGCGAAGTCGAAGCCTTTATCAAAGAAGAAGGCGAAAAGGCTATGCTGGAAGCCAACGTCATGGGACTCCATCCCGAACTGGTGAAGCTGCTCGGACGGCTGCGCTACCGCACCAGCTACGGTCAGAACGTCCTCCGCCATTCACTTGAGGTTTCCATGATCGCCGGCGCCATGGCTGCCGAATTGGGTGCCGACGTCACCGCTGCCCGCCGCGCCGGTCTGCTGCATGATATCGGCAAGGCGCTCGATTATGAAATCGAAGGCAGCCATGTGGATATCGGCGTGGATGTGGCGCGCAAATACCGCGAGCAGGAGCATATTATCCACGCCATTGCCGCCCATCACGGCGGGGTGGAAGCCACTTCCATCACCGACTGTCTGGTGCAGGCCGCCGACGCGGTTTCTGCCGCCCGTCCCGGCGCGCGCAGAGAGAACGTAGAAAGCTATATCAAGCGCCTCCAGCGGCTGGAGGAAATCGCCTCCGGATTCCCCGGCGTTTCCGAGACCTTTGCGATTCAGGCGGGACGTGAGGTGCGCGTCATCGTCAAACCCGAAGCCATTGCCGACGCGGATATGCCTTATCTCGCCCGTGAGATCTGCAAGAAGATTGAGAGTGATCTGGAATATCCCGGTCAGATCAAGGTCAATGTCATCCGCGAAAGCCGCGCTTCCGAATACGCCAAATAAGCCATACATGCTTTTGTCTGTATGATGTAATTGCCCCGTCGGGTTTCCTGCCGACGGGGCAATTTTTCCCCATTGCACCTTCTGCATATTGATTTCCTTCCGACGCTGTGATATAATAAAAGACGGAAGGGAGGGCAACGCCGATGGGGGAAAAGGATTTACTGACGAAACGATTCATGAGTAAGCCGGACATTTTTGCGGACGCGTTCAATTACCTGATTTACCGTGGGAAACATGTCATCGACGCTGGTGAACTGGTAGAACTGGATACGACAGCACTTGCAGTGACTTATGCCAGCGGTGAGAGCGGTGAGGAATCGGTTCAGAAGGTGCGCGATGTACTCAAGGAATGGGTCTGTATGCAGGACGGACGGGCGACCTATATGGTATTGGGCATTGAAAACCAGAGTCACATTCACTACGCGATGCCGGTACGGAATATGCTTTATGATGCGATTCAATATGAGAATCAGGTCAAGAAGCACCAAAAGCGGGAACCTGCACCGTCCGAGCCGACTGCCGATATACACGGAGCGTATCTGTCGGGATTCGGCAGGCACGACCGTCTGAAACCCGTGATTACACTGGTGATTTACTTTGGCGAGAAACCATGGGATGCTCCCATGAGTATTTATGAGATGTGCGGCGGCGTGGACGAGCAAATGCGGGCATTCGTGCAGGATTATAAGATTCATCTGATCCAGCCCGCTACCATGTCGGTAGAGCAGCTCGAAAATCTCACATCCGAATTCCGGGAAGCGATGCTGTTTATCAAGTATCGGAAGGACAAGGACGCGTTGCAGCGGGTGCTGGGTGAAGACAAACGGTTTGAGAGCATTGATCGCGACACAGCCGCCATGCTGCGTGCCATTACAGGGACGCGCATCAGAATCAACGAAAGCGAGGGGAAAATCAATATGTGTACAGCCATTCAGGAAATGATGGACGAAAGCCGTGCGGAAGGTGTTCGGTTTGGCATTGAGCAAGGCATAGAGCAAGGCATAGAGCAAGGCATAGGGCAAGGCATAGAGCAAGGCATACAAAAAGGCATAGAGCAAGGCATACAAAAAGGCATCTACGGTCTGATCAGAACCTTGCACCGGCTGCAGTTTTCCAATGACCAGATTGAAAAAGAGCTCCGGTTTGAATACCATCTTACAGAGGAACAGGCAAAACAGTATTTACAGACCTGTGACGCATAATCCTAAAAAAATGACCTCGTCCTGCGCCTCCCGCATAGAAGGCATAGGACGAGGTCGTATTGTTTGAAAAGCTGTCAGTTTGATTCCTGCACGGCAGCGGGATTTTCCTCGCGGACTGCCTGTACATAATCGTCCAGAGAAAGACCCACCTTGCGCATGGTCTGTGCCGTATCAACCCCTACATAACGCAGTCTCCACGGTTGGGAAGCCTTGCGGATGATAAATCCATAGGAAGGGGCATTCTCACAGAGCCAGAGATACTGATCCGTGGCGGCAAAGCGATCCACGGAAGAGAGATCGGTGGAAACGTCGATGAGGGTGCCGAGCTGTGCTTCGCTCTCCCCCGGCGCGGCGTATTCCCGCAGCGCCTGCTCGCGGGCTTCAGCGGCAGACGCGCCGTCCGCGATGTATTTATCAATATGTTCTTCCAGTACGGCACTTTGTTCGTCATAGGAAACATAGCCGCGGATGGGGATAATCGCCATGCCATCGGCAGCCATGGCGTCCACCATGGCCAGAAACCGTTCGGCGGCATCCGCGCGCAGACAAACTGATGCACCGTTGGGCAGGGTGTTGAGTGATACCAGATCAGCGGGGACATCGTTACGGGACAGCGGCGCTTCGCTGTCCACAATGCGGGGATAGGTGCTGACCTCCCGCAAAGTTTGACGCGCGGCGGATACTTCTATGACAGAATCCTCCGTCTTGCGTCCCGACTGCCATAAAAACACCGATACCGCCAGTATGACCGCAGCCAGCGCAACGGGGATACAGCGGCGCAGGAGCCTCAGCCGTCTGCTTCTGGGGGTGGAAGCCTTGGGAATGTAGACCGGCGTATAGTAATGTCGGCGGGAATCTCTGCTCTTTACGCCGTTCCCGCGAGTGAATCTGTCGGCCATTTGTCTCGTCCTTCCTTTCTGATATTCCGTGCGATACAGAGGGCATACTTCTGAGTTCACTCCCTATTATAGTCTGAAAATGTGTCCATCCTGTGTGGAAATTGCATGGTTCTGTGGGGAGATATTTGAAAAGATTTGGTATGGAATATGAACCGAAAATGAATATTTTCAGACGATGCGGCAAATGGGTCAAAAGGCAACAAAAGGCGGAATCACGCGGATGGGGCGGATGGACTTTCTAAAAATTGTGTGAAAAGTCGGACGGGACACTTGCAAAAAAGCCTGAAATATTTTACTATAATCATGAGACACAAAACAAAAAGGCAAGAAGGAGTGGACGCAGGATGGGCGGCGGATTTGGCAGCGGCGGCTACCGTTTCGACGGTGACGCACGCGATGATGAACTGGAAAGCGGCTTTGAGGAAGACCGTTTCGAGGACGAGTATGACGACGATTATGACGATTACGACGACCGGCGCCGTGACGATTATGATGACGATGCCTTTGATGACGATTTCGACGACGGCTATTTCGGTCGCGGCGGTCTCGACGACGATTTTGACGACGACTTTGACGACCGCTATAACCGGCGCGGTTCCTCACAAAGAAACCGCGGACGGGCGGCTTCGTCCCGCCGAGAGGACAGCAGACGGAAAACGCCTGTCAGCCGCATCAACTACGACGATTTCGAGGACAAGAGCTACTATCGTTTTGACGACGGCAGCGGACGGCGTGCTTCCCGCAACGTGGTGCCGGATCGTCCCCGCCGGGAACCGGTGAAGCGGCAGGAACCTGAACTGTACGACGACAACCGCCGCCGCAAAAAGCGCGCGGAAGTAAAAGCACAGCGAAAGACCGACAGTTACTATGATTACGAGCCGGCGGATACCGATTGGGACGACGACGCCTATTACGACGACGACGGCTATTTTGACGACGGCGGCTACAATGGGCGCGACCGCGCGCCTGCCGCCCGCACGCCCGAAGCCATTCCGCCGATTTACGCGAAATATCTGGGCAACGGCGACGGATATTACGAGGAACATTATGGCAAGACTGCCCGCAAAAACAATGCTGTCAGTCTCCAGACCTACCGCACCCGCAAGCGTCTCAAAGTGCTGGGCATTGTGACCGGCTGCGCCGCCGTGGTGCTGCTCATTGCCTATTATCTGGCGTTTATCCGCATTTACCGCCCGGTGGAAATCGCCAATTCCATCGTCAATCTCCAGACCGCTGACGCGACCACCATGCTGCGAAGTGTCATCGGCACCCAGCTCAGCGACAAAACGCTCTATATGGTGGTCAACGGCGAAACTTTTTCCATGAATCTGGGGGAATACGGTTTCAACTATTCGTCCGACGCCGACGGTTCCACCAACACCGTGAGCGATATCGGTGAGGACGGCAAGGAAATCAAAACCACGACCGCTACCTATGGCAATATCAGTTACAATCAGACCAAGCTGGAAGAACTGCTCAACAGCATCTCGGATAAATACGGCAAGACGATGGTCAAGCCGTCCTATACTATCGAAGGCGATCAGCTGGTCATCAAATCGGGCAGCGACGGCATCGGCATCGACGAAGCCAGTCTGATGAAAGAAGTGCTGGAACGCATCAAGCAGGGCAATTACGACGAACGGCTGATGGAGGAAATGGTGACGACGCAGGCGCCGGAAGTCGATATTGACAAAATTTACAAAGAGGTTGTCTGCGACGTAAAAGACGCGTCCTCCTATGTGGACGAGAACGGCGAGACGATTTACAGTTCCGACGTGGTGGGCAAGAAATTCAATCTCGAAGAAGCGCGTTCCACCGTGGCAGCCGGCGGCAATACCTGGAGCATTCCCCTCAAGCTCACGCAGCCCAAGGTCACGCTGGTCGAACTCAAGGCGCCGACCTGTCCCGATCTGCTCGCCGAAACTACCACCGAATTCAAGGCGACCAATAAGACCCGTGCCGCCAATATCAAGAATGCTGCCAAGCGCATCAATACCTACGGCAGCTTCGAGGAAGGCTATGTCCTGCAGCCGCTGGAGATTTTCTCCTTCAACGATACCGTCGGCGAACGTACCGAAGCCAACGGCTTCTCCATCGCGACGGTGTACACCAACACCGGTACCACCAACGACGTCGGCGGCGGTATCTGTCAGGTGTCCTCCGCGATTTTCTCGGCGGCGTTCAAGGCGGATCTGGAAATCACCAGCCGCACCAACCATATGTACAAGGTGCATTACTGGACCACGCCCGGCGAGGACGCTACCGTCAACTGGGGTACGCTGGATTTCAAATTCCAGAACAACAAAACCTATCCCATCAAGATCAAGATGATCTATCAGTCCAAAGGCGGCAAGGGAACCATCACCTGCCAGATCTGGGGCACCAATGACGGCTACCGCTGTGAATTTGACAACAAGGTGGTGCAGATGGTCAAAACCCCGACCGTGCAGAAGAAAGCCGTCACCGGCAAACCCCGCGGCACCAAGGAATGGGGCGATCCGGGTCTGACGGTGGAGATTTACCGTGTGCGTTACAAGGACGATGTCAAGATTTCCAAGGAGCTTTACGCGACCAGCATCTATCAACCGCTGCCTACGGTAGAATACGTGTAGTTTTTCCACTTTTTTCCAAACGAACCCCTGACAGCAAAAAACCGGACAGGCGCTCCCCTCTTTGAGA
Organism: Clostridia bacterium; assembly: GCA_017395425.1. Taxonomy (GTDB): domain Bacteria; phylum Bacillota; class Clostridia; order Oscillospirales; family Acutalibacteraceae; genus RUG762. The sequence goes on along the minus strand of JAFPUM010000010.1, from coordinate 42,343 downwards.
GGAAACCGCTTGTCCGGTTCTTCTTGTTTGTGCGGTAGCTGCGGATGATTACTGTACGAAATAGACATCCATCTCGACCGACTGATCATCGAACGCAATGTAAGCCTTGCTGTTTTCGGGCTGGACATAGACCTTGATATCCTTGTCCTCACCGACAACCGCCTTGGCGTTGGCGATAATCTCGTTGACAGGAACCTGTGCGCCGCCGAATTCAATAAAGACTTCCGCGGTGGCAGCAGCAGCGGGCGCTTCGACCTTGACTTCCTCGGTCTTGACCTCTTCGACCTTGGCTTCTTCCGCCTTGACCTCTTCGACCTTGGCTTCTTCCGCCTTGACCTCTTCGGTCTTGACTTCTTCCGCCTTGACTTCTTCGACCTTGACCTCTTCGGTTTTGGGCGTCAATTTCTTGACAGCGGTGGTTTTTCTGGTAGTTGTCTTCTTGGGAGCAGCAGGTGCCGTCTCCGTTTTCTTTGCTCTGGGCATTTCTGAAAACCCTCTTTCTGATTATTTTTACAAGTATGATTTGCAATGCGTCAGTCAATATTCCTATGACTTGTCCGTATTATACACCCTTTTCGATCAAATGTCAAATATATACAAAAAATATTTTAATATTTGTAGGACAAACCAAAAAACATCGGTGATAGAAGCAAATAATAATGGAAATTTTATCAAAAAGAAAAGGAAATCGAAGAAAAGCCATCAACCGTTCTGCCTATCCGCGTCGGAAGAAACCTCCGTCGGTTTCTTTTGCAGAATGCGCAGGCGGTAGCCGCTGAGGTACACTGCCCCCAGCGCCAGCACAGGTGATATCATGACCACCCGCCAGAAGGAATCGTCCCCTTCGGCGATGTGATCCAGCACCAGCAGCGCCAGAAATACCAGTCCGAGCGCGTACAGATAATGGCGGAACAGATAGCGGAGGCGCTTGTATTCAATATGCCAGAGGATGCTGCGCGCCATAAAGAACAAAGCGGTAAGGACAAAAATCACACCGAATCCCAGAAACAGTCCGCCGCAGACATAATAGAGCGGAATCCGCTGCTGAAAATTGATCAGCACGAGCATAATGCCCAGCGATAAGGCTGTGATGAGACCGCTGAAGCTGCTGATCCTGCGCAGAGTGGTAATGAGTTGATAATGAAACGGTTTCATTGGGGAAGCGCCTCGCTTTCATGTGTGGTGATATAATCCTCCCGCAGCAGCCCGTAGTGGGCGATGTCATAAAACGCGCCGTCCTTCATGATTTCCTGTCGGGCGATACCCTCAAAGGTAAACCCGAGCTTATCCAGCACGCGGCGGGAGGCGGTGTTGTGGGTCATACAGATGGCGCCCACACGGTTGAGGTCGAGCGTATGGAAAGCATAATCCAGCATCAGCCGTCCCGCGCGGGTGGCAATGCCCTGGTTCCACCAGTCGGGATGAATATAATAGGCAAGTGTGGCGTGGCGGCAGCTGCGATTGACATTGACAATGCCGATGTTGCCCACAAGGGTATGGGAAGCGCCGTCGAAAATACCGAATTCATAGGAGGAACCGGTTCTGCGGCAGTTGGAATTGAATTTAATCCACCAGTGAGCGTGCTGTACGTCAAAGTAACGGCGGATATTATAAGTGGTGCAGTAGATTTCTTCGCGTGACGTCATGGCGGAAAGCGCCTGCGCGTCACCGGGTTTGTAGAAGCGCAGATAGATGGTGCCGTCGGACAGACGGGTTTCTGCCATGCCTGTCACCTTCTTTGGGGTGTTATTTTGATTCCTTAATGACCTTGATGCCGAGTTCCGCGAGCTGCGCGTCATCCACCGGCTGCGGCGCGTTGGTCATGGGTTCGCTCGCGTCCTTGACCTTCGGGAAGGCTACCACGTCGCGGAGGGATTCCGCTTTGCACATCAGCATCACCAGACGGTCCAGACCGATGCCGAAACCGCCGTGCGGCGGCGCGCCGTACTGGAACGCGTCGGTGAGGAAGCCGAATTTCTCATGCGCCTGTTCGGGGGTAAAGCCGAGCGCCTCGAACATCTTCTCCTGCAATTCGGGGTCAGTGATACGAATCGAGCCGGAAGAGAGTTCGATGCCGTTGAGGACAAGGTCATAGGCTTTGGCGTAGACCTTGTCGGGGGCGTTGTCGAGATACTGGATGCAGTCGTCGAGCGGCGCGGTGAAGGGGTGATGCATGGCATCCCAGCTCTGTGTCTCATCGTTGTACTCGAAGAAGGGGAATTCCACGACCCACAGGAAGTTGAAGGTGTCGGGAATGATATCCATGCGCTTGGCGGCTTCCTGACGCAGTGCGCCGAGGACGGGAAGCGTGACGGCGTTTTTATCGGCGACGATCAGCGCCACGTCGCCCTTTTCGGCGCCCATCCTGTCGAGAATGGCTTCCAGCTGCCCTTCGGCGAGGAATTTCGAGAAGGTGCAGGTGGGCTTTTCGTCCGCCCAGCGGATCCACGCCAGACCTTTCGCACCGATGCCCTTGACGTATTCCACCAGCTTGTCGATTTCCTTGCGGGTGTAGACCTTCGCGCCGTCCTTGACGCAGATGCCGCGCACACTGCCGCCGTTGTCGAGGGCAGTCTTGAATACGCCGAATTCGGTCTGCGCCGCGATGTCGGAGAGATCGGTGATTTCCATGCCGTAACGGGTATCGGGCTTGTCCGAACCGTAGCGGGACATAGCTTCGTTATAGGTCAGACGGGGGAGCGGCATGGGGATGTCCATGCCCATCGTCTCTTTCATGAGGAATTTCACGAAACCTTCGCCCACAGACAGCACGTCCTCCATATCAACAAAGCTCATTTCCACATCGATCTGGGTGAATTCCGGCTGACGGTCGGCGCGGAGGTCTTCGTCGCGGAAGCAGCGGGCAAGCTGGAAATATTTATCGAAGCCCGACACCATGAGCAGCTGCTTGTAAAGCTGGGGCGACTGGGGAAGGGCGTAGAAACTGCCGTTATGGACACGGCTGGGAATGATGTAGTCACGCGCGCCTTCCGGGGTGGACTTGATCATCATGGGGGTTTCGATTTCGATAAAACCGTTATCCGAGAAATAGCGGCGGGCAGCCTGCATGACCTGATGCTTGAAGAGAATATTCTTCATGAGCGCGGGACGGCGCAGGTCGAGGTAGCGGTTCTTCAAACGGATATCCTCGGCGGTCTTGCAGTTGTCGGTGATTTCAAAGGGCGGGGTAATCGCCTTGTTGAGAATGCGGAGTTCGGTGACGGCGATTTCGATGTCGCCGGTGGGAATGTCGGGGTTCTTGGACGAACGCTCCCGCACGGTGCCGACTGCCGCCAGCACGTATTCACCGCGGCAGGATTTCGCTTTTTCAAAGACGGCTTTGTCCGTGGTATCGTCAAAGGTCAACTGCAAAATACCCGTGCGGTCGCGCAGGTCGATAAAGATGAGGCCGCCCTTGTCGCGCTGTTTCTGCACCCAGCCGCAGACGGTGATGCTTTCTCCGATATGTTGGGCTCGCAGCGTGCCGCAGTAATGCGTGCGCTTGAGCCCTGCCAGTGTTTCTGCCATGTATAATTCCTCCAGAAAAATAGGTTTTGCATATTTTTTACCCTATCATTGTATTATATATCATCCTGCCTGTCAATTGCTATGGGTTTTTATTAATTTTTTGAATTTTTTGATTTTTGGGATGTCAATCCATTACGGCAATAAGTGGAACCCCGAATCCTGTTTGAGTTCCACAATCACGAGTTCGGGGCGGTTGTTGATGCGGATGGGGAAAACGCTGTTGCCGAGTCCGCGGCTCACCACCATCGACGCGCTGCCCACATCATAGACGCCTTCGGTATACTTTGGGGAAAAGCCCTGTCCCGGCGCATAGACCGGTCCGAAGAAGGGCAGGCGGACCTGCCCGCCGTGGGCGTGACCTGAGAAAATCAGGTCTACCGGCTCGGTCACATAATGCTCCACCGCCTGCGGCTGATGGGCAAGCAGGATGTTGAGATGTGCCGAGTGAGGGGTGATGTATTCAATCTTGCTGCGGAAGAGATTGACGTTTGCCAGTCCGATGAGGTTGAACACGTCGTCGGGGGCATTGGCGGTCACAATGTCTTCCCGATAATCCCCGATGTTGTTGCCCCGCCAGAGAATCCCCTGACTGCGCGATATCACCGCGCACTCGCTGTCCAGCACCACGCCGCCCGCCTGTTCAATGCCTTGTGTGAGCTTGTATATCTGGGGCAGGGAGAGCGCTTCATCGTGGTTGCCGGTGACATAATAGAGCGGCGCGATCCGCACTGCCTGCGCGATAAAATCCAGTGCCGCGTCAATATCCGTGCGATTATAATCCACCAGATCCCCCGTGACCACAATCATATCGGGCTTTGCCGCCTTGAGTTTGCCGATGAGAAAATAGGAGTGTTCGCCGAAGGTCTTATTGTGCAGGTCGGACACCTGCGCGATGGTGAAACCGTCAAGCGCGGGGGAAACCTTGTCGGATTCATAGGTGTAGTGCGACACCGTGACAGCGTTATCCTCCCACGCGAAGTAGCCCGCCACGCCGCCGAGCGCCAGTACGATGCAGAACAGCTCCGCCATCATCAGGCGGCGCCGCTGGCGGGACTGGTGGTCGTAGGTCTGTCGGAAGATTCTCAGCAGAATCCGTCCGCATTCCAGTCCCACCATGCCCGCAAAACAGACCAGCGCGGTCTTGGCATAGGGCAGCCCTTCCCGCGCTATCTGCGAAAAATTGACGTTGTCCACCGTGCCGACCGTGCGCCGGAAGAGGTAAATCAGAAACTGAATGCCCGTGCGCACGGCGAAGATGATCTCGGGCAGAAACCGGATTTCCTCCGTATACAGCAGCCGCACGGTGCAATAGAGCATCGGCACCGCGAGCAGATCGTCGATGTAGGAATGAGTAAAGCCGCCGACAAGAAGATGCGTGGCAATATTCACGGCGGCGAGAATCATCAGCAGGATGGAGAAAACCCATCTGCTCTGTGTCTGTCCGTTATTCAAGTGTTTTATGTTCCCTCCTTGCGGCAATGACGCTGTTGTTTCCTGCTAAAATGTTCTGCGGAGTATATCAGCACCGTACCCATCGCGTAGCAGATCACATCACGCCAATCGGCAACCGACCCCAGCAGAATGCCAAGCAGACTGCCGCGGTCAATGCCGAACCGGTCGCAGAAATTCAAATACTGTATGACTTCCGCCAGAATTCCCAAGCCGCCCACGGCAGCCGGAAGCCACGGAGCAGGACGCACATAAAAGACGCGGACAAAGCAGTAAAGCAGCGGTATCACCAGCACGTCGCCGAGATAATCCCGCACGAAGCCGCCGCCGTATTTACCGATGAGGATTTCCACTGCCAGCAACGCGATAAAGCAGCAGGCAGCGGAAATCCGTTTTTTCCTGTTTGGGGTATTATTCATAAACCATCAATCCCACCAGAAATACCAATAGGGCGATTGGGTCAGACCGTTTGCCAAGGTACGGAGGTTGTACTTTGGCGCATACTGCCACACGCGATCCTCACAGAAATAGAACTGCTCCTTCGCCAGCTTATAGGCTTGCTCAAAGTCCGCCGGGGGATTGCTCACCCGGAATTCCAGCGCGGCGGAGGATACACAGCAGATTACCGCGCCGTATTTCTCATACCAGTGCTTTGCCATCGCGAGCATATCTTTCGGGTCCGGGCATTCGTTCCAGCCGCCCATCGGCAGCCACGCCGCAATCTGCCACGGCTCCGACACGGGGATTTTCGCAAGAAGGAGTTCCTTGCCGCACTTGAATGTGTCACTGAAGGGAACGGAAATGCTCCGGCGGGTATCGTCAAACAGAATGCCTTCCTTCGCGCCGCCCCAGTCCTTTTCCAAGTCGAATTCGTCATCGTTCTCGATGTATTGCGAGATTCGCTCCTCCAGGAAGTCGTCCGCGTCGCTTTCCTTCCACGCGTGGATGAGCTTTGCGCGGTATGCGCGGAGGGTTTGCAGTTCCTTCTCTCCGAACGCAAAGTCCGGGTTGATGGTGTTCATGCCGTCCTCGCGCTCCATGACGTCCGCCAGAATATCCCACAAACCGGTATGCTTGTAGATCGTCATCGCCAGATCAATTTCACGCGTGGCAATCAGCACGGGATAATAGCCCTGCTCCCTGCCTTCCGCGACAGCCGCGTCAAACAGCTCCGACAGCGTTTCACATTTGGCGCCTCCGGGGATATATTCATAGGGACAGTCGAGGCTGGCGGCAATCAAATCGCAGCCGACACTCGGTTTTACGGCAGATTGATTCTGATTGCCGAAATATTTTTCAAACAGTTTCATAAAACTCATTCCTCCTCATTCTCCTTGCTGTTCAGAAGCGCCCCCAGTCCCATGAAACTCTCAAACGTCTCCACGGTTTCGTTGAGCCGCGCCATCGTGTCGCTGATGCCGAGGTCATAAAGCGTTTGGATAATGCCGGAATCCATCGTGACTTCGGTCTGCTCGCCGGTCTCCATGTTTTTGAGTTTCACAATGCCCGATTCCAGCTCGCTGTCGCCGATGACGACGGTGTATTGCACGCCGAGCTTGTTGGCGTATTTCATCTGCGCCTTGACCGAACGGTTGTTGAGGTCGGTCTGCGCGGAGAAGCCTTCCTCCCGCAGTCTGGCACAGAGTTCCATGCACTTGACCGTAGCGGCTTCACCCATCGGCGCGAGATAGATCATGGTCTTTTCCGGTTCGGGGAATGCCACGCCCTGCGCTTCCATGACCAGCATGACGCGCTCCAGTCCCATGCCGAAGCCGAGAGAAGGCGTATCGGGTCCGCCGAGCTGTTTGAACAGTCCGTCGTAGCGTCCGCCGCCGCAGATGGTGGACTGTGCGCCGAGGTCGGACGAGATGAATTCAAACACCGTGCGGGTGTAATAGTCCAGCCCGCGCACGATGGAGGGATTGACGGTGTAAGAAATATCCATCGCTTCAAGGTACTTCTTCACGCTGTCGAAGTGGGCGCGGCAGTCGTCGCAGAGATAGTCGATCATGCGGGGCGCGTCCTTGGCGACTTCCTGACAGGTCGGCACCTTGCAGTCGATAATGCGCATGGGGTTGCGGTCGAGGCGGTCAAGGCAGGTCTCGCAGAGCTGTTCCTTTTTGCCTTCAAAATAGGCTTTGAGCGCCTTGTGGTATTCGGCGCGGCAGGTGGGACAGCCGATGGAATTGATTTCCAGCGTATAGCCCGTGATGCCGAGTTCGGTCAGCGTGGCATTGGCGAGCGAGATGATCTCCGCGTCGGCGGCGGGAGAGGGTGCGCCGAAGAGTTCCACGCCGAACTGGTGGAATTCCCGCATACGTCCCGCCTGCGGCTTTTCGGCGCGGTAGCAGGAGGCGACATAGCAGTCCTTGACCGGCAGCGCGTCATTGATCAGACCGTGTTCAATGGCGGAACGCACCGCCGAAGCGGTCATTTCGGGACGGAGCGACAGCGAACGGTTGCCCCGGTCGTTGAAGGTGTACATTTCCTTCTGCACCACGTCGGTGGTATCCCCCACACCGCGGGTGAAAAGCTCGGTGTGTTCAAAGACGGGCGTGCGGATTTCGCGGTAGCCGTGCAGCCGGGCGGTTTCCAGACAGGTTTCCTCTACATACTGCCACTTGTAACTTTCAGAGGGAAGCACATCCTGTGTGCCTTTGATGGATTTGGTGATCAGTGCCATAATCAAAATTCCTTTCCTTTTCCGTTGTCAAAATTTTCGGGTTGTCAATTCATTATAGCATTACAGCGTGAAAAATGCAACTCATTCCGCGAAATGGAGGGGTAAAAAAATCATAAAGAAAACGGTATGCGCTTTTTTATATGTCCCCCTAACCGTCCGGACTTGACAATCCCGCCGCGAAAAATTATACTGAAAAGGAATCTAGCAGAAAAGGAATCCGTCATCATGTCAGAAATCCAATACACCGCCCTTGCGGCGCATATCAAAACCGGCGTTCCGTCGCCGGTGTACCTGCTCTGCGGCGACGACGCTTATCTGCGCCGCCGCGCGCTCGACGCGCTCAAAGCCGCCTATCTGCCGGACGTGCTGCCGGAGTTCAATTATACCGAGTTTGACGGCTCCACCTGCTCCGTGGAGGAAATCGCCGCCGCCGCCGAGACCCTTCCCATGATGGCGCCCCGCCGCATGGTGCTGGTCAAGGATCTGGACGCGGCAGCCATCGGCGCGACGGAATACCGCAAACTGGAAGCACTGCTGGGAGCACCGTATGATACCTGCGTGCTGATTTTTTTCAATGTATCAGTGAAAACCTCCGCCAAGGCGGGCGACAAGCAGGGCGCCATGCGGAATCTCATCAAAAAGCAGGGCACCGTGGTCAACTGCAAGACCCCTTCGGCTGCGGAAATCGCCGACATCCTCACCGCTGCCGCCAAGGAGAACGGCGCGTCCCTCTCCCGCGCGGACGCGTCCTATATGGTGGAGCGCTGCGGCACGGATATCACCAACCTCCTCAGCGAAATTGCCAAGCTCACGGCGATGTATGGCGGCAAAATCACGCGCGCCGCCATTGACCGGCACACTACCCAGAGCCTCGACGTGAAGGCGTATCTGCTGGCGTCGAATGTCATTGCGGGCAAGCGCCGGGAGGCGTTTGGGATACTCGAAGATCTGTTTGCCGAGCGCACCGAACCGGTCGCGGTGCTGGCAATTATGGCGGGCAGCTTCATCGACCTCTACCGCGCAAAGCTCGCTGCCGCTGACCGCAAGACCGCCGACGATATGCCCGCTTTGTTCGGCGACGAGTACAAGGGCAAGGAAAAGCGCCTGAGCTTCGCCTTCCGCGACAGTCGGCGCTATTCGCCCGAACTGCTGCGCCAGTGGTGTCTGCTGCTCTGCCGCACCGACGCGCAGCTCAAAAGCAGCCGCGTGGAAGGAACCATTCTGCTGGAAAAAATGCTGACCGAAATGTTCCTGCTGGCGGAAAGGTACAGGTGAGACGGTGACAATGGAGAAAATCAAAATCAAAGAAGCGATTATCGTTGAGGGAAAATACGACAAAATCCGGCTGGATTCACTCATCGACGGTCTGATTCTCACGACCGACGGCTTCGGCATCTTCCGGAACAAGGAAAAAACGGCGCTGCTGCGTCATCTGGCACAGACACGGGGACTGCTAGTACTTACCGACAGCGACGGCGCGGGATTCCTCATCCGCAACCATCTCAAGTCCTGCCTGCCGCCCGACCGCGTGAAGCACGTCTATATTCCCGACGTGTTCGGCAAGGAACGGCGCAAATCCGAACCCTCCAAGGAAGGCAAGCTCGGCGTGGAGGGTATGACCACCGATGTACTGGTGGAGGCGTTTCAGCGGGCGGGCGTTTCGTGCGAATCTTCGGACAATGACAGCACAGGCGATGAGCCGGATGCAACCATCACCCGCGCCGATTTCTACCGCGCCGGACTGTCCGGCGGCGCAAACAGCTCACGCAAACGCGCCGCGCTGCTGGCACATCTGGGTCTGCCCGCCCGCATGACAACCAATGCCCTGCTGGGCATCATCAACGACTGTATGACACGCGACGCATTTCTTGCGTTTATGGAACAATATGACGGAGACGGCACAGAAGATTAAGGTTCGTTGATGAATTGTTTACAAATTATTTACTTTTATTTACTTTTGGCGGGAACTGTATTAGAATATGATTACTGGCGGAATCATATCCGTCAAAAGAAGTATGACGAAGGGATGACTGACGCATGACATCATGGAATAAAAAAGCGGCGGTGCTGCTGCTGGCAGCCGCGATGGGACTTTCCCTGACCGCCTGCGGCAAGGACGATAAAAAGACCGCGCCTGAACACACCAATCAGACCATTCTGATCGGCGGCGACGAGACCGATCAGACCGCCGCCGACGGCAAAACCACCTGGTACACCGCCGCCGCGGGTGAAGAGGGTGACGATGACGAAAATTTCACCACCACCACCACCAAAACCCCCAAAAAGAAAACCACTACCAAAAAAACCACCACAACCACCAAAACGACCACAAAAACCACTACCGCTACCACCACGACCACCAAAACCACCATCGGCACTGTCATTGCACCCGAGCAGGATAATTCCTATAAGATCGTCACCAAGAAATACACCTCCGATGACGGGAAGATCAAGTATCAGTATCCGCAGATCACGGGGCTTTATGACGAAACCATGCAGGGCTTCTACAATAAGCTCTTCAAGAACGACTTGAAAGCGGCAGTCGCGGATATCGGTGCGGGGACGCTCACCATGAAGTTTGACGTGAAGCGCAAGACAAAGGATCAGCTCAGCATTGTGTTCTACGGCGGCGTTTTCTATGACGGCGCGGCACATCCCTTCGGCTATGCCTATGCCTACAATATCGACCTCGCGACGGGCGAGACGTTCGTGCCGTCGGAACAGATCAGCATGGATAAGGCGGCGGACGCGATTCTCGCCGATAAGTGGACGCTCGTGGGACACGCCGACGGCGTGACCAAGCAGCATATTGTGGATTATTTCAGCCAGTTCAGCGAGGATTCCATGAAGAGTACCATCACCGAATCCAAGGTCATCTCTGTCCGGCGGGACGATAATGGCGGGTATTCCGTGAAGGGACAGAATGTCTGCCGTTCGTATCTCGACAGTGACGGCGAGCCGGTGCTGATTGTGGAGGTCAACCACGCGCTGGGCGATTATGCCGAAGTCAAGCTGGCATAACAAATAAAGCCCGTAATTAGCCGCGAAGCGGCGCGGGGTCCAGGGGGTAAGCTCCCTGGCAGGGGTCCGGGGGCAGCGCCACCGGCAGGGACCGGGGCAGCGCCCCGGCAGGCAGGCCGGAGCCTGCCGAGCGAATCGCGCCCAGACAATCAACGGGAAACGGCGAATCCGGAAAAGGAACCCCATAAAAGCAAGACCCGCCCAGACAATCAACGGGGAAGGGCGAATTCAAAAAAACCACCCAACCATTCTCAAAGATAAAACGTATGCCGACGGAATCAACCAACATTCCGTCGGCATTTGTGACGGACGAAAGGACGGATATCATGATACGCACCTCACTGTGTTATCTGGAACAAAACGGCTGCTACCTGATGCTGCTGCGCAACAAGAAAGCGCATGACGTCAACGAAGGCAAATGGATTGGCGTCGGGGGCAAGCTGGAACCGGGCGAGACGGCGGAACAATGCGCTGTCCGTGAAATCCGGGAGGAAACCGGGCTGACGGTTCACGACCTCACGCCGCGCGGCATGATTTACTTCCACGCCGAGGGCTGGGAGAGTGAGGAAATGGCACTCTTTACCGCGACCCATTTCTCCGGAGAGCTGACCGATTGCGACGAGGGAGAACTGCGCTGGATTGACAAACAGGCGGTCATGGAACTGAATCTGTGGGAGGGCGACCGGATTTTTCTCAGGCGGCTCATGGAAGACGCGCCCTATTTTGAGATGACGCTGCGCTATCGCGGCGAGCAACTGTATCAGGTGATTGTGGACGGGCAGGAACGGGAACCGTCGGATTGTCATTTTCTTTGAAAAAATCGGGGATTCAGCGCCGTGATTGGGTAAAAGGCTGAATCTCCGTTTTTTTGTTTTTTTGGTTAATTTTTTAGGGGGTTGTCTCTTGCAATAGCGGGGGAAAAGTGGTAGAATATCCTAGTTGTGTTTCAGGAACCGATGGGGACAACCTTCTCCGGTTCCGGAACGATACGCAAATCAATCTGCGAAGAAGAGGAGAGAGTTTTCGGATGGCTACGAAGTACATATTTGTCACCGGCGGTGTGGTTTCGGGTCTGGGTAAAGGGATTACGGCGGCGTCGCTGGGACGGCTGCTCAAAGCGCGCGGCATGAAGGTCACGATGCAGAAGCTGGATCCGTATCTGAATGTCGATCCGGGTACGATGAGTCCTACCCAGCACGGCGAAGTGTTTGTGACCGACGACGGCGCGGAGACCGACCTGGATCTGGGTCACTATGAGCGCTTCATCGACGAAAGTCTCAACAAGCGCAGCAACGCCACTTCCGGCAAGATTTATCACAATGTCATCTCCCGCGAGCGCCACGGCGATTACAACGGCGGCACCGTGCAGGTGATTCCCCATGTGACGCAGGAGATCATCAACGTTATCGCGGCGGACAAGGAAGGCGTGGATGTAGCGCTGGTGGAAATCGGCGGCACGGTGGGCGACATCGAAAGCCAGCCCTTCCTTGAAGCCATCCGGCAGTTTTCCACCATCGTGGGCAAAAGCAGCTGCCTGTTTATCCACGTTACCCTGCTGCCTTATCTCGCCGCCAGCAAGGAACACAAGACCAAGCCAACCCAGCATTCGGTTAAGGAACTGCTGAGTATCGGCATTCAGCCCGATATTATCGTGCTGCGTGCGGAGCAGCCCTTTGACCCCAAAATCAAGCAGAAAATCGCGCTGTTCTGCAATATCAGCGAGAAGAACGTCATTGCCAATCTCGACTTGCCGCTGCTCTACGAAGCGCCGCTTTTCCTCAAAAAGGAAGGTCTGGACGAGTGCGTGTGCAATTATTTCGGCTTTGATGTGAACGGCAAGCAGGATCTGTCCGACTGGATCGAAATGGTGGAAACCGCCAAAAACCTCAGGGAATCGGTGCGCATTGCGATGGTCGGCAAATACACCGCGCTGCACGATTCCTACATCAGCGTCGTGGAGGCGCTCAAGCACGGCGGCTTCGGCAATAAATTGGATGTGGATATCAAGTGGGTCGAATCCGACACCATTACCGAAAGCAATGTTTTCAATGAACTGGGCGATGTGGACGGTATTCTGGTGCCGGGCGGCTTCGGCGACCGCGGCATCGAGGGCATGATTGTCGCCGCCAACTACGCCCGCACCAACAATATCCCCTATCTGGGCATTTGCCTGGGTATGCAGATCGCCATGATCGAATTTGCCCGCAACGTCCTCGGTTTCCGCGACGCCAACAGCGTGGAATTTGACCCCGATTCCAATCACCCCGTCATCGACCTGATGCCGGAGCAGCGCGAGGTCAAGGACAGAGGCGCCTCCATGCGTCTTGGCAAGTGTTCCTGTCGGCTCAAGCCCGGCACCAAAGTGGCGGCGTGCTACGGCTCCGAACTCATCGAAGAACGCCACCGCCATCGCTATGAAGTCAACAATCTGTACCGCGCCGAATACGAGGCAAACGGTCTGGTCGTGGCGGGACAGTCGCCTGACGGACGCATTGTGGAAATGATCGAGCTGCCCGAACATCTGTGGTATGTGGCGTGCCAGTTCCACCCCGAATTCAAGTCGCGTCCCAACCGTCCCCACCCGCTCTTCAAGAGCTTTGTGGAAGCGGCAAAGATTCATAAGGATCAGTCTGAGAAATAACCGTCTTTTCAGGATAAAAAGCAGGGAGAGAGGAGAATCACCGTGACGGAATCTATGGAAGAATACTGCCAGCTGGTGCGCTCGGTCATGGAAGCGCGGCTGGACGGCAAAACGCCGCTAGCGTTTACCCATACCTACGGCTGTCAGGGCAATGTGTCGGACGGGGAGCGCATCAACGGTATGCTGGCGCAGATGGGCTTTGACTTCACCGACGACCCCGAACAGGCGGACTTCATTCTCTTCAACACCTGCGCCGTGCGGGAACACGCCGAGGACAGAGTGTTCGGCAACGTCGGCGCGCTTAAGCACATCAAAAACCGCAACCCCAAACTCATCATTGCCCTGTGCGGCTGTATGGTGCAGCAGCAGACCGTCGCCGACAAAATCCGCGCGAGCTATCCCCATGTGAATCTCGTCTTCGGCACGCACGTCATACCCCGCTTTCCGGAGCTGCTCTATCGCACGCTCACGGGCGGCAAGCGGGTGTTTGAACTCTCGCAGGACGACAACACCATCTGCGAAGACCTTCCGGTACGACGGGACGGGGCTTTCAAGGCATGGCTGCCCATCATGTACGGCTGCGACAACTTCTGCACCTACTGCATTGTCCCCCACGTCCGGGGACGGGAACGCAGCCGCGACGCTTCCCGCATTCTCGCCGAGGCGAAGGAACTCATCGCGGCGGGCTACAAGGACATCACGCTGCTGGGTCAAAACGTCAACAGCTACGCCGTCAAAAATTCCGTCAGCACCGACGGAGAGGCGTGGAACTTCCCCAAACTGCTGCGGGAAATCGACCGTATCGAGGGGGACTACGTCCTCCGCTTTATGACCAGTCACCCCAAGGACTGCACCGAGGAACTGCTCACCGTCATGGCGGAGGGAACCCATACCGCCCATCACATCCATCTGCCCTTCCAGTGCGGCTCCAACCGCGTTCTGAAGGCGATGAACCGCAAATATACCCGCGAGCGCTATCTGGAACTCGTGCGCATGGCACGGGAAAAAATGCCCGATATCTCGCTGACCAGCGATATCATTGTGGGATTCCCCGGCGAGACTTACGAGGAGTTCTGTGAAACACTGGATTTGGTGCGCGAGGTGAAATTCACGTCGCTCTTCACCTTCATCTATTCCCCCCGCGAGGGAACCCCTGCCGCGAAACTCCCCGACCCGGTGTCCCACGCCGAAAAAGCGCGCTGGATGAAAGAACTGCTTTCCGCGCAGGAAGCCATTGCCGCGGAACGCTGTCAGTCCATGCTGGGGTCCCGCCAGCGGGTACTCGTGGAACAGGTGGACGAGCGCGACGGACGGCTGATCTGCCGCACCCGCGACAATATCAACGTCTGGTGCGAAGGCGACGCGGGTCTCGTCGGCAGCTTTGCCGAATGCGAGATTACGTCGGCACGCAACTGGGTTCTCGGCGGAACGGTTTTAATGCGTAATTCGTAATGCGTAATGCGGAATTGATAATTTGTAAACGGGAAATTGTTGCGTGAACCGTCTTTGAGAGACGGTTGCGTGACTTGACATAGATTATCATTTTATCAGACAAAGGAGACCTCTTTTATGGAAAAAAAGCCTATGGAAAAAAAGGCAAAGGTCATTGTCGTTATCTCGACCATTGCCTTGATTCTCATCGCGATTTACATCGCCATTTATGCGCTGGTCCGCACCAAGGTGGTGGAAATCAATGAGTGGTTCCTGCCCAAGAATGCTGTCACCGGCGTGAGCCTTTCCAACTATCAGGGCAAGGTGGATATGGAGCAGCTCAAGGCGCAGAATATCCAGTTCGCCCTCATCAAGGCGACCGAAGGCACCACCATTCAGGACAAGCGCTTTCAAGCCAACTGGGAAAACGCCGCCGCCGCGGAACTGCCCGCCAGCGCTTACCACTTCTTCTCCTTCTCCAGCGAAGGTGCGACACAGGCACAGAACTTCATCGACACGGTCGGCAGCCTCGACGGCAGAATGATTCCCGCCGTGGATATCCAGTACACCAAAAAGTACAGCCGCTTCCACAACGCGCCCAACAAGAAAAAGGTGCTGCGTGAATTCACTACTTACCTCAACATCATCGAAAATTACTACGGCGTGAAGCCCATCATCTATACCGACAAGGAATTCTATGACGATTACCTCGACGGCGTGATCGACGGTTATGACCTCTGGGTCAGTAACTCCTTCCATCCCGCTTCGTGGGACGGCTGGAAGGACTGGACCATCTGGCACTACTGTCAGACCGATGAACTCAAAGGCTTCAAGGGCGATTACATCAACCTCAACGTGCTGGCGGACGATACCAAGCTCGCCGATCTGATGTATGTCGCGCCCCAGAAGCCGGTTTCCGACAGCGATATTCTCGCGGACGGCTAACAGCGCCTGCTTTGCATTCGCAAAGCAAGGCTAAATGAATAGTGAATGGTGAATAATGAATAGTGAAAAATGCAATGAAAGGAGATGAAAACGTCATGACGATTATGGAAAAAGCGCGGGAACTGGGCAAGCTGGTGCAGGAATCCGAGGAATACAAGGCACTGGCTCAGGCTCGTACCGAGAGCGACAACGATGAGGAATTGCAGGAGAAAATCCAGCACTTCAACCTCATCCGCATGAAGATCGACATTGAATCCGGCAAGCCGGAGCCCAATGAAGACAAGCTCAATAAGCTCAATGAGGAACTCATGACGATTTACACCGACGTCATGGGCAGCGACAAGATGGTTGCCTTCAACATGGCAAAGGAGCGGATGGATTCCCTCATGCGGGACGTGACCTCCCTGCTGACCGCCGCGGTCAACGGCGAGGATCCCGAAACCTTCGACCCCTCCGCCTGCACGGGAAGCTGCGCCACCTGCGGCGGCTGCGGTTAAGGGACGGTTTTCTCATACCCCCTCATAATTCAAAAAAACCTTATGACGCTGCCCTTGGGCAAACGTCATAAGGTTTTTTTCTTTTGCCTATTCCGAATTCCGAATTACGCATTCCGCATTAAAATTTACGCCTTGTGCCACTTGACGCCCTGCGGAGTGTCTTCGAGAATAATGCCCTGCGCCTTGAGCTGGTCGCGGATACGGTCGGCTTCGGCGAAATTTCGGGCTTTGCGGGCTGCCTGACGCTGGGCGATGAGGTCTTCAATTTCGCTGTCGAGGGAATCGGTCTTCTGATTGTAGAGCAGTCCCAGCACGTCGGCAAGCTCGTGATAGAGATCCAGCGCGAACTGTGCCAGCTCCTTGGAATGGGTCGAGGACGCGCCGAGATGGGTGTTGATGTCGCGCGCGAGGTCAAACAGCGCGGACACCGCACCGGCAGTGTTGAAGTCTTCCTCCATGCTGTCGATGAAGTGCTGCTTGTGGGCAAGAAGCTGTTCTTTGATGGCGTCCTCGCCGTCCTGCCAGCCTTCGGGCGCTTTGGAGAGATAAAATTCGCCGTTTTCCAGCGCGGTATACAGACGGGTGAGCGCCGCTTTGTTCTGTTCGATGATGTCCACGGAATAATTGATGGGGCTGCGGTACTGGCTGGACAGCATGAAGAGGCGGATGGGTTCATAGCCGTAGGCTTCGCCCACGTCGCGGACGGTGAAGAAATTGCCGAGCGATTTGCTCATCTTCTGGTTGTCCACATTGATAAAGCCGTTGTGCATCCAGTAGCGGGAGAAGGGCTTGCCGGTGCAGCATTCGGACTGGGCGATTTCGTTTTCATGGTGGGGGAAAATCAGATCCTGACCGCCGCAGTGGATGTCAATGGTTTCGCCCAGCAGCGCGAGATTCATCGCCGAGCATTCGATGTGCCAGCCGGGACGTCCCTTGCCCCATGGAGATTCCCAATAGGGTTCTCCCTCCTTGGCTGCCTTCCAGAGCGCGAAGTCCGCGCGGTCGCGCTTGATGTCGCCCGCGTCCACGCGTTCGCTCGCGCCGGCGACGAGTTCATCGAGCGGCAGATGGGAGAGTTTGCCGTATTCCGGGAAGGTCTTGGTGCTGAAATAGACGTCGCCGCCGGCCTGATAAGCGTGACCTTTTTCAATCAGTGTCGCCACGATGTCGATGATCTTGTCGATGTTTTCGGTTGCCTTGGGGTGAATGGTCGCGGGCTTCACGCCCATCGCCTTGACATCCTTCCAGTATTCCTCGATGTAGCGCTCCGAGATGACCTTGTAGTCCACGCCTTCTTCCATCGCTTTGCGGATAATCTTGTCGTCCACATCGGTGAAATTCTGCACAAACGTCACCTTGTAGCCTCTCCACTCAAAATAGCGGCGCAGGGTATCAAAGGTGATGATAGGACGGGCGTTGCCGATATGAATCAGGTTGTAGACCGTCGGTCCGCAGGCGTACATCTTGATTTCGCCCTCGGTCATCGGCACAAATTCTTCCAGTTTACGCGATAACGTATTGAATATTCTCATAAAAAAGTTTCCTCCCAAAAAACATAGATTCAAGCGCGAAGCGCTTCCAACATTATTCACTATTCATTCTTCACTATTCACTATTCATTTAGCGGCGCGAATGCGCCGCGCCCTAGATTCCTCCTCCGTCGGTGTTTTCCATGCCGCCCATGTCGAGGCGTTTTTGCAGACAGCGGATCTGGGCTTGCAGGATGGTGATGTCCTCTTCGACGGGGTCGGTGTAGTGAATCTGGTCGAGTTCGCCGTGCGGCACCTGTCCCGCCACGCGCACCACTCTCGCCGGAACGCCCACGGCTGTCGCGTCGGCGGGAATCTCCTGCAAAACCACCGCGCC
The DNA here is from genome assembly GCA_017395425.1 of Clostridia bacterium. Classification (GTDB taxonomy): domain Bacteria; phylum Bacillota; class Clostridia; order Oscillospirales; family Acutalibacteraceae; genus RUG762. The sequence continues at coordinate 24,282 of JAFPUM010000010.1, read as the reverse complement.
TGCCGCGATTCTCGCGTTGTCCCCCACCGTAAAGGGACCCAGCACCTTCGCGCCGGAACCGATGAGGACGTTGCTGCCGATGGTGGGGTGGCGCTTGCCGGTGTCCTTGCCGGTGCCGCCGAGGGTCACGCCCTGATAAATGGTGCAGCCGTCGCCGACTTCGGCAGTCTCGCCGATCACCACGCCCATACCGTGATCAATGAGTACGCCGCGCCCGATTTTGGCGGCAGGGTGAATCTCGATGCCGGTGCGGCGCTTGGCGCGTTCGCTGATCCAGCGGGCGAGGAATTTCAGGTTGTGCCGAAAGCACCAATTGGCACGCCTATGAGACATGAGCGCCTTATAGCCCGGATAGAGCAGCCGCACCTCGACGGCGCTGCGGGCGGCAGGGTCGCGCTCCATAATCGCCTGAATCAAATCCTTGCGATAGCTTGACACATCCATCAGCTCCTTGTCAGTTGTGTCCAATTCATCCGTTCATCAGTGTTTCAAACAAGCGCAATGCAGCCGCCAGCGCTGCCACCAGACTGCCCTGCTCCAGCGACGCGGGGTAGGTTTTGAGCAGCTCGCGCTTGTCGTCGTTCTCCAGCAGATCGATGCTGTGGAGATAATTGTCATGGATGCCGTTCTTTTCGCAGATCAGCCCGATCAGCGCCGTGCGCAGTTCATTCATGAGTTCGGCAGCATAGATCACCGAACCGCCGGCGGCAGCGTGCTTGGCGAGGTTGATTTTCTCATAGACCGCCTCCCACGTGAGTGACGCGGACGAAGCGGGTGCGTCGTCCAAAACCGCCGCTATGGGAAGAACATCGGGAACCGTGTCAGTTACATCGGTAACAGCAGGCGCTTCTCTTACCGGGTCTTCCTCCACCTTTCCTTCGGGCAGATAGAAATCCTCCGCCGCTCCGTGTTTGTCGAAGTAGGGCAGCCACCAGTCGAAAGAAGGCAGGCTGTCGGCGGTGCAGATGAATACCTCTAGGAAAAGTCCGCTCTCAAAGCGGTATCGGATCGTCGTGCGCCCGTCGGCGGATTCCCTGTCGTGGGTCTGGGGACTGAGGAATTCGCTGACCAGAAAGTGCAGATCGGCGTAAATCTTTTCCAGATCCTCCGCTCTGCCCGCGGTGACGATATGAATATCGCCGGGCGGACAATGCTGTTCCCCCGCCAGTACGAAGGTGGTGACTTCCTCAATTTTGCGCACCATAAGATTGAGCTTTTTGAGAAGTTCGCCGCGTGCCTGTATCAATGCGTTGTTTTCCAAAATCATCACGTCCTTTCAAAAATCGGTTGTCAGAGAAAGCACCTGCGCGGCAACAGCACGCGCAATTTACGAAGCAGCAGAGATTTCCGTGGCAAGACCCGACGGGTAAGGTACGCGGGCGGCGTAAGCCGTATTCGCCCCGGACGCGAGCATTCAGGCAGAAGCCCCGACGCGAGCGATGCACTTTCCCATAGGCAGTTTCCCCGGAACGTCCCCTGCCGCCAGCCATATCCAGCCGCACCCCTGTGCCGGAGTCGGATATCCGCTGTCCCGGCAAAAAAGCAACAGGGTCAGACGCAAAAAAAACTCCGCCGTGCGGACAGCCTTCCACGGGAAAGCATCCGCACAACGGAGGCGAAATTTTTTCCATCCAAAAATTCCACGGTTCCACTCCTGTTTGTCACTCGTACAGCCTTAACGCGGCTAAGACGGGCGCGTATTTCCCCGCGCCTGCGTGATGAAGGGTGCAATTCATCCGCCGTCCCTGCCAAGAATGCTTGCAGCCGATGGCATTCTCTCTCTGGTGCCGGCGCGGGCGGACTACTCTTCCTCTGAGCATTTGATGATATGAGGGTATTGTCGTGTTGCATAAGATATAAAAGATATCACAATTATTATATGCTATCCCGTCGGTTTTTGCAACTGTTATTTTGCACAATCAGCAGGCGTCATTTTGGGAATTGCTTTGACGCTTTATTCGGTGGTCTCGTAATAACGGTACCGCCGGGTGAATTCCCCGTCGTGATTCTCCACCGTGGAACGGTGACGATTCAGGAATTTTACCAGTTCATAAGTGTCAATCCAGATTTCGTTCCTGCTGGCTTCGTCAAAGATGAGCTGAATGCCGAAATGCAGATGCGGGCGCTGCATACCGTTGAAATCCTCCTTGTCCGAATACCCCGTCATGCCCATGTAGCCAATCACTTCCCCCGCGTACACCAACTGCCCCTCCTGCAATCCCTTCGCATACGGATGTCCGCTGCGCAGATGGGCATAATAATAATACCGCCGTCCGTCCAGACTTCTCATGCCGATCCGCCAGCCGCCGTAACGGTTCCAGCCCAGCACCTGCACCGTGCAGGTTTCCACATTGATCACCGGCGTTCCCACCACGCCGAACAGGTCATGCCCCAGATGTTCCCGCTTGAAGCCGAAGGAACGCGCCGCGCAGAAATCGTCGCTGTGGGAAAACGAATAGCCCTGCGCAATCGGCGCATAGCCCTTCAAGCCATACTGCGGCGCGAAAACCGGCACGCTTCCCAGTGATTCTTCCGTTTGCAGACTGTACTCCCCCGCCAGTCCGCCCAGCACCGCCTGATAGGCGTTGCTGTAATAGTCATAGTATTTCATATCCCCCGTAACCGATTCGATGCTCTCGCCGCCTTGCAGCCGCTGTGCCAGCGCCTCCATGTGCTTTTTCTGATAGTGATGAAAGTCCCCGCCGTAACGTGCGCCCAGACAGGCGAGCAGGTCGATCCAGTCGATGGGACAATCGGTGTCACGGCTGGCGATATCGTATCCCAGCGCGTCAGTCATCGCCGCCGCCGTCACCCCGAAATCCACCCACGTCAGCGGCTTGCTTCCCGTCGTCTGCCGCAGCTGTGCCATGCCCGACGCCAGCCGGGTCATCACCGACAGACATATCATCATCGACGCTACCGCCAGTCCCACTTTCTTCCTCCGCAAACGCTCCCAACGCAAAAAAACCGCCTCCGCACGAATGATTTCTCTGAAATCATTCCTATGCGGCAGGCGGCTGATTCATGCTTGGCAAGAGACGTCCGCGCCGTTCCTCAGCCTTCGCGGTGGGGAATGGGCGCAAAAATATCGTGATAGCTCATGGACGGTTCCCTGTCACGGGGCAGCGGCTTGACAAAACTGTACCCGCTCTTTTCATAGCCCATGTTGCTGCAAAAGGCGTGAAAATCGCCCCGTTTCAGACCGCTGTTGATCACAATGGCATAGGCGCCGCGCTCCAGCGCGTCGTCCTGCACCCGTCCCATGAGCTGCGTTTCCACGCCGCTGCCGTCGTATTCCTTCCGCACCGACAGCGCCAGCACCCGTACAAAATCACCTTCCCGCTCAAAGGCAAGGCTCCGCATGACCCCCGCAAAGCCGATGACCGTGCCTTCCTGCTCCGCGACAAAGATCGTGTAGTTTTCGTCACGGTACATTCGCATGACGCGGTCATAGATGTCGGAGGAATTGTCCGTGCAGTTCATCTCCTGCCGCACAATCGCCACCACGCCCATGATGTCCTTCATATCCATCTGCCGTATTTGCAACGCCATGATTCTTCTCTTCCTTCCTATCGCCCGAATACATACAGCCGCGCCAGTCCGAACATCTCCCGGAACCAGTAGCCGACCACCAGATACGCCCGCGTATCGCAGCAGGATGCGTAAATCTGCTCAAAGCCCGCCTTTTCCGCCCAGATGCGCGCCCGCAGCTCGTGAAAACGGTCGGTGACAATCACGATGTTTTTGGAAAGACCGTTGAGTTCGATGGCATTCTTGGTATAAAGCAGATTTTCCTCCGTGTTGCCCGAAACCTCCTCCATCACGATGCGCGACGGGGAAATGCCGTGCGCCACCAGATATTTCCGCATGACGTAGGCTTCACTGTATGCCTCATTATCCCCCTGTCCGCCGGATACCACGCACATCACATCCGGATGCTCCGTCAGTTCCCGGCAGGCGACTTCCAGCCGGTCGGACAGCATCCAGCTCGGCTCGTCGCCATGCACCAGACACCCCAGCACCACCACCGTATAATCCGGGCAGTTCTCCGGCACTTGGGTCATGGAAGCCTTCAGCATAAGCCCTGACACATAACTGAATGCCAGCACGCCCGCCGTGAAAATCAATCCCACCACCGTGCAGATCACACCGGTTTTCACGCTCCGGTGTTCCTCCACCAGATGCCACAGCAGCGCCGTCACAAACACAAACGCGCAAAGCCCCGCCGCAGTCACCACTCCGATGTTGCAGATCGACAAAGCCAGCGGCGCCGCGCTCCAGCCAAACAGCGCCAGCGAAACGATCATCAATATACGCCGCAGCCATGATATCTCCCGCCACGGCTGCAAGTGCAGCGGGAAGCGCTTCTTCTCTTCCACGATTTCCACTTCCACGGCGGACTGCTTCGCCGCCTGACGCCGCTCCCGCAGTTCCGCCGCTTTGCTGCCGCCGCTTGGGGTCTTGGTTTCGTTCATTCTCTTCTCTCCTGCTATCGCTTACCCTGTGTATATCAGCCCACCATATGCACGTCGAGCTGGTTGAACGGAATCTCAATGCCTGCCTTGGTCAGCTCACTGAGAATATTCTCGTTGATCTCGTAACGCGATTCGTTGAAGGTCTTGGTAAAAACCCACACCTTGATGTCAAACGTAATAGCGCTGTCGTCAAAGGATGAAATGCCGATAGTAGGTTCTTTGTCCCAGCTCACCATTTTGCTTTCATGCAGCGCCGCCAGAATCGCCTTCTTGACCGCCAGAATGTCCGAACCGTATGCCACGCCCACGCTCATATCCTGACGGCGGATATCCTTGGCAGTGTAATTGACCACCATATCCCGCGTCAGCACCGAATTGGGAATCACGATGCGCTTGTTGTCCGCCGTCGCCAATGTGGTAAACATGAGTTCAATGCGCCGCACGGTGCCCTTTTCGCCGTCAATCTCAATGAAGTCTCCGACCTTGAAAATCCGGTTGAAAAGAATCAGTACGCCGCTGGCAAAATTGGACAGGCTGTCCTTCAGCGCCAGACCGACTGCCACACCTGCCGTACCGAGTGCCGCCACCAGCGTGGTCACGTTCATCCCCAGCGTGGACAGCGCCGAAATCAGAACGATGATTTTAATAATCACCTTGATACAGGAGTTGAGGAACGTGCGGATGCCCTGATCCACCTTCGCCTTTGCCATGCCCTTGGTGAGAATATTGGCAATGACGCCCGACAGCCACCAGCCGATGATAAAGATCAGCAGCGCGCCGATGAATTTGGGCAGAAAGCCCACGAACCATTTCCACAGATTTTCCCAGTCAATCAGATTCGTCCATATATGATTAAAAAATTTCACAATCGCCTGCCAGATTTCCTGCATAAGCGCCACACTCACTTTCTTTTATCGCGTTATGATTGCTGCTGCGCCGCGCCCTGCGTGAAGGACTGCACCAGATCGGCAATCGCGTTCACCGTCGCCTGCGTGCGGCGCTTGGGAACAATGCCGTAGAAGCCTTCCAGCGAATGTTCCTTGGGGAAAATCATGCCCGTGCAGATCCACGCCGACACAATCAGCTCCCCCGGCTGGTAATCCAGCTTGATATAGCGCGCCGGTTCGACAAAGCCGTCGCCGTCGTTCCAGACCACTTCCTGCACCTTCTGTTTGTCATACATCCGCTGATCATACCGCTCCGAAGTCAGCAGCTTGACAATCTCCTCATGCATCTTCTGCACCGCAGCCGGATCCTGCGGTATCGTCAGATGGACCACCGTTCGTTTATCCGCCATACATCATACCTCCAACATAATAGGGTTATCATCATGATAACAGATTTTTCGGGCGCTGTCAACCCAAAAACGCCGGCAGTTCCGCGCGTGCTTGGCACGGATCTGCCGACGTTGGTTTGTGAATCAAATGACTGCCGCTGCGGAAGAGCCAGCTCGGCGCGGATGCTTACCACGGCTGCTATGGCTCCCTCCGGACAGTCTTCACGCGGGAAAGCGCCGATTACTTGCTTTCCTTTTTCTCTTCTTTGGTCACGAGTTCGATGATGCACATCTCGGCAGCGTCGCCTCTGCGGGGACCTGTCTTGATGATGCGGGTATAACCGCCGTTTACGCCTTCATAGGCGGGGGCGATTTCGTCAAAGAGCTTCTTGGTGACGCTCTCTTTGGTGATGAATGCCATCGCGTTTCTCTTATTGGCAAGGGTATTTTCCTTTGCCATTGTGATCATCTTTTCAGCCAGAGGCTGTACTTCCTTTGCGCGTGTAACGGTCGTTTCGATCTTGCCGTTTTCAAAAAGGAAAGTTACCATTGCTCTGAGCATCGCCAGTCTGTGATCGGAAGTTCTTCCGAGCTTTCTAGTACCGGGCATGGATCTCACTCCTTTACTCTGTATATATCATAAATCCGCGTCCGGAAAAAGGGAGCGTCCGGCAGGACTGCCGGTTTACTCCTCTTCCCTGCGCAGCTTGTAGCCGAGAGATTCGAGTTTTTCTACGACTTCCTCCAGGCTCTTTCTGCCGAGGTTGCGGACCCGCATCATGTCCTCTTCGGTCTTGTTGATGAGGTCCTCCACCGTGTTGATTCCTGCACGCTTGAGACAGTTGAAGGAGCGAACGCTCAGATCCAGCTCTTCGATGGTCATCTGAAGCACCTTCTCACTGCCGGTGTTGCTCGTCTCAACCATGATTTCCTGCGAAGACACGCTCTCGGAAAGGTTGACAAACAGATTGAGATGCTCGGTCAGCACCTTGGCGCCCAACGACACAGCTTCCTGTGCGTTGATTACGCCGTTTGTCCAAACTTCCAGCGTCAGTTTGTCGTAATTGGTAACATTCCCGACGCGGTAGTCATCCACCCGGTAATTCACCTTTACGACTGGCGTATAGATAGAATCGACTGCCAGCACACCGATCACATTCTGCTGCTTCTGCTGCATGATCTGCTTGTTCTTCTGCGCGGAAACATACCCGCGGCCGCTGTCAAGCACCACTTCCATATGGAGCGAGGCGCCTTCGGCCAGCGTGGCAATGTGCATATCGGTGTTCAGAATTTCGACTTCGCTATCGCATCTGATCGATTCGGCGGTGACTTTCAGCTCGCCTTCTCCCTCGGCACAGGCAGCGTCAATCTGTACGGTCTTCGCGCCTTCTCCGTGGATCCGGGCGGTCAGACCTTTCAGATTGAGGATAATCTCCGCCACGTCTTCCTTCACGCCGGGGATGGTCGAAAATTCGTGCATCACACCGTCGATCTTTACCGAGTTGACAGCGACGCCGGGAAGCGAGGACAGCAGCACCCGTCTGAGCGAATTGCCCAGCGTGGTGCCGTAGCCGTTTTCGAGCGGCACCACGACAAATCTGCCGTAAGTACCGTCTTCCGCCAATTCCTCTGTCTCGATTCTGGGCTTCTCAATCTCCATCATGCAAAACCCCTCCTTATCAAGCATACAATAGATGCGCGCCTTATCATTAAGCACAATGCCATTGACAAAACACCCAATTACTTGGAGTAATACTCAACGATAAGGATCTCGTCAACGGGAACGTCGATGTCTTCTCTCTCAGGGACGGCGACAACCGTCGCCTTGCCGGTCTGCTTGTTAAGGTCAAGCCACTTGGAAACCACACGACCCGCGGTTGCTTCGAGCACCGCATTGAACATCGCGGACTCCTTGGTCTTCTCGGTTACTTCGATCACATCGCCCACCTTCACCTGATAGGAGGGAATGTTCACGCGCTTGCCGTTGACCAGCACATGACCGTGCGTGACCACCTGGCGGGACTCTCTTCTCGTGCGGGCAAAACCCAGACGGAAGATCACGCTGTCCAGACGGCTCTCGAGCAGCACCATCAGATTGGTACCGGTCATGCCCTGCTTTCTGTCGGCCTTCTCATAGTAGGAGCGGAACTGCTTCTCCAGCACACCGTAGATGAACTTTGCCTTCTGCTTCTCGCGGAGCTGCAGGCCGTATTCACTCTTCTTGCCTCTGGTGCGCTTGGGCTTTCTGTTGGAATTCTTATAAATACCCAGATAGGCGGGATCCAGATCGAGGGATCTGCACTTCTTCAAAATCGGGTCTCTGTTGACTGCCATGGGTTATAGTACCTCCTTTGATCGATAATATCGTGAATCAGACTCTCCGGCGCTTGGGCGGACGGCATCCGTTGTGCGGAATGGGAGTCACGTCCTTGATCATCGTTACCTGAAGGTCGGCTGCCTGAAGCGCTCTGATCGCCGCCTCACGTCCCTGTCCGGGACCCTTGACGTAAACCTCGACTCTCTTGAGGCCATGCTCCTTGGCTGCATTGGCAGCGGTTTCGGCTGCCGACTGCGCGGCGAAAGGAGTGGACTTCTTGGAACCGCGGAAGCCCAGCTCACCGGCGCTCGCCCAAGAAATCACATTGCCCTGCGTGTCGGTAATGGTGACAATGGTGTTGTTGAAAGTAGACTGGATATGCACCGCTCCGCTTTCGATGTTCTTACGTTCACGGCGTCTGCGAGTTGCGGCGCCCTTCTTGGCTGTGACTTTTGCCATAATTGCTTTCCCCTCCTACTTACTTCTTCTTATTGGCGATGGTCTTCTTGGGACCCTTGCGCGTGCGGGCGTTGGTCTTGGTTCTCTGACCTCTGACCGGCAGACCCTTGCGATGGCGGATGCCGCGGTAGCACTGAATGTCAATGAGTCTCTTGATGTTGAGCGAGACGTTGCGGCGAAGGTCGCCTTCCACAATCAGATTGTGGTCGATATAATCACGGAGCTTCTTCTCTTCTTCTTCCGTCAGATTGCGAACTCTTGTGTCGGGATTGATCCCCGTGGCAGCGAGAATCTCGCTGGCCTTGCTGCGGCCGATACCGTAAACATAGGTAAGACCGATTTCTACCCTTTTATCTCTGGGCAGATCTACACCGGCTATACGAGCCATTCGTTAGACACCTCCAAATGTTACAGGGGATTAGCCCTGACGCTGCTTATGCTTGGGATTTTCGCAGATCACCATCACGCGCCCTTTGCGCTTGATGATCTTGCACTTTTCACAAATTTTCTTTACAGAAGGTCTGACTTTCATTTGTAATTGCCTCCCTTGTTATCGAAGCCCCTTTCACCCCGCGGGTTACTTGGAGCGCCATGTAATTCTTGCCTTGGTCAGGTCGTAAGGAGACATTTCCATCTTGACGCTGTCACCCGGCAAAATCTTGATATAGTTCATTCTGAGCTTGCCCGAAATGTGCGCCAGCACTTCATGACCGTTGGGCAGCTCCACTCGAAAGGTTGCGTTGGGAAGCGCTTCCTTCACGATACCGTCAATTTCAATGACGTCTTCCTTTGCCATAAGAAAAACCTCCTCATGATCATCTTGGGTTGATTGGGGATCCTCCTGATCGCGCCGACGCGCCGACACGCAGGAACGGTACGCCGTTCCTTTCTCACAGCGGGTCGGGCATCGTGAGTATCACGGGACCGTCCGCTGTGACGGCGACGGTATGCTCAAAATGAGCCGAAAGCTCGCCGTCCGCCGTGACGACGGTCCAGCCGTCGCCGAGCTGACGAATGCCGGCTGTGCCCGCGTTGATCATCGGCTCGATGGCGATGACCATGCCGGGCGTGAGACGGTAGCCCCTGTGAGGAGTTCCGAAATTGGGTACGCTGGGATCTTCGTGAACACTTGCGCCTACTCCGTGGCCGGTGTATTCCCTCACCACCGAGTAACCGCGAGCCTCGACATACTGCTGAATGGCGTGACCGATGTCACCGATCCGGTTGCCCTTGACCGCCTGTTTGATGCCTAAGTACAGGCTCTCGCGGGTGGTATCGAGCAGCCGCTGCGCCGCGGGCGTGATATCGCCGCAGGCAAACGTATACGCCGAATCGCCGTGGTATCCGTCCTTGCAGGCGCCGACATCGACACTCACGATGTCGCCGCTGCGGATCACCACGTCCTTACTGGGTATGCCGTGGATGACCTGATGATTGATTGAGATGCACGCGCTTCCTTTGAAGCCGTATAAACCGAGGAAAGAGGGCTTTGCCCCCTGAGCCTCGATATAACGGCGAATCACGGTGTCGAGTTCCCTGGTGGTTATGCCGGGTTCGAGTGCCCGGCCCGCTTCACGCAGGGCGTTGCCCGTGATTCTTCCCGCCTCTCGCATGAGCAGGATTTCTCTGCTCGTCTTCAGCGTAATCATGCGGAACGATTACTCGGCGATGGCGCGGAGTGTGCGGATGGTTGTATCCTCAACGGAATCCTGACCCTCTACGGTGTAGAGCTTGCCGGTCTTCTTGTAGTATTCCTTGAGGGGCTCGGTCTGCTCGTGATAGACCTTGAGCCGGTCGGCAACCGTCGCGGGGTGGTCATCCTTGCGCTGGATCAGGGTGCCGCCGCACTTGTCGCAGACGCCGTCCACCGCGGGCTTCTTGAACTCGAGGTGGTAGGAGCTGCCACAGGATTCGCAGACACGGCGACCGGACAGACGGGAGGCAATCACTGCATCGGGAACGTCGATGTCAAGCACCTTGTCGATGATGATGCCCATTTTGTCCAGTGCCTCGGCCTGAGCGATGGTTCTCGGGAAGCCGTCGAGAATGAAGCCGTTGGCACAGTCTTCCTTGGCGATGCGATCCTTGATGATGTCGATGACGACTTCATCGGGAACCAGCTTGCCGCTCTCGATATACGACTTTGCCTGAAGTCCCACCTCAGAGCCGCTTTTCAGCGCTTCTCTGATAATGTTGCCCGTAGAAATCTGCGGGATGCCAAGGGTATCGGAAATCTTCTCCGCCTGTGTACCCTTGCCGGCGCCCGGTGCGCCCAAAAGAATAATCTTCATGGTGAAATCCTCCCTTATCCGAATGCGCCGCGGCAATAGGCTCACGGCTGTCTTATCATGGATAGCGCCTCTTAGTCAAGGAAACCCTTGTAGTGACGCATGAGCATCTGGCTCTCGATCTGATTGACCATTTCCAGCGCCACGCCCACCAGAATCAGTACCGAGGTGCCGCCGAAGCTGATGCTGACGTGGGTCACCGAGCTGATGATGATCGGCACGACCGCGATGACGCTCAGGAAGAGCGCGCCCAGCAGGGTGATGCGGTTGATGATCTTGGTGAGATAGGCAATGGTGTTCTTGCCGGGACGGATTCCCGGAATGGCTCCGTTGTTCTTGTGAAGATTATTGGCTATTTCCACCGGATTGTACTGGATCGCCACATAGAAATAGGCGAACGCAATAATCAGCATGAAATAGATCAGTGCGTACAGGAGCGAATTGGTATCGAAAATGCTCCAGATTTTATAAGCGATGGTGTCCGCCGTCTTGCCGCGATACACCAGCCATTTGACCGTCGCGGGAATCGAGATGATCGAGGAAGAGAAGATGATCGGCATAACGCCCGACATATTCACCTTGACGGGAATATAGGACTTCTGTCCGCCCATCATTTTGCGTCCTCTGATCTGCTTGGCATACTGCACCGGTACACGCCTCTCGGACTCCTGCATGAAGACGATGAACCATACGACCGCGAGGAACGCGATGCACATGCCCGGAATCAGGAAGTAGAACTGCTTGCTGCCTTCCTTGGCGAGCTGCCACCACGCGATGAAGGTGCTCAGCACCTTCGGACCGCTGGATACGATACCCGTGAAGAGAAGAATCGAAATACCGTTGCCGATGCCCTTCTTGTTGATCTGTTCACCCAGCCACATGACCAGCGCGGTGCCGGCGCAGAAGCAGGTGACCACAAACACGGTGACATAAATATTCTGGAACTTGCTGTCGTACTGGTTGACGACGCCGTAGCTCTTGAGCATGAGATAATACATCGTGCCCTGGAACACGCCCAGTCCGATGGTGGTGAAACGGCTGATGTTGTTGAGTTTCTTGCGGCCCTCGGGTCCCTCCTTGGAAAGACGCTCCAGCGGAGGAAGCGCCACGGTCAGCAGCTGGATGATAATCTGCGCCGTGATGTAGGGTCCGATGCCCATCGCGAAGATCGTGGCGTTTTCAAACGCGCGACCCGACAGGATGTTGAGATAGCTCAGCAGGTTGCCGGCGTTGCCGCTTTCTTCGGTCATGCCGGACATCATTTGTTTCAGCGCTTCCGCGTCGATAAACGGCACCGGAATCGCGGTGCCGATGCGGAACAGCACGACGATGAAGATCGTAAAGAGAAGTTTCTTGCGCAGATCAGGGATTGCAAAAGCGTTTCTGATGGTCTGGATCAACTTCACTTTTACATCACCTCGGCCTTTCCTCCTGCCGCCTCGATCTTCTCGGCTGCCGACTTGGAGAATGCTGCCGCCTTGACAGTAAGATTCTTGGCGAGTTCGCCGTTGCCAAGGATCTTCACGCCGTCAAGCTCCTTCTTGATGATGCCTTCCGCGATGAGCGCGCTGGCATCTACCACGGCGCCGTCCTCAAACACGTTGAGCCTGCCGACGTTGACTTCGGCATACTCGGTGGCAAAGAGGTTGTTGAAGCCTCTCTTGGGGATTCTTCTCTGAAGCGTCATCTGACCGCCTTCAAAGCCCGGACGCATACCGCGGCCGGCTCTGGCTTTCTGACCCTTGTGACCCTTGCCGGCGGTTTTGCCGTTGCCGGAGCCGTGGCCTCTGCCGATGCGCTTGACGTCGCGCACCGAACCTTCGGCGGGAGAAAGATTGCTCAGTTTCATTGTCACTGCACCTCCTTGCGTTATGCTTCCGTTACCTCGACGAGGTGGATAATCTTGTTGATCTTGCCCTTTGTCTGGGCGTTGTCGGGCTGCACGGTTACGTCGCCCGGCTTTTTGAGACCGAGGGATTCGGCTGTCGCGATCTGGTCCTTCTTGGAGCCGATGAGGCTCTTGACAAGTGTGATTTTATAAGCCATGATGCACTACCTCCGATTAACCTACGATTTCTTTGACGGTCTTGCCTCTGACGACAGCGACCTCTTCCGCGGTGCGGAGACTTGCCAGACCCGCCACCGTGGCTCTCACCACGTTGTAGGGGTTGTTGGAGCGCAGCGCCTTGGTGCGGATGTCCTTCACGCCCACCGCGTCGAGCACCGCACGGACAGGACCGCCGGCGATAACGCCGGTACCGGGTGCCGCAGGCTTGAGCAGCACCTCGCCCGCGCCGAATTTGCCGATGACTTCATGGGGAATGGTAGAACCCTTGAGAGAGACCTTGATGAGGTTCTTCTTGGCGTTCTCAATACCCTTGCGGATAGCGTCCGGAACTTCGCCCGCCTTGCCGATGCCGAAGCCGATGATGCCTTCGCCGTCGCCGACGACTACGAGTGCCGCGAACTTCATGATGCGTCCGCCCTTAACCGTCTTGGATACGCGGTTGATGGCGACAACATTTTCTTTCAGCTCCATCTTGGATGCGTCAATTCTTGCCAAAGTAGTTCCTCCTCCTTACTTAGAACTTGAGTCCACCCTCACGGGCGCCTTCGGCCAGCTCCTGCACGCGGCCGTGGTAAATGTATCCGCCTCTGTCGAAGACAACCTCTTCGATGCCCTTTTCGAGCGCGATTTTAGCAATCTTGTTGCCGACCTTGCGGGCTGCTTCCTTGTTGCCGCCGTTGCCCTCAAAATCCTTGTCGAGCGTGGAGGCAGCTGCGAGCGTTACGCCCTTGGTGTCATCGATGAGCTGAGCATAGATGTTGGCAGCGGAGCGAAATACATTGAGACGGGGGCATTCAGCTGTACCCGAGATTTTGCCGCGCACTCTCTGGTGACGGCGGATTCTTGCCTTGTTGGTATCAACCTTTTTTACCATATCACTTTCACTCCTTTACTTACTTCTTCTTGCCTTTACCGGTCTTGCCTTCCTTCTTGCGGACATACTCACCGGTGTAACGGATGCCCTTGCCCTTGTACGGCTCAGGCGGACGCTTCTCTCTGACTTCGGCGGCAAACTGACCGACCTGCTGCTTATCCGGACCGGAAATCACAATCTTGTTCTGCGTCGGGCATTCAATCGTGATGCCGGGTACTTCAGGCATGATGACCTTATGCGAATAACCGAGGTTCATCACAAGCTCCTTGCCCTGCTTCTGAACCCTGTAACCGACGCCGATGACGTCCAGCTCCTTCTTGAAGCCGTTGCTCACACCTTCCACCATGTTGGCAACCAGGGTGCGGGTCAGACCGTGGAGCGAGCGGTTGAGCTGCTCGTCGTTGGGACGCTCTACCTTGATCTCCGCGCCCTCCACCTTGATGCTCATGTTGGGGTGGAAGCTCTTGGTCAGGGTGCCCTTGGGTCCCTTGACCGTAACTGTCTGGCCGTCGATCTTCACTTCTACGCCGGCGGGTATTGCGATAGGCTTTCTGCCGATTCGTGACATCTGCTGGCCACCTCCTTACCAAATATAGGCGAGGACTTCGCCGCCGACATTCTCGACTCTTGCCTTCTTGTCCGTCATGACACCCTTGGAGGTGGACAGGATGGCAATGCCGAGACCCTTCAGGACACGGGGCATTTCCTCAACGTTTGTATATACTCTCAGACCGGGTCTGGAAACTCTCTTCAGACCGGTGATCGCGGGCTTCTTGCCGGCACCGTACTTGAGCACGATGCGGATGGTACCCTGCGTGTTGCTCTTGTCGTCGAGAACGGTATAGCTCTTGACGTAGCCCTCATCCACGAGAATCTGCACGATTGCCTTCTTCATGTTGGAAGCGGGCACATCGACGGTTTCATGCTTTGCCGAGCTGGCGTTGCGAATTCTCGTGAGCAGGTCTGCGATGGTATCAGTAATCTGCATTTAATTTACCTCCAATCCGGCGTTACCAGCTTGCCTTTTTCACGCCGGGAATCTGTCCCTGGTGTGCAAGCTCTCTGAAGCAGATACGGCACACGCCGTACTTGCGGAGATAAGCATGCGGCCGTCCGCAAATCTTGCAGCGATTGTACGCTCTGGTGGAGAACTTCGCAGGCCGCTGCTGCTTGATCTTCATTGCTGTCTTTGCCACAGTAATACCTCCTTATTTCGCGAAGGGAGCGCCCATCAGCCTGAGCAGCTCTCTGCCTTCTTCATCGGTTGCCGCGGTGGTGACGAAGCAGATATCCATGCCTCTGACCTTGTCGATCTTGTCGAACTCGATCTCGGGGAAGATGAGCTGCTCTTTCAGACCCATGTTGTAGTTGCCTCTGCCGTCGAACGCATTGGCGTTGATGCCGCGGAAGTCTCTGACGCGGGGAAGCGCTACGTTGAAGAGTCTGTCGAGGAATTCATACATTCTGTCGCCGCGGAGCGTGACCTTCACGCCGATCGGCACGCCTTCTCTGAGTTTGAAGTTCGCGACCGACTTGCGCGCGTGGCACACGGTGGGACGCTGACCGGTGATGGACGAGATGTCCTTCACGATGGCGTCCACGACCTTGGAGTTGTCCTTGGCTTCGCCGCAGCCGACGTTGATGACGATCTTGTCGAGCTTCGGAATCTGCATGACGCTCTTGTATCCGAACTTTTCCATGAGCGCAGGGGCAACCTCGCTCTTGTAGAAATCTTTCATTCTGGCCATGTTTTACTTAAACCTCCCTTGCCTGCTTTACAGCGTCTTGCCGCACTTGGCGCATACGCGCACCTTGCGGACCTTGTCGCCGTCCTCGACGAACTTGTGGCCGGCGCGGACAGCCTTCTTGCAGGCGGAGCAGTAAAGCTGCACCTTGCAGGCGTACATCGGAGCCTCGGCTTCGACGATGCCGCCTCTATCGCCCGCTCTGCGGGGCTTGACGTGCTTCTTGACCTTGTTGAGGCCTTCCACGATGATTTTGCCTTCTCTGGGGCTGACTTCCAGCACCTTGCCGGTCTCGCCCTTGTCGTCACCGCTGATAACCATGACGGTGTCGCCTTCTCTGACGTGAAGCTTGTTTGCCATATCTGTCAACCCTCCTTACAGTACTTCGGGAGCGAGGCTGAGAATCTTGAGGTATTCATGATCGCGAAGCTCTCTCGCGATGGGCCCGAAGATACGGGTGCCTCTGGGATTCTTGTCGTCCCTGATGATGACTGCCGCGTTCTCGTCGAAGCGGATGTAGGTTCCGTCCGCACGACGCACGCCGGTCTTGGAACGGACGATGACAGCCTTGACCACATCGCCCTTCTTTACCACGCCGCCGGGTGCTGCTTTTTTGACAGAGCACACGATGACGTCGCCTATATTACCGAATTTTCTGCCGGTGCCGCCCAGCACGCGGATGCACATGAGTTCCTTCGCACCCGTATTGTCGGCCACCTTCAGAAGAGTCTGCTGCTGAATCACAGTGCTTTTCCTCCTTTGATAAGGCTGAAATTACTTCGCCTTTTCGATGATTTCAACCAGTCTCCATCTCTTGTCCTTCGAGAGAGGACGGGTCTCCATAATGCGAACACGATCGCCGACGCCGCACGCGTTCTCCTCGTCATGAGCCTTGAACTTCACGGTGCGCTTGACTATCTTCTTGTAAAGCGGGTGGGGAATGGAGTCCTCTACCGCAACCACGATGGTCTTATCCATCTTGTCGCTGACCACTCTGCCCACTCTGGTTTTTCTCAGATTTCTCTCGCTCACAGTCGTTTCCTCCCTTTCCTTACGCGTTCTCTCCGGCGAGTTCAATCTCGCGGAGCACGGTCTTGATTCTTGCGATGTCCTTCTTCACGACCTTGAGGCGCATGGGATCTTCCAACTGGTTGACTGCGTGCTGGAAACGCAGGTTGAACAGCTCATCGGTAAGTTCGGTGAGCTTTTTATTCAGATCTGTGACCGACATATCTCTTACTTCCGCAATCTTCATTATTGCTCACCGCCTTCTTCCTTCTTGACAAACTTGCAGCGCACGGGGAGCTTGTTGGCGGCAAGGCGGAGTGCCTCGCGCGCGATGTCCTCGCTGACGCCGGCGATTTCAAACATCACTCTGCCCGGCTTGACAACCGCTACCCAGTATTCGGGCGAGCCTTTACCGGAACCCATTCGGGTCTCGGCGGGCTTTTCGGTGATGGGCTTATCGGGGAAAATCTTGATCCAGACCTGACCGCCTCTCTTGATGTAACGGGTCATGGCAATACGGGCGGCTTCAATCTGATTGGATGTGATCCACGCGGGTTCGAGGGACTGGAGTCCGTACTCGCCGTGGGAAACAAAGTTGCCTCTCTGCGCAGTGCCCTTGAGACGACCTCTCTGAACTCTGCGGTATTTTACTCTCTTAGGAAGCAGCATTATCTATTTCCTCCTTCCTTGCGGGCAGATCTCTTGTCACCGTCGTTATATCTCTTTCTCGGCTTTTTGTCTCTGTCGCCGAATTTCTTTCTGGCGGGCAGTTCGGGACGCTTGAAGGTGCCGTCCTTATCCTTGAGGACTTCGCCGTTGTAAATCCACACCTTGACGCCCACGATACCGTAGGTGGTGTGTGCTTCTGCCAGACCGTAGTCGATGTCGGCACGGATGGTCTGGAGCGGGGTGGTGCCTTCCTTGTACATCTCGGTTCTGGCGATTTCGGCGCCGCCTACACGACCGGACAGCATGATCTTGATGCCCTTGACGCCTTCTTCCATCGCTCTGCTGATCGCCATCTTCATGGCACGGCGGAAGCTCACGCGCTTCTCGAGCTGCTGCGCGATGCTCTCGGCGACGAGAGTCGCGTCGGCATCGGGATGCTGCACCTCGACGATGTTGATGGAAACCGGCTTGCCGATCTTCTTTTCGCACTGGAGACGCAGCTTCTCGATTTCCGCGCCCTTCTGTCCGATGACGATGCCGGGCTTGGCGCAGTGGATATGAATGCGAACCCTGCCGGATACGCGCTCGATTTCAATCTTGGGAACACCGGCGGCCTTGAGCTGCTCCTTGAGCATTTTGCGGAGGTTGTAGTCCTCGACGAGCGTGTCGGCAAAGTCCTTCTTGCCCACATACCAGCGGGAATCCCAATCCTTGATCACGCCCACTCTCAGACCGTGAGGATGAATTTTCTGACCCATATTGTGCTTACCTCCTTGCTCAGTCTTCCATCTCCGCTACCACGATGGTAACGTGAGAGGTCTTCTTGTCGATGCGGTATGCTCTGCCCTGTGCTCTGGGGCGCATACGCTTGAGGATGGGACCGGAGGTGGCAAAGCACTCCGAGACATACAGCTTATCCTCGTCCATATCAAAATTGTTGGTTGCATTCGCGACTGCCGACTTGAGAAGCTTTTCCAGATATTCACAAGCAGCTCTGGGCGTATGCTTCAGAATCGCCTGTGCTTCCTTGACAGGCTTGTTTCTGATCAGGTCAAGCACGATCTGAACCTTGGTGGGAGAAATGCGAGCGTATCTAAGCTCTGCTCTTGCTTCCATTTCAGTACACTCCTTTCAGCTGCTTACTTCTTGCTGGTCTTGCTGCCGGCATGACCCTTGAAGGTTCTGGTGGGGACAAACTCGCCGAGCTTGTGACCGACCATTTCTTCGGTGACGAATACCGGAACGTGTTTATTGCCGTTATGGACGGCGATGGTGTGTCCCACGAAATCGGGGAAAATAGTCGAAGAACGGCTCCACGTCTTGAGGACGGTCTTCTCGTTCTTTTCGTTCATTTCACGGATTCTTTTGAGCAGCACCGGCTGCACGAAAGGACCCTTTTTAACGCTTCTTCCCATTTGTTAATTAGTCTCCTTTCAGGCGATTACTTGCCGTTTCTGCGTCTTACGATCATCTTGTCGGAAGCCTTCTTGGTGGGTCTGGTCTTGTAACCCAGCGCGGGCTTGCCCCACGGGGTGCAGGGACCGGGACGTCCGACCGGGCTCTTGCCTTCACCGCCGCCGTGCGGGTGGTCGTTCGGGTTCATGACGGAACCTCTGACGGTGGGTCTCCAGCCCATCAGGCGCTTGCGGCCGGCTTTACCGATCTTGACGTTCTCATGGTCGATGTTGGACACCTGACCGACGGTCGCCATGCAGTCGGCGGAGACGTTTCTCAGTTCGCCGGAGGGCAGACGGAGCAGCGCGTAGCCGTTTTCCTTTGCCATGAGCTGCGCCTGGATGCCGGCGGCTCTGGCGAGCTGTGCGCCGCGGCCGGGATAGAGCTCGATGTTGTGCACGAAAGTACCGGTCGGAATCGCGGACAGCGGGAGCGCGTTGCCCGGCTTGATGTCGGCGGAAGCACCGCTCACTACTACGTCGCCCTTCTTGAGACCGTGGGGGGCGGTAATGTAGGACTTGGTGCCGTCCTCATACTCGATGAGCGCGATGAACGCCGAACGGTTGGGATCGTATTCAATGGACTGCACGGTCGCGGGCATATCTGCCTTCTGACGCTTGAAGTCGATGATTCTGTACTTTCTGCGAAGTCCGCCGCCTCTGTGACGGACGGTGATTCTGCCGTAGCTGTTGCGGCCGGAATTCTTCTTGAGCGGGGCGAGAAGGCTTCTCTCGGGAGCAACCTTGTCGAGCTGCGAAGAATAATCGGTCACAGACATATTGCGGCGGCCGTTGGTAGTCGGTTTATATGTCTTGATAGCCAATTTAACTCACTCTCCTCATTGAAATGAAGGCTTAGCGGAGGAGCCATCGGTCCTCCATACATTGCCTGCGTGTGGTTTCTCCCGTCCGGTTAGATGAGACCCTCGAAGAACTCGATGGGCTTGGAGTCGGGCGAAACGGTGACGATGGCTTTCTTCCACGCGGGAGTCGTGCCCTCAAATCTGCCCTGACGGCGATGACGGCCTCTGACGTGCATGGTGTTGACCTTGATGACCTTGACGTCCGGGAAGCAGGCTTCCACGGCTTTGGCAATCTCGATCTTGTTGGCTTTCTTAGCCACTTCAAAGGTGTACTTGACAGCCACGCCTTCTTCCACCGACAGACCCTTCATCGATCTTTCGGTGATGACCGGGCGGATGATAATTTCCTTCGGATTCATCAGCAGTATACCTCCTCGATCTGTGCCACGGCGTCCTTGACCACCACGAACTTGTCGGCGTTCACGATGTCGTAGACGTTGAGCGTACCCACAAGTGCGGTCTTGACGCCGGGAATGTTTCTTGCGCTGGCGATGACCTTGTCATTCTTCTCGGGCATGACCAGGAGCGCTTTGCGGTCGGCGCCGATGGCGTTCAGGAGCGCGGCGACTTCCTTGGTCTTGTACGCGTCCATCGTGAAAGCGTCGAGTACGATCATATCGCCCTCCGCTACCTTGGCGGAGAGTGCCGACTTCATCGCGAGTCTGCGCAGCTTCTTGTTGAGGGTGTAGCGATAGCTTCTGGGCTTGGGACCGAGCGCGATACCGCCGTGTCTCCACTGGGGAGAACGGGTGGAACCCTGTCTGGCGTGACCGGTGCCCTTCTGGCGCCACGGCTTCTTGCCGCCGCCGGAGACCTCGCCGCGGGTCAGCGTGCTCTGGGTGCCCTGACGCTGGTTGGCGAGATAATTGACCACCACCGCGTGAACGGCGGCTTCATTGGGCTCAATGCCGAATACGGCTTCAGAAAGATCGATGGTGCCGACTTCCTGACCCGTCGTGTTGACTACGTTGATGCTAGGCATAGTGTATTCCTCCTCCCTTACGCTTTCACGCTGTCGCTGATGAGTACGATGCCGCCCTTGGGACCGGGAACAGCGCCCTTGATGGCGATCAGGTTGTTTTCCCCATCCACCTTGACAACGGTGAGGTTCTGCACGGTCACTCTCTCGTTGCCGAGATGACCGGACATCTTCTTTCCCTTGAACACTCTCGAAGGATCGGAGCAGGCGCCGATGGAACCGCCGTGGCGGTGAACCGGACCGGTACCGTGGCTTTCCTTGAGTCTGCCGAAGTTCCAGCGCTTGATGACGCCCGCCCAGCCTTTACCCTTGCTGGTGCCGACCACGTCCACCTTTTCGCCGGCGGCGAAAACGTCCGCAGCCTTGATGATGTCGCCGACATTCAGGCTGTCGATGGAATCAAAGCGGAACTCTCTGAGGTACTTCTTGGGAGCAAGGTCGCTCTTGGCGAAGTGACCGGCCTGCGCCAGCGTGATGTTGCTGGGTTTGTCCTGGAACTTTTCGCTTCTGTCGCTCTTCTTGCCCTTTCTGAACTTGAGCTTGATGTCGCCGAAGCCCATCTGGACGGCGTTGTAGCCGTCGGTTTCGACTGTCTTCTTCTGTGCGATGACGCAGGGACCTGCCTCGATCACAGTGACCGGGATGACATTGCCCTTCTCGTCAAAGATCTGCGTCATGCCCAGCTTCTTGCCGATAATACCTTTCTGCATATTGATTACCTCCTGGATAGGTTATTGGTTGCGGTGCGGGTATTGCGCTCCGCAACTTGACCTCGACTGCTGTTGGTTGGGAACGGTTTCAGGCTCTTACAGCTTGATTTCGATCTCAACGCCCGCAGGGAGCTCTAATCCTTTCAGAGCCTCCACAACCTTGTTGGAAGGTCTCAGGATATCGATGAGACGCTTGTGGGTTCTGTACTCAAACTGCTCACGGCTGTCCTTGTACTTGTGAACCGCACGCAGAATCGTCACGATCTGCTTGTCGGTCGGGAGCGGAACCGGACCGGACACCTGTGCGCCCTCACGCTTGGCAGCGTCCACAATCTTCTGTGCCGCCTGATCCGCGAGAGAGTGATCGTAACTCTTGATTCTGATTCTGATTTTTTCCTTGACTGCCATAAAAAATCGCCTCCTGTAAGTATTTGCGGCGAACCGCTTCCATGAGTTTCCGCTGCATCCTTTGAATCCTTTTCAACAACCCGTCCGGGTGTTTCATCGTCGGGCATGAAAAATCCGGGAAGCCGTCTCTGTCCGGGGGATATCAACGGCTTTCCGGGTCAATGAAGTCAGTGAAAAACTCACAGTAAGCGTTTGACGCGCAGTATCCCCCTCATCGGAACACATTGGGACGCTCCGACGTCAGGAAATCCATCGCGCACACTTTTTCGCCCGGTTTCAAATCGGACATACTCCACGGAAAAACCGTCCGCCTGTCTTTCACAAGGGACGCAACCTCCCGCTTCATCGCATATCTCATGTGCAGTCGCTGCTATTTTCGGCGCGCCGCGTCTTTACAGCGCGCTCTATCATTATATCAAAGCCAACTGCTCACTGCAAGTGTTATTCAAAAATTTACAGATAGAAATTTGATTGCATTTTTGTCATGTTTTTATCAAATATACACAAATCTTCGTGGACTACCCGTTTGACGACTCATAATCATTGTAATCCAGCACGCTCATGACCTGAAGATAGTTATAATACCGCGTCCGGCGCACGATCACCGCCCAGTCCCACAGCATGAGAAAACCGCAGCCGCCTAAGGTAAACAGCTTCACCAGCCCCAGCGCCACATCGCCGATCAGCATACGGTCGATACCTGACCAGCCCAATATAATGGAAATGAACTGCATCGTGTAACTCCGCCGGATGGTCATATTCTGCATCGCCTGCAGCTTTTGCAGCGAACAGTGCTGCATTCTCTGCCGCAGCACCGGAATCTTGCTGTCCGGCAGGTCGTTCTGGTTGAGTACAAGAAACCGATCCACCAGCGTGATCTTCTGCTGCCGCAGCTTTTCCTTTCTTTCCTTTTCCTCCGGCGTCGCAGATGCCTTTCCCCTGTCGTCCGAATAGGCATAATTGCTTTCCAGCATGAAATGATACCCTCCCTTTTTCCCTTTAAGGAATTTCAAAAAACAGCAGTCTTACCACATAGACCCCCAGCGTAAAACCGAATCCCGCGGCGATCACCGCGTCCTTCACCCGCCTGTCCCATCGCGCCAGAACCACCGTTTCCCGGTTAAGCAGCACGAACGCCGCCATGAGGCAAGGCAGCAGCGCGGGATTGCACCGCAGCGAACCCGCGAAATTCCCCCGCAGCAGGCAGCCCAGCGCCCGCGACATACCGCACCCCGCACAGGGAATGCCTGTCAGGTGCCGTATCGGGCAGAAAATCTCCGTCCTCACCATGATCGCCATATAGACCAGTGCGGCAGCCAGCGCCGAAAGATTGAGCGCGGCGGCTTGTTTCCATTGTTTCCTGACGGCTTCCTGTCCGGTTTTCATCGAAACGCCCTCCCGCGATCTTTTCTTTTTCCTATTCTATCACATCTTTTCCGAAACATCAATAGCCGAAAATGTTTTTTCCACAAGTTCTTGTAATTTTTCAAACGATCTGCTATAATTCTATCCACAAACAAATTCACGCAAGGAAGGTCTTACGCATGGCAGACAAGGTCATCATTACCACCGACACGGGGAGCGATCTTCGCCCCGAAAATCTTGAAAAATTCCACATCGACGGCATGATTCCCTTTCACATCACTCTGGGAGACAAAAGCTATCTGGATTTTTATGAATGCCAGCCCGACGATCTGTTCCGATTCTTCGAGGAACACAATCAGGTGCCAAAGACTGCGGCGTGTTCCCCTCACGACTTTTATGAGTTCTTTGAACCATTCGCGCAACAGGGCTGCGACATCGTACATATCGCCATGAATTCGGTGTTCAGCTCCTCCTACGTCAATTCGCTCATCGCGGCAGAGGAAATCAAAAAAACATACGGCACGTCGGTCTTCTCGGTGGACACCTACACCCTCACGGGCGCACAGGCACTTATGGCCATCCGCGCCGCCGAACTGCGCGACGGCGGTATGCCTGCCGGACAGATCGCCGAGGAAATCCGGGCAATGATTCCCCACGTGCGCACCAACTTCCTGCTCGGCGGCATGAATTACGCCGCCAAGGGCGGACGCTGTTCCATGCTGGTCGCCTTCGGCGCCAACCTGCTGAAACTCTACCCCATGATGCACATCGACGAGAAGGGTATTATCACCTCGCCCAAGAAATTCCGCGGGTCGGTCAAAAGCGTGCAGGATCAGTACATGGACTATGTCCTCGACCTCGCCGACAAGTACGCCGACTACAAGCGCGTCCTCATCGGCTACACCAGCGACAACAGGGAACTCATCGCCAATATGCACAAGCGCCTGAAACAGTACGGCAAATTCCAGGAAATCATCGAGAGCGTCTCCAACTGCACCACAGCTACCCACGGCGGTCCCAATACCATTTACATGATCTTCGCCGACAGATAATTTTCCTGCCCCCGCCCGTTGACAAACGCCCGCAACCGTGCTATAATAAACATACAGACAGAGTGTTCTCAATAGACGACGCTCCGACAAACTAAGGGTTTATCAAAAAGAAATAACCGCTAAGTTTACCAGGCTAGGCGGTTATTTCTTTTTGTTTCTGTCGATGAGTACCACGACCAAGTTAATGATCGCACAGATCATCATCACAAATGTGAACAGCTCTGCGTATGTCACCATCGGGCATCACCTCCGATTTCCGGGGATTTCGGAGG